>JABFXY010000114.1 GCA_013361525.1 Polyangiaceae bacterium | reverse complement strand
TTTGGTGCGAAGCAGAGGACTTGAACCTCCACGGGAGTTACCCCACTGGAACCTGAATCCAGCGCGTCTGCCAATTCCGCCAGCTTCGCTCGCACCAGGCCGCCGCTTGCAAAAGCACCAGCTGCCTCCCTCGCATCGACCGACATGCAGCCGAACGAGGTGCGACGTTCTAGCTCAGGCTGGCCGGGTTCTGCAACCGAATCGGCAGGCTTCGCGAAAAGCGTGCTCTCGGGCTCGGGGGCCGGGTCGTGAGGTCGCGCAGTCCGCGCGCAGACGATACCCTTCTTCGATGGGGACGACTTCGCGGCGGAGCTTGCTCACGTCCACCGCCGCGGGCGGCCTCGGCCTTCTCTTGCACCGAACGGCGTTCGGGCAGGCCGCCGAGCCGAAGGAGCTCGTCGTCCCCATCAACATCGCGACGGCCGAGGTCACCTCCGAGCGGGACGGCAAAACCGTTTCCGCGCCGGTCGTGTCGCGCGCGTTCGTCGACGCGCAGATCGAAGCGGCCAACGCCGTCTTTGCCGCGCACAAGATCCGATTCGTCGAGCACCTCGACGCGCGCGCGCTCGCATCCAAACACGCGCGTCTCGAGACGGCAGCGGATCGCGACGCCCTCGCCGACTCGATGCTGGTCGGCGTCGCCAACGTGTTCCTCGTCGAGTCGCTGCGCGACGTCGACGACCCGTCGCTCTATCGAATGGGCGTCTGCTGGCGGAAGCTGTCCGACCTCAAGAAGAAGTACGTCATCGTCACGGCGAGCGCGCTCGGCACGACCCTCGCGCACGAGCTCGGGCACTTCCTCGGCAACGGGCACTCGTCGGTGAAGAACAACCTGATGAGCTACGACCGCGACGGCGGCAAAGTCTTCCTGGATGCGTCGCAAGGCAAGAAGGCGCGGCAAACGGCGCAGGGCCTGCTGTCCTCGAAGCAGCTCAAGACGCTCGACTCGTGACGTAGAGACCACGAACGTCGACGTCGTTCTCCTTGCGAATCACGTCGACCGCGAGCTCTTCGATCGTGAGCCCCGCGGCAGCGACGACCTTTCGGACGTACCCCTCCGCGTGGCAATACCGACCGTGCGGCTGCAGCCGGTAGTCGTCCGTCGCGGACGCTTCACTCTCGACGCAGAACGAGAAATACCCGGACCGTAGAGCCGCCGCAGCCGCTGCGACGACCTCTTCGAGCGCCCCGAAGTAAACGAGCGTGTCGGCGCAGACGATGACGTCGTAGGCGCGCGGGCGCTCGCGGAGAAAGGCCGTCAGCTCCGCTTCGACGAGCACATCGTACAGACCCCTTCGGCGAGCGAGGTCGAGCATCTTGGGCGACAGGTCGACGCCTTCCAACGTCCTCGCCATCGGCCGCAAGAGCGGCGCGCAAAGCCCCGTGCCGCAACCGGCATCGAGGACGTCGAGGCCCGTGCCGGCCGCACCCCGATTCGCCAGCGCGCGCTCGACGGCGCCGACGAGCAGCCCCGGCGCCTTGTAGCCGAGCGATTGCAGCTTCGACTCGAACGTGTCGGCAAAGGCGTCGAACACCGTCTTCACGTACCCGTCCGACGCGCGCTCCGGGAGGCTGTCGCCGGAGAGCGAAGCCTTCATGTGGATGGCGAGCTCGTTCGACGGCTCGCGAGCGAGCCACTCTTCGACGACGGTGGTGGCTCCGGCTCGGTCACCTATCCGTGAGAGACACGACGCGAGGTGGCGAAACACGTCCGCGTCGGCCGCACCGCCGGCAACCTGGATCGCGCGCCGATACGCCGCGATCGCGTCTTTCGTGTCGCCGACGCGGCGAAGCGCGTCGCCGAGGTTTTGCCAATATTGGCCATCGGCCGGATCGAGGACGACGGCTTGTCGAAAGGCCGCAGCTGCCTCGGAAAACTGCTGCTTCTGCTGCAACACGACGCCGAGGTTGTTGTGCGCCGGAGAAAAGCCCGGAGCGAGCTCGATGACGCGGCGAAAGCACGCGGCCGCACGGTCGAGCTGGCCGGTCTGGATCAGAATGTTGCCGAGGTTGTTGTGCGCCTCCGTGTATCCGGGGGCCCGCTCGATCGCGCGCTCGATGAGGGCGACGCCTTCCGCGACTTCGCCACGCTGACAGCGGCACAGGCCGTACAGATGGAGAACCGCGGGATGATCCGGCGCGAGCGACGCCGCCTCACGGTATGCTTTCTCCGCTTCGTCGAGACGACCTGCTTGGTGCGCGCGTGTTGCGACCTCGAGCAGCTGCCCGACACGCGCGACGAGCATCGCTTGCTGCTGTCGTGACTTCGCTCGCACGCTTACCTCCGCCTCAACGACGCGAGCGTTTCGTCCGCTCGGCCCACTCCGTCCATCCGGAGGCGCAGCCAGGCTGATCGGCCGCCGGCGCGCGCGCCCCACCCGCACAGAGGGCCGGATCGGGTGCGGGGCCGAGCAGCAACGCACCGGAGACCGTCATGCCCGGAAACCGGTCGAGAATCACCTCGTGAAGCGCGCGGCGACGAGTCTCGGCCTCCGCTTCTTGTTTGTCGCGCTGCAACTGCGCGAGCAGCACCTCCATCCGCTCGCGGAGCTCGGCGTCGGTCGTGGTCGCGAGAATCACGGAGTAGAGCTCGATGGCGCGCTCGAGACGCCCCGACCGCGCGAAGACTTTTCCGGCGCCGATCGTCTGCCACGCGATCGTCGGGTCGGAGGGCGCGAGCTCCGCAGCCCTCGCGAGGTATTCGCTTCCCTCGCGCCTCCACTTCTCTGCCTCGACGGGATCGTCTTCGAGGTACGTGCCCGGCGCGATCTGTCCCGTGAATTGACCAAGGATGAGCCACAGCTCCGCGTCCATCGGGCGCTCGCGGACACCGCGTTCGAGGATCCTTCGGACCGCGTACACCTGCTCGATCGGCGTCGCCTTCGCCTGCAACGTCACGAGCGCCTCGGTGCTCCTGTATGGGTCGCGCCATTTCGGCTCGAGCTCGTTGATGGCCTGGAGATATTCGACCGCGGTGTCGAAGCGCCGGCGCTCGCCGAGCCGCAAGCCCTGCGTCACGAGGACGTTCGCCCAGAGCACGTCGGCGATCGCTGCACGGTAGCCGAGCGACATGACCACCAAGTGTTGCGGCGGCGGCAGCAGATAGGTCTCGGTCGTCTCTTTGATCTCGCGGTGTGAGGCTCGGCCGACGATCTGTGAGCCGATGCCCGCAGCGAGCCCCGCAAGAACGAAGGCGACCGGAAGAGCGTCGCCGAGCCGCATCACTCGAGCTCTCGCGTGACGAGCAGCCCGGCCATGACCTTCGCGGGCTCGCCCGGCAGACGTTCGCCGCGCACCTCGAACGTCGACCAGTTCCCATCGCCGTCCAGATCGCCGTGCGCACGCACCGCGAATCTTGCGATGCTCGTCACGCGATCGAAGCTCGAATCGAACTTGAAGCTGTAGGCGTGGTCGTTCTCCATGCGGAAGTCGAGCGCCCGCCAGGTCAGGTGGTCCCACGTCCCCGGCGCGTCCTTCACCGCGATGCCGCGCGGGACCTCCGCCGGGGTGAGCTCCACGCCCGGAGGAAACGAGACAGCTTGCTCGTGCGTTGCCGCGTTCGACACGGCGTTGTTCGCGATGCGCTGCAGACCCTCGAGAGCCTCCGTCGTCTTCGACGCGGAGAGGTTTCTCACAAACGCAGGAACGGCGACAGCCAACAGGCTACCGCCGATTCCTACGATGGCCGCGAAGCGGAGCAGGGTCATCTGCATCGCGGCTCCGTTCTAGCCCAGCGAGCGCCGTTCGTCAGCCGAGACGGCGAAGCTGGCTTTCAATCATTCGTACTCGTCGAGGACCTGGAGCTCGGTCGCGAGGCGGACGCTGCGGGTCGCCGTGTTGACCGACCCGACCTGTCCGAACGCGCTGTACTGGCCGTCGCCGTCGAGGTCGCCGTTCGCGAAGATGAGGAAGTTACCCGCCGTCGCCGCGCTGCTGGTGAGCGCCGGCGTCGTCTGGGGCGCCGTACCGACGCTGCCCGCGCCGTCGACGCGCGTCGCGTTGTAGCCGTACGAGTAATAGATCGGGTTCGTGATCGTGAACTTCAGGCACTTCCAACCGCTGATCGCGTCGCCCGTCTCGAAGTCCTTCGTGTTCGCGCTGTTCGGCTGGTACTTCTGACCAACCGGAACCGTGTTCGAGTCCGGAACCTTCGTCGCGCCGGCGCAGAGGTCGTGAGAGAACGCCGTCGCCGATGCGCCTTCCGTGAGAAGCTCCTGCGGGGTCGTCTCACGCTCGTACGCGCCGACAGCACCGCGTCCGATCGCGCCGATGCTGTTCTTGCACTCGCTCGTCTTCGCGCTCTGCAGGTAGCGGCGGACGCCGTAAATCGCGAGCGCTGCGAGAATGCCGATGATCGCGACGACGATCATCAGCTCGACGAGGGTAAAGCCAGCCCGACCATAACGTTTGAAAGCACGCATCGTTAGATCCTCCTCCGCCCCGCAGGTCGGCGGGGGTTATCAACACACAAGAATCCATCCGCTCGCAGCGATGCCGCGAGCCCAAATCAAAGGGAGCTCAATCGAAGCTCAGTTGTCTTGGCGGGAACGAGCGCCGCCGGCTTAAGTCGCTATTCGGTGTCGTCCTCGACGTAGACTTCGTTCATCAGGGAAGACGTCGAAAGCCGTGCGTAGAGCGCGTCGTTGTCGCGGTTTCCGTAGGCGACTCCGACGTACCAAGGCTCGCGCGGTGAAGGGATGTTCGGCGGCGGCTTTTGCCAAGTATCGGGGAGCGTGAGGTTCGCCGCGGTGCCCGGGTTACCGGCCATCACCCCGTAAGAGAACCGAACCGGGCCGTCCGACTTGATGCCCAGCGCGCGAAAGCAGAGGCCCATGTTGGTGGTCACGGCGCCCCATTGAATCTTCTTGTCGTTGATGCCGGCGAGCGGACGCGGATAGAGGTCGTTCACGCCGAGAGACATCGTCGTAACGGGCGCCGCCCCGCCGTTGGTGCAGCCGCCGTAGGCGAGATTTTCCGCTCGCCACGCTTCTTCTGCGCCGCGAATGCTCTGCAGCATCGCCGTCGCTTCGCTCGTCCCAGCCGACAGCTGGTACTTGCGCAGCCCATAAATCGCGAGCGCGGCGAGAACGCCGATGATCGCGACGACGACCATCAGCTCGACGAGCGTAAACCCTCGCGCTCTCCGCATCGTGGTTGGCTGCTTAAGCACCGGTCGTGCCATGGGACGTCCTCCGTGGTTACCGAGGGATCGTATCTGAGAGCCAATCAGAGTGCCGAAAAACGTCACCGGTCCGACGAAGCGGGTGACGTTTCGCGCGCCGCGTCCTCGTCCGCACCATCGCCCACATCGAGGCCGTGTTTCTCGAGTCGATAACGCATCGAGCGGAACGTGATGCCGAGGAGCTTTGCAGCTGCCTTTCGCACACCCTGCGTTCGCTCGAGAGCCTGAAGGATCATGCGGCGCTCGATCTCGCCGAGGACCTCGTCGAGCATCGCGCCCTCGGGTGGCAGATCCGCGCCGACGAGCGGCGTCGGTAGGCTCGCGATGCCGCTGATCTCGGGCGGCAGATCGCCGAGGCCGATGGCAGATCCGGTCGCCAGCGCCACCGCGCGCTCCATCAAGTTCTCGAGCTCGCGGACGTTGCCCGGAAACGAATAGCGGTCGAGCGCGCGCAAGGCATCGGCGCTGAGCGAGCGCACGTCTTTGCCCATCTCGTCGGCGAAGCGCCGGAAGAACTTCTCCGCGAGTCTCGAGACATCCCCTGCCCTGTCGCGCAGCGGCGGGAGGTGAATACGGATGATGTTCAATCGGTAATAGAGATCTTGGCGGAATCGGCCGGCCTTCACCTCGGCCTCGATCTCCCGGTTCGTCGCCGCGAGAACACGCACGTCGACCGGCTTTTCGTCGTCCGCACCGACGGCGCGCACGCGCTTCTCCTGCAGGACGCGGAGGAGCTTCACCTGCAGGGCGAGCGGCAGCTCGCCGACCTCGTCGAGCAACAAGGTCCCGCCATCCGCCTCACGAAACAAACCCGGTCGCGTCGCGGTCGCGCCGGTGAATGCGCCCTTCTCGTGACCGAACAGCTCGCTCTCCATCAGCGCTTCGGGGAGGGCGCCGCAATTGACCACCCGAAACGGCTTGCCGGCGCGGTCGCTCCTCGTGTGCAGAAGGCGCGCGACCCCTTCTTTGCCCGTGCCGCTCTCCCCGGTGATGAGCACCGTCGTGCGTGTGGTCGCGACGCGATCGATCATCGTCGCGACCGTCGCCATCGCGGGGCTCGCGCCGAGATCGAGGTCTTGCCCACCGATGCGCTGGAGCTGCGCTTTGAGGCGCTGGTTTTCGCTGAAGAGCGCGTGCTTCTCGATCGCCTTTTCGGCCTGCGCGAGCATGTGCCGCGGCGAAAACGGCTTCACGATGAAGTCGTAAGCGCCCGCCCGCATCGCCTCGATCGCACCCTCGACCGTCGAGTGCGCGGTCATGATGATGACCTCGGTCGACGGCGATCGGGCTTTCGCGGTCTGCAAAACCTCCATCCCCGAGCCGTCGGGCATCACGAGATCCGAGATGACGAGGGGGAAGGGCGTGAGCGTCGTCTTGAGACGCTCGGCGGCCGCGCGAACGCCCGCCTCGATGACGACCTCGTAGCCGGCGCGCTTCAGCGCGATGCTGAGCATCTCGCGAAGGCTCGGCTCGTCGTCGACGACGAGGACACGCTGACCGGCCGGTGAAGTGGCCATGGTAGCCACCTTACCATCTCCGCCGGAGCGACGGGACCGCTACGGGCAAGCGTCCGGATTCACCTCGACGCCGTCCGCGACCTCTTCGAGCGTGACGCGCACCTCAGCGCTCTCTTCGGTGCTGAGCGACTGAGAGATGACGATCACGTCACAAGCTTCGCCCTCGATGGCGACCGAGTATCGACCCTTCCGATCGAGATCGAGGAACACCTCGCCGCGCCCCGTCTCCTCGTTCATCACCACGACCTCGGCGCCTGCGATGCAATCGCCGCCGACGAGCCAGATGCCCTCTTCACTCGAGGTGATCGTGTTCGGCTCGTCCGGAGGCGGAAGCGGCAACGTCGGGCTCAAGCAGCCCGCGATGACGATCGCGACCGGACCGAGCGCGTAGAGGCGACGAAGCAGGTGCCAACGCGGAGGCATGAGACGAACGAACCCAAGCATACGCTGTGCCTCGAGGAATGCTCGAAATAGTCGCGTGAAGATCCCCCGCCATGACGCCCCCGGTTGGATGGCCGCCAACCAGGTTGACGTCTGACGAGGGGCCTTCACGCATCGCTTTGTGGACACGAGCGTCACAGATTCGCGATCGAAATGACCGAAGCGCCGAGTTGCCCTGCTTCATCAGCAGGTCGACTCGGCGCTCCGTTGTCGGTTGGGCTTTTCTACCGCGAACCCGTCAGTCGAACTTGACCGACGCAGCGGCCTTGCCGCCGGGCTTCACGGTGACCGTGACCGTCTTCGTGCCCTTCTCCGGGTGCCTGAACGTGACGGTGTGGCTGCCGGCCGAGACGCTGCGACCGCTGATCGGCGTCTTTCCGACAGGAACGCCATCGAGGATGACGGCGGAGATCGGGATCGAGTTCATGCTGAGCGTGCCGTTGCCGCTCGGCGGTTGAGCCGCGGCCGTCGACGTGGCGGTCGCAGTAGGCTTGCCGGTCGCAGGCGTCGGCGGCGTCCCGGTGGAGAGCGGTCCCGGTGCCGGCGCAGGCTTGCCCTTCTCGGCGAGCTCGATGTTGAGCGTCTTCTCCGCGACGCCGTCATCGAACTTCACTTCTTGCTCGAAGTCTTCGAAGCCCTTCTTCGTCGCCGTGATCTTCCAGCCCTCGTCGGTCGGAACGGCGATCGGCTTGTCGAGCTGCGCGGCGGTGAGCTTCTTGTCGAACTTCTTGCCGTTGCGCTCGCCGGTGATCTGGATCTGCGCGCCGTCGGTCTTGAGCTCGAGCGTGAGGACGCCCTTCAGGACCTGCGGTTTGTGCTCGCCGAGATCCTCCATCTTGTCTTTGACGACGGTGATCTTCTTCTCGGTGGACTTGTAGGTCTCGCCGCCGTCGAGCTTGATCGTGTGCTCGCCGGGCGGAAGATCCTTGATGCTGAAGACGCTCGAGCCGAGGACGCCCTTGTCCTTGCCATCGACGGAGATCTTCACGTCCTTCGGACCGGAGATCTTGAAGCCCGTGCCTTCGACCACCACCGGCGCGGCGGTTGCCGTCGTCGTCGCGGACGCGACGGGTGCGTTCGTCGGCGCCGGCTTCTCCGCCGGGCCACCATCGATGCTGATCGTCACCGACTCTTCGCGGCCCGGCTCGACCTTCGCGGTCTGATCGGCGACGACCTGGTCGTTGATGATCACGCGCACCGAGCGCGAGCCGGCGTCGAGCCCGCTCGCGAGGCATGGCGTCGTGTCGCACAGCTTCTTGCCGTCGACGTAGATCTCCGCCTTGGCGATCGCCTGGCCGGTCTTCGAGGTGATGGTGATCTTCAGATCGCCCTTACGCGGAAGCACCAGGTAGACGATGAGACCGACGACCGCGACGAGCGCGAGGCCGCCGAGGATCACGCCGAGCCTTCCGGAAGAGCCTTCGCGCTGGCGCACGATCGTCGGCTCTTCCGACGGCTTGCGATGGGAGGCGGGAGCGACCGCAGGCACCGCCGCGGCGACCGACGGGGCAGGCGTCGGCTCGCTGATGATCGTCTTCGCCTGCTGCGGCACGGCCGGGGGCGGAGGCAGCACCGGCGGCGGCACGCTGCGCGGAGCAGCGGACGCGCCCGACGACATGAGAAGCGTGCCCGCGAGACCGACGCGCGACTGCGGAGGAGTAGCGGTCGACGGGGGCGGCGTGCCGGCCGCGGGGCGCGGGCCCTGCGACTTGTTGAGGCCGTGCTTCTTCTTCTCGAAGACGTGGGTGGACTCTTCTTCTTCCTCCCAGTCCATGTCGAGCGACGCGCCGTCGGCCTTCTTCGGAACGGGGACACCCGCGGGCGGCGTCTTCTCTTCCGTTCCGTCGTCGTGCGGCTTCGACGGCAGGCCGACGGCAGCACCGATCGATGCGGGCGGCTTCGGCGGAGGTGGAACCGCAGCGACGAGCGTGCTCGGCGGCGGCGGTGCCTTCGGCGGTGCGCTCGCGGGCGGCGGAAGCGGCGGTGCGCTCGCCGACTTCACCGGCGGCGGCAGCCCGCTCGGCGGCGGCAAGTTCGCTGCGCTCGGCGGCGCAGAAGGCGACGGTGCAGTGCCGACGAGCGTCTTCACCGGCGGCTTCGCGCTCGGCGGAGGCAACGGCATCGGCGTCGCTGTCGACCCCGGCGGAAGCGCGGGAACAGGCACGCCGAGTAACGTCGACTTCGCTCCCGATCGCATCGAAGGCGGAGGCGGAACAGGTGCCGGAAGCCCGGACACTCTGCCCGAGGTGGGCGGGCTCGAGGCAGGGATCGGCAGGTTCTGAGATCTCACCGATTTCTTGGCGAGACCCTCGAACACGTCCAGATCGCTCCCTTTGTCTTCAGCCATGCTGTGGCTCTCCTCAAACGTCTTGGCCTGCGCGCGCGCAGGAAACAGCTCACCAACCACATGCAAGACGGCCTCGTCGCCTACTTGCACGCCCAACTTTTGCACGAGCCCATGCAGGGCCTCGAGAAGTTTTGCGCTGGTATGGTACCGCTCCGCCACGTGCGGGGCGAGCACCTTGCGGAGTACCTCGCGCATTGTTTCCGGAAGCGTCGGTGCAGCGACGTCCGGATCCAACCGACCACCTTTCGCCAGCTCCTGGAGGATCTCCACGGGCTTGCGTCCTTCGAACGGGGCACGCCCCGTCGCCATCTCTAGAAGCACTGCGCCAAGCCCGTATTGATCGGTTCTCGGATCGAGCTCTTCGGCTCGAACCTGCTCGGGCGCCATGTAACGGATCGTTCCTTTGATCTCGCCGACGCCCGTCGTGGAATTGCGCCCGGGGACCTTCGCGATCCCGAAGTCGGCGAGCTTCACACGACCGTCGAACCCGATAAGGACGTTCGAAGGACCTACGTCGCGGTGCACGATCGGACGATGCGACGCGCCATCGCTCTGGCCGAACGCGTGGACGTACGCGAGGGCTTCGGCGACGCGGATGGCGATGGTGAGCGCTGCGTCGAGCGGAAGCGTCTTGCCTCGCTCGCGCGCGACCGCGAGCAGCCGCTCGAGATCGACGCCCTCGACGAGGTCGTACGCGACGTATGCGACGCCCGCGTGCGACCCGGCGTCGCGCATGCGCACGATGCCCGGGTGATCGAGCTTCGAGAGGAGCTCGGCTTCACCGACGATGACGTTCTGCGCCTCCCGATCGTGCGTCGCGCCGGGGAGCGCACGCTTGACGGCGAACCACTCGACACCGCCCGCCTCCGTGGCTCGTTGCGTCGGAGACGCGCCGGAAACCGGATCGCCGGATGCGCGGCGCGCTCGGTACACTTCCGATCGAGCGCCAAGGCCAATGCGCTCGACCAAAAGATACGGACCGAACGACATCGCACGCTGCACGCGGCGCGCTTGCTAGCACGTCGCGAAGGGCGCACCAAGGCCGTCAGTCCTGCTTCGCAGGCTTCTTGTGATAGCGGATTCGTTGCTGCTGCAGCGGGTACCACTCCGACCGCGGAACGACCGGCGTGTCCTCGAAGAAGCGGGCACCGCCCGCCGCTTCTGCGCGAACGAGCCGAACGGCCGATGAGGACTTCGGCGGATGGACGGCGGTGCGCGCGAGGTTGGTCCCATCACCGAGCGCGAGCGCGAGCGGCTCCGCGAGGGAGACCTGCTGCGTGCAGCCCATCGACGTGAGCAGCGCGCTCATCGCGGACAGACTGCCTCGAGCACCCGTGGCCGCGTCCTTGAGCTCTGCGTAGTAGAGCATTCCGGACTCATCGTGGACGCAGGCGATCGCCGCACCTTTGCCGGGCGACTCCTCGCCGCTCACGACGCGCACCGCACCCTTGCCGGGCGAATCCTTCGAGACCAGGAACGCGCGGCCGAACAGCCAGATGTTCGCCGCGCCCGCGTTTGCCCCTGGATCCATCGTCGCGATGGTCTTGGCGGCGGCATCGTCGGTCGAAGCGCGCTGGCCGGTGACCATGCGCGGGTCGAGCTCGAGCACACGGAACGACTGCGACGCATCGGCCTTGTCGGGCCGCACCTGCGAGAGCGCGATGGCGTAGGGGAAGCCGTGTTGCGGGAGGTTCTTCGTCTCCCACGCGCCCTCGTTCTCGACCAGCGGCTCGATGACGGTCGGAAGGTTCTCGCCCGGGACGACCCAACGCAGCGTCAGGTAGAAGTAGTCGCGCGCCTCGCGCTTGATGTACCGGGGGAAGCTCATCAAGCCCATGCCCTTGATGAGCCGCTTCGCGCGGAAATCCCATCCGGGCATGCCGGGCACTTCACCCTCTGCTTCCCACTTGCCGTCGAGCCCGCGGTCGAGCGCCGGCATCTTGTCGTGCTGCGCGACCTTGTAGAACTCGAGACCCGCGTGGCCCGCATTCATGTCGAGCGCGAGACCGTACGAGCAGCGCGCTTGAATCATCGCCTGCGCGAGCGCCTCGGGGCTGAGATCCGCCCCGTAGAAGTAGCCGACGAACTTCTCCTTCGTCAGGCAGATGCCGGTACGAACCGTGTGCGTCTTGTCTTCGGCGCCGGGAACCGTGCCTCCCCACCACGTGCGGTCGTAGGGATTGAACGCCTCGTCCTGGACCATGACGGTCATGTTCTGCCGATACGAGACGACCTGGTCCGGAACGGTCGCGTCGTTCGGCCACGTCCCGAATGCGGTCGTGCCGTCGCGCAGCTTCATCACCGTCGCGCCGTAGGGCTTGGGCGGCAGGTACACGACGCCGTCGGCCATCATGCCGAACTCGCCGTGCAGCGCTTGGAAGCCTGCGTTCGACGCGGCGACGACGCGCTTCATCACGTCGGGTGTGCGCGGGATGATCCCGGGGCCGGCCTTGCCGGTCGCGCTCTTCGGCTCGACCGTGCCCGCCTGCATGCTGAGCTCGATCATGCGCGGGTCCCACAGGAGGATGAAGACGCGCGTGTCTTTGCGCATCTTGTCGCTGCGAATGAACGTCGTGAGGTAGCTCGGCGGGAGGTTCGGCTGGTGACGGTAGAAGGCCTCGTCCTCCTTCACGTTCCACTGACCTTCGCCTTCGAGCGACGGCGTGACCCACGGCTCGAGCGGCGGCGGAGGCCAGCCCGTCTCCGGGTCGACGGGGATCTCGCGCTTCGGCGGGCCGATCTCCTCGCCCATCTCTTCGGAGATGTCGGCGGCGACCTCTTCCTGCGTCGCTTCGCCCTTGTGCTTCATGAAGAAGTCTTTGGCCTCGAAGTAGGCCTGCTTGATCATCTGCATGTTCTCGTCGCCGATCTCGTGGCGGACGCGGTCCACCGACCAGGTGACGAGGTTTCCGGGCTGCGCGACCTCCGTCGGCTGCGCGACGATCCATTTCGGAAGATCCGAGACGACACCTTCGGCGCCGACGATCTGCGCGACGTCTTTTTGCGTACGAACCGTGATCGCGCCGTTCTCGATCGCGACCGCCACGTCGCCGTCGCCTTCGACCACGAACGTCTTGCGACCGATGCCGCCGACGCGACCGGTCATCTGAAGGTTCGTGACGGCGTTTTGCGCGCGGCCCATCGTCGGGAGCGCGAGCGGCTCTTGGCCGGCGAGATCGAGGAGCGAGATGACGGTCGGCGCACCCTCGATGCCGCTGTTCGACGCGTACGCGACGCGCTCGCCGAGCACGACGGGGCAGGTCTCGTCGGCGCCGGTGGTGTCGCTCAAGTTGTAGCCGCCGGAGAGATCCAGCAGCGCACCACTCGGCGAGAGGCGGGCCTCGAAGAGGTAAATGTCGCTCGGCACGTCACCCTCCGCCGGGACGAGCGTGCCTGCCTCCGGCCCGGGGACCATCGTCGCGCTGCCGCGCACGAGCACACGCGCTCGACCGAACGCCGATCCGAGGACGCCGCGCGGACCATCGACGAACACGACGTCGTCGGCCTTCGCCTTGAGGCCGTGCTCTGCGACGAGCTCGGCGACCGCTTGCCGCCGATCGCCCTTCGAGACGTTGGGCCCACGCGCGAAGCCGATCAGGGCGATGACGGCGCCGATACCCAGGACCGTGAGACGGCCCTTCAGCGCAGAGCGGCGACCGTCGGCGGCGGGGCGAACGTCGCGCTCGTCGCGGGTGAGGACGTGCGTTGTGGGCGTGGACGAAACCATGGCGGATCTACGAACGCTCGAGCGGTCGGAACGCTTCTAATCGAAGCGCGCCTCGGGCCGTGGACCATCCCATCCACCAAGGTGACCGCCGCCGCAACCTTTCGACGTTCTTTGTGGGCCGACGCCCGAACGAAGCGCGCCTTGCCGCCCCGGGGGCACAAGGAGTAGAGACCCGATGGATGTCTGCAAAGGTCGACGAAGCGCTCGTCGCGCGACTCGCGAGCCTCGCAAACCTCGAGCTGTCAGCCGAGGAGACGGCGGAGCTCACCCACGATCTGGCGCGCATCGTCGACTACGTCGCGATCCTCGAAGAGGCGGACGTCGGCGATTTGCCGCCGCTTTCGTCGGTTCGCGCGGATCGTGAACGACGCCGTCCGGACGAGCCCGTCGCGTCGCTCGGCGCCGACGTCGCGCTCGCGGGTGCGCCGCGCGCGGCCGAGGGTGGTTTCGTCGTTCCCACCTTCGTGGACGAAGGTTGACCACCATGAGCGACTTGTTGCAGCGATCCGCTCCCGAGCTCGCCGCGCTCGTCTCCTCGGGCCAAGTCGGCGCGGAAGAGATCACGCGCGCGAGCCTCGACGCCATCGACGCATCGAACGGCGCGCTCGGCGCGTTCTTGACGGTCTCGCGTGACGCCGCGCTCGCCGCCGCCCGGTCGATCGACGAGCGAAGAAAACGCGGCGAGCCGCTCGGCAAGCTCGCGGGCGTCCCGGTCGCCGTCAAAGACGCGCTCGCGACGAAGGATGCGCCAACGACCGCCGCGTCACGCATTCTCGTCCCCGGCGCGTCGACGTCGGATCAGGGCGCGGATCCTCGAGCCGGTTACCTTCCGCCGTACGACGCGACCGTCGTCGCGAAGCTCCGCGCGGCCGACGCGATCATCATCGGCAAGACCAACATGGACGAGTTCGCGATGGGCTCGTCGACGGAGAACAGCGCGTTCTTTCCCGCACGGAATCCGCACGATCCGACGCGCATCCCGGGCGGGTCGAGCGGCGGCAGCGCAGTCGCGGTCGCCGCCAACATGGCGCCCCTCGCGCTCGGGTCCGACACCGGTGGATCGATCCGCCAACCAGCCGCGCTCACCGGCGTCGTCGGGGTGAAGCCGACGTACGGTCGCGTGTCGCGGTACGGTCTCTTCGCCTTCGCATCGAGCCTCGATCAGGTCGGCGTGTTCGCGCGAGACGTCCGCGGCGCGGCCGTCTCCCTCGAGGTCATCGCGGGCGGCGACCAGCACGACGCGACGAGCGAAGATCGGCCGTCGGCGGTGTTCGATCCGGCATCTTTCAAGGGTGATCCGCTGAAGCATGCCGACGGACGACCGCTTCGGATCGGCATCGCCCGCGAGTCGCTCGAGGCCGGCGTCGAACCCGCGGTTCGTGCCGCCGTGCTCGCCGCGGCGAACGAGCTCGCGAAGGCCGGCGCCGATCTCGTCGAGGTGTCGCTACCGTCGACCCGCTTCGGCGTCGCCGCGTATTACGTCCTCGCGACCGCCGAAGCGTCGAGCAACCTCGCGCGCTACGACGGCGTTCGCTACGGGCTGCGCGTCCACGAACGCGGTGAGCCGCTCGATCAGCTCTACAAGAAGACGCGCGGCCGCGGGTTCGGACGCGAGGTCAAGCGCCGCATCATCCTCGGCACCTTCGTCCTCTCCGCCGGCTACTACGACGCGTATTACCGCCGCGCGCAGAAGGTCCGCACGCTCATCAAAGGCGACTTCGACCGCGCGTTCTCCGAGGTCGATCTGCTCTTGTCGCCGACGAGCCCGACCGTCGCGTTCAAGCTCGGCGCGAAAACGCAGGACCCGCTCGCGATGTACCTCGGCGACGTCTGCACCCTGCCCGCGAGCCTCGCGGGTGTCCCGGCGCTGAGCATTCCGTGTGGGCTCGCTGCCCCGGGCGACGGAGGCCCGCCGCTTCCCGTTGGTCTTCAGCTCACCGCGCCCGCGTTCGAAGAGGCGCTGCTGCTCCGCGTCGCCGCGCGCGTCGAAGGTCTCCTCGATGCAAGCGGTCTCGTCCGACGAAACGCCGAAGCCGCACCTTGATCACCGTCCGTCCCGTCACGCCGGCCGACGCCGCGCGCCTCCACGAGCTCTTCGAGGCCGCGAGCTGTCCTTGTTACTGCCGCTACCTCCACTTCGACGGCGACAAGAACGACTGGCTCCTCCGCTGCGCGGAGGGCCGCGACCAAAACCGCGCCGAGCTCGAAGACGCCGTGCGGACCGGCAGCGACGAAGGGCTCGCGATCGTCGCGCTCGACGGCGACGCCGTCGTCGGGTGGATGAAGCTCTCGCCCGCACCTGCCGTGAAGAAGGCCTACGAAGGCCGCTTCTACCGCAACATGCCTTGTTTTCGCGGCGATCGGACCGGTGTCTACCTCCTCGGCTGTGCGCTCGTACACCCCGACCATCGCCGCACGGGCCTCGCGACCAAGATGGTGCGCGCCGCGATCGACCTCGCACGCGAACGCGGTGCACGCGCGGTGGAGGCGTTGCCTCGCCGGCCGCTCGAACGCGTCTCCGACGAAGAGCTGTGGACGATCCCTGCGCCGGCGCTCGAAGAGGCAGGCCTTCGCGTCGTCGGCGGCGAAGACCCCTACCCGGTCCTGCGGATCGATCTCGAGCCGCGCGAGACGGAGCGCTCCTCGTGAGCCGCGCATCGATCCACGGCGTCCTCCTCGTCGACAAGCCGCGCGGCCCGACGAGCCACGACATCGTGGGGCTCGTGCGCCGGCGGCTCGGCACGTCGCGCGTCGGACACGCAGGCACGCTCGATCCGATGGCGTCGGGGCTGCTCGTCGTCCTCGTCGGCGAGGGCACGAAGCTCGAGCCTTTCCTTTCGGCCGCCGACAAGTGTTATGTCGCGGGGGTCTCGCTCGGTCGCGCGACAACGACACTCGACGCCGAAGGCGACACGACCCACGAGGCACCTGTCGGCGACGACGTTCGAGGCGAGCTCGCCGCGCTCGCGTGCGACCTCGCATCACCCGCGCCGCTCGTCCGCGCCGCGCTCGACGCCGAGCTTGCACGAACCGAGCAAGTTCCGCCGGCGTACTCTGCCATCCACGTCGACGGCGTCCGCAGCTACCAGCGCGCGCGCGCCGGAGAAGAGGTCATTCTTCCGCCACGCCGCGTTCACGTGCTCGACACAAAGCTGGTGTCGACATCGGCCGATCCACCTCATCTCGACGTCGAGCTCACCGTCTCGAAGGGCTACTACGTGCGCGCGTTCGCGCGCGATCTCGGCGCGGCGCTCGACACCGCCGCCCACCTCGACGCGCTCGAGCGCACGCGCTCGGGCACTTTCGATCGGACCGGCGCGATCGACATCACGAAAGAGGGCGTCGATGTTCGAGCACACGTTTTATCGCTTGCAGACGCTGCATCGAGGCACCTCACCGCGCTGCGCCTCGATGCAGCGCAAGAACGCCTCGTTCGAAACGGGCGAGGTCTCGACCCCGCACGCGTCGAGCGGTCATTGGACGTGAACGTCGGCGATCGATGCGCGCTCGTCGACGAAAGCAGTCGCTCGTTGATCGCTGTCGCGGAACGCCGCAGCGACGAGCTCGCGGTGTTGAGAGTGTTTCACGACGCTCCATAATCCCGGCGCGCGTTGCCGCAGACCAGGTCGGGCTGCTAGTGTCCAGGGGTAAGAGGCTCGCGTCCCAGCGGGCCCTGACCCTGGTCGTCGGCAGTCGGGAGGCGCCCCAGGGTTCGACCTGATAGTCCGCGCGCACGACAGGATGATGTCGGTTCCACTTCCAAGCCTACTGCTGGCGATCGGCTCCGCGCTCCTCGGAGCGCTCTTCGTCTCGGTGGATTCCGCACTGGGGTCGCTGTCGAGCGCGCGCGTCGCGGCGCTCCTCGAGCAGGAAGACCTGCCGCACAAGAGCACCCTCGAGCGCTACCACCGGTCTCCTTGGACGATGCGTTCGACCTACGTCGTCGGTCGCGTCCTCTGCGCGGCCGTGACGGCGGTCATGCTTGCACACGTGGTCGAGCGATTCATCGCCGGCCACGTCGGAACCATCGTCGCGATCGTGGCCACCGTCGCGATCTACGCGCCGTTCTCGGATCTCGCGACCTCGATCGCGCGGCGAAACGCGGATGTGTGGGGCCTGCGTCTCGCGGCCTTGTTGCGCCCGTTCGAGATCGTGTTCTTGCCGCTTGCTGGGCCGCTCGCCTTCGCGAGCAAGGCCTTGTCGGAGCGCATGCAGGAGCCGGAGTCGACCGACCCCGACATCGCGTCCGCCGAGGTCGAGTACTTCGTCGACGAGGTCGAGCGCAGCGGCGTCGTCGGCGCAGAGCCCGCGGAGATCATCCGCAACGTCCTCGAATTCGAAGACCGCCGCGCAAAGGACGTCATGGTCCCGCGCAACCGCGTCGAGGCCGTCGATCTGCGCACGCCTCTCGACGAGGTGCGACGCCTCGTCGCCGAGAGCGGCCACTCTCGTTATCCCGTCTACGAAGGCCAGCTCGACAACGTCATCGGTCTTTTGGTCGCGAAAGACGTGTTTCGCGCCGAGACGCCGCACAGCATCGAAGGCGCCGACGGCCCGCAGAGCGAGCCGCGCAGCCTCGCGGACGTCGTGCGTCGCGACGTCATCTTCGTTCCCGAACAGCAAAAGCTCGTGACGTTGCTCCGCGAGATGCGCCAGAAGCGCCAACATCTCGCGGTCGTCGTCGACGAGTTCGGTGGAACGAGCGGTATCGTCACCCTCGAAGACGTCATCGAAGAGATCGTCGGCGACATCCGCGACGAGCACGACGACGCCGAGATTGCACCCATCCAAGAGCTCGGCGACGGGCGCTTGCTCGCCCTCGCGTCTCTGCCTTTCGAGGATCTCTCCACCTATCTCGGCCTCGAGGTAGAGGAGCCGGATCCGAAACGCACCATCGGCAGCGCCTTCGAAGGCGCTGTCGAGGAGGGCACGTCCGTCGAAGCGTGGGGCCTCAAGCTCATCGTGCGCGAGCTCGCGAACGACAAGATCGAGCGCATCGAGATCGAGCGGCCCCAACGCCTCAGCCGCCCTCCCCCGGAGGTGCTCGAGAGCATGCGCCCGCCCTCGCAAGCTCCGTCGCGACGTCAGTCGGGTACGGCACCGAAGCCGGATACGACGACGTCGTCAGAAACAGAAACCGCCGAGGTTGACCCGGCGGCTTCTGGTTGATTTGAGTCCCCCGTCTTCGGGCTGAGTCGCTGGCGACCCAGTGCCGACGATCGAGTTGCTCGTGCGCGGCCCCGTCGAAGGGCCGCGTCTGCATCGAGCGACTACTGCTTCTTCAGCGAGATGTCCGACAGCTGCTTCGCAAGGTTTTCGGACTCGGTCTTGATGCCGGGCTTCTCGAAGTTCACCGCGTCGTTGCCCTGCACGAGCATCCGGATCTCGTTCATCTTCGCGATGATCGGAACCTGGATCGGCTCGTCGTCGTTGAACGGGATCGTCTTCGGATCGATCGGAACGAACTGCGCGTTCGGGCCGGGCAGATCGCCCTTCGTGTAGCGCGGAACCTTGAAGCCTTCGCCCGCCTGCGCGTTCTTCTTGAGCTGCATGTCGGCCGGCCATTCCTTCTGCTCCCACGGCACGCGCGCGGCGCGCTTCGCGGGCTGGCCTTCCTTCGCCGGCGTGTCGTCGTACTTCACCATCCAGAGCTCGCCGCCGACCTTGCCGCTGCCGCCGTCGGTGAACGTGACGACGTACTCCATGCCGGGCTTCTCCGCCCACCTGGCCCACATCGCCTCGAAGTCGGTCTTGCGGTATGCGACGAGGTTCGCAAGATCCTTCTTTTTGTCCTGAATCTCCTCGGAGAGGCGCAAAAAGAGGATGATCTTGCTCTGCAGCTCGGGGCTCAGCGCGCCGATGTTCGCATCCTTCAGCGTCGCGGCGTTGAACGGCACCACGAAGTCGTTGAGCTTCGTCACCGCGTCGGCCGGATACTTCTTGTTCTTCAGCTGCGACTCGATGTCTTTGAAGATCGGCTCGAGCTCGTCGACCTTCTTCGCCGTATCGTTCACGGCGATCTCCAGCGCATCGGCACCGCGGATCGCAGCGGCAGCGCGCTCTTTCCGGACGGACTGACCGCCGGCGAAGAACCCGATGCCGAGACCGATCGCGGCGGCGAACACGCCGACGATGATCGAGAACCGGCGCGACTTCTTGCGCGCGTCGTGCAGCTCCTCGCTGACCTCGACCTTGATGGTCTGCGCCTCGGCCGAGACCGGCGCCGCCTTCGGCTGCGCCACGGGCTTCGGTGCAAAGGGGTTCAGGAGGTTGCCACCACCACCGATGCCGGGGGGCGGCGCGATGCCGGGGGGCGGCGCGATGCCACCCGACGACGACGGCGGGCGCACACTCGGGGGAGGCGTGATGCGATCGCCCGACGGCGGCGCCATCGGGATCATCGCGCCTCCGTCACCCATACCTAGCGAACCGCCGGTGCCCGCCTGTGTCTTTCCAAGACGGGCCTTCAAATCAATCTTCGGCTTCTTCGACTTCTCTTCAGCCATCGGCTCCTCGAAGCACGTGAGCGTCGGCGCAGGGTGGACATCTTCTCGTCCCACCTGCGGGTGGAACTTGCGCCGAGGCGCACGTTACTGGCCCCTGAGCGGGACTGTCAACGTTGCCTCTTTAGTCTCCGCGGACAATTCCGCCACCGCTGTTCGCTCGTGCGATTCGACAGAAGTGAACGCACAAACTTTGGCTTCGTCCGTGAGGTTGGCCGTCGCCCGAAAAATCGCTATCTCGTGACGAAGCGGCCTCGTCCGGAGCGCCCAACACGGCTCATCCCATGTCGGCAGCAGCACCCATCTATTCCGCCCCACCCGCGTCGCAGAGCTTGCTTCTTCTGACCGCCCACGAGGTCGAGTCCGAGGACGGAACACGCGTCGCTTACTACACGACGCGCGGCCCTTCACCGGATGCGCCCGTCATCGTGCTCGCGAACGGCCTCGGTGGGCCGCGCCATGCGTGGAAAGCGCTCATCGAATACCTCGGCGATCGCTACCGCTTCGTCACGTGGGACTACCGCGGCCTTTACGGATCAGGTCGCCCGCCCCACGACCGACCGGACGCATATTCCATCGAGCGCCACGTCGAAGACCTCCGCGCCATCCTCGGCGACCTCGGCGTCGCCAACGCGTCACTTGTCGGCTGGAGCATGGGCGTGCAGGTTTGCCTCGAGACCTACCGCAAAGCGCCGGAGCTCGCGCGAAACCTCGTCCTTCTCAACGGCACCTTCGGCCGCCCGATCGACACGGCGGTCCCCGGCCCTCTCGCGCGCCGCGCCGTCGAGCCTGCGCTCTTGCTCGCGCAGCGCTACGCGAGCCCGGTCCAGCGCCTCATGCGCGCAGCCGCCGCGCAGCCCGAGTTCGTCGGCTGGATGAAGCGCTTCGGCATGATCGGCGAGACCCTCGAAGAATCGGAATTCGCCGAGGTCGTCAGCATGTTTCGCTCCCTCGACGTCGAGGTCTACGTCAAGAACCTCCGCGCCCTCGGCGAACACGACGCCTCACGCATCCTCGAGACCATCGAAGCACCGGTGCTCGTCATCACGGGCGACCGCGATCGTATGACCCCCTACGGCCTCTCGCAGCAGATGGTCCGCCGCCTCCCGCGCGCAGAAATCCTCGTCGTCCGAGGCGGCACCCATTACACCGCCGTCGAGTTCCCCGAGCTCGTCGGCCTGCGCATCGAGCGCTTCTTCCACGATCACGGCTTCTGAGCTCGATGCCCACCCCCCGCCGAGCTTCGCTCGGCGGCCCCTCCCAAGTCCGTGCTCGGCGCTGCGCGCCTGCGCGCGGACGGGAGGGGATGTTGATGTAGCGGGCAGCCTGTGGCGTTTGCCCACGGTCCCGGCGAGCACCAGCGGCGAGCACCAGCGGCGAGCGCCAGCGGCGAGCACCAGCGGCGCGGACCGATCCCGGGGGGCTCGTCGCGACGGGGGTCACTTTGGTCCGCGATCGCGATCGCATCGTCTCGTGAGGGCACCGCTGAAGCGGGTGGGCGGACCGATCCCGGGGGGCTCGGGGCGAGCGGCGCGACTTCGGTCCGCATCGCGCGGGCACAGCTCCTCGTGGGCGTACCCGGCAGTGGGAGCCCGCGGACCGATCCCTGGGGGCTCGATTTGAGCAGCCCTACTTCGGTCCGCTTCGGCGCGGCAAGACCAGGCAGTTACGTCGCATCGAACGCGACGATCGCGTCGAACTCCTAGGTTACGTCCGCGTTTTGTGGTGTCGGCGCCCTCGTGCGCGGCCGACCGCGGACCGGTCCGGGCGGGCTCAATCCGAGCACCCCCACTTCGGTCCGCTGCGCGCCGCGCAACTGTAAACCGGCCCACTCACCGCGACAGCACACGCCGTTCGCCGCGATGGGCGCACGCCGCACCCGTTTCGCCGCGATGGCGCACGCCGCCCCCGTTTCGCCGCGACCCGCGTCACCGCCCGCAGGCGCGACCAGCTCAGCAGCGCCCGTAGGCGCCTAGAACGTCCGCGAGGCGAAGCTTGTCGGACAGGCTCTGCGCGACGAAACGGACCGCTTCGAACGGGCCCTGGCGCCACACAGGGGTCGCGCAGAGCCATACCGAATCGCCGCCGTCGCCCAATTCGAGCGCGTAACACGCGCGGTCGACGTCGGGGCCGAGGACCCGCCGAACGAGGGCGCCGGTCATCGACAGCTCGAGGGCTTCCGTGAGGTGCGGGAACCCGTCGATGTACTGGTTGCAAAAGAGGCCGACCTTCGAGCGACGAGAGGAGCGCCTGTCGAGTTCCATGGTGTAGAGAAGGCTAGCCGTGACCGCTCGAACGGGAAAAACTTCCACCAGACGCGTTCGACCGAGGGTCGTCGTCATCGACAACTACGACTCCTTCACGTTCAACGTGATCGAGCTGCTCGAGACGCTGGGCGCATCCTGCGAGGTCTTCGCGAACGACGCGATCGACGTCGTCGACTTGACCCTGCGGCGCTGCGACGCCTTCGTCGTCTCTCCCGGCCCCTGCGCGCCGGATCGCTCCGGCGTGAGCCTGCCGCTGTACGTGGCCGCCCTCGGCGGCCACGTACAGCGTCCCATCCTCGGCGTGTGCCTCGGTCATCAAGCGCTCGCCGCGGCGGCAGGCGCGCGCGTGACGCGCGCCCGCCGCCCGCTCCACGGCAAGACCCACCCGATCCATCACGACGGCCGCGGCATTTTCCGCGACACGCCGCAGGGCTTCGTCGCCGCTCGTTACAATTCGTTGGTGGTCGAACGATCGACGCTGAGCGCCGACCTCGAGATCAGCGCCACGTGCGCCGAAACCGGCGAGGTGATGGGCCTGCGGCACCGCCGTCTACCGCTCGAATCGGTGCAGTTTCATCCCGAGTCGCACATGAGCGAAGCGGGCGCGCTCCTCCTCGACGCGTGGCTCGACGACGTCGCGCGCGCGGCCGCGCTCGGCGAGCCCTCGTCGCAAAGGCAGCCGTGAAGCTCGCGAAACGCACCCGCCGCCGCGGCGCCCTCGACAAGGCCGTGACGTTCGCGTGGGAGCGTGCGGCGCGCATCGCCGCGTCCCCTCCCCTCGCCTCGCCTTTCGGAGCCCCGCGCCGACTGCCTGCGCCTTCCGGCGCTAGCGCGTTTCGCCTCCTCACGCGCGCCGTTCCTTGGACCGATCCAGCCCCCGCCAGCCCCACCCCACTCGGCCCGAACGACGTCCTCGTCGTCACCGCCGAGGGGCGCTTCTTCGGCGGCTCCTACGAGCTCTGCGAACAGGTGCGCACGCGCTGCGCCTTCATGGTGGTGAGCGACGTCTTCGTGTCACCGGCGCAGATCCAACGCGCGCGTCGCGCCGGGGCGGACGCCATCGCGCCCATCGTGCGCGCCCTTGCCCACCCCTCCGAGGACCTGGCCGAGCTCGCACGCGCAGCGCGCGAGCTCGGCCTCGACGTGATTCCGGAGGTCGCGACGCCGGCCGAGGTCACGCTCGCGCGTGACCTCGCCTCCGAGCGCGTGTTCGTGAGCCTCCGCGATCGCGACACGCACCGGCCCGCGATTGACGAAGTCGCGGCGGTGCTCGCCTCCGCGCACGAGGCGACCGGCGCCGCGAACATCGAAGTCCTTGCGCTGTTCGCCGACGACCTACCGAAGGAGCACGCAGAAAAGGCTGCGAATCTGGCCTTCGAACGCTGCGCTATTCACGTGGCCGAAACGCTACTACTGGGCTCATCGTGAGCATGAATGCCCGCCGCATCGCCGGACAGCTCCTCGTGAGCGGCTTCGATGGTTCGACCCTGACGGCCCAAACGGCCGGCGCCCTGTCGCGAGGGGAGCGCGCCGGGGTGATCCTCTTCAAGCGAAACCTTCCGACCATCGACGCGACGGCTGCGCTGACGGGCAGCATCCAGCGCGCGACGGCGCAGGCCGACGGCGATCTACCTGCACTGGTCGCCGTCGACGAGGAGGGTGGGCGTGTGAGCCGCCTGCCTGCCGGCGAGCCGAAGCTGCCGCCGATGCGCATGCTCGGCGCGATCGGGGAAGTGGATCTGGTCGAAGCGGCGGGCCGCGCGATCGGTGCGCGCCTGCTCGAGCTCGGCTTCAACCTCGATTTTGCGCCGGTGCTCGACGTCGATTCGAACCCGAACAACCCGGTCATCGCGGACCGGTCGTTCGGCTCGAGCCCAGGGATCGTCGCGGAGCTCGGCATCGCGTTCGCGCAGGGGCTCGCGAACGGCGGCGTGCTCGCGTGCGGCAAACATTTCCCCGGCCACGGCGACACCGACAAGGACAGCCATTTCGATCTGCCCGTCGTGCGGCACGACCGCGCGCGGCTCGATCGAATCGAGCTCGCACCGTTTCGCGCCGCGTGCCGCGCCGGCATCGACTCGATCATGAGCGCGCACGTCGTCATCGAAGGGATCGAGCCCGGCGTTCCCGCGACGTTCTCGCGGGCGGCGATGCACGGGCTTCTGCGCGAAGAGCTCGGCTTCCGCGGCGTGCTCGTCAGCGACGATCTCGAGATGCGCGCGGTGAGCGCGCTCAAGCCGCCGAACGAGTCCGCGCTCGTAGCGATCACCGCGGGCTGCGACCTGCTGCTCGTGTGCGAGGACGAAGACGCAGCCGACAGCGTCTTCGCGACGTTGACCCGCGAGATCGAAGCAAGCCCCGCGTTCCGCGCGCGCGCCGAAGAGGCTGCGCAGCGCGTCCTGGCGATGCGACGAGAGGCTGCGAACCGCGCTCGGCGAGGCCCGCTCCCCGGTCCCTCGGTGCGTCAGGTTCTCGAGCAGATCGACGAGGCCATCGGGCGCTCCACGGTGGTCCCGTGAGCAGCGCGAACGCGGCCGACACCGTCGTCTGCGCGAAGCGCCTCGTCACCTGCGTTCCGGGCGCGAAGGCGAGCAACCCGCTGGGGGTGATCGAAGACGCGTTCGTGCGCCTTCGAGCCGGACGCATCGCCGCGGTCGGCCTTCGACGCGATCTGGACGACGCGTCGCTCGCAGGCGCGACGATCTTCGAGAGCGAGCTGGTCACGCCCGGCCTCGTCGACGCGCACACGCATGCGGCTTGGTTCGGATCGCGCCACGAGGAGTACGCGCTGCGGATGGCAGGCGCGGACTACGAGACCATCGCCAAACACGGCGGCGGGATCGTCTCGACGATGCGCGCGGTGCGCGGTGCATCACAGGAAGCGATCGCGGCTTCGCTCGAACGACGCCTCGCGAGGATGGTCGCGCAGGGCATCACCACCGTGGAGGTGAAGAGCGGCTACGGACTCGACCTCGAGAGCGAGCGAAAGCAGCTCCGAGCCATGCGAGATGCCTCGGCCTCCGCTCGGGCACCGCGCGTCGTTCCGACGTACCTCGCGCTGCACGCCCTGCCGCCCGAAGCCGCAGGGGATCGGCGCGGGTACGCGACCCGCGTCGCAGACCGTGAATTCGAAGAGCTCGCCGCGGAACGGCTCTTCTCGTTCGTCGACGCGTACATCGAGCGAAGCGCGTTCAGCGTCGACGACGCCCGTCCGCTCCTTGAAAAGGCGCGCAAACGCGGCTTCGGCGTGCGCCTGCACGTCGGGCAGTTCGCGGACGTCGGCGGTGCCGAGCTCGCGGCAGAGCTCGGCGCAAAGAGCGTCGATCATCTCGAGAACGTCGGCGACGAAGGGCGCGCTGCTCTCGCAAACGCCGGCGTCCGCGCCATCCTGCTTCCGGTCGCGAGCTTCACCCTCGCGCAGCAACCACCCGACGTCGAAGCGCTGCGCCGCGCCGGCATCGGCCTCGTCGTCGCGAGCGACGCGAACCCCGGCACCGCACCGACCGAGAGCCTACCGCTCGCGCTCGCGATGGCCGTGCGTTCGTACGGCCTGACGGTCGCCGAGACGATCCTCGGCGCGACGCGCGAAGCGGCTCGATCCCTCGGGCTCGACGACACCGGCGTCATCGCGCCGGGCGCGGCCGCGGACCTCGTTCTGTGGGACCTTCCCCACGAAGCGGCCATCGTCCAGCCCCAAGGGGTCCCGCGCGCCGAACGTGTGATCCGCCGCGGCGAAAGCATCTTCGTCGCGCGTTGAAGCGTCGAGCCCGCCCGGGGAGGCGCTCGGCGCACCGGGATCGCAGACAAATCTCGCTAAAGGCCCGGCGTGTACTAGTCTCTTGATCGTGCTCTACCGCCCGCCGGCCGAGCAGCTCGAGCTACCCCTCGCTTTTCTCCCGACCTCCGGTGAGCCGACTCGGATCCCGCGCGCGAAGCGCATCTTTGCGAACCGCGGGCTCAAGCTGAGCCAAATCGACTGGGTCGGGTTCGACATGGACTACACGCTCGCCATCTACCGCCAGGAGGAGATGGACCGCGTGAGCGTCCAAGCCACGGTCCAGAAGCTCGTGGAGCGAGGGTACCCGAAGGAGCTGATCGACCTCGAATACCCGCTCGACTTCCCCATCCGCGGCCTGCTCATCGACAAGAAGCACGGTCACATCCTCAAGATGGACCGCTTCAAACATGTCCAGAAGGGCTACCACGGCATGCGCCGGCTCGACCGCGAGGAGCTGCGCGCCCTTTACCAGTCGAAGCGCGTGCGGCCGAACACCGCGCGCTACCACTGGGTCGACACGCTCTACGCCCTGAGCGAAGCCGCGATTTACGCGAAGATCATCGACTTTTTCGAGAGCCTCGGGCACCCGCTCGACTACGCCGCGCTGTTCACCGACATCCGCGACGCGATCGACGAGGCGCACCGCGACGGCAGCATCCTCGATCAGGTCGAGGCGGATCTCCCGCGCTTCGTGGAGCGAGACCCGCACCTCGCGGCGACCCTGCACAAGCTTCGCTCTGCGGGCAAACGGCTCTTTCTGCTGACCAACAGCCGATGGCCGTTCACGCAGAAGATGATGACCTACCTCCTCGACGAGGCGATGCCGGAGTACCCGAGCTTCCGCCACTACTTCGACGTCATCGTCGTCGCCGCGGCGAAGCCGGCCTTCTTCCAGGAGTTCAGGCCGCTCCTCGTCCGCACCCCGGAGGGCGAGCTGCGTCCTGCGACGCTCCCGCTCGAGCGCGGCGCGGCCTACGAAGGCGGTAACCTCCACGATCTCGAGCGTGCCCTCGGCACGAGCGGCGATCGCATCCTCTACGTCGGCGACCACATCTACGGCGACATCCTCCGGTCGAAACGCGAGAGCGCTTGGCGCACCGGGATGATCATCCAAGAGATGGAGGTCGAGGTGAACGCGACCGAAGCGTGCAAGGTCGAGATGGATCAAGTTCACGACCTGCACGCGCGCCGCGAAGAGCTCGAGGACCAGCTTCGGTTCTACCAACAGCGCTTCAAAGACGTCGTCCGGCGCATCGAAGACTCGATGACCCCGCCGGCGGAGCTACCGATGCTCGAAGCGGAGCGCCTCCGCGTGAAACGAACCGTGGAGCGGATCCGCGGGCAGATGCGCTTGATCGACCATCAAGTCGAAGAGCTCGAGGGAAAGATCGACGCGTGTTTCCACCCCTATTGGGGCTCGCTGATGAAAGAGGCCGACGATCGCTCGAGCTTCGGCGATCAGGTCGAGGAGTACGCCTGCCTCTACACCTCGAGGGTCTCCAACTTCTGCGCCTACTCGCCGCTCCAACACTTCCGCGGGGGTCGCGATCGAATGCCCCACGAACATTGAAACGTCGCGTTTGACGGACGATACCTTCGCGCTGCCGGCGTTGGGGCTCGTCACCGTACGGGAGTACGGCTCCTCACCCCGCCTTGGCATCGCTCGGTCTCGCCCGACAAACGCAACGTTTCGGGTGGGTTCGATCGCCAAGAAGTTTCCAGGCGAAACCGCAGGGTCGCGGTCATGCGTGAACCGGGCCCCATCGCCGCAGGCGATGGGCGCGCGAGGACCGTAAGGCCCGGAGCGCGAAGTTCGGGTGGGGGGCCCCGCCGCGCGAAGCGCGGTGTAGGGGAGGGTCTTCTCAAGACCCTCCAGCTCAAACGCTCTGCGGGGCCACCACCAGCCGCCACAACGTCAGGCCCGCCAGGCCGGCGGCAGCGCGGTCCTCGCACGATGCGCGAGCGAAGCAAGCGCGAGGAGTCGCGCCGACACGATGCGCGAGCGAAGCAAGCGCGAGGATTTCGAGCGCGAGCAGCGGTTAACCGTCGGCCGAGCGCGAGTCCGCGACGCGCTCCGGCTCGGCCTTCTTTTTCTTCTTCTTCGCCTTCGGCTTCGCAGACGCGTCCTTCTTCTTGTCGTCGTCCTCGTCGCGATCCTTTTTCTTCTTCTTCTTTGAGTCCTTCGCGTTCTTCGCCGCGGTCTTGAGCATCTTGTCGATGCGATCCTGCTCCGGCCCGCCGAAGCAGCAGCGGAAGCCCGTCGAGTAGTCGAAGTACTTCGCGTCGTGCGCGACCGTGCGGTAGTCGCAGCCTTCGCCGTTGATGCTGGTATCGAGGTAATAACCGCCGCGGAAGGTGCCTTCCTTCGCGGCCGTCCACTCGTGGAGGTTGCCGACCATGTCGAACACGCCGAAGGAGTTCTTGCACTTGCCGTGGCTGCCGGTCTTCGCGAGCGACCCGTCGACCTGGTTGAGCCGCGGGTCGTTCATGTTCTCCTTCGTGTAAGCCGACGCCTCGGGAGGGGTGTTGTTGCCCGGGCCGAAGAGCAGGTTGAAGCCCGAGACACCGCGGTCGTTGCAGCGGCCGTCTTCGTGCTGATCACCGTAGGGATATTTCGTCGGCTTTTTGCCGTGGCAGGCCTCGAGCCACTCCTCGTCGGTGCACAGACGCTTGCCGGCGTTGAAGCACGCTTGCTCGGCTTGATCGCGGCTGATGTGCCCTTGAGGGATCCGGCCCTTTTCGCTGAGGGCCATGATCGTCGCGTTGCCGATCGGCTTGAACGGCGAGTGGTTGCGAACCGGCTCGGGCTTGCGCCTTCCGGTGCGCGGCTTGTCGACCTCGACGGTCCGCGCCTCGAACTTGTCGATGCAGAACTTGTCGCGGATCGTCACCATGCCTTTGGGGCACGGGCCGGCCTCGGCGCTGCTCCCCCAGTCGCCACCCTCTTCCTCGGGAGGCGCCGGAAACAACACCACCGCCGCTCCGAGCGCGACGAGCACGATGGCGTGGGGAACTTGCGTGTTCGCCGGCATCCTGGTAACCGGCGCCCCTTTTGTCCCGTATCGGTCGAAAGCACAACTATTCACCTGGCACCGGGTAACCTCCACCGCCCGGAGGGCGCCCCGTATTTGCCGGGACCCGTGAAGATTGTTGTTTGATTCGCTCGGCAAGCCGAGCGATGAGCGATTCGACCGTGACCACACGCTCCGACCCGACCGATGCTTTGCCCGTCGCTGCGTTCAAGGCGGCGCCCGAAGATTTCGTGGTGGACGAGGTCCCCGCTTACGAGCCTTCCGGCCAGGGGGATCATCTGTTCGTCACCTTTCGAAAGACGGGGCTGACGACCGACGACGCCGTCCGGCGTCTCGCGCGCGCGCTCGGCGTCGATGCACGCGACGCAGGCGTGGCAGGGATGAAGGACAAGGTCGCGGTCACGACGCAGACCGTCTCGTTCCTCGTCCCGAAAGCGACGCAGGCCGACGTCGCGTCGCTCCAAGCGGCGCTCGTCGCAGCGGGCAGTGACGAACGTGAGCTCACCGTCCTCGCGTCGGCTCGTCACAACAACAAGATCAAGCCCGGCCACCTCACGGCGAACCGCTTCCGTATCCGGTTAACGAAGCTCGCGAGCGCCGACGACCGCGCGCGCATCGTTCGAGGGCTCGAGCGCGTCGCGGAGGTCGGTGTTCCGAACTTCTACGGCGCGCAGCGCTTCGGGACGGATCAGGCGAACGCCGAGCGCGCGCTCGCGTTCATCCGCGGCGAGACGCGTCCCCCGCGCGACAAGCGACAGGTGCGTTTCTTGTTCTCGGCGTTCCAATCGTCGCTGTTCAACAAGACCCTGGAGCGTCGCATCGAGGAAGGCACCTGGGCCGACGTTCTCGGCGGCGACCTCGCGAAGAAGCACGACACCGGCGGCCTTTTCCTCGTACCGCTCGAGGGGCCGGATCTCGACGATGCGCGTGCGCGCGCGAAGAGCGGGTCGATCTCCGCGACGGGTCCGATGTTCGGTGCGTCGATGCGCCAGCCTGAAGGCCACCCGGCCGAGATCGAGGCGGCGGTGCTTCGCGAAGCCAACATCGACGCGGACACGCTCGCGCGCTTCAAACACGCGGGTGAAGGGACGCGCCGTGCGCTCCGCCTCGACGTGGCGGATTTGCGATGGTCGGAGTCGGGTGACGACCTCGTCGTGGAATTCGCGCTGTCGAAAGGTGGTTATGCGACGACCGTGCTGAGCGCGGTTTGTCGCTTGGACGAGGGACGAGGGGGTGGCGCGCGGCACGGACGCTCGGATGACCCTTCGGACACGGCGGCCGCGAACGCAGCGACGCCGGAAGCATGCGCCGATGAAGATGAGCGCCAGTCCGGGCTCGACATTTCCACATGAGAGTTGCAAAACACCCCCCGTGAACGAGCGAAAGGCGAACGACCTGCAATGAATCTCGTCGAGTGGCTGAAGCGCGTGATGGTGAGCACCGGCGCGTCGTGGGTCATGTGGCTCATGATCGGGCTGTCGGTGGGGTCGGTCGCGATCATCCTGGAGCGCGCCTGGTTCTTCAATTCGGTGCGCGACGATCTCGGTCGCCTCTCGCGCGATCTCCAGAACGCGCTGGCGAACTCGATCGAGGCAGCGAAGCGCCGCATGGCGCAGTCGCCCTCGGCCGAGGCTGCCGTCGTGTCGGCAGGGCTCGCGGTCGCGCACATGGGACCGGCGGCCGCCGAAGAGGCGATGGCTGGTGCGACGGCGCTGCAAAAGATGAAGCTCGAGCGCCGCCTCGCCTTCCTCGCGACGCTCGGCAACAACGCGCCGTTCATCGGTCTGTTCGGCACCGTCATCGGTGTCGTCATGGCGTTCGATCAGCTCGAGGTCGCCGCGAAGGAAGCTGCGAAGAGCTCGCAGTCGCTCGCTCCGGACGAGGTCATGGGCGCCATCGGCGAAGCGCTCGTCGCGACCGCCGTCGGTATCGGCGTCGCCATCCCGGCCGTCGCCGCAAACAACCTCTTCCAGCGCCTCACCAAGGCCACGCTGGCGAACACCGAGGCACTTACCCGCCTCTTGCTCGCGCACCTGAAGGGCAACCCCGCGCTCGCATCGGCCGAAGGGCACATCATCCGCAACGAGCCGATGGATGACGTCGACGGCGAGCCCGCGAAGGAGGCCGTCGAGGCGAAGCCGAAGAGCAAGAAGACGGGCGCGAAGCGGAAGGAAGAGGTCGTCGCCGACAGCGAGGAGAAGAGCTGATGGCAGCCGCGTCGAAAGACGACGACGACGGCCTCGTCGCAGGCATCAACGTCACGCCGCTCGTCGACATCTGCCTCGTGCTCCTCATCATCATGATGGTCACGTCGCGGATCATCGCGAACCTGCAGATTCCGCTCGATCTGCCGAAGGCCGCGAAGGGCGTCGACCAGCAGGTCTACTTCAGCATCGACGTCACGAAGGAAGGCTCGATCTTCGTCGACAACGAGAAGATCGCGGCCGCGCCGAACATCGTCCCGCTCGCGCAGAAGGCCCTCGAGAAGAACCCGGAGATCCGCGCGACCATCCGTGCCCACGAGAGCCTCTCCCACGGCAAGGTGATGGAGATCATCGATTTCCTGAAGCAGGCCGGGATCAACAAGGTCGCGTTCGGTGTCGCACCGAAGGCGGCGGAAGCGAGCACGACGCCCGAAAAGTGAAACCGGGTGGGGCGGCTGGGCGTCTTCAGTGCTGCTGGGCGTCCGATGTGGGCGCCCGTTGTTGAACACGATTATTGCTTGCAGGTTCAACCAACACCGAGCAAGGTCGATAATCAAGCGCGTGAGCCACGTGAGTACCAGCACCCCTACCCTGTCGATCGCCGAGTCTGAGCTTTTGGCATCCTCCGTTTCGGTCGGGCGCAGCGTAGGCCCGAACGACGTGCTGGGACCGGTCATGTCGGTCGGCAGCGGGGGGATGCGCGTCGGCGCAGGCATCGGGATCCTGCTCGCGGCAGTCCTGCACGGCTACATGGTCGTGCGCGTGTACTCGGCCCTTTGGGGCATCGAGGCGTGGATCCACAGCTCGCGCAAAGAGATGAGCGAGTTCTTCCTGGCGTTCGGCCCGGAGGTCGAGACCGCGCGCCCAGAGGTAAAGCACGAGGAACAGAAGCCGGCCCCCGTCCAAGAGAAGGAGCAGGAGCCGGTCGAGCAGGAGAAGCAGGCGGTTGCCCAGCCTGTCGTTCACCAGCAACAGCCGCAGCAACAGCAGCCGCAGCAACAGCAGCGCGACCCCTACTCCGACGACAAGGTCGAGGCAGGCGGCGGCCAGGAAGCGCGCGCCGACCTGACCCAGAGCGGCCCGCTCGAGCCCGCCGGGTCCGGTGGCGGGTTCGGCGGCGGAAAAGGCAACGGGACGGGCAGCGGCAACGGCTCCGGCATCCAAAAGTCGCCGCCCCCTCCGCCTCCGACGCCTCCTGCCCCGACGGTCGATTTGTCGCGCCCGGCCGAGCTCGTCGGCTCGAAGTCGTGGAACTGCCCCTTCCCACCCGAGGCGGACGCCGAGGGGAAAGACAGCGCCGTCGTGCAACTCGTCGTGACGGTCTCCCCCGACGGCAGCCCCGAAAACGTGAAGGTCATGGCGGACCCGGGCTCGGGCTTCGGTCGTTCCGCCCGCTCGTGTGCGCTCGGCCGTCGCTACAAAGCCGGGCTCGATCGCGAAGGCAAAGCGAGCCGGAAAACGACGGCTCCCATCACCGTTCGCTTCAGCCGCTGAGCCGAGCGTGTGTCGTTCTGCGGACAATTCCGTGTTTCCGCAGGGGCTCGGCTAGACTCGGCGCCGCGTGGACCTCGCTGAGCGCGTCGATAGGTTGTCCAAGGTCGCCCTGTTCGCAGGGTTGACCCGCCCGGCGCTGGAGCTGATCGCGAAAATCGCCGCGGAAGAGACGCTTTCGCTGGGCACGCTGATCTTCGAGCACGGCCAGCCGGGCGACAAGCTCTACGTCATCCTCGAGGGCCGCGTGCGCATCAGCCGCAACGTGCCGGGCATGGGAGAAGAGGCGCTCGCGATCTTGGGGCCCGGCGCGGTCTTCGGCGAAATGGCGCTGATCGACGCCGCGCCGAGGTCAGCCGACGCGCGCGTCCACGAGCGATGCAGGCTGCTCGCGCTTCCGAAGGACGGCTTCGAGGACCTGCTCTTCCTGCAAAAGGACCTCGCCTACGAAGTGCTCTGGAGCTTCGTCCGCATGCTCACGGTTCGCCTGCGCGAGACGAACGACAAGCTCACCTTCTTGTCGGTCACCGGCAAATTCGAATAGGCGACGAGCGCCTACAGTCAGGCATACGCACGATCGCGAACGGCTTTCGCGATCTGCTCGAATACATCCTCACGTGGGCCCGCCCGACCCCGCGCCACGTGCTAAGAGAGGCGCCCATGTGCGGGGTATTCGGAATTTGGGGCCACCCGGAAGCCGCGAAGATTGCGTATCTCGGGCTGCACGCGCTGCAACACCGAGGGCAAGAATCGGCGGGCATCTCGACGACCGACGGCGAGCGGATGTTCGCGCATCGCGCGATGGGGCTCGTGCAAGCGAGCTTCAGCGAGCCCGAGCTCGGCGAGCTCAAAGGCCACGGCGCGATCGGTCACGTGCGCTATTCCACGGCCGGCTCGTCGCACATCAAGAACGCGCAGCCGATCGCGGTCGACTACGCGCACGGCGCCATCGCCCTCGCGCACAACGGCAACCTGACGAACCACGAGGGCCTGCGCTCCGAGCTCGAATCCAAGGGTTCGATCTTCCAGAGCGGCAGCGACACCGAGACCATCGTGCACCTCTTCGCGCGCTCCTCGGAGGCCACCGTAGAGGACCGATTGGTCGACGCGCTCCGCAAGGTCGAGGGCGCGTATTCGCTGGTGATGTTGACCGAGAAGAAGCTGGTCATCGTGCGCGATCCGATGGGCATTCGGCCGCTCTGCCTCGGCAAGCTGACGCGCGGCGATCAAGCGCTGACGGTCGTCGCGAGCGAGCCGACGAGCTTCGATCTCATCGGCGCGGAGCTCGTCCGCGACGTAGCCCCGGGCGAGATGATCGTCGTCGACGACAACGGCGCGCACTCGTCGTTTCCGTGGGAGCCGAAGCCCCGCGCGAGCTGTCTCTTCGAGTACGTCTACTTCGCGCGGCCCGACGCGGTCGTCGATGGCGTGAGCATTTACGAGGTCCGCAAAGAGCTCGGACGCCGGCTCGCGGCAGAGCACCCGATCGCACCCGGCGAGAAGCCGGCGGTGGTCGTCCCGGTCCCGGACTCCGGCGTGCCGGCCGCGATCGGCTTCTCCGAAGCCTCCGGTCACAGCTTCCAGATGGGCCTCATCCGTAGCCACTACGTCGGCCGAACCTTCATCGAGCCGCAGGACGCGATCCGCCACTTCGGCGTGCGCTTGAAGCTCCACCCGAACCGCGCGGTCCTCGAGGGGCGCCGCGTCATCGTCGTCGACGATTCGATCGTCCGCGGCACGACGAGCCGGAAGATCGTGAAGATGGTGCGCGATGCCGGCGCGGCCGAGGTCCACGTTCGCGTGTCGAGCCCGCCGACGAAATGGCCTTGTTTCTACGGGATCGCGACGCCGACCCGCCAAGAGCTCATCGCGAGCACGCAGTCGGAAGAGGCCATCACCAGCTACCTCGAGGCCGACAGCGTCGGTTACCTGTCGCTCGGCGCGCTCGCGAGCTCGGTGCGGTCGCTCGACCGTGGCATTTCTCAACGGCGCACGAAGGAGCAGGCGCAGGCCGTCGGGGCCCCGCCGCGATCGGATGCTTCCGGGCGCGAGGTCCTCCCCGACAGTGGCCCGGCGGCTTCTCCGCTGCGCGGCTACTGCCACGCGTGTTTTTCCGGGGAGTACCCGGTCCCGATTCCGCGGAACGTGCTCCACCGGCTGCGCCTCATCCAGGGCTGAGGGGGCGCTCCGTCCGGGCCCGGAACGATCCGTCAGTTTCTGGCTCGTTTCGCGGAGGTACCGCTAAAAGCGGACTGCTACAGTTCACCTGGCTCGCCAGGATTCGCACGGCAAGCCGCGCGAATTGCGACAACCCTCCCGGAAACGTGCCGTTGCCGACCCAAGAGGAAGAGGAGCTCCTAGAGCTGCGGCGGAAGTTAGCCTCCGCCGAAGGCGCGCGTGAACGCGCGGAGGCCGCGGAGCGTCGTGCGCACGAAGAGCGCAGCGCAGAGCGCTCGCGCCTCGATCAACATCAGCGCCGCACGGCGTTGCTCGCCGAGGCGTCGAAGCTCTTCACGGCGTCGCGCGATCTCGACAAGGCCCTCGCGGACGTTGCGGACCGAAGCCTCACCGACTTCGCCGACGTTTGCTGCGTCTACCTGAAGGAGAGCGAGACGCTTCGCCTCGCCGCCGCGCGCTCGCGCGACACGAACGCGGAGCGCCAGCTCGCGACCGCCGCCGCTGCGCGCCCCTCCGTTCACGCCGACCACCCGATCGCGAACGCGGCGCGGACGCGCGCGTCGATCCTCGCGCGCGATGTTTCGGCCGCCGATCTCGGTCGCGCCGCGGCGGGTGAAGAGGTGTGGCGCAAGCCGTTCGAGCTGCTCGCTGTTCGTTCGTTCGTGGCCGTTCCGCTCCTCGTTTCTGGACGCGCGCTCGGGTCGATCCTGTTCGTGCGCGGGGCGGAGCGCGCATCGTTCGACGACGAAGACGTCCTCTTCACCGAAGAGCTCGCCCACCGCGCTGCCCTCGCAGTGGAGAGCGCGATGACGTACCGCGCGCTCGAGGAGGCGAGCCGCCTGAAAGACGAGTTCCTCGCCACCGTCTCGCACGAGCTGCGTTCGCCGCTGTCGGCGATCCTCGGCTGGGTCTCGATGTTGAAGAGCGACGAGATGCGCGACGCGACGACGCTGCGCCAAGGGCTCGAGACGATCGAGCGAAACGCCCGCGCGCAGTCACGCATCATCGAAGACTTGCTCGATACCTCACGCATCGTCCGGGGCGAGCTACGCATCGATCCTCAGCCGCTCGATCTCGAGCCGATCTTGCGCGACGTCGTCGAAGCGATGCGGCCCGCTGCCTCCGCAAAGAGCCTCGAGCTTCGCTTCGATGGGTGCGCCGGCCCCTGTCGATTGTTCGGCGACCAAGAGCGGCTTCGACAGATTTTTTGGAACCTGGTCACGAACGCGGTGAAGTTCACCGACACGGAGGGCCTCGTTCGAATCGATGCTTCCTACGAGCACGGCGCGGTCGTCGTTCGGGTACGCGACACAGGACGCGGGATCGATTCCTCGTTCTTGCCGTTCGTTTTCGATCGATTCCGGCAAGGCGACAGCGCCGCCAGCTCGCGCGCAGGGCTCGGGCTCGGGCTCGCGATCGTGCGCCACCTCGTCGAGATGCACGGGGGCACGGTGAGCGCGGAGAGCAGCGGCGTGGGGCGCGGTGCGACCTTCACCGTGACGCTCCCGACCCGGCCGTTCACAGGGCAGGTCGAAGCGCCCGTCCAGGCCCTCGACGACGAGGGTGCCCTCGCCGGCGTGAAGGTCCTCGTCGTCGAGGACGTGCACGATGCCCGCGAGCTCATCGAATTCCTGCTCACGTCCGAAGGTGCGGTGGTCGCCGGGGCAGGCTCCGCGGAAGAGGCGCTCGATACGCTCGGCTCCTTCAGCCCGGATGTCCTGGTGAGCGACATCGGGATGCCGGTCCACGACGGCTATTGGCTGGTCAAAGAGGTCCACGACCGCCTGCCCGATCTCCCCGCCGTCGCCCTCACCGCATTTTCCAGGCGAGAAGACGCCGACGCCGCCCATCGCGCGGGCTTCGACGTCCACCTCGCGAAACCGGTCGATCCCAGCCGTCTGGTCGAGGCCGTCCGGCTCCTTCTCGCCCGCAGCGCCTAGAAAGACGGACCGCACGGACCTGGTGAGCGCGTGCACAAACGCCGCGCCGCAAGAAGCGCCATTGACGGGCCTTCGTCCGGCGACCAGGATTGTCCGCAAATGTCGCTGGGTGCGATGGATTTGTTCCAGAACGTTCCGCCCGAGGTCAGCGTTTACGAAGTAAGCCCCCGGGACGGTCTGCAGAACGAGCCGATCATCGTTCCGCTCGCGGGCAAGGTGCAGCTCATCGAGGCGCTCGCGCAAGCCGGCTTGAAGCGCATCGAGGCGACGAGCTTCGTCTCGCCGAAATGGGTTCCGCAGCTCGCCGACGCCGGTGAGGTGATCGCGGCGCTACCGAAGATCGAAGGCGTCACGTTCAGCGCGCTCGTGCCGAACGCGCGCGGGCTCGAGCGCGCGCTCGAGGTTGGCCTGCCGGAGATCGCCGTGTTTCTGTCGGCGAGCGAGACGCACAACAAGATGAACGTGAACAAGACGATCGACGCGACGCTCGACGTCTTCCGCGAGATCGTCCCGCCCGCGATCGAGGCCGGCGTTCGCGTGCGCGCGTACGTGTCGACGGTGTGGGGCTGCCCTTACGAGGGCGACATCCCCGTCGCGAAATCGGTGCGCATCGCAAAGCGCCTCGTCGAGCTCGGCTGTTACCAAGTTTCGCTCGGCGACACGATCGGCGTCGGCACGCCGAAGAAGACGTTCGAGATCGTCGGCGCGGTGTTGTCCGAGATGCAGAGGGATCAGATCGCCCTTCACTTCCACGACACGCGGGGCACCGCGCTCGCGAACGCGGTCATCGGGCTCGAGCTCGGCATCCGCACCTTCGACGCCTCGGTCGGCGGGCTCGGCGGCTGCCCGTACGCGCCCGGCGCCAGCGGCAACCTCGCGACGGAAGACCTCGTCTACATGCTCCACGGCATGGGCGTCACGACGGGCATCGATCTCGACAAGCTGCTCTACGCGGGCCAGGTCGCGTCGCAGGTCGTCGCGCGTCCGCTATCGGGCAAAGTGCATCAGGCCGGCACGTTCAAGCTGCGGAAGGTTTGACCCGCGTGGAGGACGCGGGCTGGTAGACTCCGCTCCGCAATGAGCTTGTCTTCCGCACGCAACAGTTCCTCCTCTTGGACCTTCGTCACGCTCGTCTCTGCCTCGCTCGTCGCAGCGTCCGCCGCTGCTTGTGGTGACGACGACGGCACCGGCGGCGCCGGCGCGACCGGAGGCTCGGGCGGTGCCGAAGCAGGCGCTCCGCCTGTCGGTGGCGCCGGTGGCCAGCCGACCACGGGTGGCGGCGGACAAGGCGGCGACGCGAACGGCGGCGGAGGAAACACGACCGACGGCGGCGGTGGCGAAGGCGGGGGCTGCGTCACCTCGCTTCCGGTGCTCGGCAACGATCTCCCTGCCCTGCTCTCCGAGACGGGCCTCTACGCGGACATCGACACGGACACCGTCGCCGACTACGTGCGCGCGTTCGAGCCGAAATACCCGCTGTGGTCCGACGGCGCCGAGAAGCGGCGGTGGATCTACATCCCGGAGTGCTCGCAGATCGACACCACCGACATGGACACGTGGCAGCTGCCCGTGGGAACGCGCGTGTGGAAAGAGTTCACGCGCGACGGCATTCGCGTCGAGACGCGCATCATCACGCGCACCGGCCCGGGTGACATCGACTACGAGTTCGGCACGTACGTCTGGGACGATTCGGGCGACGCCGTCCTCACCGACGAAGGCCTCGAAAACGCGAACGGCACCGAGCACGACGTTCCGCCGAAGACCCTCTGCACGACCTGCCATCGCACGCAGTGGCGGATCCTCGGCTTCTCTGCGCTGCAGCTGACCCACAACCTGCCGGGCGAGACCATCGCGTCGCTGTCCGATGAGGGCTTGCTGACGGTGCCGAACCCGGACGGCATCGTCGTCCCCGGCGACGAGGCCACGCAGGCTGCGCTCGGGTACATGCACGGCAACTGCGGCAACTGTCATTACGCGGCGGGCATCCCGAACATCTCGATGCACCTGCGCCTGCTCTCGACGATGACCAGCGTCGAGACGACCGAGACCTACGTCACCGCGGTGAACCAACCGACGACGATGTTCCCCTGCAACGGGTGCGATCGCATCGAGCCCGGAAACGCGGCCGCGAGCGCGGTCATCCAGCGCATGGGCGTGCGCGGCGCGGGGCAGATGCCTCCGATCGCAACCGAGCTCGTCGACGATCCCGCGGTGACCGCCGTCACGAACTGGATCAACTCGCTTCCGGCGCAGTAGCGACAAGACAAACCACAAAGGCGCGAAGGGCAGAGAAAGCGCGCAGAGGAAGGAGAAAACTACTGTCTTCTTTGCGTTCTTCTTCTCCCCTTCGCGCCCTTGCGGTTCTGAAAAGCGGCCCGAGATCGGGAGGCGCCGCACTAATATCCGCGGCATGAGCAAGCTCGCCTGTGTGACAGGCGCCACCGGTTTCGTCGGGTCGTACGTCGTCGAACAGCTCCTCGAGCGCGGCTATCGCGTGCGCGCGACGATGCGCGATCCGTCGGACAAGAAGAAGGCGGCGCACCTCTTCGCGCTGCCGCGCGCGAACGAGCTGCTCGAGCTCGCGGCCGGCGACTTGGAGCATGACGGCTCGTTCGACGAGGCCTTCCGCGGGGCGAGCTTCGTCGTCCATTCGGCGAGCGCCGTCGCCCTCACGGCGAAAGATCCGCAGCGTGAGATCGTCGACGTCGCCGTGAACGGAACGAAGAACGTCGTCCGCGCGGCGCTCGCGAGCAGCACCGTCGAACGCATCGTCATGACCTCGAGCGTTGCAGCGGTCGCGGGACAAAACCGGCCCGTCGAGACGGTGTTCACCGAGGAGGACTGGAACGACACCGCCAACGTGGTGAGCGACGCATACGGAACCTCGAAGGTCGAAGCCGAGCGAGCCGCGCGCTTCCTCGTCCAGGACACGAACGTGAAGCTCGTCGCGATGTTGCCGTCGCTCGTGCTCGGCCCCGTCATGACCGAGCAACATCTTCGAACGAGCCCCGCTGTCCTCTTCGAGCTGATGCGCGGGACCTGGCCCGGCGTGCCCGATCTTCATTTTCAGGTCGTCGACGTTCGCGACCTCGCGCGCGCGCACGTCCGCGCGCTGGAGATCCCGAACCCGAGCACCCGCTACATCTGCTCGAGCGACGCGGCGGGCCTGCGGTTGATGGCGGCCGAGCTCAAGCTCGCATTCCCCGACACGAAAGTTCCGTCCGTACCGCTCCCCGACTTGCTCATGTACGCAACCGCGATCTTCGACAAGCGGCTCACCTTCGGCTTCTTGAAGCGAAACCTCGGACACGCGCCCCGCTTCGACAATCGCCGCATTCAGGCGGAGCTCGGCGTGGTTCCGCGATCATTTCGGCAGAGTGTGATCGACACCGGCGAGAGCATCGTCGTCGGCGGCTACCTGCGTGAAAAAGACAGCAAGCGAACGTAGGTGCGTACAGGCGGTGCCCCTGGAGAAGACTTGAGGGGAACACCGCTGTTCCATCCGCTACACTCGAGGCATGAAGCTTTCTAATCTTTTCCTTGGTCTCGGGTTGTCGATGGTGGTGATCGCGTGCGGCGACGACTCGCCCGGCGGCGGAGGCAGCGGTGGCTCACCTTCGAGCGGCGGCGGCGGGACGGCGTCGACCGGCGGCAACAATCAAGGCGGTGAAGGCGGCGAAGCGACGGGCGGCGGTGGCGCCGCAGCGGGCGGCGGCGGCGCTGGAACCGGCGGAGACGCAACAGGCGGCAGCGCCCAAGGCGGCGCGGCCCAAGGCGGCAACGGCGATGGTGGTGCCGGCGGCGGCACCTGCGAGGTGATCACCGAGGACGCGTCGGCGATCGGCGACATCTGCGTTCCCAACGGGCCCCCCTGCCCGGAAGGCTACACGTGCCAGGAAGTCGATGGCTTCGTTACGGAATACCATTGCGCGATCCTCTGCACCGACACGTGCGAGTGCCCAACCGACACGGAGTGCCTCGAGATGGCGGACAAGAACAACTCCTGGATGGAGTGCCAAGGCGGCTGACCCATCGATCGCGCTCCACAAACATGAAAACGCGGCAGGCACCGCTCGGTGCTCGCCGCGTTTCTTCGTCCGGACCGCTTCTACTTCTCGGCGACCTTCCCCGGACGCTTCTTCGGATCCTCGTCCGGCGCGCGATCGAGCGAGAGCTCCGCGACACCGTCCTGCAGCTTGATGCGTGAGATCATGCGCTGCTCCTCGAGCGCGACGAGCTGCACGGTCGCCGCGGAGAGCTTGTCGCTCACCTCCTCGAGCTTCTTCTCGAGGTTCTTCATGAGCGAGCCGCCGGTCTTCACGGCCTTCAAAGTGACGATCTGCGCGTGCAGCTCGTTCATGCGGTCTTTGTATTCGCCCATCTGCTCACGCTGCGTGTCGATCTTCTGCTCGATGTTGCCGAGATCTTTCTGCAGCTCGACGAGGCCCTTCAGCTTGTCGCCGGCCGCGCCTTCGGCCGCCGCGGACGACACGAACGCCTTCACGAGATCCATGCCGGCGGTCGAGCGGATGTCGACCGTCTTGAAGATCGGCGTCTCCTCCTCGATCGTCACGTCGAGCTTCGAGCCCGCGGGCACCGTGACGCGGAACAGATGCGCGTCGCCGATGCGCTCGACGTCCTTCGGGTGTTTCGTCAGCGTGTAGCCCTTCGGAACGGTGTGGCGCACGTAGACGGTCGTGTCCTCCGCGAGGCGGTTGTGGATGACGAGGTTCTGCGCGTGGTGTTTGCGCATCTCGGTCGAGAGGACCCCGCGCTGCGCGGTGAGGATCTTCTGGATCGATTCGTTCTCTTCGTCTTTCGTCTCGACGATGATCTGTCGATCGAGCGCGAACGGAACGAAGCTCGCGCTCTTGCCCGGGATCGGCTCGGTCATCCCCTCGCCCACGAACCCACCTTCACCGAACACGGTGACCGGGCCGGTCTCGAGCGTGGATTCGGTCGGGTTCTGCAGGCGCACCGACTTGAAGGCGTGTGTCTTCGAGCCACGCGCCGACTCGGGATCGTAGAGGTAGACGACCTCACCGCTCGTCTCCGTCTTGAGGATCGACACCATCGCGCTCGATCCTCGATCCACGGTCATCGGCAACTTCGACTCGAAATGGGAGGTACCGATCGGCTCGAGATCACCTTGGTCCGTCGGCTCGCCGTCGTCGTCGACGCCGTCGGCGTCGCGCGGCTCTTGATTCGCCGCGAGCTTGCCTTTGGCCGTGATGACGCGCGCGCCGCCGACGTCGCCGACGATCGCGGTGTTGGCGATGGCGTCGATCCTGTCGGGGCTCACGCCCTTCGCGATGAGCTGGTTGCGCAGGCGATTGGCGCGATCGAGCGCGGCGGAATTCCGGTCTTCGTCGTTCTTGCTCGCGAAACCTTCGACGACGTATCGCTGACCCTGATCGTTCGCGACGCGCGTCGCGAGCGTCTGGATTCGATATTCGCCCGCGGAGATTTGCTCCTCCGGCTCTTTCTGCGCGGACTCGAGCTTCTTTGTGTCCTTGCTGGGTTTGCGCCTCCCCATGCCGGTGACGGTCACCTCTGACGCGGTGGTGGTTCCCGCGACCGGCATCGGCTGCTCGGGCTTCGACTCCTCGCGGGCGAACCTCTCGCCGTCGCCTTTACCGTCGTGGTCGAGGCCGAGCCCGCCGCCGGCGCCGCGGAAGTTGTCGGCCTGTGCGAGCGTCTCGTCGTCGACGACGTCGAGCACGCCGGGCGTCGAAAAGACGCTCATCCCGGTCGGAGGCGCCTGCGCGAACAGGTCGGTGGGCGCGAGCGTCTCGCGCGCAACGTTGCGAACCGAGTGCAAATCGTAGCGGAAGGAGAGCGCCGAGCTCGATCCGACGCCGAGCTTCACGTCGCGCCAGTCTTCGCCGCTGGTGTTGTCGACGATTGCCCAGCCCTCGAGGCCGACCTTCTTGTCTTTGCCGAGCACGATTCGGTAGCTCGGCTTCCAGCTCGGAGCCTCCGTCACGTACGAAAGGAGCAGGCGCTTCGGATCGTCCTCGGATCCAGGCTCTTTCAGCTGGATTTTCATCGTGATGAGGCCGGTGTTCGAGACCGGCGGCCGCGTCGGGTACGCGATCGGCGTCGGCTGCTTCGTCTCCGCGTCGAGCACAGTGAGCGACTTGAGGAAGTCGTCGACCTTGTCGGCGGGGACCGCGAGCTCGAACTCGCCGCCGCTGACCTCGGCCGTTCGCTCGAAGTACGCGATGCCGTTGCGGTACACGACGACGCGACCGAGGTGCGCGTTCGTCTCGACGTGGCTCGTCAGCGAGGAGGCGCATCCGAGCGCCGAAAGCGAGAGGGCCGAGATCAAAAAGAGAGCGCTTCGCATGGACGTTGGCCTCGAGCGTGAGGGGTTCTCGTGAGGTCACGGACACGCCGACGCGACGCACGTCGCGCGCCCAGTGATGGCGGTTGGCCCAGCCAGGTGCCGCCAGCGCTCACAAACGTGACGGGCCGAACGACCTTACAGTCGATTCGTACGAATCACGGATTGGGCGGCGTCGTGCCCGCGAGGCACCCGAGGCGCGTGAAGAAGACGTGTTGCTCGCCCAGCCGATCGTCGCGGAACAGAATGCCGACGTTGCCATCGGGCCCGAACGCCAGCTTCGGGTACACCGAATCGCCGGTGGCCTGCGTGATCCGTTGTGGCTCGGTGAGTGGATCGAGGGAGGCCGTGAGCATGCGGCCGTAGAGCTCGTATTGGCCGCCGTCCCGGTCGTCCGAGAACACGAGCAGGATTCTGTCGCCGAGGGCGCGCATCGATGGGTAGCGCGAGTGACGTCCGGCCGGCGTGCTCGACACGAGCTTCGGCGCCACGACGAGCTGACCTTCGTCGCTGATGACCGCTGCGTAGATGCCCTGCGGGCTCGCCGATCGATCGAACCAGGCAACGACGTACGTACCGTCGTTGTAGGCGACGGCCGGGTACACGGCGTCGGTCGTTCCGTCGGTCAGCGTGACCACGTCCGACGTGGCCTGGAGATCGAAGCCGAAGGTCTGGAACTGGATGAAGTGCGCGAGCGCATCGCCGTGTCCCCACGCGACGCCGATGCCCTGGCTGCTGGCAGCGACGACCGGGGCTTCGTCGGGGAAGCCGCCTTCGGGGACGAGCTGAACCTCGCCCGAATCCGGCGCGCCCTCGAGCGTGATGGTTCGACCGAAGATGCTGAATTGACCGCTGCGCTCGTCTTGCCAAACAGCGACGAAACGCGTGCCGGTCCAACCGAGATCCGGATTCACCGAGAAGCCGAACGCATCCGAGAGTTGAACGGGTGAGGTGACGACGGTCGCGCCGCTCGCGTCGAGCAACCGGAAGTAGATCTCGTAGTCGCCGTCGCGCCGCTCTTGCCAGGCGACGCCGTAGCGGTCGCCCGTCCACACGATCGGGCCGCCCATGCCGTCGCTGTTGGAGATCTTGAGCAGCTCGTCGTCTTGCAGCTTGTCGCCGTTCGGCGCGAGCTGAGAGCGCCAGATGTCGAAGCCGCTCGACGTGCCGGTGTACGTCGCAACGTACGACTCGCCGCTCCACGCGAGGCCGCCGGGACCAGCCGGCGTTTGCCCGTCGGGCGAGATGCGGACCGGCTCGAGCTCGATCGGGATGAACGTCGCGTTGTCGTCGACGATACCGTTGCAGTCGTTGTCGGCGCCGTCGCAGACCTCGGTGTTGCCGGGGAATGCGTTCTCGTTCGTGTCGTCGCAGTCGTCGCCGCACGAGTCCGGATCGCCTGCTTTCGTTCCCTCTCGCGGGCCGTTGAAGCCGTCGCCGTCGTTGTCGTGAACGGCGAGCTCCGAAGAGCAGCTGCCGGTCGCCGGATCGCAAGTGTCGATCGTGCAGATGTCGCCGTCGTCGCAGTCGACGGGGTTCACCTCGCGGCACTGCCCGCGTCGCAGCGTGATCGCGCGGCCATCGGCACCACCGATCACGTCGCCGCCAGCACTGCCTCCGACAGCACTGCCCCCGACCGCCCCACCACCTTCGTCCCCACCGCCGCTGCCGTCGTCGGGGACGCAGCGAACGTTGCGGCAGAGGTCGTCGAAGCCTTCGCAGTCGGCGTCGACGACACACTCGGGGACAGGCGGGACCGGCGGCAGATCGGGAAGATCGTCGCGCGCGCCGCACGCGGATCCGAGCGTGATGAACAGCGGGGTCGCGCCGAGTGCGGCGAGAACGACCCGGGTCAGACGAGCGCGTTTGGGCATGTTGCTCTCGCTCGGTGGTTTACAGACAACCGCCGAAGCCATCCACGTCGATGGGCTCGCAAACGAGGCCCGACGGGCAGTCGCTCGGACCGTCGAGATCACACATCACGACGCATTGGGTGCCGGAGCCGGTGACGACGCAGACGTGGCCGGCGGAGCAATCTTGCGCGCCGCCGCAAGGATCACCCTGCTGACCGAAGCCTTCCGGCAAACAGAGTGAGCCGTAGATCTCCTGGCCGCACGGATCTTCGGGGTAGTCGACGTAGATGTAACAACCCTCGCCGATCTGGCAGTCGCCGTTGCCTTGGTTCTCCGGGTCGCACTGAAAGTCCTCGAGCGGAGGCGGCTGATCTTTGCAGCCCGGATCGATGAACTCGTTCAAGGCATCGTGGCCGGCGTCTTCACCACCAAGGCCGGTGTTGGTCGAAGGGATGAGTCCGACCCCTTCCCCGCCGCTCCCACCACTGCCGCCGTCCCCGTCAGGGACGATGACAGTGTTGTCGCACCCCGCGGAGGCGACGAGCATCAGTCCGGTCGGCGCCATCAGGGCAATCCCGACGAAGACAAGCAACCGGGTGGAGCGCATGGCCGCGAGCATAGCAATTGTCTCGCCAGGCCGAACGATTCATGAGGTGTTTTGACCTTGCTCTTCGCCGGCTGTTTGAGGCGGCTCGTGCCCAGTAGTAAGAAGCTCCCGATGTCACGGACTTCGCACGGCCTCGCGGTCGCTCTCGTCCTCGCTTCGTCCCTTTGCGCCTGTGATCCGCGCGCGCCCGAGCCGACCGTGACGAGGGACAGCACCGAGGCGAAGGGCCAGTCTGAGCCAGCGCAGACGACGACGACGCCGTCGCGACCGATCCTGCCCAACCGCTGCCTCAAAGAGACCCCTGCCGAGCCCACGCGGACCGTCACCGGACCCGTTCCCGCGCCTGGATGCCCAGCCGATCCCGGGCCCGTGCCCGAGCTCGTGCGAAAGCGCGTCGAGATTCGCGGCGCGTCCGAAGGCCTCCTGACCGTCGATGCCGAGATCGCCAAAGAGGACGAGCACCGCATGCGCGGCCTGATGTACCGAACGAGCCTGCCGGAAAACGACGGCATGCTGTTCATCTTCGAGTACGACCGCGAGCTCAACTTCTGGATGCGAAACACCTGCATCCCGCTCGACATGATGTTCATCGCCGCCGACGGGACGATCGTCGCAATCGAAGAGAACACCCCGACCCTCACCGACGAGACCTTCAGCTCCGGCTGCAACGCTCGCTACGTGCTCGAGGTCAACGCCGGATGGAGCCGTAAACACGGCGTGAAAGCCGGGATGAAGGTCAAGGTGCCGAAGGCCTGAGCGCCGGCGTCCGCGTTTTCGCGTTTCGGCCCGCGGACCGCGCGCCCGCGCTACTCCACGGGCTTGGCGCTGAAGTTCACCTTCACGACGCGAACCGGGCTCGCGCCGATGTCGGCGACATCGAACTCTTGCTTGAGGCTGAACTTCAACCCGGCGCCGACCTCGGCGCCCGAGGGCATCTGCATCTTGGACTGGGCGTTCACGACGACGATCGCGCCCTTCTTGTAGTCCTCGGTCAGGTTCAGCTTCCGCGCGGAGAGCGCAGCCTTCACGTTTCGCGCGATCCCCTCGTACGTCGACGCGGCGCCGCCCGCGAAGCTGAGCACCTTCACGGCTTGGACGTTCCCGCTGGGACCCAAGACGACCTGGAACGACGCCTTCGCGTCGCCAGGCGCGTCGGAGCCCTGCATCTGCGCCTTGATCATGCTGGCGATCGTGCCGGCGGCGGGAAGATCCAGGCCGAGGGCTTTGTCCTTCTTGCGAAGCTCGTCCTTGATGACGCGGTTCGCCGAGTCTCGGTCGGCCTTCTTCGCCTTCGGCGCCTCGGTAGGCGCGGCGGGCGCAGCTGCGTTGTTCAACGCGATCGCGGCCGCGAGCGGGCTGATCCCCGGCGGGCCTCCGGGCCCGGTACCCGGGCCCCCGGGCGGACCGGTCCAATCCTCTTCACCCGGCGTACCAGGACCCGTGACGACGCCCTCGGAGCTCGAATTCTCGTCCGTACCACCGGAGCCGGGCTCGCTCGACGCAGCGCCGCTGCTGGAGCGGTGCCCTTTCGAGGTCGGCTGCTCGGTGTTCATCGCGATGGCTTGCGTGTTCTCAGGCTGCGTCTGATCCGGCTGCTGCTCGGCTACGACCGCGCGCCGAACCGGCTCGGGCGCGACCTCGACCTCGAGCATCATCACTTCGGTGAACGCAGCGCGTGCAGGCGTGAGCTCGGGGATGGCTCGCGCGATCGCGAGGCCTCCGCCGTGCAGGGCCATCGCAGCGATCAACACACCAACTTCGACGCGGCCCATGATCAGCCCCCTGCCTTCGATCCAGAGGCCGCTTTCGATCGCGGGAACAGACCATGACGCCGCTCGGAGCGGAGGTCGTTCATCGCTTGCTGCATGAGACCCACGACGTGTTCATACGACGAATCGAGCGCGCGCGCATCGTTTGAGGCCGATACGGGAGCATCGAGCAAGATCGGGGCGAGGATCTTGGTGTGGATTTTGACCGGCGGCGGCAGATGCGGAAGCGGGACACCCGCGACGATTCCCCACGGCATCGCGACGCCGAGCGGGAAAACGTTCGACCGGAAGATGCGCGGCAACTTGAGGGCCTGGGCGATCCGATCGCCGCGCGCGGCGATGTACAGCGACTCGTGGCCGCCGGCGCTGACGACAGGGACGATGGGCACGCGCCGTCGAATCGCCACGCGCAGAAACCCGCGCCGCGCGCCGAAGCTGACCTTGTAACGATCTCGAAACGGCTTGCACGCGTCCACGTCGCCGCCCGGAAAAACCAGGACTGCCGCGTTGCGATCCAACGCGCGCTCGGCGTTGCGCGGATTCGCGGCGATCGCCCCCGCGGCATTGAGCCACGCGCCGCCGCCGGGAAACGAAAAAGGCGCGTCGTGCATCAACCCGTAGCCGAGCCGCCCCGTCCCGTACCGCCGCCAGAACGCCGTCATGTGACAGAACATGTCGGGCGTGCCGGTCATGCCGTTGTGGTTCGCGACGATGAGGACGGGCCCTTCCGGGATGTCGGCGGCGAGCTCCGTCTCGCATCGGAAGTAGTGGTCGTAGAGCACGTTCATCAGCGGCAGCATGTCCGCGATGAACCCCTCGTCGCGCGCATCCAGATCGTTCGGATGAACGCGTCGCGATGCGGTCTTCGCAAGGGATGCGAGCGCTCGCGAGACTTCACTCATCGACGGGATGACCGCCGGCGCGATCGTGATCGGCTTCGGGAAGACGGGCGGCGAGGTGCGGCGCGCTGTCCCAGCGCCGTTCGTCGCAGCATGGCTTCGTGAAGCGGATACGGCCATTGCGCTGAGTGAGTGACCCCTCCCTGGGCGGCGATGCCTCGTCGGCAAAAGCCACCTCGCCGGTCCTACCACATCAGCGGACGCTCTTCAGCATCTCGACGAATCCATCCTTCGCAGCGAGGACGGTCTTGTCCGGTCCAACCAGTCGAAAGAACCAATTGCCGCGCGCCTTCGTCTTCACGACCGCCCCGATCATACGAAAGTCTTTTTTGACCATCTGCACGGGCGACCGCTTCATCCCGGGGACTTGCCGTCCCATGTTGAGCTTGTAGTTGCCGATGAACTCGAAGGTCTCGACCGTGTTGTCGCCGACGGGGAATGTCTCGCGCTTCGCGTCCTTCTTCGCGTCACCGTCGAACTGCCCGAACCACGAGTCCCATTGAGCGTCGCGCTCGCCGTTCTTCCCTTTTCCGAAGTAGAGAACGAGTAGCTCCGCGTCTTCTTTGTCGTCGCCGACACGGGGGACGGAGTACCCCATTCGTCGCGGTCCGGTTTTGCTCGTCTCGGTGACGTTCCAGCCGCCGGGTGCGTCCCACGCGAGCGTTGCGTCGTCACCAGGCGGCGGGGCTTCGGTCTCGCCGCTCCAGCCCGCGGTCGCGGGAGCCGCGCTCGTCGTATGGGCCGTCGACGGCGGCGCGGCACGTTCGGGCTCCGCGGGCTTGTCCCCGCAGCCCACGATGCCGAGCACGAACAGGAGCGAAGCGGACACGAAGCACGCACGCGACGCAGGCATCGATCGACCTCCTAGCGCGCGCCCTACCCGCCTCGCAAGCCCATCCTGCCCGCAAGCTACGGCGCTCGCGCGACCAACGCCCGCTCGAAGCGGGCGAGCTTTTCCGGGTTCAACACGATGCGAATCCGCTTGATCGCGCCGTCCACGACCTCGAACACCGCGACGTTGTTGAGGCGGCCGAACGCGCGAAGAACGAACGCGGGCTGACCGTTGACGTGCTCGAAGGTGAGCGACAGGTCGGGCGGCGCCTTTTTTGCGAGGCCCACGAAGAACTTCGCGACGTGGTCCTTTCCGATGACCGGCTTGCGCGCGGCGCTGACGCGCCCACCGCTGTCGCTGGTGACGACACAGTCGTCGGCGAGGAGCGACTCGACGCTGGACAAGTCGCCTGTCGCGACCGCCAGCATGAAGCCGTGAACGAGCCGATCGGCGTCCGCGGCCGACGGCTTGAATCGGCTTCGCTTCGCGAGCACGTGCTCTTTCGCGCGATGAAAGAGCTGCCTGCAAGCCGCCTCGGAGCGGCCCAGGCACAACGAGATCTCCTCGAACTCGTAGTCGAAGACCTCGCGCAGGAGGAACGCCGCCCGCTCCAGCGGCGAGAGCGTCTCGAGCACGACGAGCAGCGCCATCGACACCGACTCCTGGATGCCGACGCGCTCCTCCGCTGGTGCACCGGCGTGCGCGTCGTCGCTGCTCGGCGCGTCGAGGAGCGGCTCCGGAAGCCAAGGGCCGACGTACGTCTCGCGCCGAGCGCGCGCTGATTTCGCGGCGTCGAGGCACAACCGAACGACGACCGTCGTGAGGAATGCGCGGGCGTTTCGCGGCACCTCCTCGCTCGTTCGAACGCGAAGCCATGCCTCTTGAAGGATGTCGTCGGCCTCGCTCGCGCTGCCGAGCATGCGGTACGCGACGGCGAAGAGGTACGGCCGCTCTTGCTCGAATCGAGAGGTCCAATCGAAGGGCATGGTGGTCACGCGGGCAAACGGGCCGACACCTTCCAGTCGATCGGCTCTCCCTTTTTGGGCCACGTGTACGTTCCGGGCAAGACTCGCTCGATCGCGAGGGCCAGCGTCGTGAATTTGCAGACGCCCTCTTTGAAGCGCGCGCCGAGCCAACCGGTCGTGATTCGCTCGGACGGCCTGTCGGTCGCATCGACGTATTGAACGACGCCGCGCTTGCGGCCGAGGCTGATGCATTGGCCGAAGAAGCCGAAACCGAACGGCGCCAGCGGCTCACCGCGGATCGCTCGCAGCGCGTTGTCGGCGACGTGCGCGCCGAGCGGCATCGCGGTCGCGCACGCCATCCGCAGAAATGCCGCTTCGTCGGAGGCGATCGCCGCGCCGTCACCGGCACCGAAGATCCGCTCGTCGGAGACGGAGCGGAGCGTCTCGTCGATGCTCAACCGACCGCTCGGCGTGCACGCGAGGCCCCAATTCGATGCGCGATCGGACGCGCCCATCCCGGTGCAATCGACGACGATATCCGCGTCGCGGTGGTCTCCGCCCTCGAGGAGCACACCCCGCTCGGTGATCTCGGCGACCGCCGCGCGCGCGACGATCTCGACGCCGAGCTCGGTGAGCGTGCGCTCGACGTATTCCTGCCCTTCGGCGGAGAGTCCCGGCGCGACGCGGCTCGCGCTGACGAGCGAGACGGCGAGATCCGGCCGCGCCTCCGCGAGCTCGGTCGCGAGCTCGATCCCCGTGAGCCCGCCTCCGAGCACGGCGACGCGCCCTCCGGCACCGAGCTTCGCGAGCTCCGTCGCGAGCGCCTCCGCCGCTTCTCGTGTCGAAACGGTGTGCGCATGTTCGGCCGCGCCCTCGATACGAGACCGCGGCGTGCCGCTGCCGAGCGCGTAGACGAGGTAGTCGTAACGGAGCTCGCGCTCTCCCTCCGGCCCTCGAACGAACACGCGCCTCGCCGGCGCAAATACCGACTCCGCACGCCCAATCACGAGCTCGATGCCGGTTCCGCGCACCATCCGCGCGAGACTTCGAGGCGTTGCCGCTTGTCCTGTGGCGACCTGATGCAGGCGAATTCGCTCCACGAAATCAGGCCGATCGTTGACCAGCGTGACCCGCGCCGAGCTTCCGGCTTTACCGGCGAGCCTGAGGGCGGCGATCACACCTGCGTATCCGGCACCGAGAACGACCACCCGCGCGGCGGCGGGGACGAGCGAGAGCTGATTCATGGGACGACCTCCTGGGTTTGCCGGAAGACGAGGTCGCTTTTTCGCCTGTGACATGGGTCGGGAAGAAAAAGCGGGGGGTGGGCCCGACGATCGATGGATGGCGCCGCGAGCCTCGGCACACGCACCGTCAGACCATGCGTAACGACGCCCGCCGGACGCGGCTCGGGTTCATTCCATTGTCGTTCGTGCTCGCGATCGCCTCGGGGTCGCTCGGGTTCGACCTCGACCGCGGCGAGCTCGCCTGTGAGCAAGCGGCGCAACATTTGATGGACTGCTGTCCCGAGCTGCAGCTCCCGCGGTGGACGTGCATCCAAGAAGGCGGCTGCACCCGCGAGCTCGACGGCACCCTCATCGCCGAGGGGGAAAGCGATTGTCTGCGCTCGATGGAGTGCGCCGAGATCGCGGCCGCCGAGGTCTGCGAACGGCTGGCTGCACGCATCGAGGCGGAGGCCGACCCACAGGGACCACCCCTCTACCAGCTGTACCAGGAGGATTGGCTTTGCGACTGATCGGCCTTCGCATCGCGCTGACCGTCGCGGCGCTCCTCGCCACCACCTCGGCGCTCGCCGAAGAACCGTCCAGCGACGTCGTCACGGTGGATCCCGACCTCGATGCGCCCTCCCCCACGAAGCCGATGTTGATGGTTCGCGCGTCGGCGGGCGCCACGACACGTGCACTCTTCGACTCGATGGTCGTCGGCGGCGAGCTGGACGTCGGCGCGGGCATAGACACGGCTTCGGGCTCCTACGCGCTCGGCGTCAGCGCGTTCGCCGGCGTCGTCGAAGGCGGCCTCTTCTGCATGCACGCTGCGCTCGGCATCGACCTCGCCTGGCCGATCGGCATCGTGCGAATCGGCGTCCGCCCGCGCGTCGGCTACATCGGCATCGATCGCGTCACGACGGAGCGGCAGTTCGGGGCGTACACCTTCGGCCTCGCCGGGCGCGTGACGGTCGACGTGTTCCGCGACCAAGGCTTTGCCTTCGCGCTCGGCGCCGAGCCGACCGCCGACGTCGCAGCTGCGCTGGGCAACGACGGCGAAAGCGGAGACGGCGCGGCGCCCTTCGTCGGGGGCCGCGCGTTCCTCGAAGTGCGCATTCGGCCTTCACGCGACTGAAGTTTCGCGCGTCCGATCATTTCGGCATCGGCCTGAGCGCGATTCGCAGCTTGGTCGGATATGTGCATTGGTTCGAACGATGGCCGAATGCAGAAGCGATCCCGTCGACGTCGACGAACCGATCGCGCACGGCCGCCCGCCACTCCGCGGCATCGGGTTTCTCGCGAAGATGGTCGCCGGCCTTGCGCTGTTGTTCGTGATCATCGGCACGGCCGGGCACTACTACCGCGACGACCTCCAGCGGCTCGGCACCGCGTTCGTCGATTCGATGGGCTACCTCGGCATGGGCGTCGGGACGTTCATCGCCGACGGCCTGCATTTCCCGATTCCGCCCCAGTTCTACATGCTCGCCTCCGTGACCGGCGGCGCGTCACCCCTCCTCACGCTCGCGGCGATCTCCGTCGGCTCCATCGCCGGCGGTCACGTCGCCTACTACATCGCGATGAAGGCCTCGCGGTTGAAGTTCATCCTGCGCCGGGCCGCGAAGGTCAAAACGACCATGGCAGCCGTCGTCGAGCGCTGGGGAACCTGGGCGATGGTGCTGGGCAGCCTGCTCCCCGTCCCCTACTCGTTCCTCTGCTACCTCTCCGGATTGAACCGTTTGCCATATCCACTATTTGCGATCCTGTGTGTACTGAGGATTCCCAAGATCGTCGCGTACTTCTACCTAATCCGCCTAGGTTGGAGTTTCTGAACCAGCGACAGTCGACTTCGAACTAGTGACTACGCGCGCGCCGAAGTCGCGACCTCTCGCGAGCCGACAATCGGCAAGTGTCGCGCGCGCGTGTGTGAGCAACTCTTGGGCAGCCGACCGGCCCGGCCGCGCGCGTCTTGGAGCACCAAGACCGTCCAAGAGCCGGCCATCGGCCGGCGTCGGATCGACCCCGCAACCTGCAAATGGGCGCGCACAGGCTTGGGTGCCCAGTGCGAAGCGCAGCGAAGCACACCCCCAGGCGGGACCCGAGCCGTCGTGCTCGCGCGAAATAAAATAGCTAGCTAGCCAATAATAGCGTGCTAGGTTGCTGGTCCGCGCAGCACCAAACTCCCAATGACTGGTCATTGCGGTGCTGGGGCATCTGTGTAGCAAGTTGCATCGGCTGTGGCGCCGATCGCAGCGCGCAGCGAATAGCGTCTTTCGCTCGGACACCTTTGGGGAATTGCCGCGCCCGCGGGCTGAGAGCTCGAATTCTCGTGGCGCGATGCCCCACGTCCGACGGCCTCCTGCGTCGATAAAACCCGACTGGCCCAAGAGCTGCCAAGGCACGAGAGCCGCGGCGTGCCGAGACGCCTCGAGGAGGTCTCATGGGTTACAAGGTTTTGGTTGTCGACGACGACGATCCCGCCTGCGAGCTGCTCGAGATGGCGCTCCGCCGTCTTGGTCATACCGCAACGACAGCAACCAGCGCCGAGGAGGCGATCCGCACGCTCCAAGAGGCGGACGTGGATCTCGTCCTCACCGACATCAAAATGGCCGCGATGGACGGGCTCGAACTGTGCCGCCGCGTCAACGAGCTCTCCCCGGGCATGCCGGTCATCGTGGTGACCGGCGACAGCAGCATGGAAGCTGCAGTCGGCGCGCTGCGCGCGGGAGCCTACGACTTCATCGCCAAACCCATCGACGACAAGCTCCTCGCGCCCTGCGTCGCACGCGCCGGGCAAGCCGGGTTCCTCCAGAAAGAGGTCCGGAGGCTGCGCGCCGAGGCGGGGAACGTTCGCCCCGCGGGTGAGGTCCTCGGGTCGAGCCCCGCCATGAAGAAGGTGCAAGAGCTCATCGCTCGCGTGGCACCGACCGAGGCGAGCGTCCTCATCTTCGGTGAGACGGGCACCGGCAAAGAGCTCGTCGCCCGCGCCATCCACGAGCGAAGCCTCCGCAACAAGGGGCCGTTCGTCGCGCTCAACTGCGCCGCAGTGCCCGCGACCCTCATCGAGAGCGAGCTGTTCGGTCACGCGCGCGGCGCGTTCACCGACGCGAAGAACGCACGAGAAGGCCTGTTCGTGCAGGCGAACGGCGGGACACTCTTGCTCGACGAGATCGGCGAGATGCCGATCGATGTCCAAGCCAAGCTCCTGCGCGCCCTCCAGGAAAAGCGGGTGCGCCCGCTCGGCTCGAACATGGAGGTGCCGTACAACGCGCGCATCCTCACGGCGACGAACCGCGACCTCGAGGCCGAGGTGCGGGAGAAGCGCTTCCGCGAAGACCTCTACTACCGCATCAACGTGGTCCGCGTGGACTTGCCGGCGCTGCGCGACCGCGGCTCCGACGTCCTCGGCATCGCCCATCACCTGCTCGCTCGCCTCGCGGCGGATCGCTCCTTGTCGCTGTCGCCCCAGGCCGCCGAGCGCCTCATGGCGTACGACTGGCCGGGCAACGTCCGCGAGCTGGAGAACTGCATGGAACGTGCGGTTGCCCTCGCCCGCTTCGACCAAATCACCGTCGAGGACCTCCCGGAGAAGCTGCGCAACGATCGCTCCGGCAAGGTCGTCGTCTCCGCGGAAGACTCGAGCGAGCTTCTCACGATCGACGAGCTCGAGAACCGCTACATCGAGCGCGTACTGAAGATGCTCAACGGCAACAAGTCGCGCGCCGCCCAGGTGCTCGGCCTCGATCGCCGCACGCTCTATCGCAAGCTCGAGCGCCGGGGCATGCACATCCCGACGCACGCACAGAACAGCGCCGAGCGGGCACAACCGCCGGCCGATCAGCAAACGCCGCCTCCGCAATCGTCACAGCCGCAGCCGCAACAACCAGCAGCGGCCGCTCCGGCGCCTGCCGCTCCGGCATGACGAGCGGACGTTCGGGTTGAGGGTGGCGGCCGAGCCAAGTCGACAGACGGCTCGGCCGCCGTGCTATTTCTCGGTCGATGGCGAAGCGCGATCCCGGGTTCGGAGCGAAGGGACCGAAGAGCGATTACGTGGGCTACGTGCTCGCGGCGATCGTCTTCGGCGGCGTGGGCTTGATGAAAGGCCTCAACGAGCCCTCGAAACAGGAGCCGCTCGCGCCCGGCCTGCACATCGTCGCGGCCAGCGAAAAAGGCGACCACATCCGCGTCATCGCCCGTGTCACGTCCGTCGAGGGCTCGACGGTGAAGCTCGAGGACGGCCCGAACCACGCGACGGCGAGCGTCACGCCGGATGCCGCGGCGCGCCTCGTTCCCGGGACCAACGCCGTGTTTGCTTGCACCGTCGAGCAAGCCGGCGACGCCGATCTGAGGCTTGCTTGTTAGCCCGCCGAATCGTCGCGTACGCGATCCTGATCGTGCCCTGCACCGTGCTCACCGCAGCGTGCGGCGCGACCACCGAAGGGTCTCGAAGCGCGCCGACGTGCACACCGGATCAAGTCGTCGTGAACGGCCAGTGCTACAACTCGCGCGAGATGGCGTGCGACGCAGCGAACTGCCGCGCGCCGAACCGCTGCGAGATCCTCGAGACCGCTCCGGCGCAGCTCCGCTGCATCAAGCCCTGAACCCCGGGGAGCGTCGCTTCTTGTAGCGCTCGAAGAGCAACCCCGGCAGCTTCCACGCTTCCGCGCCGTCGAGCGGTGGGATCGGCAAGAGGTTGATGGCCGCGAGGATCAGGCTCTGGAAACTCAGCGCGTAGAAGAACTGGATCCCGAACGAGCCGAGGCGCGCCGCGACGAGGTAGTAGAGCGGCAGCGCGATCACCAAAAGCGCGAGCTGAGCCCAGACGCCGCCCCATGCGATCAGCGCTCGCTCGAGCGGCGTCGCACGTCCCGCCCAACGACACTCGCCGCCGATGGCGTGAATGTCGACGCCGAGCAGCTCCTTGCGCGTCTTCTTCACGATGAGCGCGTGCCCGAGCTCGTGGACGAGGATGACGACGAGGAAACCCAGCCACGCGCCCGGCGCGAACCGGAACCCGCTGAAGAACAGCGCGCCCAAGAACGCGCTGAAGTGGATGCGAATCGGCACGTCGCCGATCCGCCCGATGGGGAGCCAGCCAGCCACCGCTCCAACTTGTGTCTCGCGAAAGCCGCGGTCAACGATGCGCTCAGTTGTGCGGTGTTGGCAGTGCTTGCCTTCGCGGCCATGCGCTCGTAGTCCCCGCCCATCTTGGGAGCACTACGAGGAAGCCTCACCTTCTCGCGTTTTTTCGTCGTCGGCGACGTACCCGACGATCTCGCGGGCAGCTCGATGAAGCGCATTCGCGCCTCGGTCATTCAGCCACTGTTGCCGGATGACGACGTGGCCGAGCGCCACGGTTGGACGAGCGTCGAAGACCCGTTCGATACCGAGCTCGACCACGAGAAGGTCTTCTTCAACGAATACCTGACGCTCGCCATGCGGGTGGACCGATGGGTCGTCCCCGGCCCTCTGCTCAAGGCCCACCTTCGGGAGGCCGAAGAGAAGCTGCTCGAGAAGAAGAGCCTCGAGCGGCTCGGCCGCAAGGCCAAGGCGGATCTCAAGGTCATGGTGCTGAAAAAGCTCCGGCGGCAGCTCGTCCCCGTCACGAAGAGCTACGATCTCGTGTGGAACGTGAACGACGGGGTGGCCTTCTTCTTCAGTCATTCGAACAAGACCCACGAGCTCGTGCAGGAGCTGTTCGAGCGGACCTTCAAGCTGCGATTGCTCGTCGAGAGCCCCGGCACCGCGGCCGATCGACGTGGCCTCGTCGCCGAAGAGCAGCGCGCATTCGCGGCGCTCGAAGCGACGTCCCTCGCCACCATGGAGGTCGCGTCGTGAAAGACCTCGCCGAGCTCGTCGAGCTGAATCGTTTCGTCGGACGAGAGTTCCTGCTGTGGCTCTGGTTCGAGAGCGAGCTCTACGAAACGAACCTGCGCCCCACGAACGCCGATGCTTGCGCCCTGTGGCTCGAGTCGGAGCTGACGCTCGCGAGCGAGGCAGAGGAGACCCGCGTGAAGAGCTCCACGCCCGGTCTCGCGCCCGAAGCAAAACAAGCGCTGCGCCAGGGCAAGCTGCCGAAGCAGACCAAGCTGCGCCTCGTGTGGGGCGAGCTCGAGTACGGCTGGAAGATGAATGCGGACACGCTGGCGATCGCGTCGCTGAAGATCCCCGCGCAGCTCAAGTCCCAGGACGACAAATACGAAGCGCTGTACGAGCGCATGCGCCTGACCGAGTCGCTCGAGACGATCCTCGACGCGCTCTACGCGGACTTCATCACGCTTCGCCTCGACGTCGCGTGGGAGAACGTGATCGTCCCGCAGATGCGAAGATGGGCCCGCGGTCAGCCGGTCGAAGAGGGGAAATACGCGGCCGCGAAAGCGAAGCTCAAACGGACGAAAACCAGCGCGAAGAAGGGCGCGTCGCTCGAGGGGCAGGTCGCGCAATGAGTCGGGTCGGGGGGATGTTGTGTGGCCTGCTCTGCGCGCTGACCATGTCCTGCGGTCCCGAGGATCGGTCGGTGCTCGACGCCGCGAGCGCCGCGACGGTTCCGGTCCCGGTGACGCCGCCCGCTGCGACGGCGACGGCGATCGCTGCCGAACCGTCCGCGTCGGCGGCGCCGCCGGCACCTGCCGCCGACACGTGGCTCGACACGACGCTTCGAGCCGCGGACCCGCGTTGGGCCGACTGGCTCGCCGACGCGCCGAATCTGCGCTTGCAGATCCTCGTGACGATCGTCACCCCGGAAGGCACCTTCGAGTCGCACGAGCTCCGCGCCGACGCCGAGTACTTCTACCCCGCGAGCGCGATCAAGACGCTTCTCGCGATCTCCGCGCTGCGGACGCTGTCGCAGAAGATCGGCTCGGACGTCAATCTCGCGACCAAGATCGAGCGGTGCCGTGAAGACCGCCCCGGCTGCGAGCCCCCTGAAGAGGACGAGGACGACAAAGAGCGCCGGGCCGACGGCAAGAAGAAGCACGAGAAGCTGCGCGTCGGAGAGGAGATCTCGAAGATGCTCTCCTACTCCGACAACGACTCGTACAACCGCCTTTACGACATCGTCGGGCACCGCGAGCTCAACGAGGACATGGCCAAGCTCGGCCTTGCCTCGGTGCGATTTCATCATCGAATGAGCGCCCCCGCAGATCAGTCACGCACGACGCTGCGCACGGTGCTGCTGCCGCCGGGGAAGAAGCCGATCACGATTCCGAAGCGAAAGAGCGACTTCGAGCCTGCGCCGACGCCCGCGACGAACCTCCTCGTCGGGACGGCGTACAAAGACCGCAAGGGCCTCGTCGAAGAGCCGCTGAGCTTCGCGACGAAGAACTACGTGTCGCTACACGATCTTCAGCGCGTGAACGTGTCGCTGTTGTTCCCGGGGCGACCGGAAGGGATCGACCTCGGGCTCAGCGAGGCGCAGCGCAAACACATCGTGTCGGCGATGACCCAGAACCTTCGCGCGCAAAAGCGCGCGGCCGAGCATGGTCCGCTGTCACCGGGTCTGCTCGAAGTGTTGCCGGCCGATCGGCTCGTCTACATCGCGAAGTCGGGGCGCGCATACGGCTTCCACCTGGAGAATGCGTTCATCAAAGACACCGAGTCGGGTCGCGGCTTCTTCGTGACGGCCACCGTCTATTCGAACCCGGACGGCGTGCTCAACGATGACGATTACGGCTACGACGAAGTCACGCGCCCGCTGCTCGCGTCACTCGGCCAAGCGCTCGGTCGCGCGATCCTCGCGCCGACGACGGAGCGCGCCAACGAAGCGCCTTAGCGTCGAGGCCAGCGCGGCGTTCCACCGCGCGCCGCTCCACCGCAGAAGCTCGATTCGGGTCGCGAACGTCATTTCGCGGACATCCCGATATCCAGCGGGACCCTAGTGCAAAAAGAGCAGCTCGTAAAGCTGTCGAATATGAAGAGGATCGTCCGTCACCAACGAGCCCGTCTCCGAGGGTCGGAGGCGCGCAATTGGAGGTGACCATGCCGACGAAACCCACGATTTTCGCGATCGACTTCGGTACCAGCAATTCCCTCCTCGCGGCCGCATCCGCGGATCACGTCTTCGATCCGATCCCGCTCGACGACGGGGCGCGCGACGCGACGATCCTCCAAACGGCGCTGTACTTCTCGCCCGAGCAACGCGCGGAGTTCGGCAGCCGCGCCATCCGCGCGCTCGTCGAAGACGGGTTTCGGGGCCGGCTGATTCGCTCCATCAAGCGGCACCTGCCCTCGCGGACGTTCACAAAGACGACCATCGGCTCGAGGCAGGCCACGCTCGAGGACCTCATCGGCGCGTTCCTTCGAGCGATGCGTGAGCGCGCCTGCGCTCACTTCGAAGTGGATGTTCGCCGCGTCGTGCTCGGCCGTCCTGCGCGGTTCTCGAACGACCCCGACGACGACCAGCTCGCGGAGGAGCGGCTCGCCGCCGCCGCGCGACTGGCAGGCTTCGAAGACATCTCGTTTTGCCCCGAGCCCGTCGCCGCCGCGTACGACTTCGCCGAAGATCTCACGGAGCCCCGCGTCGTGCTCGTCGCCGATCTCGGCGGCGGCACGAGCGACTTCACGATCGTGAGGATGAAGCGTGAGGGCTTCGAGGCACGTGACGTCTTGGCCGTCGGCGGTGTCCCGGTCGCGGGTGACGCCATCGACGGGGCGCTCGTCCGAACCGCGGTCGCACCACATTTCGGATCGCGCGCGCGGTACCGAATGCCCTTCGGAAAAAACGAGCTCGACATGCCCCTGCTCCTCGTCGAGCTGCTCGCCTCCCCCGCCGATCTGACGGTCGCCGATCGCGGTCGCGTCCTTTCGCTCCTCGAGAACATTCGCTCGGGCTTGGTCGATCGCGAAGATCGGCCGCGCCTCGAACGGTTCGTCGCGCTCGTCGAGGATGGCCTCGGCTTCTCGCTCTACGAGGCGGTCGAGGCGACGAAGCGACGGCTCTCCGATGTGGACGAGACGGTGCTCGATATCCCGGAGCCGAGCCTCGCCGTGAACGCGAAGGCGACGCGCGCCGAGCTGGAGCGCTCGAGCGAACGACAGGTGCAGGCCATCGTCGGCTCGCTCGACAAGACGCTCGAGGTCGCCGGGCTCGCGCCGGGTGACGTGGATATCGTTTGCCTCACCGGCGGAACCTCGAAGATGCCGCTCGTGACGTCGGCCATCACGTCACGGCTACCGAACGCGGGCGTACGCAGGATGCGGAGCTTTCACTCGGTCGTCGTCGGTCTCGCGCGGCGCGCCCGCGAGCTCGCAGCCGCGTAGACACCTGGGCGAGCCCTCGAGGCGGCTCGGCGTCACACTTCTCTTCGATGGGACGATGTCGCCGCATGATCCCGAGGCTCGTCTTCTTCGTAGCGGTCCTCACCGGATGCGCGGGTGGGCCGGATAGCGATCGTCGCGAAGCGGACCGGACCATTGGCACCGAACCGGTTCCATCACACGTCGAAGCTCCGGCTTCGGGGACGGCGTCGTCGCAGAACGTCGCCGAAGCGACGCCGGCGCCGAGCGCTTCCACTCCACTCGAGGAGGTGCCCGGCCCGGCGAAGGTCGAGCAGATCGCGGTCGCCGGCGATCTGCCCGCGTCGATGGTGCGTGGCAAAACCAAGCGCCCCATCCTCACCGTCTTTTTGCCCGGTGTTTGCTCGAATGCGTACGCGTATCTCGCCTCGTTCACCGAGACGGCGCGCGCAGCAGGAGGTGTCGTCGCGATCGACGGTGACAAGCCGTGCGCGGGCTCGCCGGGCTTTCATACGTTCGCTGCCGGCACGGAAACCCAACACGCGCGGATCGAAGCGGCGCTCGTCGCGGCAGGCGTCGAATCGATCCCGCCCGAAGGCATCACGCTGATTGGATATTCGCAGGGCGCGTCGATTGCCGAGCGTCTCGCGGAGCGCTGGCCCGAGCGGTACCAGCGCATCGTGCTGATGGGCTCGCCGAAAGATCCTTCGGTCGACAAGCTGAAAAACGTGCGCGCGGTCGCCACGATGTCGTGCTCACTCGACGTGCCGCCGCGCATGAAAGGAGGCGCGGCGCGTCTCGAGAAAGCGGGCGTCCCGTCCGCCTATTTCGAGATGCCCGGATGCACACACGGCAACATCGCGGAAGGCGATCGCGTCTTCGGCGAAGTGTTCGCGTGGCTCGACGAGCGCGCGCTGCCATCGAAGAGCGGCGGCCAGACGGTGACGCTCGGAGCGCCGAAGCCGACGAACTGAGGCCGCTGCTCTAACCAGACTTGGCGGCGAGCGACGGGAAGCCCGAGAACATGCGAAGCCGATCCGCGTCTTCGGTCGGCATGCCCGCGCCGTCTCGCAGCGTCATGCTCGAGACCTCGAGCGCTCGTGCCTCGAAGCCGAGGGTCCAGATCGCAAAGAGCGCCTGCGCACCCGCACGCGGAAAGACATCGCAGCGCGCCCGGACGCAGAGCCCGTGATGGTTCGCTGCGACGTCGACGCGCGAGCTCGCGCGCGCGTCCCCGCACAATACGAACGTGCCGTGCGGCGCGAGCCGAGGCGCCGCCGCCGCAACGTAGGCCTCGACGCCGCCGCGGTATTCGATCCGCGCGTGTGCGCGCTGCGCATCGTCCGCGTCGATCGCCGCACCGGGTGGGAAATACGGAGGCGTGCCGGTGACCAGATCGAAGCCCGTTCCGAGGTTGCTCGACGCTTCGGGGTCGCGCAGATCGCCGTGACGAATCGACACGCGCGACGACAGGCCGTTGCGGGCGACGTTTCGCTCGAGGAGGGCAAAGCTCACGTCCTGGACCTCGATCCCGACGAGGCTCGCCTCGGGCATCTTCCAGGCGAGGAGCAACAGCACCGACCCGAGCCCACAACCGAGGTCGAGCACACGGCTCGGCTCGGGACAGGTGGACCACGCGACGAATGCCGTCGCGACGTCGTCGGAGGAGAACCGATGTCCGTCGAGGCGCTGGTAAACGCGAACGTCGGGCGTGAGCAGATCGTCGGTGAGAGGGCCGAGAACCGGATCGTTGACGGAGGGTTTGGGAGGCATGCTCGCAGCGTCGCGACGACTCAGTCGTCGAGCCGTCCTGTTCGGACCAACACGCGTAGTCGCGCGGTCCAGTCGTTGTATTTGTCCCCCGACAGAAAAGACATCCGTACGTGCGACGCGTGGCGTACCCCGCGCGAGAACCTCGCGAGAGACGCGCCGACCCACTCGTCGGCTCGCATCGCGTCGGCGGGTTGATCGTCGAGGAGAAGACGAACAGGCGACGCGACGCCCGGGCGAAGACCTGCGACGTGCTGGAGGGAGGTCGCGAGCGCCGGGCTGTCCTCCTCTCGCCACGCGGTGAAGCGCTCGGGTCGCTCGAGCGCGCCGAAGCTCCTCGTCACGTCCGAGCCCGCGTCTTCTTCGAGCGCGATCGCGAAGACAAGAAACCCTTCGTCGGCCACGCGGGACGTCGCGTGGAGGCGAATCGTGTGCGACGGCACGAACGCGCCTGGAAGGCGCGGCGGACAGCGGACGCGAATCAGCTGCCGGGTGGCCAGCGCCGCGCCGTCTTCCCCGTAAGTGTAGACACCGAGCGCGACGACAGGCTCGGGCTTGCCGCGCAACAGACCGTCGTGCCCGCGCGCGATCTCGAGGGCTTCGAAGCGGACGACGATGGACGATCCGCTGTTCAAGGCGGCCGGGTCTCTATCCTCGGCCCGGCGCCGCTCCAAGATCGCAGGCGCGAGCGGCGGAGCGAGGTGTGCTCTTGGCCCAGAGTGACCCACGCAAAGGTCCCCTTTCGTGTGCGGTTCCAAGAACATGCGCCGGCACAAAAGCTGCTGAGCCAGGCCGACATGTCCCGAACCGCCTTTCTTTCGTTTGCGCTCCTCACGCTCGCCGTTGGTTGTGAAAGCACGGTCGAACCTGCCGACGACGGCGGTGCCGGCGGCGCAGGTGGTGACGTCTCGACCGGCGGCGCGCCGACCGGCGGCACGGACGCGACCGGGGGCGGCGGGGGCGGAGACGATGTTTGCGACCCGTTCGACGACGCGCCGCCGGGATCGCCGGTAACGATCCGCTTCATCAACCAGAGCCCCGGCGACATCTTCATGCCCTTGTCCTGCTCGCACCTCGAATTCTCGCTCGACTCGATCGACCCGAACGACGAGCTCGCGTTTTGGTACGACCACAGCTGCCTGTTCACGTGCGGCGAGCTGCAGGATGAGGAGGGGTTCGTCTGCGAAGGTTGCCCGCCGGAGAGCCAACTTCTACCGGCCGGCGAGACGATCGAGGTGACCTGGTACGGCCTCGCCTTGAAGCAGGCGGAGATGCCCGGGTCGTGCTTCTTCACCGAAGGCGCAGGGCCGAGCTGCCAGCAGGAAATCGCGACGACCGGCGAGATGCGCATCAACGCCTACGGCTACGACCGATGCGACTCGGGCGACGGCACCTGCATCTGCAACGACGAGAACGGTGTGTGCGCAGGTCAGCCCGCGGGCACCATGGCGACGGCCGACAGCGTCACGTTCGTGTATCCGGACGCGAGCAGCGTCGACGTGGTGTTCGGCGGTTGCGCGTTCGGATGCCCGCAGGGCGGTTGAGCGTTCGTCCACGGATAACGGCGTGCAGCGCAATCGGCGGCGGTGGGTGACCATCGCCGCCGCCTTTCATTTGGGCCTCTCCGCCAAGAAACGGGAAACGTCCCCACAATCCCGCGTAGAATCCCCGTCGCTACGAAAAATCCGGTCACGCCATTCGATCTCACGGTCACGAGGGTCCAGGTCCCGTGGCCATGTCGCGCGTCTATAGCCAAGCCGTAGCTCTCGATCTGGAAGACGATTCTGACCGCGCCGTCGGCGCTAGGGACACCACGGGCATGGAGCAGATGGGCGAGTACCTCGTCCGGCGCCTCATCGGGGAAGGCGGGATGGGGAAGGTTTACGAGGGCGAAGAGCGGCTCTCGAAGCGCCGTGTCGCGCTGAAGGTCCTGCACGCGGAGCTCTCGAAGAGCGACCACGCGCGGCGCCTGTTCTTGAACGAGATGCAGATCCTCGCGCGGGTCGAGCACCCGAACATCGTTCGGAGCCTCTCCAGCATGGAGGTGGCCGGCGAGCTCGTGATGGTGCTCGAGTTCCTCGATGGAAGGACGCTGCGCCAGGTGATCGCCGAGCGCGGGCGCCTCGGCTGGGTCGACGCGGTCGCGGTGGTGTCGAGCGCGGCGAACGCGCTCGCTGCCGCCCACGGGCAAGAGCCACCGGTCATTCACCGGGATCTGAAGCCGGAAAACATCATGGTGCTGAACGACGGCGCCATCAAAGTGATGGATTTCGGCATCGCCAAGGTCATCGAGGCGATGAACCAGACGAACACGCAGAGCGTCGGGACGCTGCAGTACATGAGCCCCGAGCAGATCGACGCGCACGCGATTGATCACCGCTCGGATCTGTATTGCCTCGGCCTCATCCTGTTCGAGCTGCTCGAGGGGCGGCCGCCGTTCGTGTCGAGCTCGCCGCGGCAGCTGCTGAACCTGCAATGCACCGCCGAGCCGCCCGGCCTCTCCGAAGACGTCCGCCGCGGGTTGCCGAAGGGCGTGGAGGATTTGCTCTTCCAGCTCCTCGAAAAGGCCCCGGAGGATCGACCCTACCTTGCGGAAGACGTCGTGGCGCGGCTCGAGCCGTTCATCCCCGCGGGAGGAACGTCGCTCGGGTCCGGTCCGGCGCGCGGTGGGGCCTTGTCGCCGCGCGGGCGGGCGGGACGAGACTCACTCGGCGCGATGGAGTCGCGTGAGCGCCGTGGCTCCGCAGCGGCCGGCTACCCCTCACCTCCGACCACCGAGCGAGCGTCGGATGACGCGATGATCGCCGCGGTCGGCGCGCACGCAGCGACCCCGGCGCGCGACTCCGGCGCTCGACGCTACAGCGCCGCCCAAGCAGCGAGCGCAGCGCGACCGGCCGGGCCGACGAAGCCTTCCGAAGGGCCGCTGCCGTACTCCAACAATGGTCGCCCGAGCGCGAACCCGATCGCGGCGATCGAGCGTGCCGACACGATCGCGCTCCTCGACAAGGCCGAGTCCGGCCGTGAAGTACCGAAGCTGATTGCGATCGCGATCATCGTCGTCCTGTCGCTGGTCGCGGGCATCGTCGCCTACACGATCCGCGCGACCAGCGCGCCCAGCGACGAAAAGGCTGCACCGAGCGCGAATCCCACGTCGAAGTCGAAGTCGAGGAAGTAATGCGAAGAGCGCGACCGAGAGCGGATCGCGCCCTCTTCGAGGGGGGCCTCGGACGACCGACGTTGCAGGCGATGTTGCGGTCCGAGCGTGGGCCCGTTCCTTATCGCCGCGCCGTCTCGATCGCGCTCGACGTCGCCGACGATCTAGCCGAGGCAGAAGCGCGGGCGAGCGGGCCGGTCGACCCCCTCGGACCGGACAATGTCCTCGTCGCGAACGATCGCGCGATCGTCGTCCCGAGTGACGCGCGCGAAGGAACGCTCTCGCCGATGTGGTGCCCGCCCGCACAAGTGGACGGCGCGCCGTTCGATCACGCCGCCAATCGCTACGTGCTCGGCTTGATGCTCTACAAGATGCTGACCGGGTCGCACCCCTTCGGCGGCGGAGGCGGCTTGCGCCAGGCGCTCGACGCCGCCCGAACGAGCGACGCCGCTCCGTTCAAGGCCGAGGTTGCCGAGGGTCTACCGCCGGGGCTGCAGGCGCTTACGCTGCGCCTTCTCCATTCGGATGTTTCGAAGCGGCCCGAGACCGCGGAGTCGGTCGCCGATGCACTATCGCGCTTCCATCTCGATGCAGGCGGTCTCGGTGTCGGCGGAGTTGGCGCCGGCGCGCTCGGTGGTTCTGCCCTGCCCCCGGTCGCGCCGGTGCGCGCGAACGTCACCATCGCCGCGGGGCCGATCTCGGAGCAGCCGACGCTGCCCAGCCAAGATTACGTGCGGCGCAACCACCCCGAAGCTCGAGCTCCGCAGCAGGTGAAGCCGCGCCGGGCCGAGGGCGTCGCACCCGCGGCGCGCGCCTCCGGAACGACGCGTGCTTGGGTGCGGGCGCTCTTGCCGATTGCGCTCGGCGCCGCGTGCGCAACCGCCGCCGTGACCCAACTCCAGCCGCCGGCGAAGACGACGAAAACGACGGCGACCGTCGGCACCGTCTCGCCCATCACCGAGCGCGATCTCACCGCGGAAGACTGCGCGAGCTGCCACGCGAGGCAAGCCTCGGAATGGCGCCGGAGCGTGATGGGCCACGCCGTGAAGAGCCCGCTCTTCAACGCGCTCGAGTCCTTGATTCAAGAGCAGGTCGGGCGTGATTTCGAATGCCCGAACGGCGCGGGTATCCTCCGCAAAACGACCGCACAGCTCGCTTGCCGCGATCGACAGACCGGCCTGCCGGTGAGCGGCTCCGGCGGCGAGCACTGGTGCGTGAACTGCCACGCCCCTTCCGAGGTTCAAGAGCAAGCGATGCCACCGTGGAACGGTCGCGGCGGCGGTGATCCTCGCTCCATCTTTCCGGTGCGCGACCTCATCGGGGAGCGCGCAAACGAAGGGATAAGCTGCGGGTTTTGCCACCAAGTGCACGGCCCGGTGAACCCGCAGGCGCGCACCGCATACCAGGGCAACCCGACGTGGACGTCGTTCCAGACTGGGCGCGTGTTCGAGTCGCGACCCGAGGACCGAACCGGCGTCTTCGGCATCGCCAACAGCGGCTACGACATGCAGTCGGCGTCGTTCTTGTTCGGACGCTCCGAGGCGCCGGTGGGTCCCGACGGCTCGCAGCTCGCGCACCGTTTGCCCGACGAGGCGCAGCGCCGCTACCTCAAGTCGAGCGAGTTCTGCGGGAGCTGTCACGACGTCCGCCTCTTCGGCAGTGACGTCATCGGCGCGCAGCAGAAGGGCGAGCACTTCAAGCGCCTGCGAAACGCCTACTCCGAGTGGCGCGACTGGGCGGCGATCGAGCGACGGCAGGGCCGCGAGCCGGCAACCTGTCAGGGATGTCACATGTCGGAGTTCCCCGGCGTGTGCGAGAAGGACGCGTCCAGTGAGGGCGACAGCTTGTGCCCGCCCGGAACGAAATGGTCGAAGCGCGCGCCCGGGTCGTTTCCCGAGGGGCGCGTCGCTTCGAGCTCGGCGAACGCGACGTCGATCACGACGCACTACCTGACCGGCGTCGATCTGCCGCTTTCGCACGAGTACCCGAAAGATCTGCTCGACGAAGAGTCACTCGACGTCGCGGGGATCCCGATCTCCGCAAAGGCACGCCGCGAGGCGCTCCTCAAAGCCGCGTTCGACTTCCAGCTCGGCGAGCCCAGGTTGCGCGGTGATCGCCTCGAGGTGCCGGTCGTGATCGAGAACGTCGGCGGAGGGCACCGCATCCCCGCCGGCTTCAGCCAAGAGCGTGAGATCTGGGTTCATCTCACGGTCAAAGACGCGACCGGTCGCGTCGTCTACGAGGTCGGTCGCGTCGATCGAGCGGACGAAGATCTGCGCGACAAGATCTTCGAGCGGGTCAATACCGACCCCAGCTTCGTCGACAACCAGGGGCGCCCGCAGGGTCTCTTCGGCGCCGACGTTCGCGACGGCCCCGACCACCCGCAATGGTCGCCGCCGCCGGATCTCGGCGGATCGCGCTTCGTCGGGCGAGGTCTCATCAACTTCCAAAACGGTTTTCTCCGTTGCGTGACGTGCATCGGGACGATCGCCGCCGACGGCACGTGCCAGCCCCTGCCCGGCCAGGAGCGGCGCCGCGCGGATCGCTTCGACGACGGCGTTTACGATCCCGACACCGGCACTTGCTCGTCGAACTTGCAGGGCCGCAACGCGCTCCTCGAGACGTACTTCCCGGTCGGCGCGCTCGACTCGACGCGGGGTCTGCCGAAAGCCCCCGACGCGATCATCGATACGCGATCGATGCCGCCGGAGGTGCCCATCACCTACGCCTACGACTTGCAGGTCGGCCGCGCGCGCGGACCATTCTCGATCAAAGCGCGCCTGCTTTTCCGGGCGTTTCCGCCGTTCCTCGTGCGCGCGTTCGCCGAATACGAGGCCGCGATGAACCGGCTCGGAAGACGCCCCAGTGGGCCGCTCGTCGACCCGTCGATGCTCGAGCGCCTCGAGATCGTCGAGGTCGCAAAGGTCGAGCGCACGGCAGGCGTGCCGTGACCTATCCCGAAGTTGCGGGCCGCCCGGCCGGCGGCAAGAGCCTCTTCGACGCGGCGGTCTTACGCGGGCTCGATGCACGCGCGCAGCGCGAGATCGAGGCCGCGAGCACCTTGATGCCGATCGCGCAGGGCAAGGTGCTCTACAAACAGGGGGAACGCGCCGATTCGTTTTACGTGCTCCTCGAGGGTGAAGTCGCGCTCGTCGCGCGGCGGCGCGAGGGCGCGGAGGCCGTGCTGGTCAGACCCGTCACGCCCGGCGAGTCGTTCGGGGAAGAAGCCACCGTCACGGGTCGAAGCCACGCCGACGCGATCGCGGGGCCGAGCGGTGCACGCGTCGCGAAGGTGCCGGTGCACCTGTTTCGGCGCGCGGCGGTGCGCTCGGGTCGCGCGGAGCTCGCGGACCGGCTCGAGCGAAAGCTGCAGCGAGCCGCGGCGCGCGACGCGATCCTCGGCACACCGCTTGCGCAGAGCCTCGACGAAGAGGGGCTCGAGTCGATCCTCGACGCGGTGACGTTCCACACATTCGCGCGTGGGCAGGTCGTCTACCGGCAAGGCGATCCTTCGGTCGCGCTCTTTTTGGTCGCGGACGGGCTCGTTCAAATCCAAACCGAGGAGGACGAGCGCATCCGCGTGCGCGCATACCTCGGGCGCGGTGACTTCTTCGGTGACGAGGAGCTCGAGAGCGGCACCGCGCGCGCGGCGAGCGCCGTCGCGAATGGTCCGTCGATCGTGCTGACCGTCGCCTCGCGTGTGGTGCGCAGCATGGCGGCGCGCGACACGGAGCTCTTCGTCCGGCTGCGACGCGTCGCGCTCGGCACCGCAGAGCGGCAAAAGGCCGTCGTCGAGCACGTCGCGAAGAACGCGACCCAACACGTGTTTCGCGACCTCTACCGCGTGCAGGTCGCCGAGTCGCTCCTCGTCATCGACCTCGAGTCGTGCGTTCGATGCGGCCATTGCTCGTGGGCGTGCGGCAGCTTGTACGGGACGAGCCGCCTCATCCGCAAAGGTGACAAGATCGTCGGAAACCTCCCCGGCGCGGAGGCGAGCGCAGGCCCGAGCGTCGGCTCGAGCAGCGGCGCTACGGCGATGCGATCGCTGCTTTTGCCGAGCTCCTGCCAGCACTGCGAAAACCCCGCGTGTATGGTCGACTGCCCGACCGGCGCGATCGGCAAAGACGAATCCGGCGAGGTGTTCATCCGCGAAGAGCTGTGCACCGGATGCGGCGCGTGCGCCCGCGCCTGCCCGTGGACCAACATTCAAATGACGCCGCGCCCGGCCGACGCACCGAAGCCCGCGAACGTCGCCGCCGAGCTCGTCGCGGCCAAGTGTGATCTGTGCCGCACGTACGAGCGCGGCCCTGCATGCGTGCAGGTCTGTCCGACGGGATCGATTCTGCGTGTCGATCCACAGCGAGACTGGGGCGAGGTCGCGGTGCTCCTCGGCGGCGGACGTGGGCTCGCGGGCACGCGCGGCGCGAGCGCGGCCGCTGCGGCTGCCGCCCCACGATGGCCGGCGTGGTCGCTCATCGTGGGCGCGACGCTCGGCGCCGCAGGCATCGCGCTCGTCGGTGCCGTCATGCGCTCGCGCGGTCATTGGGTGCCGTGGCGCGGCGTCGGTTACGGCGCGGGTTGGGCAGCCGGGGCCTCGATGCTCGCGCTCGCAGGCTACGCGGTGCCGAAGCGCCTCGTGACGATGTGGATGCGCGCCGGCGGTCGCAAAGGCCACGGCACCTCCGGCGCCGAGCGCAAGAACGTAGTGAGCGTCACGCGCCCGCAATACGTCTTTCACCTCGTCGTAGGTCTCGTGGCGAGCGGGCTCGCGATGGTCCACGCGCCGCAAGGCGGAATGCTCTCGGCGTCGATGGGTTCGGCGCTGCTTCTTTCGCTGTACGTCGCCGGCCTCACCGGCTTGATCATGGCCGGCATCTACGCGTCGGGCCCGCGCGCGCTGAGCCGCATCGAGCGCGCGCCGCTCCTGCCGGAGGACTTCGCGAAGGAGCGAGCGGCGCTCTCGACGCGGCTCTACAAGAACCTCAGCGGTCGCGACGAGCTCGTGAAGGCCGTCGCGCAGAAGATCCTCCTGCCCTACGCGAAGAGCTTGCTCGGGCCGCTCTCGCTCGTCGCGTCCGGACGCGACCTGAAACAGGAAGAGCGGCGCGTCCGCACGCGCATCGACGCCGCGCTCAGCGGACGTGGGCGCGATCGACTCCTCGGCATCGACGAGCTCGTTCGAACCGCGGTCGAGCTACGCGCGCTTCCGGCACAGCGAGCGATCACGCTCGGCCTGCGCGTGTTCCTCCCCATTCACATCGTGAGCTTCACGCTCGCGTTGTTGCTCCTGGTGCTCCACGTGATCGGCGCGATCGGCGCAGGGAGCTTCCGGTGAGCGGCCCGCGCGTCCACAAGACGCTGTTCGTCGCGCCCCAACCTGCCGGCCAGGGCAACGCCGGCGGTCCACCGAGGCCGAAGCAGCCCGCGACCGACGCCGCCGAGACGAGCGACGTCCGCCGCGTGCGCCCCGCGTACATCGCGGCGGCCTTCGGGGCCGCCGGCCTCGCGCTCGCGTTCACGGTCGGCGACGCACCGACGTATTCGGGCGCCGGGCCGGGCCCGCTCACGCCCCCTCACGTGAAGGCGAAGCTCTCCTGCACGAAGTGTCACGGCACCGCGGAGCAAGGCACCACGACCTTCACGAAGAAGGCCAAGGGCGCGTGCACGACCTGCCACGGTGACCACGCCTCGACGCGCGAGCCGCACCGCGCGCTCGCGGAACAAGGCAAGCTCGGCTGCACCACCTGCCACACGATCCACGGTCCGCAGAGCGGCGTTCGCTTCTCCGACGACGGCCCCAGCGTTCGATACTCCACGTGGGCAGAGCGCGAGGTGCCCGAGGTCTCGTTCCACGCGGGCCGGACCGTGCTCGTTCCGACGATCCCGCTCAAGGTTTGCACGGGCTGCCACACGACGAAGCCCGACGATCCGCTCGCGCGCTGCAGAAGCCACGCGGGCGGCGGCGATCTCGAGCCGACCGTCTGCTTCGACGAACATCGCGTCGCGCTCCCGCCCTCACCTTCGATCGCGGCAGGCCCGAACCGCGGCTCCACCAAGGGCGCGAACGCGCCGAAGCGAGGCGAAGGCGTCTGCTCGGATCAACACTTCGAGGATCGGAGCTTCGCGTGGGAAGCCGCGCGCGAGGTCGCGAGCCGCGCGCCCGTGCTCGACAAGGGCTCGTCGACGAGCTCGCTCGGTTGGTTCGGCGCAGCGGCTGGGCTCGCGGTGGTCGGCTACGCCGGGACGACCGGCGTGCAGGTCCTCGCGCGCCGCCGCTCGAAGAACGCCCGCGCGAAGGCTGCGCCGGCCGTCACGCCCAGCGACAAGAAGCGCCTGCCGATCATCGACACCTCGACCTGCCTCGGCTGCTACGCCTGTGTCGACGCGTGCCCCTACGGCGTGCTCGACGTCGAGCGCTACGTCGCGGTCGTGGCGCGCCCCGATGCTTGCTGCGGCCTCGTCCTGTGCGAGCAGCGTTGCCCGAACGGTTCGCTCATCGTCGCGGAGGAAGGCACGACGCTGGAGCGCCCGCGGATCGGTCCTTCGCTCGAGAGCCTCGACGTCCCCGGCTTGTTCCTCGCGGGCGACGTGACGGGCATGCCGCTCATCAAGAACGCGATCGCGCAGGGAAGCCGCGCCGCCGAAGCCGCGCACGCGAGCCTGCCGATGCGCCCGAAGAGCCCCGAGGCGCTCGACGTCTGCATCATCGGCGCCGGCCCCGCAGGCATCAGCGCCGGTCTGCGCCTGCACGAGCTCGGCGCCGACACCGTCCTGCTCGAGCAAGGCGGTGTCGCGCAGAGCATTCAGAACTTCCCGCGCGGCAAGCTCGTCTTCGATCAGCCGCTCGAGGTCCCGACGCTCGGCGCGCTTTGGCTGAAAGAGTCGACGAAGGAGGAGCTCTTGCTCCAGTGGATGCGCATCGTGCGCCAGAGGTCGCTGCGCGTCCTCGAGCGCACGCGTATGGCGGGCATCGAACGCCGCCCCGACGGCCTCTTCGTCGTGCGCGCGGTCGAGGACGAAGAGCACCCGCGCGAGGTCATCGCGCGGAGCGTCATCCTCGCGATAGGTCAACGTGGCAGCCCACGCCGACTCCCCGCCCCCATCCCCGAAGACGCGGAAAAGATGGTGCATTATCACCTCGCCGACGCGAAGAGCCTCGAGGGTCGCCGGGTGATCGTCGCAGGCTTGGGCGACAGCGCGATGGAGGCGGCGATCGCGCTCGCGCACCAGCCGAGAACTTCGGTCACAATTGTCGCGCGAGCCGGTACTTATGCGCGTGGGCAGCCGCGAAACATCGCCGAGGTCGAACGTCTGCGTAAGGCCAAGCGCCTCGACGTCCGCTTCAGCACGGAAATCGCGGAGGTCCACGTCGGCTGGCTCTTGTTGCGCGACGCGAAGGCCGGGGGTCCCGGCGAGCAGCTCTCGTTCGATCACCTGTTGGTGCTCATCGGGAGCATCCCACCTTGGGACACGCTTCAACGAGCCGGTGTAGGTCGCCTGGGGGGCGAGCGGAACGCGCCCGTCATCGGAGAAGGAAGATGAAGTCTACGCACGTCGGAATGTTGTCGGCCCTCGGGATGCTCCTCGTCGGCGGAGCCGTCTTCGCCATCACGCCGGCCGGTGGGTTCGGCGCGACGAAAGAGCGCCCGACGGCGTCGAGCGACACCGACGACACCGACGACGACAACCGGCAAGGGAGCACCGACGGCGGCAACGCGACGACCGAAGGCGCGACGTTCTCCGTGTCGAACGGCCCCGTTCTCCTCGATGCGCGCCTCGGTCACTCCTCGCTCCTCGCCGCTGCGCCGGACGAGACATACGTGATGCTCGAGCTGCGCGGCGACGAGAAGGCAGGCGGCACGCCGCCGGTCGCGGCCCTCTCCCTCGTCATCGACAAGTCCGGTTCGATGCGGGGCACGCGCTTCTCCAACGCGATCCAAGCAGCCGTGACGGCGGTCCAACAGCTGCGCGACGGCGACAGCGTGTCGGTCGTGGCGTTCGACACCCGCAGCGAGAAGGTCGTGCCGCTCACCGTCGTCAACCCGTCGACGCGGCAGAACGTCATCCAATCCATCCGCAACATCCAGCTCGGCGGCGACACCTGCGTCTCGTGCGGCATCGAGGACGGCCTCGCCGATCTGCGCACCGCGACCGCCGGCAACAACACGATGGTGCAGCGGATGATTCTTCTGTCCGACGGCGCCGCGAACAACGGTATCCGTGACGTTCCCGGCTTCAAAGGCCTCGGCCAGCGCGCGCTCTCGCAGGGCGTGAACATCGCGGCCATCGGCGTGGACGTCGACTTCGACGAGAAGGTCCTGAGCGCGCTCGCGACGAGCTCGAACGGCCGCCATTACTTCGTCGAGAACGACGTGGATCTGGTCCGCGTCTTCGAGCAGGAAGCCGCGAGCGTCGGCGCCAGCGTCGCGAGCAACACGGTCGCCGAGATCGAGCTTGCGCCGGGGGTTGAGCTCGTTCGGGTGTTCGATCGGCAGTTCTCGCGCGCTGGGTCGCGCCTCAGCGTCCCGCTCGGCACGTTCGCGAAAGGCGAAGTGAAGACGGTCCTCGCCAAGGTGCGCATCCCCAAGGGCAAACCTGGCTCGCTCTCGGTCGCCAACGTGCGCCTCACCTACCGTGATCTCGGCGCCGAGAAGGACGCGACGTCGAGCGGCAAGCTCGCCGCTCTACTGGTCGACGACAAGGACGCGCTCACGCCGATCGACGCGATCGTCCTCGACCGCCTGCAACGCAGCGAGACGGCAACCGCTCTCCGCGAAGCCAACAATCTGTTCTCGGTCGGAAAGGCCGACGAAGCGCGCAAACGCCTCGAGGATCAGAAGACCAAGCTCTCCGCATCGCGCTCGGCTGCGACCAACGCGCCGGCTGCGCGCGCGGGCGACATCAACAAGAGCTTCGACAAGCAGGAGCAGGAGATCAGCCGCTCCATCGACAACTTCGCGACGCCGCCGCCGCCGGATGCTGCCGCACCCGCCCCGCCCGCCGGGCAACCCGCGCCCGCGCCGGCGAAGCCCAAAGCCCAGATGAAGCGGAACGCCGCCGAAGCCGACGCGTTCGGGTTCTGACTCGACGCTTCCGAAGCGTGGGCGCGGCGACCCGAGCGGTAACGGGGCCCGGGGCAGCGCGGGTTTGGGCTTCTCCCGTCACCAAAAGCGTATGGTAAACGATATATTTACCATACGCTTTTGACGCGAAGAGAAACCATGCCGCGACGCTCGCACTCGGAGGGCGAAACGTCGCCCTACTTTTTCTCCGGCGTGAACCGCAGCGAGTAGCTCACCATCGTCGTACCGTCGGCGGGCTTCTCGAACTCGATCGCGTCGTACGCGGCCTTCACGCACGCCTCGAAGCCTTCGCCTTTGATGGCGCTTCGGTATTTCGTGAGGTTCGCTTTGCCGCCCGCTTTGTCGATCTTCAAATCGACGCTGACGTCGCCGCCCTTCTTTTGATCGTCGGCCTTCGCGAAGCAGCGCTTGAACGCATCGAAGTGCGGCTCGACGCTGCGGCGGATCGGCCCCTTCGTGCGACGCATCCCCTCTTCGTCGGTTGGGCCTCCGCCGATGTGGATGCCGATGTTCTTCACCGTCACCGCAGGCAGCGGCTCGGACGACACATCGGCGCTCGGCGCAGCGGACGCAGACGCAGACGCGACAGGCGCCGACGACGCAGCGGGCGCAGCTTCGCTCGGCGCGGGAGCAGCCGTTGTCGCCACGGTTGCAGCCGCGACCGAGGTCGCGGGCGGCGGCGGGCTCGAGCTCGCAGGCGACTCCGACGAGGGCGACCCTCCGGTGCAGGCGACGGCGAACAGGACGACGAAACCCAGGCGAGGAGCACGCATGCGCGCTCCTCGCCTATGACGAAGCTCCGGAGTCAAGCTTTCGCTTTATTGATGAGGAACGAGGAAGCCAATCGCTCCGAGGCACATCTCGTCGAGGGTCTGCTCGCCGAGGACGACGTCCTCGGGCGCGGCCTTGCCCTGGTCGGCGAGAGCCTTCACGACGAACGGGTTCGACATCGAGTTGTTGTAGTGACACTCGAGCCGCAGGACGTCGCCGCCCGAAACCGTCGGCAGGTCCTCGATCGGCGCGTTGTACATGTACCCGCGCTGCCAATTGAAGTCCCACGCCGGCGTGTGGACGAAACACTCGGACTCCGCCTCGCCCGGGCCGGGGTTCGACCGCTCGACCCAGAAGCGAGCGTCGACGCCGACGTAGTGCATGTGGGTCGCGACGACGAGGATGGGAAGCTCGATGGGCAGCTGCGGCACTTCGATCGCCATCGCCTCGACATGGTCCTTCTCGCCCGCTGGAATTCGGAACTGCGGCGAAGCCCCGTCGTTCGGCCCGGGTAGGAGCTCCGGCGCGCCGGTCGCGTTTCCGGGCAGCGCAATCGTGAAATCCCACTTCGGCTCTTCGGTGTACCGGAGCTGGATCTTCGACGCGTCCTCCTCCGTCGACGTCCCGGTCGGGTGGTAGTGCATCTGCACCACGATCACCTGATCGGTGCTGAGCGGCATGCCGACGGTCGCGGGCAGCTGAAGCGGTTGCATCCCGGGCGCCCATGCATGGATGAGATCGCCGGGCGGCCCGCCGAAACAATCGAAGCGCTCGTTGCCGCCGGAGAGCTCGTCGGCAGTCGAGCGATCGACGCGGAAGACCAGCGCGTGATGGGCGACGCTCTCGTTGCCGGGCGCGATGTTCACCCCGTCGACGTAGACGTCTTGGGTGAGCTGCGGGTCGTACACGACACACACGAACTGATCATGATCGCCCTCGACGATCGACGGCTCGCTCGGCGCTAGCTCCAGATCGGCGTTCGGCAGATCCACCGGCGGCGGCTCGTAACCCTGGGGCGCGTCCGCAGGATCGCCCTCGGGCGCGTCTGCGTCGGCCCACGCGCGTAGCGTGGCCTTTGCCTCGTCCGACAGGCGTGGATCGCCGACGAAACCGTACGGCGGCTGGCAGAGATCCGTCTCGATCGCATGCCACGGCGGCATCCGGCCGTCCGCCGTCACTGCCGCCACCACGCCCGCTTGCGTCTTCGCCTCGTCGTACGTCGCGAGCGAGAAGCCTCCGATGCGTCCCTCGCTGTGACAGTGCAGGCACGACTGCTGGAGGATCGGGAGAACGTCCTTGTAGAACGTCGGCGACCCCGCGGGCGGGCCACCACCTTCCGCGGCTTCCCCTCCTGCGCCCCCTTCACCGCCGCCTTCACAGGCAGCCAGCAGCGCCGCGGCGAGCAGCGCGGAGCCGATCCCCATCCTGGATGCGATAGCCATGATCGCGGAGGGTACGTGAGCCGAGTCGGGGCGCACAGGCCGCAGCATGGTTCCCCCGAGCGCCCCCTTGGCCGGCGCGGGCGGTTCTTTGTGTCGACTCCGAAACGCGCGCGCAACATCTATTGCCAAAACGCAGGACAGCGTTGTCACGCAGTGCGCGCGGGCCCTACGAAAGCGCGCTCGTGTCGAACCGGATCCTTCGCACGCTCGTCGTCGGTGCCACCCTATCGTGGATTGGCCAATGGCCCTTGGCGGCCTATGCCCAAGTCGACGACTCACCACCAACGGAGCACTCCCCTCCTCCGCTCGTTCCTCCTCCACCCGCGGTTCCGCCGCCGCCGCCCGAAGCGGGCGCGCCGCCGCCGGCCCAGCCCGAAACGCAAAAGCCCGTCGAATTCCCGTCCGACGCGTTTTTGCCGGTCGCGGACGACCCGCGCATCCCGAGCTTTCTGCGTGCGCTGCGCCTCGGCGCCGACTCCTTGTTGCTCGGCGGTTATGTGCAACCGGGGTTTCGCTTCGTCAACGACACGCCGTTCAACGCGGACGACTCGGACGGCTTCGTCTTCGAGAACGCGCGCATCATCGGACGTGGACAATACACCTTTTACGAGAAGCTCGGCGCCGCGCTCCGGTTCGACTTCGACGTCGCCTCCGGCAACTTCGCGGTAAGAGACGTCTACGCGACGCTGTTCTGGGACCAGGATCTCGTCGCGCTCGACGTCGGGCAATTGAAGGTTCCTTTCGGCCTCTCCGAGCTTCAATCGGAGTCGAAGCTGCAATTCGCGGTCGGGTCGCCGACCCGCAAGCTCGCATTTGGCCGTGATCTGGGTGTCCAGCTGCGGAGCGACTTCCCGATAGGGCCGGTTTGGTTTCGAGTCGCCGCGATGATGGCGAACGGCGAAGGTGGCTTTCGCCAGCGCGTGAACCTCGACGGTGAGTTCCTCTACGCAGGCCGCATCGAAGTCGCGCCGCTCGGGCGGATGCAGCTCTCCGAGTCGGACCTCGAGGACTCGAAACCCCAGCTCACCGCCGGCGTCAGCGCGGGATACAACGGCGCCCTCGGGAACGAGCTCGGCCCGGCCGACGTCGGCGCCGGTGAAAAGCGCATCGAAGGCGACGTCCGCTTTTGGTTCCGCGGGCTCACACTGCGCGGTGAATACATCCACGGCTTTCGCGACGACACCGAATCCGCAGCAGGCTATGAGCGATATGCGGCGAGCGCACAAATCGGCTACGTCCTGCCCATCCCGATACCGTTGCCGAAGCTCGAGATCGTCACGCGGTTCTCGATGTTCGACGTAAACGGCTCGGCGGACGGCACCGAGGGGGACGACTACGTCGTCGACAACACCGAGACGCGCACCCTCGACTTCGGCGCGAACGCCTATATCGCCAAACACGCGGCGAAGGTGTCGTTCCTCTATCGATTGACGGATTTGCTGGAGGGGCCGCAGACCGACGAAAACGGCGACGTCCTCATCGGCGACACCGTCTTCGTGATGATGCAAGTGGGATGGCTTTGAGAAGGATGCCGGAGAATCGACGATGAACCACGCTCATTCGAAATCGATGTTCGTAGGCTCGGTCCTTCTGGTGGCCGCGTTCACCGGCGCCTGCCGCGGCGGCGAAGGCGACACGGACGCCGGCGGCGGCGGAGAAGGGGGCGGACCCCCGCTCTCCGACGCCACGTCGCTAGAGTGCCCTGCCCCCGGGCATCTGCCGTTCGCGACCGAAACGAACGGCTTCGCCGACGACGACAACCGCCTCACCGCTGAAGGGAGCCCTCGTTACAAGGACGAATCGTCCGACGTCCTCGGCGTCCCCGGCGGCCCGCGCGTGAATACCTATATCGCGGTCGATGCGGCCTCCGGGACCTCGGACCCGCCCTACGACGGAGCGAAGGCACGAACGGGCCAGAACAGCGGTCTCGGCTCCGTGCCTCTTTATCAAGAAGCCGTCAGCCTCTGGTTCTACGACGAAGCCGCCACCTCGTGGACCACGCTCGGTCGAGCCAAGACCGACGATCTCGGCAAATATTCAATCCCCGACGGGGGCGAGCTCGCCGTTGCCCCCGGCCAACCGGTGTATTCGGTGCTCGAGGCCGACGGCTCCTGTGCCGAACACTACGAATACCTGCTCCCGGAGGGAACGAAAGTCGTCGTGACCGATATCGACGGCACCCTCACCCTGAGCGACGAAGAGCTCTTCAAGCAAATCGACGACGGCGCGTACGTCCCGCTACAGAACCAGTCCGCCCAAGCGCTGATGTCGGCTTGGGTCGATAAGGGATATGTCGTCGTATACCTGACGGCCCGACCACACTTGTTCCGCTCCGAGACGCGCGCGTGGATGGAGCACGAAGGGTTTCCGGTCGGCCCGGTCATCACCGCCAACTCGCTGGTCTTCGACGAATCCGCCCGGGTCTACAAGCGCTCCTGGCTGAACCGCGTGCTCGACGACTTCCACTGGGACGTCGTCGCCGCATACGGCAACGCCGAGAGCGACATCGACGCCTACGAGGACGCAGGCGTGCCGAAGGACATCACCTTCATCGTGGGCGAGTTCGCCGGCGCGAACGGGACACAGCCGATCGACGGCAACGACTACACGACGCACATCTCCGAGTTCGTCGCGGCACAGCCCGACGCGAACTGACCTCTACAAGAGATAACCGCGAAGACACGAAGCGCAGAAAAAGCGCGCAAAGAGGAAGTGAATTGACGACTTCCTTCGCGCGCTCTCTCTTCCCTTTGCGTCTTTGCGGTTCGCTTCGTTCTTGCGGATCAGCGCTGCGCAAGAAGGCGCGCCAGCGCTTCACCCGCGCGTTTGGCGATCTCGCCGAGCGCGCGGGTGCCCATGAGCGTGTCGTCGAGCTGATCGGCGACGATCACGATCGTCGGGCGACTACGAATCTTGGCTACGTACACGGCGACGTCGGACGTCGAGCGCGTGAACACGGCGAGGAGCGACGCGTGGACGTTCGTCCGTGGGATCGGACCCAGGTAGAAGCCGGCCGCCGCGCTGGTCGCGAAGATGCTCGGCTGCGTCGATGGAATCACGACGCGTTTCAAGTCCTCTTCCGACCCGAAGGCGGGGTTGCAGCTCCAGCCTGTAAAACCCTCTTTTCGGACGACGAACACCGCCGCGCGCTGCGCGACGAGCGTCACCGCGCGGAGCACGAGATCGAGGAGATCGTCGCGCGCCCGCGCACGGCCGATGAGATCCAAAAGCTCGGGCAGCGTCGGCGACCACCCCGCGTCGGGTGTTCGGACGATCGGCCCTGTCGTCCGCTTCTCCTCGCTGCCGCGAGCATCGATGTTCGCCGGCGCCGCGGGGTGTTCGTCGGACGCGCTCCGCACGGGCGGTGCAGCGGGCGCTTCGGATGGTGATGCCGGCGGGATCGACACGCGTGCGTGTGGACCCGACGCGGGCCGAACGCGCGTCGGCTCTTCGTCGGCCTCGAGCAGCAAACCGATCGCCTCGTCCGAAGGAGGTGGATTCGAGGCTCCGCCGAGCGACGACTGCGCGATTGCCGCGTACGCGTCCGCGGCCGACTCGAGCGCGCCCGCGAGCTCCATTCCAGTCGTGGAAGGAGGCGGCGCCGAGGGAAACGAGACGGACGGGATGTCCGGTGCCGAGCGAAGCACGCGGCGAGGAGGGCGCGGCGTCATGTCGACGGTCGGCTCGTCGTGGATAGACGGTCGATCGAGGTCGAGCGTCTCTTCTTCTTCGAGCACCTCCGCGGTCGGCCCGATCGACGCCGATCCCGGAGCGACGCGCCGAACCAGCGGGATGGGAACTTCTTCCGGCGGCTTGGACGGCGGCGCGGGAGGAACCGTATCCGGCGCGCCGTGAGGGAATGCAGGTGTTCGCCGGCGCGATCGCCCGGAGCCCGCGCCCTCCGCGAGCTCGAAGCGCCGAATCGCCTCCTCGATGGACTCCATGGTCGCGCGCTGAAGACGAATCGGCGTGCCGAGGTGGAACGTGAACTCGCTCGCGACGTGCCCGTCGAGCGGATCCACCGCGGCGACCTCCGTCACGCCGGAGGCTTGATCGAAGCGGAGAGGGACGGCCGCCAACATCCGGCACATGCCGCGCGGAAGCTTCGTCACGATGTCCGCCGCGGGGTTCACTTGCCGAAGCGGCGGACCCGCGCGACGGCTCAGCTCTTCCTCGAGGGTGCGCTCACCGAGAACGCCGCGGTCGACGAGCGCGCGCGCGATCGACACCCCACGGACGACCGAGAGATACAGCGCAGCCTCGACGTCACGCGCAGCGATCGCGCCGGTGGCGAGCAATCGGCGAGCGAGCTCTAGCGTCACGGGCCAAGAACATAGCGGCGATTCGCGGCGGGTGCGGAGCGAATCGAGAGCCTGGTCGCCGCGAACCGCCAAAAACTGGGCAAGCCGGGCGCCACGTGCGAAGGACGCGGTTGTCGTATGGCTCGTCTACGGCTCTTGCTCGAACGAATCCTCCCGATCGCGGTCCTCGCAATGGCGTTGATCGGCGCGCCGGTGATGATTTTCGCGCCGGAGGGCCTCCCGCGTTTGCGCGGTCTCGAGCGCGAGCTCGACAGCGTCGCCGAGGAGAACCGTCAGCTCGAGCGCGAGATCGACGACCTTCGTGGACAGGTCACGAGGCTGCGCGACGACCCTGCCGCGGTCGAGCGCATCGCGCGCGACGACCTCGGCCTCGTCCGCCAGAGCGAGATGGTGTTTCAGTTCGCCGGCAAGCGCCGCTGACTCATTTCTTCTTCAGCGACGGCGGGCACTCCGCCTTCTGCGGAGGCGGAGGTGGGTTGCCGAACATCGCCGTCAGGTAGCAATCGCCGTTCACCTTGTCCTGGCTCCAGGTGTAACCGTCGGGCGGCGCCTCTCCCGGATTCTGCAGCTCCTTCGGACAGGCCACTTCCTTGTCGTCGACCCAGCGCTCGCCGCTCATCAGATCCTTCGGCGGCGGCTCCTTCTTTTCGACTTGCACATAACAAGTGCCGTCGATCTTTCGCTGGATGACCCGGCCCTCCGCGTCCCGATAAGGCTCGTTGCCACCGACCTCGGACGTCGGCGCCGACGTCGCCGTCGTCTCGGTCCCTGTCGGGGTCGCGCTGGTCGGCTCGTTCGGTGGCGTGCTCGAGCTGTTGCAACCCACCGCGGCAAAACAGCTGGTGACCACGAAGGCCGGACGGAACAATCGCTTCATATGCCTGCACGGTAGCTGCAAACCAACCATTCGTGACCAGCCGAGCGTGCTCGCCGGTCCGCCCGAAGGGCGGCCAAGTGAAACTGAAGGGGCTGTCCAGACCTCAGCGTTCGGCTCGGCGTTCGGCATGGCCTTCACTTGCGCGCCCGCGCGGGCCGGGCCGAAGGACGAGCCGAGACTTGGGACGGCGCCTAGCGCACGCGGGCTTTGATGCGCTGAAAATGCCGCCGTGCGATGCCGCTCGCCGCGGCCGCCGCAGAGATCTGACCGCCGTGTTTTCGCAACACGTCCTCGATGTAACGGCGTTCGAGCTCGTCGATCACCTGCGCCCTCGCCTGTGCGAGGGGGACGCCGGACGCGAGAATGGACTCGATGAGATCGCTGGTGGGCGAAGCCGGCGTGCCGACAGCCGGCGGCGGAGCGACGGGCGCCTCGTCCACCGCAGGAGCCGGAGGCTCTCCCAGAACCACGGCACGCGTGACGGCATTGCGCAGCTCGCGCACGTTGCCCGGCCAAGGATCCGCAGACCACCGCGCGATGAGCGCCGCGGGCGGAACACCCAGCCCGCCTGCTTGTGTCCAAAACCGGCTCGCCAGAAGGGCGATATCGCCGCGCCGCGCTGCAAGCGGCGGAAGCTCGATGCGAGCGACGGCTAAACGATGAAACAGGTCGTCGCGGAATCGACCCGCTTGCACCTCGTGATCGAGATTGCGCCGGGTGGCCGAGAGGATCCGCGTCGAGACCTTGATCGTGCGATCGCCGCCGACGCGACGAATTTCTCCGCGCTCGATCGCGCGGAGCAGCTTCGGCTGGAGCGCGATGTCGAGATCGCCGATCTCGTCGATGAACAACGTGCCGCCGTCCGCCTGCTCGAACACGCCTTTTCGGGCCGCGATCGCGCCCGTGAAGGCGCCGCGCTCGTGACCGAACAGCTCCGACTCGACGAGGCTCGCCGGCACCGCCGTGCAGTCGAAGACGACGAACGGCTTGTCAGCGAGCGGGCCTTGCTCGTGGAGCGCCTCGGCGAGCACCTCTTTGCCTGCGCCTGTCGGACCTTCGATGAGCACCGACACCGAGGCAGCCGCGAGCTTCTTGCAAAGCGGATAGAGACGCCGCATCGCACGGCTCACGCCGAGCATCCGGCCGAACCCGTCACCCGCGGGGACGGGGGGGTTCACGCCGCGAGCGCTTCGCTCCACCGTGATATCGGAGGAGCCGATCCGCAGCGTCTCGCCACCTCCGAGCAGCGCCTCTTTGATCACGACGCCGCCGAGATGGGTCCCGTTCGTGGAGGCGAGATCGGTAATCTTCAGCCGGCGACCCACGATCTCAGCGGAAAAATGCCGGCGCGATACCTCGAGGTCCTCGACGGTGAGGTCACAAGCCGACGATTTGCCGACCAGCAACGCCGACGGCGAAGAGCCGTCGAGGACGACGCGGCTGCCCGCGGACGGGCCGCTCGTCACCGTCAACGTGAAGGTCCCGTCCGGCATGTCGGCCACGAGCGCCTGCACGGCGGTGGCGCTTGTCAGCAAAGTGTCACTCGGCAACGGTCAGCGGAACCTCGCAACGTCGGATGATAGACTGCGCGGCCAGGCGGCGTCTCGCCTCGTGCCATGCAGGTCCTCGGCCGATATGCCCTCTTCGACGAGCTCGCCCGAGGCGGAATGGCGACCGTCCATCTCGGCAAGCTGACCGGGGCTGGTGGGTTCAGCCGCCCCGTCGCGATCAAACGGCTGCACCCGCACCTCGCGAGCGATCCCGAGCTCACCAAGATGATGCTCGACGAGGCTCGCCTCGCCGGTCGCATTCAACACCCGCACGTCGTTTCCGTGACCGATGTCGTGAGCGCCGAAGGCCAGCTCCTCCTCGTCATGGAGTACGTGCACGGCGAGGCGCTCCATCGCGTGCTGCAATCGGCGGCAAAACGTGGAGCGGTGGTCCCTGTCGCCATCGCATCGTGCATCTTGATCGACGTACTCGACGGCTTGCACGCCGCACACGAGGCTCGCGATGAACGCGGCGAGCCGCTGGGGCTCGTTCATCGCGATGTCACACCGCACAACCTCATGATTCGGACCGACGGCTCGGCGCTCGTCGTCGACTTCGGCGTGGCGAAAGCTTCGGGCCGGCTGCACACGACCGAAGAAGGAAAGATCAAAGGCAAGCTGCCTTACATGGCCCCCGAGCAGCTGCGCGGCGCGAAACCGACAAGGCAGATCGACATCTACGCCGCCGGTGCGGTGCTCTTCGAGGTGCTGGTTGGCCGACGGCTCATCCAGGGTTCCAACGAGGGAGAGCTCCTCGAGCAAGTGCTGCTCGGGACGATCCCCTGCCCAAGCATCGAACGATCGGATCTCCCCGCGGCGCTCGACGACGTCATCCTGCGAGCCCTGTCGCGAAGTCCCGAAGACCGCTACACGAGCGCCGTCGAAATGGCGCGGGCGCTCGAGGCGGCCGCCCGGCCGGCGCGCAGATCCGAAGTTGCGGAATGGCTCAAGGATCTCGCCGCGGAGTCGCTCGAGCGACAAGCCGCAATTCTCACGTCGGTCGAAACGGGCACGACGCTGGACACCCGCGTATCGAGCGCGGAGTCGCCTCCGTCGAGCGCAACGGCCGTAACGCGAGCCGCCGACCCGCCGGCGCGGGTGCTCGCCACGTCCGATGTACCGGCGCGCACGCGTTCGATCCTGCCGTGGGCCGCCGCGCTCCTGGTGGCCGTCGCAACCGGCATCGGCTGGTGGCGCCTTCGCGCGGACGAGACAGCGGCCGAGCGCCCGCGGCAGGAATCGACCTCCAAATCCGCTGAGACCGCGCCTTTCCCGGCGCAAGCTCCCTCACCTTCGGCGAGCAGTCCGTCTCCATCCGCGGAAGCAGCGCCGACGGCCTCGTCGCCGCCCGCGCTCGCTTCGACGCCCCCTGCGCCTGCCTTTGCGGCAAGAGTGCCAACTTCGAGGCCACTCCCCAATACGGCGGCAGCGTCGCCCAAAACGTCGTCGCCCGAACCCTCCAATTGCGCGCCGCGCCGCGCGGGTGAAAAGGGCTCGGTCCGCAAGGTCATCCGTGCGGACGGCACCCCCAGCTACGTCCTTCTATGCCGTTGATTGCCCGAAACGTCTGCTCGCTCGTGCTCGCGTCTTCGCTCATTTGCCTATTTACCCGAGACACGTCGGCCCAAGACCAAGCAGCTTGTGTCCAGAGCGCCAACAAGGTGGTCGTTCTCCGGCGCGATAAGAAGCTCGTCGAGGCAAAAAAGGAGCTCGCGATTTGCGCCCAAGAGTCTTGTGACGAGGTCGTACGCGACGACTGCAAGACCTGGCTCGCCGAGGTCGACGCCCAGCTCCCCTCGGTCGTCTTCAGCGCCAAAGACGGCGCGGGCAATGACCTGGTCGAGGTCGAGGTGAGCTCGGACGGGCGCGTGCTGACCAAGAGGCTCGACGGCACGACGCTCTCGCTCGACCCCGGACAGTATGTGTTTCGGTTCGTTGCTCCACGGCAACCGCCGCAAGAAAAGTCGGTCGTGATCGCCGAAGGCCAGAAGTCCCGCGCCATCGACATCGTCTTCGCCGAAGCCGACAACCCCGCTCCGCCGAACCAAAACACCACGTCGGCGAATCTCGTCGTCCCCGCGTGGATCACGCTCGGCGTCGGCGCGGGAGGCCTCGTCGCATTCGGCGTTCTTCAGGGGATTGGCCAGTCCGAATATTCGGATCTCGAAGACACGTGCGGGACGACACACTCGTGCACGGACGAACAAATCGATCCCGTCCAAACGAAGCTGGTCGCGTCGATCCCCTTGTTGGGTGTGGGGGCCGCGGGCGTGGTCACCGCGACCGTGCTGTTCATCGTCGACGCAACGTCGGACGCGCCCGAGAAAGCGGCGCGTCCGACGGTCGACCTTCAATGGGGAAGCGACTTCGCGTTCGCGACGATCACCTTCCCGCTTTGAAAAGGGGCTCCTTCACCGCGGGACGAGCCAAGCGTCGAACGGCTCGTAGTAATAGCCACCGTCGACTTCATTGTCTGCGCGGTACAGATCGAAGTCCGCGGGCAAATCGCTGTAAGCCGGGTCGTCGCTCGAATAGCCGCGAATCATCCACATCGTGTGGAAGTTCCCTTGGAAGCCGAACAAGAACGGCTTGGTCCCCGCGGCAAAGTGGACATTTTCGAAGAGGCCGTAGTTGCGGATGCAGTCGTGGTCTTCGGGATCGAACTCGTCACCCGACTCGCAGGCTCCCTCATCCTGGCTGACGGCGATCTCCTTCGACCCGTCGAAATTCAAGTTTCGGAAGATCTGATCTTGCTCCTGGGCGATGACGTAGCCGCTGATATGAAGCGACGCGAGCGTCACGTCTTCCAGCCGGACGATCGGCTCGAAGCCCGTGGAGAGCGGCACCGCCTTGAGATCGACACTGTAGCTGACGATATCGTCGAACTGGATGTCGCCGGCACGGAAGGCGTTGCCGTACGCCCCCATGAACAGGCCGACATCCGCGGTCCAGACCTGTGTCCCGCTCCACGGGTCCGTGAGCGTCTCCGAGTTTTGCCAAAGCCGAATACCGTGCGGATTGTGGTGGCTCACGTTGTTCGTGAACGTCTGCGTTCCGATGGGCAGATGAACGTTGTTGTTCCAGAAGAAGCCCGTCGCGTCCGGCGCGACGACCCCCGTCGCGACACAATCGGAGCAACCCGTCCCTGCGCCTGCACCGCAGGCAAACCCGTGGAGGTTGTATTGAATGGCGAGGCCGTCCTCCTCTCGTAGAGAAGCGGTGATTCGCGCGGCGAGGACGTCGTCGAAGAACACGCCGACGGGGGCGCTCGTCGGACAGTCTTTGACGAGATCCGAGCAGGCGCGGAAGCTGAGAAGGGAGAAGCCGCCCCAAAAGCCGTCGCCGCGCGTGTCGTATCCGGCGACGTCGGTCACCTCGATGCCGTCACTCTCCTCGACTTGAATGAAGCCGTGGTTGCCTCCCCATATTGCGGTATGGCGCACGTACGAGGACGAGCTTTTGTCGCGCTGCTGAAGGAAATAGAGCGCGCTTCGGCGCATGGGCCCACCCGCCCGCTCGGGGCCGAGCCACCGCAACTCGGCGCCGTCGAGTTGAACGGTCCCGCGTTCCGCCGAGAGGATGTGGCCGTGGGCGTTGTCGTCGAGACTGCGAATCACGACATTGCGGGTCAAATTGGCGGCCTCCCCTCGCCTCCTGCAGTCGGTGCAGCCGTCGTGCGGATAGACGGGTGCAGGCGACATCGTGACGGTCGTCCCGTCGACCGACTCGATCGTCCCTTCGTCGAAGTGCTCCGCCGCGCCATCGACCGACGACGGCTCCGTCGGCGTGATGATGACGCGGTCCCCCGCGCGCCACCCCGACGCATCGCCGACGGTGAAGGTCGGATCTCCAGGACCCGCGCCCTCATTCAGCTTGGACCATGCCTTTTTCGGTTGTCCCGCCGCCGTCAGGATGCCGGAACCGAGAACCCAAATACCGACGTCGGCGTCGATCACCTCGATCTCGACCGGGTCCGCTGATGGCGTATCCGTGGTTTCCGGATAGCCGACCGTCGCTTCGTCGTCCCAGGCGGCAATGATGAGCTCCGCCGTGACGCCGTCCTCGACGCGATCCGCGGGGCTTCCGTAGTTGACGACGCCTTTGACGACGATGTTGCCGTGCACGGTGAGCGTCGACGACTTCTTCCTGGAAGCCACGAGCGTCGCGCCGTCTTCGACGAGGATCGTCCGCGCAGTCGCATCGCAGTCGACGACGATCTGTTTGCCCGACGGGATCACGACATCGGTATTCTCGTCGGGGACCGTCCCTCCCCACGCTGCTGGGTCGCAGAAGGAGGGTCCGGTGATGTCGACGGGCGGTTGACCGTCGTCGGGCGGCTGTCCGCCGGTGCCTTCGCCGCCCGTACCGGGGCCACCCCCTACGTCGCCGCCTCCGGACGAGCCGTCGGCCGGATCACTGTCACCACACGCGGCCGAAGCGAGGAATACCGACGTCAGGGCACAACCCAGGAGCGCCCTCGAAAAGGAATATCGAATCATGCATCCTCCGGATGGATCGGGTCAGGGACAGGCCGACAAGTCGGCTTGGACTTCTTCGGGAGCTGCGGCGCGGATCGACGCGCGTACTGCGCTGTCGATCTCGGCGCAGCCGTTCTCCCACGCGATGGCGAGCTTCGCGTGGTGCAATTCGGTGAGCGCCCCTCCGCCTTGCAGAAAAACCGTCTCTTGTCGAAGGAATCGGCGAATCACCATTTCACGTTGGAGGGCCGGCATCGACACCATCATCGAGTCGAGCAATCGAACGGGGCCTTTCTCGGTTCCCATTTCGGCGACCATCTCGCCGCGCGACTCTTCCCAAGAGCCGAGCAAATGAATGAAGCCGAGCTGCGCAATTCCCGCCCCCGCGAGCACGGCGGCGGTCTGCACGTCTTCGTAGTTGAGGGGTCGGACGCCGTTGGAGTGCCCGCGCCCCGGGTCGACCACGAATTGCAGCCACCACCAGGCGAGCACCTTCGAGCCTCCCCCTTCGATCTCACGCCCCTCTTTCAGAGCCTCGAAGAAGGCAAAACCGACTTCGTAGGGATAGGGCGGCGCGCCGTCCGGAAAACCATGATGGGGCTCCTCGAATCCTTGCTTGCGCGACCAATCCCACAATTTGACCGCCGCGAACCGGAGCAGATCGATGCGGGCGTGATGGTCGCCTTCGAGAACCATCAGCTCCTTTCCGCGCCGGACGGCGTCATCCATGAAAGCGCGCGCGTTCGCGAGCGACGGGTCGGCGTCGAGCGCGGCCTCGCTCGCGAGAAGCTCGTCGTCGAACCACTCGTCGTGAAGCTCGCGGGGCAACCACCGAAACCAAGTCGGCATCTGAATGGGCGCCGCGAGCTCGTGCGTGTCGACCGAGGCCGCCCAATCCCAAGCAACGACATCCTCGAAGAGCGGCGCGGACGATAGCTCGGCAGCGAACGCAGCGTCGTCCGGCAACACGGCGACGAGCCCCGCGCCGGCCGATGTCACATTGGCTTTACCCGGTTGGAAGGGCGGGTCGTAAACCTTGCCCAGCCGCGGCACGTCCAGCGATCGGAGATAGCTGACGATGTCTTCGGATTCCTCGCGCGTGAACTCGTGAAACATCGCGCGCTCCACGACGGAGTGATCGGAGAAATCGAAATAGGGCAGATCCTCGCCGCCGCTCGCGTGACAGCGGCCGCACGTGGGCCCCCCGTCGCGGCTCTCTTCTCGGAAATACCGGCGTCCCCGCTCGATCGCGTCCGCCTCGGTCGAGGTGGAAACGGGAATAAGGGCACCTTCGACGAGCAACGGCACCTCGCCCTCTTCGGTATTCAATGCAGCATCGAGAAGGCGAAACCCGGAGATGCCGGCGACCTGCCGCGTATAACTGAATACCAGCCGGTTGCGCCCCGAGACGAGCGCCGACGCATCGATCTCGACGACGCCCTGCGCGATCTCGCCGCCCGCCTGCGCGAACGGGAGCGCTTCGTCGCCGAGGTCGATGGGCTCGGCGTCGTTGATCTGGAGTGTCGTGCAATCGGCCTCGACGATGTTGTGAATCGTGAGCGCGAGCGTCGCGCCGGACGCGAGCGCGGGATCGTCTTCGTCGAGATCGAATGCGATGGTCCGCGAAGCTCCCGGCGCCCCGAGCACTTCGAAGGGCAACGCGAGCTCCGTGACGTCCGGCGATTCGTCATCGGGCGGAGGATCGCTCGGGGACTCGCAGCCGGAAGCGACGACGAGTGCGAGGACCCAGGCTGCCTTGCGCATCCAAGCCATGCCGGCGGGCATGGCAATCCCGAGGCCAGCCCGTCAAAGCCTCGGATCCGTCGGATCGCGACGACGCGGGAGGACACATGTCTTGGGATGACATGGGGGGTGACACGCGAGGTCACCCCTCCACCCGCCGTTGAAGAAAGACAAACCGCGAAGGCGCAAAGTGGAGAAGGAGCGCGCCAAGGAGGAAGAAGCTGGCGTGCTTGCGCGAACGGCGTTGGCGTCCGAGCGCGCTCCTGAAATCCTTTGTGCGCTTTTTCTGCCCTTCGCGCCTTCGCGGTTGCTTTGGGACGCCGCAAAGCGCTCAAGGATCCCAGCAGCAGCGCAGCCCCAGCGATGCACCTTCGCCGCGACGGGGGCGCGGCGCTGACACGGTGGAGCACGTCGCTTCCGCCGGGCCCTCGAAGCAGTCGCCGCCACGCGGTTCGCAGTAGTCGCTCACGCCGCTCGTGCCCTCACAGTTGTCGACCCACTCGGAGACGTTGCCGACCATGTTGAAGAGGCCCTCGACGCCGCCTTCACACGTGCTGCCGGCGCCCTCGGTGTCGAGGTAGTCGACACAGCCGCTGTCGCTGCATTCGGGCGTTTCCGTCGTCGGTTTGCACGCGCCGACCCACTCGGAGCGCAGCGGATCGTCATCGTGGCCGCCGCCCACTCTTCCGCAAAGACGTTTGCCATCCCAGAGGCAAAACATCGCGGCGCCACACCAATCCATGCCGACGGCGGGCAGGTGGCCGTTTTCGTGTCCAGGGTCGTTGCACGTCTGGTTGATCGCCGCGCAAATGTCGTCGTCGGTGACCAAACACTCGGTGAGCTCCTCGAAGGTCTCCCAATCGCAGACGGCGGGCCGCTCGAGCTCGACCTCGTCGACGACCGCATCGAGAAACTCGCAATAGCGAAGGAGGGTGACCTCCGTCTTGCCGATGCAATACGGCGTGTCGCCCGGGCCGTCGATCAAGACCCCGTCGACGCCACAAGGTGCGCTCGCAGATCCGCCGTTGCCGGAGCCGCCCGAGCCGGAGCCCCCGCAGCTACCGTCGCAGCCGAGATCGTCGAACGACGGCAGGAGGCAGCCAGCCGCTGCGAGCGCCATCAGCAGAACAGCGCCCACGCCCAGGGGCCTCGACATGCTGATTCCGGTGTTCCGCGACACGGCCATCCGCGCGCGCCGATGGTACTCCGAAAAAAAACTTCGGCGGCCCGTATCTTCGAGAAAGCCCGCTACGTTTCTCTCGCGTGACCGAACCGCTCCGCACCTTGTCCGCGACCGTCAAGAGCTCGTGGCACGACTTCCTCGACGCCTTCGAGCCACTTCGGCCCGAGCTTTATCGGTATTGCCGTTACCTCACGAAGAACCCGTGGGACGCGGAAGACCTGGCCCAAGACACGCTCGCCCGCGCGTTCGTCACGTTGGGGACACACCATCACGCTCCGCCCCCGAATCCGCGCGCTTGGCTCTTCCGCGTCGCTTCCAACCTGTGGATCGACAGGGCGCGACGCGCGCGGGACATCGGCGAGCCGCAGGCTGCGACCCACGCGCCGGATCCACGCGTGACCCGCGAGGCCGCGGGGACCCTCATCGGCAAGCTCTCGCCTCAAGAGCGAGCAGCGGTCGTGCTCAAAGACGTGTTCGACCTGTCGCTCGAGGAGGTCGCGATGGCGCTGTCGACCACACCCGGAGCGGTCAAGGCCGCCCTCCACCGTGGTCGAGGCAAGCTCACCGAAAACGAAAGCGACCAGCCCCGCGTCGCAACCCCTGCGGCGCTCGACGCGTTCTGCGCGGCGTTCAACGCACGCGACATCGACCGCATGACCGCGCTCCTGCTCGATACGAGCCTCGTCGAGATCGTCGGGGTCGTGACCGAATACGGCCCGGAAGAGGCGCGCGACCCGTACAGCGGCTCGTTCGCCGGGATGCTCTCGCCGCTCACGCTCGACGAGCGAGGTGGCGTAGGGGAAAAGTACCTCGAGGGATACGAAGGCGGCGCGCCGCGCACCGAGATCCGCATTCACCGTGGCGAGCCGGTGCTCCTGTTCTGGTATCGACACACGGACGGCGACGTCGTCCGCGCCGTCGCGCGCCTCGACGTCCAGGGTGACCACATCACGCGCCTTCGCAATTACTTCTTCACGCCGGATGTCATCGCCGAGGTCGCGCGCGAGCTCGACGTCCCCTTTTGCGTCAACGGCTATCGCTATTGGTAAGGCATGACGGAGCGGGCAATGGGCTTCAGGCTCTGCGCTTCAGACCACAGGGCAGAAGCCCCCTCGGTAAGCCCATAGCTTGTCATTTCGAAATCTGGGTCTGAAACCTGTAGTCCGTAGCCTGTAGTCCGTAGCCACTATCACTCTTAAGCGCCACGGAGGAACTGCCATGTCTCGAATGATCGTCTCCATGATGACCAGCATCGACAATTACATCGAAGGACCGGGCCGCGCGCTCGACTGGAACATCGAGTCGCCGGGGTTCACGCGTTATTGCGAAGAAATGCTCGCCGAGACCGACACGATGTTGTTCGGCCGCGTCTCCTACGAAATGATGATTGCCTATTGGCCCGCCGCGGAGACCGACCCGAAACAATCCTCGTCCCAGCAGGCTTTTGCGAAGACGATGAACACCCTGCCGAAGGTGGTTCTCTCCCGAACGCTGGCGCGCGCGACGTGGAACAACACCACGATTGCGCGGGACGTCGAGGACCTTCGCACGGTGAAAGAGAAGGCAAAAAAGAACGTGATGGTCTTCGGCGGCGCCGGGATCATCTCCGCCGTGCGCGCCGCCGGCCTCGTCGACGAGTGGCGCGTCATCGTGAATCCAGTCGTCCTCGGCGCCGGAACACCCTTGTTCGCGAACGTCAAAGAGCGCTTTTCGCTCCGCCACCTCCGAACCGAGACGCTCGACTCCGGCGTGACGATCCTCGCTTACGAGCCCCGCCGGGCGACCGACGCCGAGGCGGGCGAGTGACGAACCGGTAACGAATCGGAAACGCGTCAGCGCTCGACGCGCGCGAGCAGCTGACCGCGGAACAACCAGCGCCCCGGAACGTTGGGCGCCATCTCGGCCGTGCCAGACAGAACGTAGGTCGCGCCGACTTCGAGCGGGGCCGTCTCGTTGAGGACGACGTGAATCTTCTGCCCTCCTTCACGCGAGGTCGCGAAGACGTGGGCGGCGTCGCCTTTGGAGCAATCGCTCGGCGGGATGTAGACCGTTTGCGGTCGACCATTGCCGGGGTGCAAACCCGCGCCGCCGTTCACCGCAGGACCAGCGGGAGGCACATAGTTGGCGTACGGAGCTTGCCCGTAGGGCGTCGCGTTCGGCTGCTGATACGGAGCGGCCGGCGCGGGGACGTATTGCGCGGGAGGCGCCCCGTACGGCGCGACTTGCGGCCCGTACGGAGACTGGCCGTAGGGCGCCTGGCCGTACGGAGAACCTTGTCCATAGGGAGCTTGCCCATACGGAGCAGGCGGCGGCGCGTAGGGTGCTTGCGTTTGCGTCGCGCCGTAGGGCGCAGGCGCCGGTGCATACGGAGTCGGGGTCGGGGTCGGGGCGGCGCCATAAGGCGGCGCGCCATACGGACCGGTCGGACGTGCGGTCCCCGACCCGCCAGGCGCAACGACGGGCTGGGGCGTTATCAAATCGCACGGTTGACCGCGCTTCACCAGAACGCCGACGACGTACAGACCTTCGGTGCTCACGGCGAGGTCTCGACTCGAGCGTCGAACCCTCGCCACGAGGTCGTCGACCGTCAGGACGAACGGCGGAACCGTGTGGATCGTCTCGATCTGCGCTGCGCCGCTGGACGCGCAGCCCGAAGGACCGAGCGCACCCAAGCCCACCATGGTGAGTAAGCCCAACCAACGCAGGCCTCGCCAAGACGCGCTGCGCCGAATCCGACGCTCGGCACCCGACGCCGGTGCGCTTGACGCGCTCGGGCGAAGAGCCTGACCCATTCTGATGTTGCCGCCTCCAACCGTTGTCGACATAAGGCACGAACAACGTAACATCTGGCGCCCCGAGAATCCCGGCGTCACGGAGGAACATGTCGATCGAGATCGTGCGCGGCGAGTTGGAGCGCCTCTTTTCGTTGGAAGAGCTGCTCGCCCTGTCCGGCGACCTATTGAGCTTCAGCCCTGGTGAGGTAGGTGGAACGGCCTCGAAAGCGTCCTTCGCGAAGGCGCTTGTCGAGCGATGCGTCGAGACGCAGGCCACGATGGCCTTGGTCGACGCGATGGTTGGCTCGAGGGGGGATGTCGACCCGCGCGTGAAGGAGCTTCAGCGCACCGGCATATCGACCGACGTGGAGCTGAAAGCCGGCTCGACGTTCGCCGGGTATACGATCACCCGAAAGATCGCCGACGGCCCGCGCGCGACGATCTTCGCCGCCCGCAAAGACGACACCGAGCGCGCGCTCAAGGTCTACAAGGGCTCGGCGACGACGGACTCCGCGGCGGTTCGGCGCTTCCTCGCGCAGGCGCGGCTCATCGGCCGCGTCCGACACGAGAGCCTCCCCGAAGGGACGGAGGTCGGCATCGAAGATGGCCGCGTCTACGTCGGCTACAAGATCGGTGACGCGCAGCCCCTCGCGACCCGCGTCGCGCGGTCCGGCGCCCTCCACTTGAACGAAGCGCGACCGCTCGTTCGAGGCATCCTCGGCGCCCTCGGCGCTCTCCACGAAGCACGCCTCGCGCACGGCAACGTGAAGCTCGAGAACGTCCTCGTCGGTCGCACGATGGCCGGCGCTCCTCTCGCCATCCTCGTCGACGGCGGCGCGGATCGGCTCGTTCCGAATGCACGCGACCTCGGCCAGACTTGGCCGCTGCGCGCGTCCAGCCCGGAGCAGCTTCGCGGCAAGCCGGCGGACGTCGCGAGCGACATCTACACCTTCGGAACGCTGATCTTCGAGCTCCTCTCCGGCAAGCCTCCGTTCCCCGGCTCGACGGGCGCGGACCTCGTCGCCGCGCAGCTCGCGCTCACGCCCTCGCCGGTGTCGAGCGTCGCGCCGCGCGGCTGGGTCACGAAGGAGATCGACGAGATCGTCGCGCGCCTGCTCGACAAGACGCCGGACCGTCGCCCGAAGAGCGTCAAGACCGTGCTCGCGGAGCTCGACGCGGTCGGCAAGCCCGCCGGCACCGCGAAGATCTCGCAAGAGGACTTCGATTCAAAGGTCGACGCCCTCGTCGCGGATCCGAACGACCACAACGCGGCGATGGAGCTCGAGTCGGCGATCGAGTCGGGCGCCGATCCGACGAAGGTCGCGGACGCATTCGCGATGGCCGCCGAGTCGGTCGAGCTCGAAGAAGGCGACGAGGCGCGGAGCAAAGGCGTCGAGTCGAAGAAGTCGCTCATCTTCCGCGCAGCTCGCATCCTCGAGAACGCGAAAGAGAGCGATCGCGCCGAAGAGCTCTACACCCAGATCTGCGAGCTCGACCCGGCCGACGAGGTCGCGCAAGCGGCCCTCGAAGAGCTGCGCCGGAGCGCGGGCAAATTCGAGGAGCTCATCGAGGCCCTCCTCGAGCGCAGTGAAAAGAGCGAAAGCCATTCGGAGCGCGCGCGTTGCCTGAACCAGATCGGGCATCTGTACGTTCGGGAGCTCGACGACCGCGAGCAAGGCGTCTTCGCGTACGCGCAGGCGCTCGCGCAAGAGGTCCAGAACGACGAGTACGCGGGCGATCTCGAGCGCGCTGCCGGCTCCGACATGAAGCTCTGGGCCGACGCGCTCCAGATCCTCAGCGAAGTCACGACCCATCCGCGGATGCCCCCGGAGACAAAGGCGTCTCTCTTCGTCCGCCTCGGTCATTGGTACTCCGACAAGGTCGCGCGACCGGACCTCGGCTTGCCTTGTTTCCAGGCGGTGCTGCCGATCGATCCGGCGAACGAGGGAGCGCTCTCGGGCATGACCGGCGTCTATCGCCGCGCGCAACAATGGAACGAGCTCGGCCAGGTGCTTCTGCGCCGCGCCGATCGCGCCCCCACCCCCGAGCGCGCCCGCGCGTACCGGGCGGAGGCGGCGGATCTCCTCGAGACGAAGCTCAACGATCCGGGCCGCGCCCGTGATCTCTTCGAGCAAATCATCGCGGAGGATCCGGGCCACGATGCTGCGTGCGAGGCGCTCACGCGCATCTACAAGCAGCTCGACGACAAGGAAGGCCTCGCGAAGATCCTCGAGCGGCGCGCAGAAGCGCTCCGCGGCGAAGCTCGCGTCGAAGCCATCTGCAAGATCGCCGAGCTGTACGAGAACGAGCTCGACAACCTCCCGGAGGCGTTCCGCCGCTACGAGGCCGCGCTCGATCTCGACGCTGCGAGCCTCACCGCGCTTCGCGGCCTGGATCGGATCCTCAACCGCCAAGGTCGCTACGGCGAGCTGCTCGAGGTGCTCGAGCGCCAGCTCAAGGTCGCCGCGACGCCGCGCCAGAAGATCAACCTGCTCGAGCGCATGGCCGGCGTGTACGAGGAAGAGTTCCTCGATCACGTGAAGGCCGCCGAGACGCTCGAGCGCGTGCTCGAGCTCGATCCCTCGCACGCCGCGACGCTCGCATCGCTCCTCCGCCACTACCGGGCGCTGGACCGCTGGGAGGACGTCGTCACCGGCCACGAGAAGATGCTCAAGCTGATCACGGACGACAAGACGCGCATCGACGCGCTTCTTTCGATGGGCCGTGTCCTCGTCGAGCAAATCGGGTCGCCGCAGCGCGCACAGAAGATCTACGAGCGCGTGCTCGAGCTCGATCCGAAACACACCGGCGCGCTCGAGTCGCTCGCGAACGTCCGCGTCGCGACGGGTGATGCGGACGCGGCGCTCTCCGCGGTCGAGGCCCTCGCGTCGAAGGCGGAAAAGGCCGACCAGAAGAGCGATCTCTGGGTCCGCGCAGCGAAGATGCTCGAGGACAAGGGCGACAAAGACGGTGCGATCGAGCGCTACAAGGCAGCTCTCGACGCGCTGCCGTCGAACACCGCCGCCGCGCACGCGCTTCGCCAGGCGTATCTCGCGCGCGGCGACGCGGCGAGCGCCGTCGAGCTTATCACGCGCGAGATCGAGACAAGCGACGGCAAGATCGGCAAGGCTCGCCTCTACGGCGAGATGGCCCTTCTCCTTCGCGACAAGGTCCGCGACACGACGCGTGCGGCCGATGCCGCGAAGAAGGCCGTCGACCTCGATCCGACGAGCTTGCCGGGCCACATGGTCACCGGTGACATCGCGTTCGAGGCGGGCCGCTTCATCGAGGCGTCGAAGTCCTACGAGAACGTGGTCGGCCGCGCCGACACGATGAACAAGACCGACGCCCAGCGCGTGCTGATGCGTTACATGGAGTCGCTCGCGAAGACCGGGTCGTCGGAAAAGGCCAAGGGTCAGGTCGAGCTGCTCCTCAAGCTCGCGCCCGACGCCGCCGACGCGGTCGCGGCGGCCGCACGCGTCCACCTCGACGCAGGCGATCACAAGCGCGCGGCGACGCTCTACGCCGACGTGCTGGAGCGCTTCGACGACAAGCTCACGATGCGCGCACGCGCCGACGCCCTCATCGGCCTCGGCACCGCGCGCCTCCACCTCGGCGAGCTCGACGCTGCGGTGCCCGCGCTCTCCGAGGCGAGCGATCTCGATCCCGAGTCGAACGCTCCGCTCGAGCTCCTCGCGAAGGTCTACGAGAAGAAGGGCGACTGGGAAGAGCTCATTCGCATGAAGACGCGCGGCCTCGACGCCCTCACGGGTGAGGCTCGGACATCCCTGCTCCTCGAGATCGGCGACATCTACTCGGCGAAGCTCAACGACAGGACCCGCGCGAGCAAGAGCTACGTCGCGGCGCTCGACGAGCGCCCGGAGGATCGCAAGGTCCTCACGAAGCTCATGCAGCTCTACAGCGAGGAGAAGGACTGGTCCCGCCTCGTCGACATCGTCCTCAAGCTCGCGTCGATGGTGTCCGACGCGAAGCAGAAGGCGAAGTACCTGCACACCGCCGCGATCGTCGCGGGCCGTCAAATGGGCGAGCTCGAGCGCGCGGCGAAGTTCTACGACGACGTGCTCGAGCTCGATCCGTCGCTCGAGAAGGCGCTCGTCGAGGCGATCGACGTCCGCAGCCAGCTGAACGATCACGAAGGCGTCGAGCGCCTCGTGAAGATCCAGCTCGACCAAGCGACGGACCTCGCCGACCGCGACAAGATGCTCGCGTCCTTCGACAAGCTCGCGGCCCTCTACCGCGACAAGCTCGGCTGGACGACGGAAGCGATCGACGCGTACGAGGCGGCGCAGACGCTCGACCCCGACAACACCGAGCGCAACGAGATCCTCGCGGCGCTCTACGCGAGCGACCCTGCGCAGTACCTCGACAAGGCGGTCGCGGCGCAGCGGCCGATCCTTCGCAAGAACCCGAACAAGCCCGAGGGATATCGGCTTCTGCGGAAGCTCTACACCGAGGCGAAGCAAGCGGACGCCGCGTGGTGCCTCTGCCAGGCGCTCGTCTGCTTGAACCTCGCGGAGCCCGACGAAGAGCGCTTCTACCGCCGCATGCGTCCGGAAGGTCCGGCGGCGGCGCAGTCGCGACTCGGCAACGACGAGTGGGATTTGCTGATGCACCCGGACGCCGATCCGCTCGTCACGCAGATCTTCCAACTCATCGAGCCCGCGGTCCTCAAGCGAAACGGCCAGCCGCTCGAGGCGCTCGGCTACCAAGCCGCGTACGCGCTCGATCTGATCCGCCACCCCTACCCGATGTCGCAGACGCTGTACTACGCGGCCGGCGTCCTCGGGATGGATCCGCCGCCCACCTTCCAGAACCCGGAGGACCCGAGCGGCCTCGCTTTCCTCCACGCGCACACGCCCGGCATCGTGCTCGGCCAAGCGGCGCTCGCGCTCGAGCTGCCGACGCAACCGGCGGCGTTCGTCGCGGCGCGCCACCTCACCTATTACCGACAGGGTCTCTACATCCGTCAGATCGTGCCGACCGGCACCGGCCTTCGCGCTTGGCTCTTCGCGGCCATCCGCTTGGTGGTGCCCGCCTTCCCGGTCGCTCCGGAGCTCGAAGGCCCCGTCGGTGAGAACATCGCGACGCTCGAAAAGGCGCTGGCCGGCCCGGTCCGCGAGCAGCTCGTGAGCGCGGTGACGAAGCTCCTCCAAGCGGGTGCCATCGATCTCAAGAAGTGGGTCGCGGGCGTCGATCTCTCGGCGGATCGCGCGGGGTTGATCCTCGCGAACGACCTCGAGCTCGCGCTCGAGCTGCTCCGTGCAGGCGACGGAGACGGCGGCGTCGCGAACCGCGAGCGCAACAAGGAGCTGCTCCTGTTCAGCGTGAGCGAGGAGTTCTTCACGATTCGCAAGGCGCTCGGCATCAACATCGACGCCTGAGGCACTGTGCGAGGCGTGCCAGGTGTGGCACGCCTCCACGCCGCGCCGAGAAGCCGAACCGCGAAGCCCCGAAGGGCAGGACGAGCGCGCGAAGGAGGGATCAAACCGCTTCCTTCGCGTTCTTTTTCTGCCCTTTGCGTCTTTGCGGTTTCTTCGTTCGAAAGCGGCCCGCGTGGGGCTCGGCCTTGCAAAGGATCTGCAAGGTGAGCCGCTACCGCCCGATCGAGGACCACGGGGTCATCGGCGATCTGCACACGGTCGCGCTGGTGTCGGTCGATGGGTCGATCGACTTTTTCTGCGCGCCCGACTTCGACTCGCCTTCGGTGTTCGCGTCGCTGCTCGACGCGGACAATGGCGGCGTATTCCAGCTGGCGACGGCGCTGCGTGAGCCCGCGCACAAGCAGCTCTACCTGCCGGACACCAACGTCCTATTGACCCGGTTTCTCGCGGACGAAGGTGTCGCCGAGATCTCCGACTTCATGCCGGTCGCCGACGCGGGCGTCGCGCACAACATCGTGCGCCGGGCGAAGGCCGTGCGCGACGACGTTCCGTTTCGAATGCGGTGCGCGCCGCGCTTCGACTACGCGCGCGCCGAGCACACCGTCGAGCGCACCTCGGACGGCATCGTGTTTTCGGCATCGTCACCGAAAGGGCTCGCGCTTCGCCTGCGCTCGTCGATCCCCGTCGAGATCCGAAACGGCGACGCCGTGGCAGAGTTCACGTTGCGAGGCGGGCAGACGGCCTCGTTCATTTTGGAGCAGCTCCGCGGCCAAAAGCCGTCGCACTGCGGCCACGATCACTACGTCGCCGAAGCCTTCAAGAACACGGTGAACTTCTGGAGACGATGGTCGGGTCGCGCGACCTACGGCGGGCGCTGGCGCGAGATGGTTTTGCGCTCGGCCCTGACGTTGAAGCTTCTCACCTCCCAGACCCACGGCTCGATCGTCGCGGCTCCGACGTTCGGCCTACCCGAGCAGATCGGCGGCAGGCGCAACTGGGACTACCGCTTCACGTGGATCCGCGACGCGTCGTTCACCCTCTACGGCCTGATGAGGCTGGGCTACACGGACGAAGCGGCCTCCTTCATGCGCTGGGTCGAGGCGCGCTGCGACGAGCTCGAGCCGGACGGCTCGTTGCAGATCATGTACGGCGTCGACGGCCGTCACGAGCTCCTCGAAGAAGAGCTCTTGCACCTCGACGGGTACCTCGGCTCGAAGCCCGTGCGCGTCGGAAATGGGGCGGTGAATCACCTGCAGCTCGACATCTACGGCGAGCTCCTCGACGCGATTTACCTCTACGACAAATATGGCGCTCCCATCTCGTTCGACCTCTGGCGCAACGTTCGGCGCCTCGTCGACTGGGTCTGCGCCAACTGGCACCAGCCCGACGAGAGCATCTGGGAAGGGCGCGGCGGTCGTCGCGAGTTCCTCTATTCGCGCGTGCTTTGTTGGGTGGCGATCGACCGCGCGGCCCGGCTCGCGCTGCGCCGATCGTTCCCCGCGCCGCTCGGCCGCTGGCTCGAGACCCGCGACAAGATCTACGAGGACGTGTTCGAGCGGTTCTGGGACGACAAGCGCAGGACGTTCCTCCAGTCGGTGGGCTCGAACGCGATCGATGCCTCCGCGCTCCTCATGCCTCTCGTGCGGTTCATCTCGCCGACCGATCCGCGCTGGCTCTCCACGCTCGCCGCGATCGAAGAGCGGCTGGTCACCGACTCGCTCGTGTACCGCTATCACGTCGACGACGAGTTCTCCGACGGGCTTCCACCCGGCGAAGGCACCTTCTCGATGTGCTCGTTCTGGTACGTCGAGTGTCTCTCGCGCATGGGTGATCTCCACAAGGCGCGGTTCTACCTGGAGAAGATGCTCGGCTACGCGAACCACGTCGGCCTTTACGGGGAAGAGCTCGGCCCTCGCGCGCGCCACCTCGGAAACTTCCCTCAAGCGTTCACGCACCTCGCGCTGATCAGCGCAGCGTTCGACCTGGATCGGCGCTTGTCGACGGCCGGTCACCCAGACTGACTTCGAAGCATCAAGCCTTGCTCTTCCGTCGCTTCGGCGGCTTCGTCGCGCCCAGCCCCGCGAGCATGACGTCGCACACGGCGGCCACGCGGTCTTCGATGGGCTCGAACGGGATGTCCATCGCTGCGGTGCGTCGGTTCTCGATCGAGACGACGCCGTGCATCGCCGCCCACATCAGCTGCGCGACGAGCTGCGGCCGGTTCTTCCAGGCGGGGAACAGGCCCTGCTCGACGGCGTGCGCGATCGCGAGCTCGAGGATGGCGTACGCGTCGCTCTCCGGGTTGCCGCGCTCGACGACCAGGCCGTCTTTGAAGGCCTGAACCGGCTCGAGCACGAAGAGCACCTTGTATTGCTCGGGGTGCTCGAGCGCGAACTTCGCGTAGAGCGTCGCCAGCGTGCGCAAGCGCTCCATCGGGTCGGCAACCTTCGTCACCTCCTGACAGCGCGCCGCGAAGTCGAGCATGTCCGCCTGACAGATCGCGCGCACGAGGGCGTCCTTGTCGGCGAAGTGCGCGTAAAGGGCGCCCGGCGTGTACTCGATCTTCTCGGCGAGCTTGCGCATCGTGAGCGACTCGTAGCCCTCGCGAACGAGGATCTCGCGCCCGGCGTCGAGGATCTTCTTCTGAAGCGAGGCTCGCTCGCGTTCGCGGCGTTCGGCTGCACCCATCGATAGAGGGGGAATTATCAGGTTTTTCTTCGCGCGCGCACGACGGCTTGGGTCCCGCCCGAGGAGAGTGCTCGCATTCTCCGGACGAACGTTGACATCATATTGAACGGTGTTCAATCTACGACCGTGGTTAACTCATCGACCTTGGTTCGGCTTCGTTGGCTGGTTTGGCTCGGTGGGTTTTCGGTGGCGGCGGCGGGTTGTGACCGCGCCGTCCCCGTCGCGGAGGCGAAGGCCGTCGACGCAGCGCCGCGCGACGTCGTGGTCGCGCCGGTCGAGCGCGGCCCGGTGAATCGGCCCGTTCGCGCTTCGGGCCTGGTGCGACCGAAGCAGGCGCACAACCTGTCGTTCAAGGTCGGCGGCTCGATTCGCAGCGTCGAGGTCGAAGAAGGCGCGCACGTGAAGAAGGGCCAAGTGCTCGCGCGGCTCGATCCGACCGAATACAGCGCGAGCGCCGAGCAGGCGCGCCGCAGCTCGGAGAAGGCCGAGCGCGATTTGGTCCGCGCGCGGACCCTCCAGCACGAAGGTGCAATTCCGAAGTCGAACCTCGACGACGCCGAGACGGCCGCGGCGATGGCGCGATCGACGGTCAGCATCGCCGGCTTCAACGAGCGTCACACCGTGCTGCTCGCGCCCGCGGCCGGAATCGTCGAATCACGCCTCGCCGAGCCGGGTGAGGTCGTGAGCCCCGGCCGCCCGATCGTCGCGTTCCTCGGTACGGATCGCGGGTGGGTGGTCGACGTCGCGCTGACCGACAAAGACGCCGTCGCGCTTCGCTCGGGGCAGGCCGCGGTGGTCACGCTCGACGCCCTCCCCGGTGTCCCGATCGCAGCGACGATCGGCGATGTCGCGCGCGTCGGCAACGTCGCGACGGGCACCTTCAACGCGGAGATCGTCCTTCCGCACGAGCTACCGATCGAGCCGAAGAGCGGGCTCGTCGCGAAGGTTTCGATCGATCGCCTCGTGCACCCTGCAGCCGTGGTCCCGATCGAAGCGCTGGTGGACGGCGAAGCGGATCGCGCCGCCGTCTTCACGGTCGACGCCGGCAAGGCGAGCCGCAAAACGGTGCGCGTCGAGTTCCTCACGGAGAAGACCGCCGCGCTCTCGACCGATCTCGCCGGGCTCGACAACGTCGTCGTTCGCGGCTGCCACGACCTCGTCGACGGTGCGCCGGTCGCCGTCGCCTCCGCCGGCGGCGGTCGCTGATGCTCACCGAAATCGCGGTCAAACGCTGGCAGCTGACGCTGGTCGTGTTGTTCGGCCTGTTTTGCCTGGGCCTGCAATCCCTCGCGGCCATCCCCAAGGCGGAAGACCCGACGTTCCCGCTCCCGAACTTCGCGGTGGTCGCCGTCCTTCCGGGCGCAACACCGTCCGACATCGAGCGGCTCGTCGTCGACCCGCTCGAGGCGCGCCT
>JABFXY010000094.1 GCA_013361525.1 Polyangiaceae bacterium | reverse complement strand
CGACGGGCTGCTCGACACGGTCGACCCCGATTGCCTGGGCCCGTGCGACAACACCGAGGACAGCTATTACGGTGGAATCCCCGGCCAAATGGGGCCGCCGTGCGCGGTCGATTGCTATTTCGATCAAGACAGCGGTGCGGGTAACGACGATTGCTATTGGGATCACCGCTGCGACCAGCACGAGGTCGCGCGAGACTATTACCCCGAGCCGGAGAACGGCGCGGATTGCGAGTTCGCGGGGGACGATTACGTCGTCGGTCAGGGCCAGACTTGCTCGGACCTCGACGATGCTCAATCGCAGGAGTGTTACGACTATTGCGGTCCGCTCACGCCGAACGGGTGCGATTGCTTCGGTTGTTGCGAGCTGCCGGCCGGCAGCGGCGCCTTCGTCTGGTTGGGATCGATCGGTGCCAACGGCGACACAGTCTGCACGCAGGCAGAGGTCGCGAATCCAGCGGTTTGCCACCCCTGCCAGCCCGTGACGAGCTGCTTCAACGACTGCGCGCCGTGCGAGATCTGCATCGGTAAGCCCCCGCCGGGGCCCGAGTGCCAGGGCGAGGGCGGCGGCGGCACCGGTGGTGCCGGTGGTGGTGGCACCGGGCAGCAATGCCCGGATGGAGTGCAGGAGTGCGGCCTCTCCGGTCAGGATCCGTGCCCGGCGGACTATTCGTGTATCACCGGCTGCTGCTACGCCGTTCCGACGTGATAAGGCGATAGAACAAAAGCGAAGCGGCGACGTTCGAAACGTCGCCGCTTTCTGCTTCATTGGTCTCGATTGCCGATCAGAGGCAGTCGATGAGCACGTCGTTCAACGTGACGGTCGAGCCCGGCAGCGGGCGATGCAGGAGGTCCTCGCCGTCGGCCTCGGGATCGAGCGCCGCGGTGAGAGCCGCAGGCGTCGCGTCGACCGGGAACGTGCAGACGTAAGACTCGGAGTCGATCACGTTGAAGCCCTTGGCGTTGCGCTCGACGTTGCTGCCCGCAAACATCCACGCGCACGTGCCGAGGAGGCCGCTGTCGGTGTCGAGGCTGCAGCGAAAGCGGAGCGGCTGGAGGTTCGTGTATTCACCCTCGCAGAACGAGTCGCCGCAGGCTTGGTCGAAGCTCTCGCGGAGCGCTGCGGTCATCGTGTACCAGGCGTCGATCTCGTCGCCCTCGAGGTTGCTCGCAGCATCGGTGTAGTTGCCGTCGGTGGGCTCGGGCAGCGGGTCACCGTCGAGCGGCGCATCGAAGCAGTCGCCGAGCTGGTCATACAGCGAGCCATCGAGGCCGGGCAGCTCGCTGTGGAGGTAGTCGTTGCTCTGGAATGCGGGGAGGAAGTTGCGCACGGTGCCGGTCGGGCGAACGCGGCACTCGTAGAAGGGAATGGTGCTCGCGATGTTGCCGGAGGCGCCGTCGATCAGCTCGTCGCTCGCGGCGAAGGTCCACACGCACTCGCGAATGCGCCCCTGAATGCTGGACACCGAGCAGGTGAAGCCCAGCGAGTAGATGTTGCTGAAGTCGCCGCCGCAAAACGTGTCGCCGCAGATTTGATCGAAGTCGTGCGTGAGACCCTGTCGGATCTCGATCCACCGCTCGATGTCGGCGTCGGTGCTGACGAAGTCGCCCAAGTCGACGTAGGTCGTCTTGCTCGTGACGTCGCTCTGGTCCTGGCCGATGTTGCCGTCGCTACCGTTGCAGGCGGACGCCAAGGCGCTGGAGGTGAGGAGAGCGACGACCGCTAGAGACCTGGAGGTGGAGGTGCGAGGCTTCATGTGCACCCCTTACCAAGGCCGAGCCGGCAACTGTGTGACATTTCGAGGACATCTCAACCTGGCGGTGGGATGACGAACAATTCCTCCTACACCGTAAAGCTGATGTCTCGAGGGCTCACTCGCAGGGGACGAAGTTTCGGAAGCGATTGCTCCCTTCGAAGATGCTTTTGTCGCCGTGAGTGCTGTCGGCGAAACCCTCGTATCGGTCCCAAGCTTCGTGGCCGACGCTGTAGAGCTCCTGCGTTCCCTGCGGCCGCACGAGCTCCGGCGGCAGGTCGTCGGGCAACTGCGGGAAAACCGACGGCAGCGGAGGCCGCGCGGGATCTTCGTGCACGAGCCAGCGAACGTCGAAGTCGAATGTCCATGACTGCCAGAGCGAATCGCCGATCTCGCCGTCGTCGACGAAGCTCCAAGAATGCCGATCCGTCGGTCGTGGCTCAGCGAGCGCGCCGACATCGAACGTCAGTGTTTCGTCGGTGAACCCGAGGTGCGAAAACCCGGACGTACGGCAGGCGCCGTTCACCTTCGGGTACGTGCCGGAGGCCATCACCACGGGATAACCCCCCGGGGGGGAGATAATTGCGGGCGCGAACGTGAAGGGGCCCTCCGGCGGCGCGAACGATTGCCCTTCAAGGCTTTGCATGACCGTCCCGAAATAGAGGCCGTTCCAGTGCGCGGACGCCGCGACCTCGTCGGCACCATCCACATCACCGACGTTGATGGTCATCGTTGTGCGTGCCGTCTCGGACAGCTCGAGCTCCACGTGTGCGGAGCCGCCCGGTTGCAGCGGAACGTCCTCGACCATCTCGTACGCGACGATTTCAGAACCGAAGAGGGCGGTTGCAAAAACATTGAGCGGGCCACTGGCGCAGGTCACCTCGAAGCTGGCCTCGAACGGCTCGGAGCTCTGTTTGGATGAACCCGGCTCCAAGTACACGCGATAAGACGTCGCGCCCGGCACGCTCGGAACCGAAACGGTGAGCTGCATCGGCTCGATCGGCTCGCATCCAGGGAAAAACCCCAGCCCTTCGGCTGCGTTCGAGATCCGATCTACCTCCGGCGTAACCCGGTAGGACTCGATGAGCGGTGAGGAGCCGTTGTCGCCGTCGAAGAATGACACCAAGTCTCCGTCTACGACCTCGACGAACGTCGGCGAGTCCGCGGCAGGGACGTAGGACTTGAAAGCCCCATCGACGGCGCTGACGACGATGAATGCGCCGTCTAGAAATGCCGGGTCGATGGCGAATTCGACCTCGATCTTGCGCGGGACCGGCTCACTACCGCCTTGTCCGCCCTCTCCGCCTGCGCCGTTCGCTTCGCCACCTGCGCTGTTGGTTTGTCCGCCGGTGGCGTTGCCTCCAGCGATGCCACCCCCGGCGCCGCCTTCTTCGAGAGGATCCTCGATGACGACGGCGCAACCCGCGGCGAGCGCCAACAGGGCAATCACCGGCGCAAAGGATTTTGCAGGCCCCCGAACGTACATGGCCGTGAAGACTACAGCGAAGCGCGGCGCTTGCCGATGGGCGGAAACATCCACCGCAAAGCTGATGTCTCGGCGCCTCACTCGCAGGGGGAGAAGTTGCGGTAGCGCTCCGTCCAGTCGGCGTAGTCGCCCAGCTCTCCGCGGAGCGTGTCGGCGTAACCGTCGAGTTGGTCCCAAGCTTCGTGTCTGACGAGATCGAGCCGCTGCACTCCCTGCGGCCGCACGATCTCCGATGGCAGGTCTTCCGGCAATTGGGGGAAAACCGAGGGCAGCGGAGGCCGCGCGGGGTCTTCGTGCATGACCCAGCGGACGTCGGAGTCGAACGTCCATGACTGCCGGAGCGAATCACCGATCTCTCCGTCGTCGGCGAAGCTCCACGAATGTCCGTCTGCCGGACGGGGATCCGCGAGCCCTCCGACATCGAACGTCAGCGTTTCGGCGAACCCGAAATGCGCGAACCCAGATTCACGACAGGCGCCATTCCCCTTCGGATATGTGCCATGGGCGACAATCACGGGATAACCCGCCGGCGGCGAAATGAGGGAGGGAGCAAACGTGAAGGGACCCGCAGGCGGCGCGAACGATTGCGCTTGAGCGGTCGGACTGATCGTCCCGAAATCGAATCCGATCCAGTGAGCGCCCGCCGTGACCTCGTCGGTCCCCTCTACCGCGCCAACCTCGACGGTCACCGTCTTACGCTCCGTCTCGGATAGCTCGAGCTGAACGTGTGCGGCGCCGCCCGGCTGAACCGGGACGTCCTCCACCATCTCGTAGGCGACGATTCCCCCCGCGGACAGGGCGGTCGCAAAGACGTTGATCGGACCACTGGCGCAGCTCACCTCGAAGCTGGCCTCGAACGGCTCGGGGCTCTGTTTGGATTGGCCCGGCTCGACGTACACGCGATACGACGTCGCGCCCGGCACACTCGGGACGGAAACGGTGAGCTGCATCGGCTCGATCGGCTCGCATGCTTGGAGGTACATCGGGAGCCCGAATACGTTCGAGATGCGATCCACCTCCGCGGTGACGCGATAAGACTCGATGGACGGTGCGTCGACGATGCCGCTATCGAAGTACGACACCAAGTCTCCGTCGACGACCTCCACCAACGTCGGCGAGTCGGCGGCAGAGACGTAGGATTTGAAGGCACCATCGACGGCGCTCACGACGATGAACGCGGAGTCCGCATAGGCCGGGTCGATGGCGTATTCCACCTCGATGTTGCGCGGCACCGGCCCACCACCGCCTTGTCCGCCTTCTCCGCCAGCGCCGGTCGCTTCGCCGCCCGCCCCGGTGTTTTGGCCGCCGACGGCATCGCCCCCGGCGAAGCCACCCCCGGCGCCGCCTTCTTCGAGCGGGTCTTCGACGACCACTGCGCAACCCGCGGTGAGCGCCAACAGGGTAATCGCCGGAACGACGGATCTTGCAGGTCCCCGAAGGTCCATAGCCGTGCAGACTACAGCGACGCGTGGCGCTTACGGGCGGCCGTAAACACAATGTCGATCGCCACCGGGGACTGCTGTTCAGCCCGTTCAATCCGCGACGCGACGGAACGCGAGATTCCCCTTCGCCGGATCCGCCATGACGAGCATGTTTTCGTCGGCGAGCGTGACGGGGATCGAAAGCGTGCGGCCGCGCACCTCCGCCTTGATGTGGAGTGTCTTGCCTTCGGCGCGCCCGACATCGAGCTTCGCGACCCGAAGGATCTCCTCGCCGTAAACACGGGAGACGTATTGCCCGTCAGAGGTGAATTCGACCTCCGACGCGGCGGCTTCTTTCTCTGCCTCCGCGAAGGCCTTCGCGCGCTCGGCGGGGTCGGTGATCTTCTTCGACAGCTCGGCTTCGACCGCCGTGCGGCGCGCGTCGTCGTAAACGAACTGCCACTTGCCGGTGATGTCCGCGAGGGTGATCGTTTGCGCCGACTCTTCGGTGTCCTCCGCCAGGTCCTGCTGCGAGTCGACGTCGGCGCAGGCAGCGAGGCAGAGGGCGCCGACAGCGGCGAAGAATGCGGAGCGGCGAGCGATCTTGTTCACGGGAACCTCCTCGGGGTTGGTTCCCGAGGGGATTGCAGCCGTGATGCCAGGTCCGAAACTCGCGGGACTACGCGGTATTCGTCGTGAGGCTCGAGTGCGGTGTACGCTCGAGTCGACAGCCTCGAGGAGGGTGTCCGGCGCGGCGGACAGTCACTCCAGCAAGTCTGGCTTACCCAGCTCGCCGGCGTAGGACAGCAGGTACGCCGACAGTTGGCCTTCGCAGTCGGCACCGAGTGTGGGTGCGAGGGCTGTCGTCGTGCAGAGCTCTTTGGCGAGCGTCTCGCTTTGGTCGATGATTTCGTGCAAGCGGCCGGCGACCGAGGAGCGCTGCTTCGGCGAGGATCGATCACACGTCGCCGTCGGCGTCGCCTCGCAGGGCTTCGCGAACTGACCAGCAATCGTCTCGAGCTGTGCGCGGACTCGCTTGCCCCAATCCACACGTCGGGACACGTGCTCGGTGATGGCGTTGCTGTTCGTCGCTTTTGCGGCGAGCCCGAGCAAATAGCTCTCGAGCAGTGCGCCGGTCGCGAAACAGTTGCTGCGGGGGTCCGCAGCCGCGAGCCAGCCTTCCGTGTCGTGACTGAAAGAAGCGAAACGTGATGTGGCATCGGCCGCGCAGAGCCGCTCGCGAAATGCTTTCGTCCGCGTCCGCCACGATGTGATGCCGGGCAGCGCGGCGATCTCCGGATCGCTCAACACGCGCGCGACGTGATCCTCGATGCACTTTCGCTCTTCGCCGAGCCGGCACGCACCACGAAGCGCGACGAGGGCGGAGTCGTACGGTTCGTCGGCCGGTGGTGCGAGGCCGGTGTCCGGTGGGTCTGCCTGCGCGTCCTCGGCCGGATCGTTCGATGTGTCACCGCTCACCGTGGAGCCCGACGGCAGCCACAGGATCCGAAGGCGCGTCTCGCACGAAGGGAGCGCGGCTCGGAGCGCCGCCCATTCGCGGCACAAACCCTCGGCAAGCTTCGTCGCGCCGGTCTCGCTGGCGTCGATGTCGCGCTCGAGTGCAATCCAATCGGCGTCGTTCATCTTCCTTACGAAAATGTCCGGATCCGGTAGCGCGCGGTGCGGTGCCGTGCGGCGTGCGAGCGCTGCGTATCGCTTCCATTTCGCGAGACGAACAGCCGGCAGAGGCCGTTGTTTCTCCTGAGCGACGACGATCTCGACGACGTCCGCAGCCCGGTCTTCGAGGCGGGCGCGCGCGACGACTCCGAACGTGCGGTCGGTCGCAACGAGTCGCCAAGCGCGAACGTTGTGGGCCATCGTCCCCGAGACGCGCAGCGATCCGTCGACCCACTCCTGTGCGTCTTCCACGTTTGCGGCTGCATCGACCGTTCGCCGCCAGAGCGAATCGACGGGATCCGGAACAGGCCCACGTGAGCTCGAGGGATCACCGTCCAACAGCACCGCACGCGCTGCCACGCTCAACTTGCGCTGGTCTTCTTCGATGACTGTCGCTTGGCAGTTTGCGTACTCGATCTCGGTGCCGACCATCCCCCAGGTCGACCCGTCGTCCGTTCGTCGCGGGCACTTGCGATCGACCTCGGCCTCGTACCGAGCGTAGGCGGCTGGCCCGGGAGCCTGCGCGCCGGGCTCGTCGACTGCATCGACGATGGCGCTCCCCGCGGACGCGCTCGCGCTCGCCGAAGGAGAAGCGACGACCTCGATCGCCGGTGTCGATGCGAACGTCTCCGGCTGCGCCTCGAACGAGCAGCCGATCGCCGCGAACAAGGGGACGGCGAGGAGAAGCGCCCGACGAACGGGAGGAGTCACGCCCGCCTACTGCGAACCGTGACGTCGCGGCACCTACTTCTTCGCGATGGTCTCGGCGCCCTTCGGCTCGATGGGCTTCGCGTAGACGTAGCCCTTCGCCGTGCACCGGCCCCGGCGGGGCGTCTCGCAATCGATCCAGTAGATCCCGTCGAAGCCGGCCCGCGCCGCCTCTTCGCGCATCATCTCGATGCTCTTCGGGCTCTCGATGGCCCGGGCCTGGAGCTGGCCCATCACGACGAACGGTTTGTCCGGCTCGCGATCGAGCAGCACCTCGACTGCGTCGGGCGCCCGCGCCTCACGCGCGACAGCCGGGCCCGCCGCAGGGATGGGCGTCATCGACGCCTTCCTGGGGCTGCATCCGCAGCTGAGGGCTAACATGCAGAGGCCGAACAGCGCCGCAGCGATGCCGGCCACGATCGTATCCGGGATGGGAGTTGTTGCGGTTCGTACCATCGAAACGACCTTGTTCGGTCGCTTCCGCAAGCTCGGTGCCACGCCGTCCCGCGCAGCCGACACGTGAAATCTCGCGGATCGCGGGTCGCTGCGCGTCCGCCGTCGCCACGCCTACGTGCGCCCGCGCAGCCCTGCCTCGCCCTACATGCCCGGCGGCCGAATCGTCGGTCCAACGTTCAACTCCGCGGTCTCGGCAGCGCCGTCTCAGGCCCGCGACCTGTCTGGTGCAGGAGGGTCGAATTGACTTGGTGGAACGGCGCGGCTACATGCCGGCTCGCCCGGACCCACCTGGGTTTGCCTCCGATTCGCCCGGCTACCCGTGCGAATTTCGTGCAATCCGTTGCGCGGAGGGAGGCGACTCTCTGCAACAATGCCCGCCGCGCCGAACCCGGCAGCGTTGTCCAAAGACATGGCCCCCTACGTCCCGCTCCTACTGTTGTTCCTCGTGGCCGCCGTGATCGTCGGCGCCATGTTCACGCTCACCTCGATCCTCGGGCCGAAGAACCCCACCGAGGAGAAGATGATGCCGTTCGAGTGCGGCAGCGACTCGACGGGCGCCAGACACGCCAAGTTGAGCGTCAAATTCTACATGACGGCCATTCTCTTCGTCGTTCTCGACGTCGAGGTGGTGCTGCTCTACCCGTGGGTCATCACCTTCCGTGAGTCCGGGTGGAAAGGCCTTCTGACGATGGTGCCTTTCATGCTGCTCCTCGTCGTAGGCCTCCTTTACGAGTGGAAGAAGGGCGCAATGGAGTGGGAGCGATGACAGAGACCCGCGTTTTCGAGGGCACGGAGTCCGGCTTCGCGACGACGAAGTTCGAGGCGCTCCTCAACTGGGCGAAGAAGTACTCGCTCTTCCAGTACCCGTTCGTGACCGCGTGCTGCGGGATGGAGTTCATGTCGATGGCGAGCCCTCGCTTCGACATGGCGCGCTTCGGCGCCGAGGCTCCGCGCTTCTCCCCGCGCCAAGCGGATTTGCTCTGGGTCGTCGGCACGATCAGCCAGCGCCAAGCGCCGGCCTTGCGCCGCATCTACGAGCAGATGGCCGACCCGAAGTGGACGCTCGCTTTCGGCACGTGCGCTTCGTGCGGCGGCTTCTACGACAACTACACGACGCTCGCGGGCATCGACAAAGTCATCCCCTGCGACGTGTACGTGCCGGGCTGTCCGCCCCGGCCGGAGGCCGTCCTCGACGGGCTCCTCCTTCTTCAGGACAAGATTCAGCGCGGCGATCGCACCCCCGCGATCGTGAAGCCGCGCACCGATCCGGTTCCGCGCGCCAAAGAGCTGGTGAGCACCGAGCGCCTACGCCTCGGGCCCCGCGCGGTCGAGCCCAAGTCGAAGCCGTGATCGACACCCGCAGAACTTCTCGGAAAGACTGGTAATCATGAGCAAGGCCGTTCTCGAAGCGCTGAAGACCCGCTTCGGCGACGCGATCTGGGACACGCAGAGCCAGTTCGGCGACGAGACCGCCATCGTCGATCCGGACAAGTGGTTCGAGATCGCGCGGTTTCTCAAGTCGGATCCGCGCTGCGCCATGAACATGTTCGTGGACCTGTGCGGCGTCGATTACCCCGATCGCGATCCGCGCTTCGAGGTCGTCCTCCACCTGCGCTCGCTCGAAAAGGGGCATCGCATCCGCTTGAAGACGCGCGTCGGCGACGCCGAGGCGGACACGGCCGAGGTCGATTCGATTACGCCCATCTGGGGCGGCGCGAACTGGTTCGAGCGCGAGACCTACGATCTGATGGGCATCGTCTTCCGCGGGCACCCCGACCTGCGGCGGATCCTGATGTACCCCGAGTTCAAGGGCCATCCGCTCCGCAAAGACTACCCGGCGAACAAGATCCAACCCCTCGTCGAGCTTCTAGAGGGGCCTGAGAAATTCGCGCCGTTCGGGCCCGACGAGGGCATGCCGTTCGGTCGCCAAACGCACGAGTACAACCGCGACGACCCGAAGATGGTCGACGGGCGCGAGCACCCGAACCCGAGCCCCGAGCTTCCGGCTCGCGGGCCCGCGCCGCGCAAGTCGCTGGCCGTGAAGGAGAGCTGAGAGATGGAGCCCCTCGATCAGGACCTCGAAGAGGGTGAGCTCGAGCTGCCGGCCGAGCCGATGATGCTCAACATGGGCCCGAGCCACCCCGCGATGCACGGCACCGTCCGTATCGTCGTGGAGCTGTCGGGCGAGACGATCACGAAGGCCGACGTGCAGATCGGATATCTGCACCGCGGCTTCGAGAAGATGTGCGAACGCGGCACGTGGACGCAGTGCTACCCGTACGTCGATCGCCTCAACTACGTCTCGCCGATGCTCAACAACGTGGGCTTCTCGCTCGCGGTGGAGAAGATGCTCGGCATCACCGTGCCGGAGCGCGCGCAGTACTACCGCGTGGCGCTAGGTGAGCTCGCTCGCATCTGCGATCACCTCACCTGCAACGGCGCCATGGCGATGGAGCTCGGCGCGTTCACGCCGTTCCTCTGGTATGTGCGCGCCCGCGAGATGATCTGGGACATCTTCGAGGAAGAGACCGGCGCTCGCGTCACGCACAGCTTCGGCCGCGTGGGCGGCATGGCGAAGCCGCCGACGGCCTACTTCAAGGACCTCGTCCGCGCGACGCTTCCCCGCGTCGCGAGCGTCGTCGCCGAGTCGGAAGGCCTGCTCCTGAAGAACCGCATCTTCCTCGACCGCCTCGAGAGCGTCGGCAAGATCTCCAGCGCGGACGCGCTCGAGCTCAGCTGGACGGGCCCGTGCCTGCGCTCGACCGGCGTCCCGTACGACATCCGTCGCGCGCACCCGTACCTCGTCTACGACCGCTTCGAGTTCGACGTCCCGGTCGGCACCACGGGCGACAACTACGACCGCTTCATGTGCCGCCAAGAAGAGATCCGGCAGAGCATGCGGATCCTCGAGCAGTGTCTCGAGCAGATGCCCGACGACGGTCCCATCGACGTCGATGATCCGCGCATCGTGATGCCGCCGAAGAACGAGGTCTACAACACGATCGAAGGCACGATTCAGCACTTCAAGATCGTGATGGAAGGCATCAAGGTCCCGGCGGGCGAGGTCTACTCGTACACCGAGGGCGGCAACGGCGAGCTCGGCTTCTACCTCGTCTCCGACGGCAGCGGCACGCCGTACCGCGTTCGCATCAGGCCTCCGTGTTTCGCCATCACGCAGGGCCTCGAGCGACTCATCGTGGGCGCGATGATCCCCGACGTCGTCCCCACGTTCGGCTCGATGAACATGATCGGCGGGGAGTGCGACCACTGACATGACCGCGCAAGCGCCCCAGGCAGAGGCCCCGAAGCCTCCGAACACCATCAAGATCGACGGCCGCGAGATCCCCTTCGAGCCGGGCGACACGATCATCCGCGCGGCGCATCGCGCGGGCATCGACATCCCGCACTACTGCTGGCACCCCGGCCTGAGCGTCGCGGCCAACTGCCGTATGTGCCTCGTCGAGCTGCCGCCGCCTCCAGGCCGCCCCGCGATGAAGCTCGACGTGCTTCAGTGGGACCCGGTCAAGAAGGACTACGTCTACCAAAACAAGCCGAAGCTCCAACCGGCTTGCCAGCAGGCGTGCGCCCCCGGGCTCGAGGTCCTCTCCGAGTCGAGCAAACACGTCGAGGAAGCGCGCTCTGCGGTTCAAGAGCTTCTGCTCCTCAACCACCCGGTCGACTGCCCGATCTGCGACCAAGCCGGTGAGTGCCGTCTCCAGGATTACTGGCTCGAGCACCAGCGCACCGGCAAGCGCATGAAGCAAGAGGTCGTGCACAAGCCGAAGGCGGTCTCCTTCGGCCCGACCATCGTCTACGACGCCGAGCGCTGCATCGTCTGCACGCGCTGCGTCCGCTTCACCGACGAGATCGCGAAGGACCCGGTCCTCGACGTGCGCGAGCGCGGCAACTTGAACGAGATCACCGTCTCGCCCGGTCGCCAGCTCGATCACAACTACACGCTGATGACCGAGCACGTGTGCCCGGTCGGCGCGCTCACCTCGAAAGATTTCCGCTTCAAGGCGCGCGTGTGGTTCCTTCGCTCGGCGCGCACGATCTGCCAAGGCTGCGCGACGGGTTGCAACGCGTACCTCGACTTCGACCCGCGCAACAACACGCCGTACCGGCATCGTCCGCGCGACAACAAAGACGTGAACGCGTACTGGATGTGCGACATCGGCATGCTGTCGTACTCGGACGCGATCGAGGGACGTCTCCTCGAGGCGGCCGTCGGCACCGGCCCCGCCACCGTCGACGAAGCCGTCGCCGCCGCGAAGGATCTCCTCGGCAACCTCGCTTCCAAGCCCGAGAAGGTCGCCGTCGTCCTCTCTGCGCAGCACAGCCTCGAGGACAACTGGGCGCTCTACACGCTCGCGAAGACGTACCTCGGCATCGAGCGCTTCTTCGTCACGGGCAAGCCGCTCGGCACGGGCGACGACATTCTCCTCAGCGAGGATCGCAACCCGAACACCACGGGCGTGCTGAAGCTCTGCAACGGAACGCCGCCGCGCCCGCTCGGGGACCTCCTCAAGCACGCTGACGAGTTCGACACGGTGCTCGCCCTCGGTGGTCATGTCGAGGTCGACACGAAAGAGCTCGGCACCGCCCTCAAGAACAAGAAGGTCGTCGTCGTCTCGTCGCACGCCGGCCCGCTCACGCGCGTCGCGAAGGTCGCCCTTCCGGCTTGCTCCTGGGCGGAGACGGACGCGACCTACGTCAACAAGAAGGGCCGCGTTCAGGCGAGCGAGCGCGCGCTCCACGCGCGAGGCAGCGCGACGCCGGGCTGGCAGCTCATCGGCAAGCTCGGTCGCGCGCTCGGCTTCGCAACCAACTGGCGCAAGCTCTCCGAGCTCCGCAAAGCGATGACCGCAGGTAGCGACGCACCCGCTGAGAGCGCTCCCGCTCAGGTGACGCCATGAACCAGACCGGCACTTCCTTCGGGTGGGTCGAGGTCGTCCTCGCCATCGTCAAGATCCTCATCATCATCGGCTTCTGTCTGAACTTCTCCGCGATCGCCGTCTGGGCCGATCGCCGGCAGAGCGCGATGATCCAGCACCGCGTCGGTCCGAACCGCGCGGTGGTGAACCTGCCGAGCTTCATCGTGCAGGGCATCCTCGTCGCGCCGGGCATCCTGCTCGGCGCGCTCGCGGCGCTCGGCCTCGGTCAAGCGCACACGCCGCAGGCCGCGATCGACCGCATGGGCGTGAGCCTGCAGCTCATCGTCCTCGTCGGCTGGTTCAACCTCGTCGTGCTGTCGTGGCGCATTCACCGCAAGGGCGCGCTCAACGCGTTCGAGCAAGCGGTCGGCTCGAACCTTCCGCGCGCCTACTTCTACGCCGGCCTCGCGGCGCACGTCGTCGTGGGTCTGCTCACGATGGGCCTCTCTCGCCGCGTCGCCGACGGCCAGATGTCGGCTGACGGCGCGTATCTCGCGGCCCGCATCGCCAGCGTCGTGCTCGGCGGCCTCCTCGGCGCGTCCGGCGTCTACGCCGCGCTCCGCATCCCGAAGGGCACGGTCGGCATCCGCCTCGCCGGCACCCTCCACGGCATCGCCGACGCGCTAAAGATGATGTTCAAGGAGGACTTCATCCCGAAGAACGCGGATCGACTGCTCCACGCGCTCGGCCCGATGATCGCGATGTTCCCGGCGCTCGTCGTCATGGCGGTCACGCCGTTCGGCGATCAGCTCTGCTTCCAGGACGTGAACCACAACGGCGCGTTCGAGTTCAGCGAGCTGCTGCGGGTAAAGGGCGCGATGGCGCGCGACGCCGTCTGCGAAGGCCACTCGGTGCCGCTGCAGATCGTCGATCTCAACGTCGGCATCCTCTACATCTTCGCGATCTCCTCGACGGGCGTCATCGGCGCCGCGATCGCCGGCTGGGCGAGCGACAACAAGTTCTCCCTGCTCGGCGGCCTCCGCGCCGCGAGCCAGATGGTGAGCTACGAGGTGGCGATGGGCCTCTCGCTGATGGGCCTCTTCCTCATCTACTCGTCGCTCCGGTTCAACCCGATGGTCCAGTGGCAGAACGATTATGCCTGGGGCATCTTCATCCAGCCGCTCGCGTTCTTCATGTTCCTCGCGGCCTCGATGGCCGAGACGAAGCGCGTGCCGTTCGACCAGCCCGAAGGCGAGAGCGAGATCGTCGCCGGCTACTTCGTCGAGTACTCCGGCTTCAAGTTCGGCATGTTCATGGCCGGTGAGTACGTCGAGGTCCTCACCTCGAGCGCGCTCATCGTGACGCTCTTCTTCGGCGGCTACACGCTCCCGTTCCTCTTCGCGGACGGCATCGACGTCACGATCGGCAGCACGCAGCTCTTCGCCTACAAGATGAACCACCTCGCCGTGACGGTGATTCAGATCCTCACCTTCTTCGGCAAGACGCTCCTGATGTCGTGGGTCGTCATCTTCTTCCGCTGGACGTTGCCGCGATTCCGCTACGACCAGCTGATGAAGTTCGGCTGGACGAAGCTCCTGCCGCTCGCGATCTTGAACCTCGCGGTCACCGCGGTCGGTGTCGTCGCCATCGACGCTGCGGGCCCGGGCCTCCACGCCACCCTCAAGCTGCTCGGCCAGCTGAGCCACCTGCTCGTCGCGATCGGGATCTTGCTCATGCCGATCGGCATCGTCTGGCTCTTCCTCCGACCGGTCGAGAGCACGCGTTTCCTCAAGTCGAGCTCCGCGCGGTTCGCCAATGCAGCAGGCGGCGTGAAGCCCACCCCGATGCAGGCCTGATCATGACGATCGATCAAACCAAGACCTGGACGAAGCCGAAGGGCGCGCAAACCACGACGAAGGTCGTCGCGCGCCCCACGCGCGACTTCGAGGTGCAGAGCTACCTCCCCGCCGTCGCGAAGGGTCTCGCCCAGACGATGAGCGCCTTCTTCAAGAACACCAAGGAGATGATCCTCGGTCAGAAGAAGGATCCGGTCCTCGAGAGCCTGTCGTGGGGCATCACGACGATCTCGTACCCGGAAGAGAAGCGGCCCTACACCGATCGCTTCCGCGGCTTGCACCGCCTCACGATCCGCGACGACGGCTCACCTCGTTGCGTCGCGTGCCTCTGCTGCTCCACCGTCTGCCCCGCGCAGTGCATCCACATCGAGGCCGGCGAATACGCCGAAGGTGATCCGCGCCGCGGGTACGAGCGCTACCCGAAGAAGTTCGTCATCGACGAGCTTCGCTGCGTGTTCTGCGGCTTCTGCGTCGAGGCTTGTCCGTGCGACGCGATCCGCATGGATACGGGTCTCCACGCGGTGCCGTACGACTCCCGCGAGCAGTTCATCTACGGCAAGGATCTCTTGATGGGGTTCACCGGCCGCGACGGCTCGCGACTGACGGCGAACCCCCGACACGAGCCGGGCGATGAGACCCACCCCGGTCTCGATCGCGAGCAGGCGCATTGATTCGCACGAAGCGCGGGTCAGCCGCGCTTCAGCCGCTGTTCGTTCGCGCCGGGATCGTTCAGACTCTGCTCCGAGTCCGGCGTGCTCGTGTACGGAGCGCAGCAGTCGTCGTACTCCCAAGGCCGCACGCACATCGTGACGTCGCCGAGCGGGCACTCGACGTAGCCTTCAGGGCAGCCTTCCTCGTCGGGCTCGACGTAGTGACAGGCGGGCTTCGCTTCGGGTGAGGCTTGGGCTCGTTGCGGCTCGACGACGGCAGCGACCGCTTCTTTGCGCCCGTCCACCTTCGCGTCCGACGATGCCGTGCAGCCAGCGAGCGCTGCCGCGGCGATGCTCGCTGCGAGAAGCCTGTGCGTGATTCGCCCCCTCTTGCCGGCGATTCCGCAACTCGGGCGCATGGCGATTCCTCCGGAATCCAAGGAATGCAACCCGCGATCCGCACGCTCGGTTCCGCCGCAATTACGCATGCTTCCGTGCAGACCAAAGCTCACTAGACATTCGAGCAGAGTGGCAATTTTGCTTGGCCGCCGTCGGTAGCGTGTAGTCTGTGCGTCCCCGGACGTCGCCATTGGGGGGGCAGCGACGGGAGAGCAACGGGAGAAGCGCCATGCCGAAGCTGCTGATTGTCGACGACGATGCGAACGTCTTGATGACGACCCAAGCTCTGTTCGAAGATGCTGGGTTTACCGTCCTGACGCGCAACGCTGCGATCGGAACGTCGCAGGTAGTGCTGCAGCATCGGCCCGACGCGGTGTTGCTCGACGTCGAGATGCCGGGTTTAGGAGGCCGCGAGCTCGCCCGCTTACTCCTCGACCTGCCTCGCATGCGCGTCGCGTTGTTTCTCTTCTCCGGAATGGATCGACCCGAGCTCGAGCGCACCGCAGCAGAGCTCGGCGCGCTCGGCGCTCTTCACAAGTCGATGTCCCCGCGCCTGATGGTCGATGAGGTGCGCATGATGCTCGAGCACTGGCGACGTCGGTCGTCCGCGACGATCGATCTGCGACAGAGCGAGCCTCCAAGCGCTCGGCGCAAAGCGTGACTTCGCTCACTCGCGTTCGCCTTCGGCAAACCGAGCCCCCTGGGAGCTGCTCACGGACGGACGAACGCGAGCCGGCTCGGCGAGCGAAGCTCGACGCTGTCGAAGCTCCTCGAGGGTGCTGCGACGCCGCTCGCGAGCGCTGCTCCCTCGTCGAACGCGAACACGTACGCGAGCGATCGGTCGGCCACGAACATCGTGCCCGCGTCGTCGAACGCGACCGCTGACAGGCCGGAGGCGCCGTCGACGTCGATCGTGGCGACCGCCTCGATCGTGCCGTCCAACGCCGATACGCCGTCGTATCGGAAGATGCGTGTTCCCGCATCCACCGCGAACAGGCGGTCCGCATCGTCGATGTAGATCGACAGCACGTTGCCCCAGGAGGCGTCGCGGATCTCCCGTGACGGAGCGACGAGGCCGTCGAGTGAGCTCGCGTCGTCGAACACCAAGACGGTCGTCGCGTTTCCACTCAGCTGCGACACGACAAAGAGCCGATCGTCTCGCTCCAGGATCTGCAGCGGGCCAATCTCCGCGGTGTCGACCTCGATACGACGCGCCGGCGCGACGTCACCGTCGGCGGTCGACGCGTCCGCGAACGCGAGGATCGCCTTTTCACTCGTGCCGTTGGCGAGGCTGTTCACGACGTAGGCGACGTCGGTCTCCTCGTCGAGCGCGAGGCTGATCGGTGCGTCGAGGCCCGTCGCGGCGCCCTTCCATTTCCGGGTGGGAAGCGTCGCGCCCGTCGCAGACATCGCGTCCGCATAGATCGTGATCGCGCCGTCGTTTTCGTTTGCGACGAACAGCTCGTGCGCCGCGCTGATCGCGAGATCCCTCGGCCCGTACATGTCCGTGTCGGCGCCGGCAGGCAGATCCGTCGCCGGATCGACCCTTCCTTCGAGCGCCTCGGGGCGCGCGAAGCTCACGACGCCGTCGTTGTCGTTCACCGAGAAAAGCTGCGCCGACGGTCCCGGATCCGCGCCGCCGCCGCCAACGCTCGCTCCTTCCCCGCCCGTGCCGCTGCCACCGCCGCCGTCCGACCCACCACCCGCTCCGTCGCTGTCTCCGCACCCTGTGGCCGCCGCGAAACCCGCGAGGCAAACGATCGAAGAGAGCGCCCAACGATAAAGACCCTTCATCACCATCCTCCGTTTCGTCTCGAACAAGCGGAGACGGAGTCGGTACGAGCGCGCGGTCGTGGACACGCCATTTTGCGTATCCCTTTCGCGCCGCGCGCGACGGCGCTCTCATGGGCCGTCAGGGTCGAGCCCACGCGAACGTCACGGCGTGGGACCAAACGAGGGATCCGAATGCGATACGGGCCGATCGAGACGGGCGACGACGAGCAGGTTGGGGAAATTCTCGGAGCGGCTTTCGCCTTTCCACCAGAGGAAGCGGGCGAATGGATCGCTCGGTCTGGGCGCGAGAACGCTCGCGTCGTGCACGACGGCTCGACGCCGGTCGCTGCACACCTCCAGATCCCGATGGGACATTTCTTCGGCGGTCGGCCCGTGTCGGCTGTCGGCATCGCGGGCGTCGGGGTCGCGCTCGAAGCGCGCGGCGGCCATATCGCGAAGGCGATGATGCGCTCGTGCATCCAGGAGCTCGCGAATAGAAAGGTCGCGCTCAGCTCGCTCTACGCCTCGACGCAGACCCTCTATCGCCGCGTCGGCTACGAGCTCGCCGGCAAGACGACCGAGCTTTCGATCAGGCTCGACCGCATCGAGACGACCGTGTCGGCCGACGGCTTGACGATTCGCCGCCTCGGGGAAGACGACAAACCTCGCATCGAAGATCTCTATCGATCGACCGCGCCCGAGACGAACGGCGCGCTCGACCGCGGCCCGTACATCTGGCGCCGCGTCTACGAGCCACGTGGAAAAAAGGTGCGTGGCTTCGGCTTCTTCGACGGCGATCGTCTCGAGGCGTACCTCTATGTCGCGCAGCACCGCTCGGACCCGAGCTCGCCACGTCACGACCTTTGGGCGACGGATTTTCGCGCCACGACGGCGCGTGGATACGCGGCGATCTTCGCGTTCGCGAGGCGCCAACGCAGCGTCGCCGACGAGCTCGGCTTGTACAGCGTGCCGAGCGCGCCCTATCTGTCACTCCTCACGGAGCGCTGTTACGACGAGACGTGCGGCGAGGATTGGCTCGTTCGCGTCTGCGACGTCGAAGCAGCCCTCACGGCACGCGGGTATTCCGCGTTCACGACCGCGAGCGTGAGCTTCCGTCTGCAGGACGAAATCGTCGCTGCCAACGACGGCGTTTGGACACTCTCGCTCGAGCGCGGCAAAGCGCGTATCGCGCGCGGGGGCACCCCGGCGGCCTCCCTCGACGTCCGCGCGTTTGCGCAGCTCTATACCGGTTATGCGACCGCGGCGGCGCTCGCACGAATGGGGCTCATCGACGGCTCACGCGAGGCGGCGCTCGCGCTCGACGCGATCTTCACTGCACCGATGCCCGCGATGGCCGACCGCTTCTGACGACTCCTGTCGTAGCATCCGTCGCCATGAGCACGCTGGGGCATGGTCTTGGCTGGCGGCGTGAGCTGCCCGACTTTCGCGACATCACGTTCCACTCGCACGAAGTTCAGATGATTCTCCGAATCTCGAACTCGTTCAAAGCGGTCGCCGAGCCGAACGCGCTTTTGCCGGCGAGCGTCGACCTCCGGAAGTGGTGCACGCGCGTTCGCGATCAAGGCAACATCAATGCGGGGACTGCATTCGCGGTCACTGCATTGATGGAGTATTTCGATCGGCGCGCGTTCGGCCGGCACGCCGACTACTCCGAGCTGTTCCTCTATCGAGCCGCTCGGGATCTCTCCGGTTACACGGCCGATCTCGGCGCCGACATCCGCACGACTCTTCGCGCGCTCCGCACCTTCGGTCTTCCGCCGGAGAGCCTCTATCCCTACGAGCCCGAGCGCCACGGCGAGACGCCGCCTCCGTTCTGCTACGGATTTTCCGACAACTATCGCATGCTGAAATACTTCCGCCTCGACGGCCACGACATCACCGGCAAAGAGGCGCTCCTCAACGTACGAAAGTGCCTGGCAGCGCGCATGCCGTCGGTCTTCGGCCTGAGCGTTTATTCGTCATTCCCCATCGAGGGTGAGGGTAACGAGATATCCATTCCCCAGCCCGGCGAAGAGCTCGTCGGCGGCCACGCCATGCTCGCCGTGGGTTACGACGACGAGCGCATGATCGGCCCCGACCAAGGCGCCCTCCTCGTCCGCAACTCCTGGGGCACTACCTGGGCAGAAAAGGGTTATGCCTGGCTGTCCTATCGGTATGTCGAACAAAAGCTCGCGACCGACTTCTGGTCCGTGATTCGGCCCGATTTCATCAATACCGATTTGTTCAACTAGGGAGCCCGGCAGAAGAAGAGGGGTCGCCAAGGGCGCCAAGGGGAGAAAGAGGAAGAGGAGACAGAGGTTTTCATTCGAAGAAGAAATCTCTCTCTCCTCTTCTTCCTCCCTCTGCCCTTGGCGCCCTTGGCGACCCCTCTCTCGCTCTCTCTTGCCTTTATCGAACCACGGTGATGGTCACCGAGACGACGCCGTCTTTGAGCATGTCGAGCTCTTTGGCGGCGGCCTTCGAGAGATCGATGATGCGCTTCTTGCCCCCGAAGGGGCCGCGGTCGTTGATGCGCACGCGAACGCTGCGGCCGTCCTTGCGCGTGACCTGCACGACGGTGCCGAAGGGAAGCGTGCGGTGCGCGGCGGTGAGCTCCTTCGGGTTGTAGCGCTCGCCGCTCGCGGTCTTGTTCCCGCTGAGGCTGTCGGCGTAGTACGTGGCGAGCCCTTGTTCGGCGCGCCCACGGGCCGGCGTTGCCGCGGCCTCCGGCTCTCGAGGCTCCTGGGCGCTCGCCGTGCAGCCGCTGAAGAGCAGCACCCCGGCGGTGAGAAGGCATGCTACGACCGGTCGCGTCATGGCGGCATTGTACGGAGATTGGGAGGCCGTGGTGGGCCTCGAAGTGCACGCCCAGCTCCTCACGCGAACCAAGCTGTTTTGTGGGTGTGAGACGAGCTTCGGTGACGCGCCGAACGTGCACACATGTCCGGTCTGTCTCGGCTTGCCCGGCGCGCTCCCGGTGCTCAACGAAGGCGCCGTTCGCCTCGCCGTCACGGCCGCGCTCGCGCTCGGCTGCACGATCGCTCATCGCAGCGTCTTCGCACGGAAGAACTACTTCTACCCGGATCTTCCGAAGGGCTACCAAATCAGCCAATACGAAGAGCCGTTCTCGAAGAGCGGGTCGCTCGCGATCGACGTCGCCGGTCAACGGCGCGTCGCGCGCATCCAGCGCATCCACATGGAGGAGGATGCCGGCAAGAACATCCACCACGCGTCGTTCTCCGTGGTCGACCTGAACCGCGCGGGCACGCCGCTCATCGAGATCGTGGGCGAGCCCGACCTGCGGAGCGGCGCCGAGGCCGCCGAGTACCTGCGGCGCCTGCGCGAGGTGTTGATGGCGATCGGCGTGAACGACGGCAACCTCGAGCAAGGCAGCTTTCGTTGCGACGCCAACGTGTCGGTCCGCAAGGTGGGCGACGAGAAGCTCGGTGTGCGCGCCGAGCTCAAGAACATCAACTCGTTTCGCTTCGTGGAGGAGGCGATCGACATCGAGGTTCGCCGCCAGATTGCCCTCTACGAGTCGGGCCAGCGCTTCTCCCAGCAGACGCGCGGCTACAACGCCGACAAGAAAGAGACGTATCTACTCCGCGAAAAAGAGGGTGACGCCGGTTATCGCTATTTCCCCGATCCGGATTTGCCGGAGGTGAGCCTACCGCCCGCCTATGTCGAGACGTTGCGCGACCGTATGCCCGAGCTGCCCGAGGCCAGGCGTGCGCGTTATATCGAAGAGCTCGGATTGAGTGCGTACGCCGCCGGTGTGCTCACGAGTCACCCGAAGATCTCGGCGTTCTTCGATGCGTGCATCGCGCTCGCCCGCCAAGCTCCCGCAGAGCAAGGCGTCGACGCGGTGAAGATTGCCAACTTCGCCCAGACCGAGGTGATGAGCGGCGTGCAGACGACCGGCCTCGACGCGAGCATTCCCGTCCGCCCCGAGCAGCTCGTCGAGCTCTTGGCGCTGGTCCAAAAGGGGACCATCAGCGGCAAACAGGCAAAAGAGGTCTACGCGAAGATCGCCGGCACCGACAAAATGCCGGCCGACGTCGTGTTGGCCGAAGGCCTGGCGGTGATGGGCGACGTGACCGAAATCGAGCGCCTCGCCCGCGACTTCATCGCCGCGAATCCCAAACAGGTTGCGCAATATAGATCCGGCAAGACGAATATCCTCGGCTTCTTCGTCGGTCAGATCATGAAAGCCACGAAGGGCAGCGCCGACCCCGCCATCGTGAACGACGTCTTGAAGAAGCTCCTCGCGGAGGGCGCGTGAACCCGATCTCCGATCTACGTTTCGGTGGTCGCGCGGCGGTGTTCGCTGCGTACACGATGGGCACGCTCGCGCGCTTCGAGGTCGAGGTGCGCGGCAAGGACGCGGTGGGGACGGAAGAGCTCATCGCCGCGTCGATGCGCCGACACGGCCGGCATATGTGCCAGCTCTTCGGGCTCGATCTCTCGGTGACCGGCGCCGGCCCCGACGGTTACGCCGTCGGCAAAGACGAACGGGGTCTCGGCCGCGTGTTCGTGTGCAACCACCGCTCCGCGCTCGATATCCTCATCACGCTCCGGCTTCTCGAGGGCAAACACGTCAGCCGTGCGGACCTCGCCGGCTGGCCCGTCGTGGGTGTCATCGCGCGCCGCGCCGGGATCTTGTTCGTCGACCGAGAAAACCGTCGCAGCAGCGCGGCTGTCGTCCACGAGATGATCGGATGTATCGAGCGCGGCGTCGGCATCATCGTCTTTCCCGAAGGCACGACCTACGCGGGCGATGAAGTCCGCCCGTTCAAGCCAGGGGCAGTCGCCGTTGCGCGCCGTACCGGATGCGAGATCGTTCCCGTCGGCATTGCCTACGGCGGATCGGAAATGTCGTTCGGCGACGAAACGCTCCTCGAGCACATGCGGCGAGTCGCCGGTGCGCCGAAGACACGTATCGCCATTTCGATTGGCGAGCCGTTTCTTCCGGAAGGAGCCGATACGCCGACGCTGTCGTCGCGCGCACACGCAGCGGTGCAGGAGCTGGTGCACGCCTCTCGAGCGCGCTTGCGGTAGTCAGGCCGCCCCGAGCGATCCCAGCGAGAGATTGCCGAATATGGTGCCGGCCCGCGCGTGATCCATCGCGTGAACGGTTTCGTCCGCGCTACCCGGTAGGCAGGCCGACTCAAGCGTGAGTGCGACCTTCCACGCTTCGGTCGCCCGCCTCGCCAATACGACATAGATGCGGCCGAGGACCGCCGGTCGCCGCCCCATCGTGAACAGGCCCCGATACAGGTGAACGTCGTCGACAAACCATCGCTCGCACAACGCGGCCGAATCGCCCTCGTCGCGCCACTCGAGGAGCCGCGTCGTTGGATCGAGCAGAGACGTGACGGGTTTACCCGTAAGCGCCATGTGCACGTCCACCCAGTCGGTCAGCGGTGCACCGGGCTCGGCCGGGGACATATATTCGACCGAGAGGCGATCTGCGGGCCGGCTTCCCGCGATCGCCATGGCTCGAACGGGCAATTGGGAGGCGACATCGGTCTTGTGGTGCCAACCGAGCGGCTTGCCGACGCGGCATCGAACGAGCGCGAGAGCGGTCGACTCGACGGGCCAATCGGCAAGAGAGGCGGAGTCCGTCCAGCTCGGTGCAATCGCCATAATGCCCCTCGGCTGTCAGTTCACGGACGAGCTCGACGAGCTCGACGAGGAATTGGATGAATCAGGTGGCAATTCACCGAAGGTGAAGGACAACCCGCCGGCAGCGTCCAGCGGAATCAAGAACTCACCGTTCTCGTAGTCGGTGACGAGCGCCTCGTAACCCTTCCATTTGCTCTTGTCGTAATGACCCCAGGGGTTCCTGAGTTTGATGTATTTGATGGTTGGGCCGTTTTCGACTCTTTCGACGACACCGAGCAACGAATAGGCGTGTTGAACGGGAAGCTCGTGGGGATTGGCCGACGCTTTGGTCATTCCGGCAACCGCGATCAGATCTTGTGCTCCCTCGTCGGCTTCCTTGTTCTCGCCCTCGACGCCGATGTGGTCTTTCAAAAACGCGTAGAGCTCCAGCTGCTTCTTGGAATAGGTTCCGCTGCCCGATGGTCCGGGGATAATTTCGGCGTTGACGAGATTGGCCATGAGGGTGGCGTGCGCGCCCTGCTCCAGCCCGAGCTTTGCCAAATACCGATCCAGCTCTGCATAGGTCAGGTTGTTCGTGAGGCCCTCGACGAACGTCAGGTCGTTCGAGAACAGCTCCGCGAGACCCGCCGATCTCAGGTGCTCGAGGACGGCCATCGCTTGATCTGTCGATAGTGGGAAATAGGCCTGCTTGAGTTGGAATCCCAGCTGGCTCATCGCCACGGCCGTGGACGTTTGTCCCTGTGTCGACGAGCCCTGCGTTCCGGCATACGAGCCGTGTACGTGCGCGAGGGCCTTTTCGAACATCTTGACCCAGTGCGCCCCCCGGCTGAACGCGTCCTTTCGTCCACCGAGCCCCCAGCGCTTCGGCACGTCGTCGGACAGCTCGATGGTCGACCACTGACCGTCCGTGAACAGCGAGACCAAGACGCCATCGTTGGTCGTCGGCTTGATCAAATCGGTGATGAGCTTGGGATTCGCGTTCGCGATGCTGGCGAGCGTCGCGAGGAAGTAGCAATTCCCTAGAAGGCCCTGGTCGACGTCGCTCGCCTTCGGAGTGAATGTCGCGTGCGACGAGGACGACGAGTGGCTCGGGCTACTGTACGAATGCCCGAAGGTCAGGTTCGTGCTTTTTGGAATCTTGCCGAGGTGCGGATTCTTGACCCGGCCGTTGCCGTTTTTTCGTGACGCCTTGATCGGGGCCTTTTGACCCCCGCTTCGGCTGAGCTTGCTCTTCGGCATCAGCCCCTCTCAGCTCCGAGCCGTCAGGTCCCTTTGACCTCGCGCCGGAATCGCTCCCAACCCTTGGTCGTCGCGTCGGCCAGGTCTTTTGCGACTTTGCGAACCTCGGACTCGACGCTCGCGTCGATGTCGAGCGCCTTCGACGAGGGCACCGTGCCATCAGGCAGGGGAGTCCGGTGCACGGCCGCCAGGGTGAGCCCTGCCTCGTAGACGAGGTCCGACAGATCGGTAGGCATCAGTTTCTTGATGCGCGCTTCTTCGTAGTTGGTGAGCCACTCGTTGACCCAGAACTTCCCATTGGGCAGGAGCGTGGGCCACAAGAGGGTCTTGTTCCCGGCGCTCTGTTGCATCGACGCACGCGCATCGGCCGCGCCCGACGGAATGGCTGTCACGCATGGGATCTGCGTCAAATCGGCGATCTCTTTGACCTCCACCACGACGTCGTCGTCGTCTTTGGGCGACTGCCCTTCGAGCACGACGATGTATTTGCGGGTGAGCGCGCTTCCAATTCCGAGCTTCGTGCGGCCGAGCTTCTTGATTTGGAAGAAGCTCGCAGTGTGCTTCGGCTCGCGTTTCGCGACGACCTCCGCGTACGACTTCACTTCTTCGCGGACGAAGCTGTCCTCTTTGTCGTCGATGTTCTCGAGTTGGTTCTCGAGGTAGAGGACGAATCCCTTCTTGTCGTTCGAGAATTTGGCGGCGAGCGCGCCGGCGAACGCGGGCGGCGTCTTCGCCAAGGACTTTCCTTCGAGGCCGGCGCGATAACCTCGGAAGAGCTCGTCGAGGAGCGCCGAGGTCTTTGCGTCGTCGAGGCCCTGCAGCTTGGCGGCGAGCAACGTCGACGCTGCGAAGCGCGTGAGGTCCATGACGGAAGGGCCAACCGACGCGTCGTCGAAGTCGTTCAGTCCGCGGCCGATGTCGCTGACGAAGTATTGCTCGACGTGCGGATCGCCGTGCAGGCGCACGAGCGGAAGCGACGCACGCATCGACTCGAAGCGCTTGCACGCGGCGCGTGCGAACAGTCGCTGGGTAAATCGAAAGTAAGCGTGCGGTGAATCACCGATGCGGCCGACGAGCTCCGGGTGACCCTTGAAATCGAAGCTCGTCGGGTCCACGTCGAGATCACCCAGCGGGTCGCGGGCGGGGAGCTCGACGGAGACGGCGGTCGCTTCGGGGGTCGAGGTCGCGAGCGCTCGTGGTGTGCGCGGTTGAGCTGCGTCGCGGTTCGGAGGCGGGACGCAGGTCGCGAGCCCACAGAGGCCGAACGCCGAAAGCGTCAGCGAAGCCAGACGGTACCTAGCGCCTCGCACCGGCGAATCTTAACCTGATTATTCCGAGCGTGAGGACCCGGTCACACGATCAGTACGTCGAGTCGGCACATCAGGGGACGAAGCCGTAATCGTCGAACTTGGTCGAGGTGCTCCCGTCGAACGAGTCGTTCGTCGCGTCGAGGCCGACCCCGACCCGGATGGATCCATCGAGATCCACGCCTTCGAGGGTGAAACAGCCCACGGCCTCGGAGCCGGCGAGGACGTCGAACGCCGCTGCGCCGTCGAGCCAACGAATCCGAAGCCCATCGACCATCGCAGTTTCGTCGATATCGGCTTCTTTGGACTGGTCGCCGGCCGTGTAGCGCACCTTGCCCGGGCGGAATGCGATCTCGACGCGAGACGCCAGGTCTGCGTCCTCCGTGCCTTCTTCATCCGTCGTGAGGGTGAGCAGCGACCACGCGTCACTGGTCGGCTCGAAGATGCGCACCGCGGCGCTGCAAGCGCCCGAGATGGCGCCCGCCGTCCTGCTCCGCACGTCCGAGCGCTCGCCCGCGGTGGCCGTTACGCGAATGCAGCTGTTCCCATCGCCGCAGGACGAGCCGTTCAAGCTCGAGCCGCTGTCCGCGCGGAACGTCGCCGGGTCGATGTTCGTCGCCTCGATGGCGCAGATGTCCTCCGGGACCTCTGCCGGGCACGAGTCGACGATGGTTACCCCGAACTTGTCGAAGTCGAGGCAACCACCGAGAAGCAACACCGAGACCGCCAGGACCCCCGAACGGACCATCCTGCGATCTTTACACGCGTTGCGCAGTCAGCGCTTCAGCGCCTGGCGGCTGACCGACATCGCCTTCAAGAAGTCGCGGTTCAGCCGGGCGATGAACTCGACGCTGATCTGCTTGGGACAGGCAGCCTCGCACTCGTAGTGATTGGTGCAGTGGCCGAAGCCCTCGGCGTCCATCTGGGCGACCATGTTGCGGGCACGGTCGAGGCGCTCGGGCTGGCCTTGGGGCATCAGGCCGAGGTGTGCGACCTTCGCCGCGACGAAGAGGCTCGCCGACGCGTTGGGGCAAGCGGCGACGCAGGCGCCGCAGCCGATGCATTGGGCAGCGTCCATCGCGAGATCCGCGTCCTCTTTCGGGATCGGGATCGAGTTCGCGTCGCGCGGTGCGCCGGTGCGGACGGAGACGTAGCCGCCGGCCTGGATGATGCGGTCGAAGCCGCTGCGGTCGACGACGAGGTCGCGAATGACCGGGAATGCGTTGGCGCGCCACGGCTCGACGGTGATCTCGTCGCCGTCCTGGAACTGCCGCATGTGGAGCTGGCAGGTGGTCGTCGCGTCCTGCGGGCCGTGCGGCTCGCCGTTGATGACGACGCCGCACATACCGCAGATGCCTTCGCGGCAGTCGTGGTCGAAGTGGATCGGGTCCTCACCCTTCGCGATCAACCGCTCGTTCACGACGTCGAGCATCTCGAGGAACGACATGTGATCGCTGATCCCGGTGGCCTCGTAGCGCTCGAAGCGACCGGCGTCCGAGCGGTTCTTCTGGCGCCAGACGTTGAGGGTCAGGTTCATCGTTTTGGACATGCTGTTTCTCTCTCGTGTCCGCTTACTTGTATGAGCGCTGCGACGGTTTCACGAACTCGAAAACCAGGTCTTCGCGGTGAAGCTTGGGCTTGCTGACATTGCCCGAGTACTCCCACGCGGCGACGTATTGGTATTGCTCGTCGTTGCGCTTCGCTTCGCCTTCTTCGGTGGTGTGCTCGACGCGGTAGTGGCAGCCGCAGGACTCGTCGCGGGCGAGCGCGTCGAAGCACATGAGCTCGCCGAGCTCGAGGAAGTCGGAGACACGGCCTGCAGCCTCGAGCGCGAGGTTGAGCTCGCTCGGCCCACCGGTGACGAGCACGTTGTTCCAGAACTCTTCGCGGATCTCGGGGATCTTCGCGAGCGCCTTCTTCAGATCGGTTCCGCTGCGCGCCATGCCGCAGTTGTCCCAGATGACCTGGCCCAGCTCGCGGTGGAACGAGTCGGGCGAGCGCGTGCCCTTGATCGACATGAGCTTGCCGAGTCGAGCTTCGACGTCGGCGACTGCCTTCTTCGCCTCGACGTGATCTTCGTCGACCTTCGGGCCTTTGAAGTTTGCGAGGTAGTTCGCGATCGTGCTGGGAAGGACGAAGTAGCCGTCCGCGAGGCCCTGCATGAGCGCGCTCGCGCCGAGGCGGTTCGCGCCGTGGTCGGAGAAGTTCGCTTCGCCGCCGACGAACAGACCCGGGATGGTGCTCATCAGGTTGTAGTCCACCCAGAGCCCGCCCATCGTGTAGTGCGTGGCCGGGTAGATGCGCATCGGGACCGAATACGGGTCTTCACCCGTGATGCGCTCGTACATCTCGAAGAGGTTGCCGTAGCGCTCGGCGACCTTGTCTTTGCCGAGGCGCTTCACCGCGTCGCGGAAGTCGAGGTACACGCCGCGCCGCTGGTCGCCGACGATCGGGCCGACGCCGCGACCCTCGTCACACATCTCTTTGGCGCGGCGAGATGCGATGTCGCGCGGCACCAGGTTGCCGAAGCTCGGGTAGATGCGCTCGAGGTAGTAGTCGCGGTCGCCGTCGGCGATCTGGTTCGGGTCTTTTTCGCAGTCGGCCGCGTTCTTCGGGACCCAGACGCGGCCGTCGTTGCGGAGCGACTCGCTCATCAGGGTGAGCTTCGATTGGTACGAGCCGGCCTGCGGGATGCACGTCGGGTGGATCTGCGTGAAGCACGGGTTCGCGAAGAGCGCGCCCTTCTTGTGCGCGCGCCAGATCGCCGTGGTGTTGCAGCCCTTCGCGTTCGTCGACAGGTAGAAGACGTTGCCGTAGCCGCCGGTCGCGAGGACCACGACGTCCGCGGTGAAGGCCTCGATGCGGCCGTTCACCATGTTGCGGCAGACGACGCCGCGCGCGACGCCGTCGACGATGATGAGCTCCATCATCTCGTGGCGGGTGAACTGCTTTACGTTGCCGGCATAAACCTGCCGCTCGAGCGCCTGGTACGCGCCGAGGAGAAGCTGCTGACCGGTCTGGCCGCGCGCGTAGAACGTGCGGGCGACCTGCGCGCCGCCGAAGGAGCGGTTGTCGAGGAGGCCGCCGTACTCGCGCGCGAACGGGACGCCCTGCGCGACGCACTGGTCGATGATGTTGACGCTCACCTCGGCGAGGCGGTGGACGTTCGACTCGCGGGCGCGAAAGTCGCCGCCTTTGACCGTGTCGTAGAAGAGCCGGTGAACGCTGTCGCCGTCGTTCTGGTAGTTCTTCGCGGCGTTGATGCCGCCCTGCGCGGCGATGCTGTGCGCGCGGCGCGGGCTGTCTTGGTAACAGAAGACCGCGACGTTGTAGCCGAGCTCACCGAGCGTGGCCGCGGCGGCGCCGCCGGCGAGGCCCGTACCGACGACGATGACCTTGTTCTTGCGCCGGTTCGCCGGGTTCACCAGCTTCATGTCGAAGCGGTGGCGCGACCAGCGCGTGTCGATCGGGCCGCTCGGCAGGGCGGACTTCGTGATGCGCGGAGCGTTCTCGATGTCGAAGGTGGGTTCCATCAGCGGATGACTCCAGCGAGGACGGCGAGCGGCATGATGATGTTTCCCGCGGCGACGCCGATCCCCAGCGCCTGCGGCAGGATGCGCTTCACGTTCTCGAAGCGCGGGTGGCTGATGCCGAGCGTCTGAAAGAGGCTCCAGGAGCCGTGATAGAGGTGCAGGCCCAAAAACACCTGCGCGGCGATGTAGATCGCGGTGACCCACGGCACGCTGAACCCGTGGATGAAGTTCGAGTACACGTCCGTGTGCGAGTGCTCGTAGTGGCCCATCGGCACGCCGGGGAACGTGAAGTGCGCGAGGTGGTAGAGGATGAAGAGCGCGAGCGCGGGGCCGCCGTACTTCATCGTCAGGGCTGCGTACGACGTCGTCTTGTAGTTGCGCGCGCGGTAGCCGACCTCGCGGGCGGCGGCGCTCTGCGAGACGAGCGAGAGCGTCGCGACGACGTGGAGAACCACGCTCACGAGCAGGATGAGTCGAACGCTCCAGACCAGCGCCGGGATCGACTTCAGAGCGGCGGCGTAACCGTTGAACTTCTCCGGGCCGAGGAAGACCTGGAGGTTACCGACCATGTGTTGGATGACGAACCCGTACAGAATGAGGCCCGTGACGGCGACGATCGCCTTTTTTCCAATGGTCGTGTCGTAGAGGCTGAGGGTCTTTTGCATCGGACGCGAGCTCTCGAATGTTCGCGCTTCTACTCGAAAACGCTGCCTTAGGCCTAGGGTCAAACACGGAGCGGGGAAACCCCGCACTTCTGGCGTTGCCGTTTTCGGCGGATCGACCAAAGGCCCCGGAAAACCGGGGCCGTGCTCCGCGCGCGCGGCACGTGGTCTCTTCGATGCGGAGGCGAAAAGCTGCGGGATTCTACTGGTCGAGGTAGGTGCCCTGGCCAGTTTGTGGCCACGGCGGCGAGCGGTGATGCGATCAGCGCGGCCGCGTGCGGGGCTTCGACTTCGGAGCGGCGAGGCGAGCCCCTTCGGCGATGACGTCTTCGACGAGGTCCCAGGGAACGTCGCCTTCGAGGCGCACGCCGACCCATCCGCTCGGGCCTACGTAGGGCGGGACGAAGAAGCGCTCATCGTCGAGGGCGAGCCATGCCTCGCGCGCGTCGGGGGTCGCCATGCACCAGAACGCGACGCGCCCGTCGTCGTGATGGTTGTCGGCGAACATCAGGAACATCTTCCCCTTCTCCACACGGAACGTCGCCTCGCTCCACGCTTCCTTCTCGTACACGCCGGGGTGCGCGAGAGAGAGCTTGCGCACCTTCTCGAAGGCTTTCCGAATCGCGGACTCGACCTTTGCCGGACGCACCGGCCTCGGCCGCGGGACATGCGTGCTCGTGGACGGTTTGCTCCGTGAGGATTCGGCTTTGGCCCGGGGCATCAGGGGGAGGGTAGCCGAAGGGCGACGGGACACGAGGCGTGCCCGCGCCCCACTGCCTGCGCGTGTCAGCTCTCCCCGTCCTCGCGAGTCGCATCATCCATGGCCAAGCTCCTCCTCGTGCTCGATCTCGACGAGACGCTGGTTCATGCGCGAGAGGACGCCCTCCTCGGCGCTCCCGATTGGTCGATTGCGCGATACCACGTCTACAAGCGGCCTCACGTCGATTGGTTCTTGGAGACGGTATTGGCCCGTTACGAAGTGGCCATTTGGACGGCCGCGGGACGCACCTATGCGGAGGCCGTCGTCGACCGGTTGCTCGGCGCTGCGGCCTCGAAGCTCGCGTTTTTATGGTGCGCGGAGCGGTGTACGCAGCGTTTCGATCACGAGACGCGCAATCGCGACACGGTGAAGAAGCTGCTCAAGGTCCGGCGCAGGGGATACGATCTGGCGCGCGTCGTCGCCGTGGACGATACGGCGTCGAAATACCAATTGAGCTACGGCAACCTCGTCGTCGTCCCGCCGTTCGAGGGAGATCGGCTCGACCAAGAGCTGTCGCGGCTCGCGCGATACCTCGCATACCTCGACGGATTCCGTGACGTCCGGCCGGTCGAGAAACGTGGATGGCGTTCTCGGGCAGCCGGCGACGATTTCTGATCAGCGCCGGCGAACGTGGGGCGGAGGCTCCAGAACCATGGTGCCGCCGCCTTCTTCGGAGTCGGGGGCGGGGTCGATCTCCATCGTGCCTTGGCGCGACGGGAAACCGGGTGGCATGGCCTGGTGCGGTCCCAGCGAAGGCGGCAACGGAGGAGGAGGCGGCGGCAGCGGAAGGTTCGGCGGCGCGCTCTTGACGCCGCCGCGACTCATCGGGCCGCTGTTCGGCATCGGCGCGGCGGGTGCGCCGCCGGGCTTTCGCGCGAGCAGCTGAGCCGCGGCCTCCGGGGTGATCGCCATGGTCGACCCGGAGGTGTCCTCGTCGTCTCCTATCGAGGAATCCGCATGGGGCCTTACGACGATATCCGCTTTGCGCATGGCCGCCTGCATCGGCGCGGGTGGAGGTGGAGCGGGAGGCGGCGGAGCGGGCGGCGGAGGGAGTGGACGACCCAGCGGCGGCGCGCCGTGTTGGAAAGGCAGCGCTGCGCGCGCCTCGGCGAGCATTTTCATCGCAGCTTCCGGATCGAGGGCCATGGTGGACCCGGCGGTGCTCTCCGGTGCGTCGTCGTCCGCGGGCTCTGTCGTCAGCTTCGGCAGATTCGTGAATTGATGCCCGACGGGCATCGTTTTGGGCTCGGGCTTGAATGCCGCATAAGGCGATTGCGAACCGCCCCACGCCCCCGGATCGTTCGCCGGCGGGACGCGGACGGTGACCGGCGAGCCTTGGAATTTCGATGCGCGCGGGTCGTCGGGCGCCTGCGAGCCAGCCGCCTGCATGTTTTGGCGAAGTGGTTTGCCGACGCTGGTGATCATCTCGGGTGTCCCGAGATCGACCGATGAAACGACGCGGCTTTGCGAAGCAGCGGCTTCGTTCGCGAAGGGCGTCGTGCCGCGCCAAATGACGTAGGCGCATTGTCGGTCGCCGTCGATGACGAGGGTATCGATCTTGAGATCGACGGGCGTGCCCTGACCCGGGCTGGAGGGACCGAAGAGCTTCGCGGTCGCGAGGATGTTCGGCAGTTGCGAGCGAAGGCGCGGTCGGCCTTCGATCAAGTTCTCGAGGGTGATGAGCTCGTTGCCGCGGAGGCGCTCGAGCTGCTGATCTTGCGGCGCCGACAGGAAATAGCCCCACGACAAGTCATTGGGCATCTCGGGTCGCGTGCCTTCGAGCTTTCGCGTGTCCCCGCGTCCGACGAAGCGTGTCCTCGCCGGCCACGATCGCGCGAGCGGCGCGTAGCCGGCCGGAGCCCTCATGTCGGAGGGATCGAGGATGTTCGCGACGCGACGCTGCGCGGCGTCGATCCCGACCGGGTTTGCGGAAGCGTCGGCCCACGCGCGCTCCCACACGAGCGGGAGCTTCTGAAACTGCGCGGCAGGAGCGTTCGGTGCCGTTCGGTCGCCGACGATCTGCAGCGGTTTGTCGAAGCTCGAGCCGTCACCCTGCACGCCGAGCCGGACCATCAAATGCGGCACGGGCGTGCGCGACCAAGCGTGACCCGTGAAGATCACCTCGGCCCGCGGTTTGTACGGCGCGATGTCGACGTCGTGCGACAGCGACCGGAGGCCGGGCGCAACACGCTCGGCGGTGATGATCTCTTCGGCGGGTGCGAGGCGGGCCTGGCCCTCCTCGAGCATGAGCTTCGCCTTTACGACCACGGTGAGGTTGAGGCGACCCGCATGGCGCCACAGCACGGTCCCCGCCGCCGTGTAGCTCACCGTTTCGATAGCGACAGGCCAAGATTGCACGACAGCAGCCGAGGGTAGCGGCCACCATCCCGAGCGGCAATCACCGCGGTGCTACGAAGCTTCCTCGGGCGGGGTGGGTTTCGGAATGACGCGAACGCGTTTCACCTGTCGCGGCGAAGCGGCGATGATTTCCAGAATCGTTCCGCCGTCCGTCTCAAAACGCTGACCCGGTTTGGGAATGCGTCCAGCGAGCTCCAAGCACAGACCTGCAATGGTGGAGAAGCTCTCACCTTCGGGCAGCTCCAGATCCAGCTCCCGGTTGACGTCTCGAATCGGTACGTCGCCTCGAACCACCACGCTTCCCCCGGCTTCTCGCTGAATCGGGCTCGGCTCGGCCACTTCGTGCTCGCTCGCGATCTCACCGACCAATTCCTCGACGAGGTCCTCGATCGTCACGATGCCGCTCATGGCGCCGCTGTCGTCGGTGACGATCGCGAGCTGGATACGGCGCGCGCGCATCTCCGTGAGCAGATCCACCGCGCGCATCGACTCGGCCACTTTGAACGCGGGTCGAACGGCGTCCTCGAGCACGAAGAGCTGCTGCTCGACCAGCAGGGCCATCAAATCGCGGATGGTCACGTAGCCGACGACGTTGTCGATCCGCTCCTCGTACACGGGCATGCGCGTCCTTCCGTGCTCGAGGACGATTTGTTTGATGACCTCGGGCCGCGCGTCGCTAGGGATCCCGACGACCTTCTGCCGCGGCACCATCACCCGACCGGCGTCGAGGTCCGCGAAGTCGATGGCGCGGGAGGCGATCTCACCGGCCTGGGGATCGACCGACCCGGCCTCGGTCGCCTCATCGACGATCTGTTGGATCTCGCCGGGCGACAGCCGAGCTTCCGAGAACGTCGTCTGATCGTTGAAGATGCGAAGGACGAGGTTCGAGGCCGCCGTGAGCAGCCAGACGACCGGCCTCGCGACGTACGACAGCGCGAGGAGCGGCCTCGACATGATGAGGCCGAAGCTGTCCGCCGCCCGGAGCGCGAGCGATTTGGGCACCAGCTCGCCGACGACCAGCTCGAGGAACGACAGGATGATGATGACGATGCCGAGGGAGACCGTCCCGGCGCGCTCGGCGATCCACGGGACCGAGGTCAGGACCGGCTCGAGGTGTTTGGCGAGGGCCGCGCCGCCGAACGCGCCGGCCGTCGTGCCCACGACGGTGATGCCGATCTGGACGGTCGCGAGGAACGTCTCCGGCTCTTTGCGCAGCTTCTTGAGCGCGTTCGCTCCGCCGCGGGCCTCGGCCACGAGCTCGTCGATCCGTGTTTTGCGCACGGACACGACGGCGATCTCGGCGCCGGCGAGCGCGCCATTGATCACCATCAGGACGAAGACGATGAGAAGCTCGGAGAGAATCGCGTAGCCTCCCTGTTGCGCCCGGTCGGGCCGAGGCCAACCGGGCTATCCGAGCCGACGACGATATCGATCGCCCGGTCGACTCAGCGGAAAACGCGCGTCTAATACCGCATTTTTCGCCGGCAGCCGAGCGAAACCACGAAACATCGAAGCAGGTGCGTCAGGGAGCGCGCGTCTTCAGGCTATCGACCGCGTGGACGGGCGCCATGTCCCCGGCCATCAGGTGCTTGATCGAGCCGAGAACGAGGCGCTGGCTCTCCAGCATGCCTTTGCCGGCGAAAACCGGTGAGACGACCTCGATCGTGAAGTGACCGCCGCCGCCCTGCACCGTCACGTGCGCGTCGGGGATCTTGGCGACGATCGCGTCGCGAACGGCGTCGGGGATCGAGCCTTGGAAATTCGTCGGATGGTCTGACATAGCGGCGGCCGAGTCTCGCACGCTGTGGTCGGCCGCGCGAGATGAGAGCCGACCACAAGACAAGTGAGCCGGGCAGACACAAATTCGTCGGGCTCAATCACTCGGGCAGGGGCCGGCGGGCGACACCCGGTTAACCCCCGCCGTAGCCATTTGTCACGCCCGCGCGCTTCGGCTAAACCCCCGCGCAATCAGCTCAGGAGTTGTCCCGTGCCTCACGATCGCCTGCGTCCTTCCGATACGTTCGCCCGTCGCCACCTCGGTCCGAACCAGACGGAGGAAGCCGCCATGCTGCGCACGCTCGGCCTGACCTCCGCGGCCGATCTCGTCGCTCAGACGATTCCGGCTTCGATCCGGCGGAACGAGCCGCTCACCTTCGCCGGTCTCGCGGCGGAATCCCACCGCGGCGAAAACGAGATGCTGCGCGAGCTCCGCGCGATCGTCTCGGAGAACCGCCTGATGAAGAACTTCATCGGGATGGGCTACTACGGCACCATCACCCCCGGCGTCATCCTCCGGAACATCCTCGAAAACCCGGGCTTTTACACGCAGTACACGCCGTACCAGCCGGAGATTTCGCAGGGGCGTCTCGAGGCGCTCTTGAACTTCCAGACGATGGTCTCCGACCTCTGCGGGATGACGCTCGCGAACGCGTCGCTCCTCGACGAGGCGACGGCCGCGGCCGAGGCGATGACGATGTGCAAGCGCATCGCGAAGGGCGGAAACGTCTTCTTCATCTCGGAGGATTGTCACCCGCAGGTGATCGCGGTGACCGCGACGCGCGCGGAGCCTCTCGGCATCGAGATCGTGGTCGGCAAGCCCTCGGAGCTCGACCTCGACGCGAAGGAGTACTTCGGCGTTTTGCTCGCGTATCCGACGACGGACGGCCGAATCGAGGACTACCGCGGCCTCATCGAACGAGCGCACGCAAAGGGCGCGCTCGTCACGATGGCGACCGATCTGCTCGCGCTCACGATGCTCGTTCCCCCCGGAGAGCTCGGCGCCGACATCGCGATCGGATCGGCTCAGCGCTTCGGCGTCCCGCTCGGATACGGCGGACCACACGCCGCGTTCATGGCGACCAACGACAAGCACAGCCGCTTCGTCCCCGGTCGCATCATCGGCGTGTCCAAAGATGCGCGCGGTCGCAAAGCGATGCGCCTCGCGCTGCAGACGCGCGAGCAACACATTCGCCGGGATCGCGCGACCAGCAACATCTGCACGGCGCAGGTGCTCCTCGCGATCATCTCCGGGATGTACGCGACGTACCACGGGCCCGAAGGTCTCAAGCAGATCGCCGAGCGCGTCCGCGGGATGGCGCTCGCGGTCGCGCAAGGTCTCCGCACACTCGGCTTCGAGCTCGGCGATCGACCGTTCTTCGACACGCTTCACGTCCGCGTCGCAGCCGACGCGAGCGCGCCGATCTTGGAGCGCGCCGAGCAAGCCGGCCTCAACCTGCGTGCGTACCCGGACGGCTCGATCGGCATCAGCGTCGACGAGACGACGACGCTCCGCGAGGTCGCCGCGCTCCTCGCGGTGTTCGGTCCCGGCGGCGCCGGCGCGGATGCGATGCCCGACGCGACGTCGCTCGCGAAGCTCACGGAGCAGCGCCTCCCCGACGCGTTCGTCCGCACGAGCAGCTACCTGCAGCACCCCGTCTTCAACTCGTACCACTCGGAGACGGAGCTGCTTCGCTACATCTACCGGCTCCAGGGCCGCGATCTCTCGCTCACGACCAGCATGATCCCGCTCGGGTCGTGCACGATGAAGCTCAACGCGACGAGCGAGATGATCCCCGTGACGTGGCCGGAGATCGGCTTCGTTCATCCGTTCGCGCCGGCTTCGCAGACGCGCGGCTACGCGCGGATCATCGGTGACCTCGAGCAGTGGCTCGCGGAGATCACCGGCTTCGCCGCGACGAGCCTCCAGCCCAACGCGGGCGCGCAGGGTGAATATGCGGGTCTGCTCGTCATCCGCGCCTATCACCTCAGCCGCGGCGACGTGCGTCGCGACGTGTGCCTCATCCCGACGAGCGCGCACGGCACGAACCCCGCGACGGCGACACTCGCCGGCATGCGCGTGGTCGCGGTCGCGTGCGACGACAAGGGCAACGTCGATCTCGCCGATCTGCGCGCGAAGGCGACGCAGCACAAGGACAACCTCGCGTGCATCATGATCACGTACCCCTCGACGCACGGCGTGTTCGAGGAACGCATCCGCGAGATCTGCGACGTCGTCCACGAGGCCGGCGGCCAGGTCTACATGGACGGCGCGAACATGAACGCGCAGGTCGGGCTCTGCCGGCCGGGTGACTTCGGCCCGGACGTTTGCCACCTCAACCTGCACAAGACGTTCTGCATCCCGCACGGCGGCGGCGGCCCGGGCATGGGTCCGATCTGCGTCGCGAAGCACCTCGCGCCGTTCCTGCCGATGCACCCCCTCGCTTGGGAGAACCGCGGCACCACGAAGGCCATCGGCCCGGTGAGCGCCGCTCCGTTCGGCAGCGCGAGCATCCTCGTCATCCCGTGGATGTACATCGCGATGATGGGCGCCGACGGTCTGCGCCGCGCGACCGAGATGGCGATCGTCAACGCGAACTACATGGCGAAGCGACTCGAGGGCTCGTTCGAGATCCTCTACAGGGGCAGCGAAGGTCGCGTCGCGCACGAGTTCATCCTCGACTGCAGGCCCTTCAAGAAGGGCTCGGGCATCGAGGTCGAGGACATCGCGAAGCGCCTCATGGACTACGGCTTCCACGCTCCGACGATGAGCTTCCCGGTTCCCGGGACACTCATGATCGAGCCGACGGAGAGCGAGTCGAAGGCGGAGCTCGATCGGTTCTGCGACGCGATGCTCGCGATCCGCGCCGAGATTCGGCAGATCGAAGAGGGCAAGCTCGACAAGACCGACAACCCGCTGAAGAACGCGCCGCACACGGCCGAGGTCCTCACTGCCGAGGAGTGGGCGCACAAGTATCCGCGCGCGCTCGCGGCGTACCCTGCGCCGTGGCTGCGCGAGCACAAGTTCTGGCCGCCGGTGAGCCGCGTCGACAACGCCTACGGCGATCGAAACCTCATCTGCACCTGCGAGCCGATCGAGTCGTACGAGTAAGAGGAAGCAGGGCACCGATCGCAGGAGGGGGGTCGGCGGCGCGCGCGGTTCGACCGACGCGCTGATCGGCGTTGTCGCTCGCGTCACCCCTCGCGGGTAAGCCGAACGATCCCACCGACCCCCCTTGTTTCGGTACTGCTCCCCCCCCTTCGGTCCCCGGTGCCCCCGCCGTAATCCGTGCGCTGTGAAACAGCGGCGCGCCCATTTTGAGACGAGCCGCTGCCAACCCGGCAATAGTCATTCTTTCAACTTCGATCTGTGCGATTCTCCGCGGCGATTCCGCGCTTCGCTGTCCGCGTTCGGCGCTCGCGTGTTGCCAGGTTCAAGGCGCATGGGGCTCGTCGCAATGGGCATGCCCGCGTGCTTCGTCGCAACACGCGCACAATGAGCGCAATGCATGCCGCGCAATTGCGGCGATTGACGCTCGGTTGAGGCGACTGCCGAGTACGATGCCCGCGTGAGCTCGAGGAAACGTCTACGCGACACCGACCGGATCGAGCCGGGCGAAGAGTCGTGGCAGACGCGCGGATTCTTCGCGTCGACACCCCAAGCAACATCGAAGTCCGGCGAGACGATCGCGGACCGGACGGTGTCGATCGAAGGGTACCCGGGCGAGAACGATGTCGTCGGGGGGCGCTACCGGCTCCTGTCGTCCCTCGGTCGCGGCGGCTTCGGCGTCGTGTACGAGGCGCAGGACATGCGCGACGACGCACGGGTTGCGCTCAAGCTCGTCGCCGGACGCTCCGCGCATCAGCGCGCGCGGGTGCGCCGCGAAATCGCGGCGCTTCGCCGTTTGCGAATTCCGGGGGTCGTCGGGCTCCGCGACGAAGGGATCGAGCACGCCTACGCGTACCTCGTGATGGATCTCGTCGAGGGGTCGCCTTTTCCGGGCAGGAACATCCCCGCCTCTTGGGACCAGATCGAAGCGCAGTCGCTCGAGCTCCTTCGCGTGCTTTCGCGCATTCACGCGGTTGGTGTCGTTCACCGCGATTTGAAGCCGAGCAACGTCCTCGTTCACGGCGAGTCGGTCTGTGCGCTCGACTTCGGCCTCTCCGGTGAAGAGCTGCTCGGCTCGAACCGCCTGACGCGCGACGGAGAAATCGTCGGGACGCCGGAGTACCTCGCGCCCGAGCAGATCCTCGGGCACTCGGCGACCGCAAGGACAGACCTCTATGCGGTCGGCCTCATGTTGTACGAGGCGCTCACCGGTCGCCGTCCGCACGACACCGGCCCTCTCGCGGGTCAGCTCCACGCGCGGATTCACGAGCCGCCGGCGCATGTCGCGGCGTTTGCGCCGAATGTCCCGGCGGCCGTCGCGGCCACCATCGACGCCCTCCTCACCACCGACCCGCGGCGCAGGCCCGAAGGCGCCCTCGAGGTGATTGCTCGCCTTCGCGGAGAGCGGCCCATCGATGCGGCATTGCTTCCGCGGCTCGCGCGAGCGGACCTCGTCGAGCAGATCGCATCGACGCTCGCCGATGGCCGGGCCTGCGACATCGTGGGCACCAGCGGCAGCGGTCGCTCGCAGCTCCTCGCGGTGACCCGGCAGGAGCTCGAACGGCGCGGCTTTTCGGTGATCCTCGCAACCGGATCGGGGGCGCCCCTCGCCGCGCTCGGGGAGCTCGGCGTTCTACCCGAGACGGATCCGTCGACCCCGCTCGCCGAGATCGAGGCGCGGGCGGAGTCCGCCATCACCGCGTTGCAGGACGCCGGCACGATCCTGGTGATCGACGACGCGGACGAGCTCGACGGCGCGACCGCCCGAGCTGTCGACGCCGCCGCGCAGCGTGGTCCCGTGGTTCGCGTCTTCCGCGAGGACATGGGGCGGTCGCCGGCCACCGCGCGGGTCGAGGTAGGCCCGCTCGCCGCCGCCAGCCTCCGCGACCTGTTTCACGGGCCGGATCGGCTCTTTCATTTGCGGCGCGACGCTGCGCGCGTCCTCTTTCAGCGCACATCGGGCCATGCTTCGCGGGTCTCCGACGAAATTCACGAGTGGCTCCGCATGTCGCTCTGCCGGCGCGACGGTGCGAGGCTCACGCTCGACCGCGACGCGATCGAGCGGCTCGATTCGGCGCTCGCGCTGATCGAGCCGAAGCTGCCGCGGCCCTCGAAGTCGCTCCGACCGAACCTCGAGTCGCTCCTCGGCTGGATCACGGCGAGCGGGCGAAACGCCTCGGTTCCGCTGCTCCGGCGCGCGACGGAGCTTCCACGCTGGCGCGTGGAGGCGGACCTCACGGATCTCGCGCGGATCGGCGCGGTTCGTATCCAAGGCGAGCGGCTCGAGCCGTTGCGCATCCCGTTCGTGATTCCGAGCGAGGAAGAGCGAGCGCGGATGCATCGTCGCCTCGCGGACGTGCTGCCGTTCGCGTCGCCCGCGGCGCTCTCGCACGCGATCGCGGCCTCCCACGGCGATGCCGCCGACTGCGCGCACATCGCACAGCGTTGCCTTGCCGTCGCGGAGCGGCTGTCGCGTATCGGCATGCTCGCGAAGGCGACGGTCGTGCTCGCCGAAGGTGTCGCGTCGGCGGAGACGGCCGGTGAAGCGGGGCTCCCCACGCTCGAACGGCTACTCACGATGTGGGTGCGCGTCGCTCTTTCGGAAGTGACGACACACCGGCTCGATCGCGTGCTCTACGAGCTGTGCCGTCACGAAGACGCGCTCCCGTCGGTGCGTCACCTCGAGCGGCTCGTCCGCGCAGCGATCGCGCTCGAGCAATGGACCGAGCGCACCGCCGAGGAAGCCGACGAAGTCGAGCCTTTCGCGGAGCCGGCGCTCGAACGCCTCCGACATGGTGTGCGCGTCGCGGCTGCGCGCCGGACGACCCTCGCGCACGAGGAGCAGCTTCTCGAGGAGCTCACCGTGTGGGCGCAGCGCTCGAGCGATTCCGAGGACGTGGCGGCGTGGGCCGGATGGCTCGGGCGGCTCCGGTACCGCCAGGGTGATTTCGCGGAGGCCGCCCGGCTCCAACAAGAAGCGGCTCGCGCGCGGTGGGCGACGCCTCGTGCGCTCGCGCAGCTCAACGTCGCGTCGGCGCTCCTCGAGCTCCACCGGCACGACGAAGCAGAGGGGTGGGCGCGGCGCGCCCACCGGCTCGCAGCCCGGTGCCGCCATCCGTTCCTCGAGGCGCGTGCCGCGTGGGCCATGCGAAACGCGGCTTATCGTTCAGGCCGCGCGACCTCTCCTGATCGCGAGCTCGTCGACGCCGCTCTGCGCCTCGAAGCCAAGCCCCTCGACGGCATGATCGCGCTGACGGAGGCGACGATCGCGTGGCGCTCCAAGCAATCGTCGGAGGCGAGGGAGCTCGCCGACATCGCGCGCGCCGTCGGACGCCGCGGGGGCGAGCCGATCCTCACCCTGCTCGGCGGGGCGATCGCCTTCGCCGCAGGTGAACCGACCGAAATGGCGGCGCTCGAGCGGCTCCTCGATCGCGCAGCGATCTGCGCCGTCCCCATCATCGGGCTCCAAGCCCTCGCGCTGCTGCGCATGGGTGGGCACGACATCCCCTCCCCGCTCCGCGACGAGCTTGTCTTTCGGTCCGGCGCGAACGACACCGACAGGTCCCCCGTCCGCGACGTGCTCTCGATCGAAGAGTGCCTGCACATCCTCGGGGACGGGCAGGCACGCGACGCGGCCGGGTAGGGCGCACCCCCTTTTCGGAGATGCGCCCTTCGAGCGACGCTCAGATCTCCGTGCAGTCGCAGACGACCTTCTTGTAGGTGATGCCGGTCGGCGGCTGCCAGGTACCGGTTTGGTAGAGGTACTCCACCTTCGAGTCCGGGTTCGCGGCGCCCGGCCAGAGGTACTTGAACTTGTGGTTCAGCGGCTGGTCCTCCGTGTAGAGGAACCAGGTTTCGGTCGTGTTGGGGGGCGTCCCCGTCACCTGCAGCCGGCCGACTTCTCGCCAGGCGGTGTCCTTCAGCTGCTTGATGATGAACCACCCCGGATCCAGCTGAAACGCCGTCGCCCCCACATCCCCACCCTCGTCACTCGGTTTATCCATGCAAATTCGCTACGCAAAACCGAGGCCTACGTAAATGCCACAGTAAAGGGCATTGAGCTGCCGCGCTGGTGTGACAGGCGGACTGCCCTCCGTGTCAGGTCGTCCGCACCTTGTGCCGCGCGATGAGCCGCTGCAGCTGGCCGCGATGAATGCCCGACGTCCGCGCAGCGAGCGAGACGTTGTTCTCGCTCTTCTTGAGGAGCCCTTCGACGAAGGTGCGCTCCACCTCGGCGACCGCCGCCGAGCGCGCAGTCTCGAGCTCGGCGTGCGAGAACGACATGAACAGCTCGGGTGAGCTCGCGCGGCGCGGCTGCACCGCGCGGATCTCCGAAGGCAGCAGCGCCTCTTCCAGGAGATCGCTCCGCGCGAGCAGACACGCACGCTCGCAGACGTGCTCGAGCTCGCGCACGTTGCCTGGCCACTCGTACGCCACGAGCGCTTGTTGCGCGCTGCGCGACCAGCGCGGCTCACCGCCGCGCTTCCAAAAGCGGCGCAGGGCGACCTCGAGGAGCAGCGGGATGTCGCTGGCGCGCTCGCGCAGCGGAGGCAACACGATCTCGATGACGTTGAGGCGGAAGTAGAGATCGCGCCGGAACTTCTCTTCGGCGACCAACATGCCCAGATCGCGGTGCGTCGCGGCGACGACGCGCACGTCGACCCGCTCGATGCGATCGGAGCCGAGCCGCTGAATCTCTCCGAACTGAAGGAACCGGAGAAGCTTCGCCTGCGCCTCGAGCGGGATCTCCGCCACCTCGTCCAAGAACAACGTTCCGCCGTGCGCCGATGCGATACGGCCCGTTCGATCTCGGTCGGCGCCGGTGAAGGCCCCGCGCGCGTGCCCGAAGAGCTCCGACTCCAAGATCGTCGCCGGCAACGCGGTGCAGTGGAGCGCGACGAATGGTCGCGTTCGGCGCGAGCTGTTGATGTGGAGCGCGCGTGCGATCAGCTCTTTTCCGGTGCCCGTCTCGCCGCAAACGAGCACCGACGCGTCGGAGTCCGCGACCTGCGCGACGACGCCGAGCGCTTCGAGCATGCGCGGGTGCCTCGTGACGATGCCTTCGAAGTCCGCTTGCGAGAGCAGGTCGCGCTCGAGGCTGCGCGCACGTTGCTCCAGTGCGGTGACCTCCGCCGCGCGTTTCAAGAACAGCGCCGCGAGCTCCGCGAAGCGCTCGACGAAGATGCGGGCTTCCTCGTCGAAGCCCGAGGCGGACGGATGGTCGAGGTAGATCGCGCCCCAAACGATGCCGTCGCACTCGAGCGGCGCGACGAGCACGCCGCGGCACTCGAGTGCGGCGACGCTCTCCGCTTTCACCAGGCCCGCGATGCTCGACGCGTCCGCGGAATGAACGACCTGGCGTGTCGCGATCGCATGACGAACGAGGCTGCGCGAGAACCTGCGCGCGTCGTTCGAAAGCGCGTCGAACTGCACGTCGAACTTCTTTTCGAACGTGTCGCCTTCGCGCACGACGATGAATCCACGCGCCGCCTGCGTGACCTCCAACACCTGACGCAACAAAAGCTCCGCCGTCTGCGCCCCGTCGGTCGCGGAGAGGAGCATCTTGGCAATGCCGTAGAGCGCGGCCTGCGGACCCACTTTCGTCGTTGATACAGGACCTTAGATCCTTTCAACAGAGCCGATTGTCCGGGGGTTGGCGCCGGCGTCGTCCGAGCGGAAGCCAGGCGCCGGAAGCCGAGGAAAAACGTGCTTCTGGGGAGGTCGTGGGTTCGAAGGGCCGTTCGCTCGAAAGACTGACCATGCCGGACGCGGGGCGCATCGGTTACGGTGGCCGAGGGGGAAGGTCATGGGCCAGGGGGACGTGTCGGATCTACGCGCGATCATGACGAGGACGTCATGACGCGCGTGCTCGAAGGCAGTGCGGCGGGGTTCAAGGCCTTCCTCGAGGCCTGCCACGACGGTCCGCGGAATCTCGAGGCGTGGGCGCGGGAGGTCACCCGCACCCTCAACACCGCCGTCGAGCCGCGCAGCGGCATGGTCATGAGCTCGGCGGTGCTCGGGCGAGGTTGGGCCTTCCTCGCAGCCGAGGGGGAAGCCGGCGTTCTCACGCAGGCGCCGCCCGTCGAGCTGCCGCCGGACCTGGTGCGCGCTGCTTTCACGCCGTTTCGCGTCGCGCGCCTCTCGGCCCATGCAGGGATCAAGAACCTGGAGGCGGTGCCTGCTTTCCGCGCGATCGCGCCGGGCTTCTCCGACGTGCTGGGCCTGTTCGCGTCGGTCGAGCCGCTCAAGCTGGTGATGAGCCTGCCGCTCAAGGCCGACGACACACGCTCGCCTCGCGAGCCTGTCTTTCATCGCGCGCAGCGTCATCTCCAAGCCGCCGTCCTCAGCCGCGCCGATCACCACGGCTGGCTCGAGGGTGCGGAGCTGATCATCGACGAGGCCGGGCGGCCGCTCCATGTCGGGTCAGCGGGCGGCTGGATCCTCGGTCGCGCAAACGAGATCGCGGGCGCATTCGCGCGTGACATGACGGAGCCCGGCGAAGATGCGACGGGGCTTTGGGACGAGCTGCTCGGCGGCGGATGGACGCTCGCGACGACACGTCAGAGCGACGGCAAGAGGCTGCTCGTTCTACGGCGCGTTCAGGACGGCACGCGGCGAAAGCGACAGGGCCGCTTGTTGGGGCTCCTCGTTCGCGGCGCGGCGCTCAAGGAGATCGCCGCGGAGCTCGGTATCGCGATGAGCACCGCGAGCTATCATGTCGATCGCCTGCTCGAAGAGGCCGGTGTGAGCAGCGCCAAAGAGCTCGCCGTCACGCTCGCAGGCAAACCGATCTCCGAACGGCGTCCCCTGACCGTCAGTCCGGATCATCCGACGGTCGCGGCTGCTCGGCCCCCAATCGATGTGACAGCTCGACGCGCGAGCTGATGCCGAGCTTTCGATAGATCGCCTGCAGCTGATTCGCGACGGTGCGCGTGCTCGAGCCGCGCATCGCGGCGATCTCCTCGTTCGTCAGACCCTTGAGCGTGAGGCGCGCGACCTCGCGCTCTGCGGCGGTCAGCTTCGCGCTCGCTGCGTCCGCGGACCGCGGCGGAAGCACCAACACGGCGAACTCTTCGCCTTCGATCGAGAAGCGCTTGGCGCGCAGTCCGTCGGGCACCCCGACGGACTTCTTCTTGGCCGACATCTGTCTTTCCCCCCCGGGCTTCGGCTACGGACGAAGCATAGGCAGCCTTCGCGCGATCGACTACCGCGGCCGTGCAGGGAGCCCCGCCGCTTTGACCGTCAGGTCCAGGCGCGCGACGCCGCCGGCGGTCGTTTGCTCCACCGAAATCGTTGCGAGATCACCGCTCTTCGGGAGCGCGACGGATGTCCTTCGTCGCTCGCCCCGCATCGCGAACGTCTCGCCGGATTCCGAGCTCGGGGTGCCCGCGTCGCGCAGAGCCTCGAAGGCGACGTCGCCACCGCGTCGGGCACAAACGGCGCGGACCCCCAGGACGCGCGGGTCGGCTTCGAGCTCGGTGCCGGCGGCAGGTGAAGGCAGCGCTGCAGCGGGAGTCGCGCTGCCGACTTTTTCGCATCGTGACGCGAGCGCGGCTATCGCGTGGTCGATCCCCGCGCGATAGGGCGCGACCGCTTTTTCGACGTACGTGCGATGCGCAACCATCGTCTCGTAGAACGCGCCGCTCGCACATGCGAGCTTCGGCGCTTCGAGCGCGACGACGACCTCGGTGATCTTGCCCGCGTCAGAGCGCGTCGCAACGACGTCGGCGGTCGTCGTGCGGTCCGAATAGGCCGACGGGCAACGGATCCGATACGTCACGTCGCCCGATCTGCGCGCTTCGGATTCCGAGCGGCCGTCGACGATCGGTCGAGCTCCATCGAGCGATGCTTCGAGGCCTTCACCACAACGAAGCGCGACGTCGACGACGGCCGGGTGGTCTCGAAAGCGCTCCCACGGCTCGGAGCGTTCTTCGACGCGCGCAGCCGGTTTGCAGCGCTCACTCGTCGCATCGAGCAACGCGACGACGGCGGGCCGCGCTTGGTTCCAGAGCTCGTCGGTGCTCGTCGCCGCACCGATGTCCTCGGCGAGCGAAGGCATCTCCGCACGTGGCGCTGGGCGGTCGTTCGGCGGAGCGTCGACCGGCGTCGCAGGCTCCGGGTCGCGGCATCCGGCCATCAACAGCGCGAGCGATAGGGCGAGACGTGCCATTCGCGACGCGAGGAGGATGCCCGATCGAACGAGACGTGCCAATGTCCCGGCCGAATGACGACGCAAGGGGACATGAGCGGCGACGGAACCGGCGGCGGCCCGCGCCCCGGCGTGGACACGCCGTACGCGATGCTCGGCGGCTCGGAGAAGGTCCGAGCCATCGTCGAGCGGTTCTACGACGCGATGGAGCCCGACCTCGCCGCGCTGCACAGCTGCGACGAAGAGGGTCGTGTCTCGCGCGTTACGCGGGATCGGTTCGCGCTCTTCTTCATCGGCTGGCTCGGCGGCCCGCAGGATTACATGGAGCGTCATGGTCATCCGCGCCTTCGCCGCAGGCATGCGCACGTTCCCGTCAACGAGCACATGCGCGACGCGTGGCTGCGCGCGATGAGCCGCGCCCTCGACGAAGAGCGTGTCGAAGGTCACATCCGGAGCTTCCTCGACGCGCGCTTGGCCGAGGTCGCAGACTTCCTTCGCAACACACGGTGATAGTCTCCGTTCGAGACCGATGAACGGAGGCAAACCGAGGCAAGCGCCGTCGTCCGGATCACCTGCCGACGCAGGTGCATCGGTCGAGCGCGACATCACCGGGGATGCCACGATCGCCGCGGATTCGAGCGGCCCCGTCGCCGTCGGCGCCGAGGCGACGGCCGGCACGGTGCTCTGCGATCGCTGGGAGATCGTCGGCATGCTCGGCGCGGGTGGGATGGGCACGGTCTACCGCGCGCGGGATCGCGAGCTCGACGAGATGGTCGCGCTGAAGGTTCTGCACGGCGCGATCGCCAGCGCCGAAGCGCTGGAGCGTTTCCGGCGCGAGGTGAAGCTGGCCCGCAGGGTCACGCACCGCAACGTCGCGCGCGTCCACGAGCTGCGCGAGCACGAAGGCAAGCGCTTCTTCACGATGGAGCTCGTCGACGGCGAGTCGTTGCGCGAGCTCGTCGACCGAACCGGCGCGCTGGCCCTTCCGCGCATCCTCGAGATCTCGACGTCGATCGTGCGAGGTCTCGTCGCCGCGCACGAGGTCGGCGTCGTTCACCGCGATCTCAAGCCCGACAACGTCCTCATCGCCAAAGACGGGCGCGTCGCGCTCACCGACTTCGGCATCGCCGCCTCGACGGAAGGTGAGGGCGATTCGACCCGGACCACGTCCTTCGTGGGAACGCCGCTCTACATGGCGCCGGAGCAGGTCGATCGCCGCAAGCCCATCGACGCGCGTACGGATCTCTACGCGTTCGGCGCGGTCCTCTACGAGCTTCTCACCGGGGATCCACCATTCCGCGGGGAAACGCCGCTGGCGATCGCCGTCGCGCGGCTCACCGCGCCCGCGCCGGATCCGCGCGCGCGTCGCGCGAGCGTGCCTGCGCCGCTCGCTGATCTCGTCGCTGCGTGCATGGCGCGGGAGCCCGACGATCGACCTGCCAATGCGGCGTCGGTGCTCACCGTCCTCGAAACGATGATCGCCGCAGGGACCACCAGCTCCACGAGCATCGCGCCGATCTCCGCCGGTGTTCCGAGAAGCGCCCGGACGACGCCGCAGACGACGGGCAAGACACCGACCTCCCTCGCGTGGCCCGCCCTGCTCGCGCCCGGGGCGACGCGGCTCGCCGTTCTCCCCGTGTTCAACATGGGTACGGAAGAGGACGCGATCTTCGCGGAGGGCTTCACCGACGACCTCATCGACAACCTCTCCACGGTGAAGAAGCTGCACGTGCTCTCGCGCAGCGTCGTCGCGCGCTTCGGTGGAAGGCGCGACGTCGATCCGCGCGAGGTCGGCGCCGCGCTCGAGGTCGACGTCGTCGCGGAGGGCACGCTCAGGCGCGCCCCGGGCGGGCGGCTACGCGTCTCGCTTCGGCTGATCAGCGCGCAAGACGGCTTGCAGCTGTGGTCGAAGCGCTTCGACGTGACCGAGGCCGAGCTGCTCCACGTCAGCGACGAAGCCGCGAGCGCGATCGCGACGGCGCTCGACACCGAGGGCCCGCGCGCCGAGCGCAAGCTCAGCGACCCACACGCGGTCGAGCTCTATCTGCGTGCGCGCGCCGCGTACCGCGACTTTTCGCTCGAGGGCGCCCGCAAAGCCGTGGGCCTGTTCACCGACGCGCTGAAATACGCACCTCACGATCCGCACCTTCTTTCGGGCCAGGCCATCGCGCTCTCTCGGCTCAACTTCTTCGAAGGTGAGCGCCGCGAAGAAGCGCTCGCGGCCGCGCGCCGCGCGATCGAGCTCGCGCCGACCTCCGGCGAAGCTCACCTCGCCATGTCCGCCGTTTGCCTTCAGGCGAACCGCGTGCAGGACAGCTTGCGCCACTCGATCGACGCCGTCGGCTTCGGCCCGTCGCTCGCGGAGGCGCACCAGATGGTCGGTCGGATGCTCGCCGAAGTCGGTCCGATGGAGATGTCGCTCCGGTTCTTGAAGACTGCGCTGGAGCTCGATCCGGGAAACGTCATGTGCACGATCGAGGAGGCCCGTGTCCTGGCTCTCAGCGGTCGTGTCGAGGAAGGGCGCGCGAAGATCGGCGCGGTCCAGCGTGCTTCGCTCCAAATCGGCGAATCTCGCGCGATGAACGTCGCGTTGGCGCGACTCGCTTCGTGGCGGAATGATGCGACGGGGCTCGCCGAGGCGGTGGCCTCGCTGCAGGAGGAGATCGCGATGACGCCGCTCGCGATTCACGTCCCGGTGCTTCAGCTCTTCATTTCGGCGTTCGACGACGCTGCGCCATTGCCGACCGAAGCTCAGCTCGATCGACTGTTCGCGCCGCCGCACACGACGATCAGGCGCGACCTCTTCCTCTTGCAGCTGATGACCGAGGCCGCGAGCCGTCGCGGCGAGCTCGACCGCGCTCGCTCCATCCTGCGCCGCGCGATCGACGTGGGCCTCTACGACATCGTGTGGCTCGAGCGATGTTCGGTCCTGGAGCCTCTGCGTGCCGATGGCTCGATCGCTGCGATGGTCTCCATCGTGGCGGAGCGGGCTGCGCAGATTCGTGCCCCGATGCGCGCGCAGCTCGCTGCGCACGGCGGGGCATAGCGTTCTTTTTCCGCGCGCGGCTCAGCCGGGCGGCGTCTCGGTGCAGAAGCCGTTGATGCAGAGGTTATCCATGTCGCAGCAATCCGCGGCGGTCGTGCAGACCTCCTGCGGCTGGGAGCATTCGCCGTTCGGCGGCTCATTGGAGCAAACGAGCTCGCCACTGTCGTCGGGCTGACAATATCCATTGCAGCATTCGTCGCCCGCCTCGCAGCCCTCGCCGTCCATTTTGCACGGGTCGAGCGCCCAGAAGCCGCGCGAGTTGCCGGCGAGGAGCTCCTGCCCGGGCAGGTAGAATGCCGGATGGCTCGCGTCCGTGCCGGGCTGTCCGGTGATGTCGACGGCCGCGACCCAGAGCTTCTTCGGCGTGATGTTCTGGACGAGGTTCACACCGCGCGGATCGCTGCAAAACGGCGGGATTGTCGCGACCGAGCCATAGAGTCGGCGGCTCGTGAAGACGACCCACGCATAGCCGCCCGAGGCGACCGGGTTCACGGTGGGCTCGTAGTTCAAGTGAACGTCGTCTTGGTGGCTCGTGTCGATGTTGCCGACCTGCGCGCCGTCACCCGTGCAGCCCAACGCGACCGGTGTCTCGAGCTGCGGCAGGTACACGGCGCCGTTTTGGTCGTAGCCATTCAATCGATCGAGACGCGTGACGCCGTTCGGGTTGGTCGCCGATACCCACGAGATCTCCGCCCGCGCGCCTTTACGCGTCCGCAGATCGGCGAGACCGTTGCCGTCGACACCCGCTGCGAGCTGCGTGTGGAAGATGACCGAGTTGCCGTCCGGGAAGAACGCTGCCCAGCCCGGCCGGGTCTGCGCCGGCTGCCCTGTGTAATCGACGACGGCGACGGGATTCGAGAACGCGAGCGCCGCTTGATCGAAGTCCATCACGACGAGCTTCTGCGTCGGGTTGGACATCGAGCCGCTCAGCAACATGCCGAAGACGACTCGCTTCATGTCGGGCGAAAACGCCGGCGTACCGAGGCTCGTGCTGACGGAGGTGAGCCCCGTCGCCGGCAGCGGGTTGGTCGAGTCGGGGAGCGGATAGAGCGTCCCGTTCGGCGCGAGCATCATCGAGCCGTCGGTCGACAGCGCGGGGAACTCGGCGTCGTTCGTGAGCTGGCCCTCGAAGGTGACGCCGTTCGGGGACAGATCGTAGACCGAGCTCTCCGAAGAGTCGTTGCCCCATTGCGCGACGAGGCGCGAGCCATTGGCGGCGACGGAATGGCAAACACGGCATTGCGACGAGTTGCCATTGCCACCGGCCGTGAGTGCCGGCCCTGGATCACCCGCGCGAATCGACAGGACCGCGCCGCCGAATTGACCGTCACCGCCGATCGCCCCGCCGAGGTTCTTCGCGAGCTGCGTGCCGTACGAATTGTAATAAATGGTTCCGGAAAGGCGGGCCGGCGCAATCGTCCATTCGTGCTCGATAGGCCCATAAGCCTGGCCGTCCTTTGCGACGGTCAATCGCACGCGCAGCCGATCCGTCCCGCCTGCGGTGTCGGTCGCCATCTTCCAGATATCCTGCGGGATCGGATGACGAATGAAGGCTCCGCCCGTCTGCGCGAGGATGTCGGGCCTCGCGAACGTGCCCACCCAAGAGAACGATTGCGTCGTCGTCGACAGCTCGATTCGAATCGCGTCGGCGTCGCCGAGCGACCAGCGCCACATCAAATTCGGTGCGAGCAATCCGCGCGGCCAGACGGTGCCGTCGTACGGGTAAATGAGCTTGAGGTTCTCTGCCTGGCCGTTGCTCGAAGGATTCGAGAGCGCCGTGAGAATGTTGGGGTCGTTCACCGCCCCGCCGAGCCCTTCACCGCCGACGCCGCCGACGCCGCCGCCCTCGGTGAGCGACGTGACGCTTTGCGGGATCTGCGATGCGAGGAGCGGATTGTTCGGGTCATATCCATTTTGCTGACCCGAAAGCTTGATGAAGACGTCGCGCTCGACGGTCGTACCATTGAGGCCCGCAACGACCTTGAGGGCGCCGCCCGTCGTTCCCGTCGGCGTCAGGGTGGTCGTCGATGCGGGCCCGGCCGCGACCGATCCGAGGTTGCCTCGATCGACGCTCCAACCCGCATTGACCGGTGACCCGTTGTACGTCGCGGTATAGGCGAGCGTCGGCGTCTGCTGGCCGATTGTCACGTCCAGTGTCTGCGGATCATTCGGCTGTACATCGAGCTCGTTGGTCTGCCCGCCCGAGCCCGAGCCGCCTCCGCCCGACTCGACGAAACCAGCGCCGGAGTTTCCTTCTCCGCCATTGCCGCCAGTGGACGGCGAAGCACCCGTATTCGACCCACCCGCGCCGCTCCCTCCATCATTGGAAGTCGACCCGCTGTCCCCGCACGCGGCCAGTGTGGCCGACACCACGAGAGAGCCTGCCAACGTGAAGACAAGGATGCTGCGCGCACGAAGGGTCATGGTGCGATGCTACGCGACCTTCGTCGGGGTAGAGGCATGCTTCCTGCTCGAACGAGCTTTTTATGCCGGCCTTCTTCGCGAGTACGGCGGCCTGGGCGAGCCGATGCGTGGCGTGGCGGTGCGCGACTAGTGCGGCCACCTCGCAATGCCTCTGTACCTGCGATTCGCACCTGTTCTCACCTTTGACTGCCGGGGGGCACGATGCAGAGCGAAGCACGACATGAGGCTCCTCAGCCGCTCGCCGAGCCGGGAGGGCTCGTCGTCTGGGTGTTGGGCCGACCATCCGCGGGGAAGTCGACGCTGGCGACGACGGTTCGCAAAGAGCTGAGCCGCCGCGGGAAAGCGTGTGTCGTCCTCGACGGAGACGACATCCGCAAAAGCATCGTCCCGGCTCACGACTACTCGCCAGCCGGCCGGGATGCCTTCTATTCGACCCTCGCACGCCTCGCCGCCACGCTGAGTGCTCAAGGCATCATCGTGGTCGTGGCGGCGACGGCGAACCTCGCCCTGTACCGAGCCCGCGCGCGAAAGCTCTGCCACCGTTACATCGAAGTCTTCGTCGATACGCCCGCCGACGACTGCGCCGTCCGCGACGACAAGGGGCTGTACGCCGCGACGAGCACGGGGTCCGTCACGCAACTACCAGGCAAAGGCGCGCCGTTCGAGCCACCGGAGGCTCCCGACGTCGTCGCGCACGGCGGTCACGACCGCACCGCCGTCGATCGCATCATCGAGCTGGTCACCTTCCAAGTGTCATGACTGCCGTACACCTGAAACGCCGGGCCCCGAGCGGCGCGCGAGAGCGCGCGAGCTTCGAGCACATGTTGTCCCGTCTCGAGGGTTGCGCCGCGCGCCTCGTCTCCATCGAGCCGCTCACCGCCGACCGCGCCCCGGGCGAGCTGAAACGAATGGGATATGGCATCCCGATGTTGATTACCTATCGGGCGCGAGGCGGCATTCATCGAATCGTGTTTCGGACCCAATCACCGAATTGGTTCGGTCACGACCGGCGCGCCGACCGGGCCGCGTTGGCGGTGCTCGCGGCCGACACCTATGGCGAGCAGCCCCGTCATGTCCGGGTGCTCGATATGGGTGCGATCCGCGACGACGAGCTCGTATCCCTTCGCGACGCGGGCGAGTTCTATCTCGCGACGAGCTACGTCGAGGGAACGCTCTACGCGAACGACCTCCGGTTGATCGAAGAGTCCGGCCGAGCCGGCGACCTCGACATTCAACGCGCCGAGGCCCTCGCGCGCCACATCGCCGAAGTGCATTGCGCGCAGCCCGCGTCCTGCAATCCGGCGGTGTACACCCGCGCGATTCGCGACCTCGTCGGAAGCGGCGAGGGCATCTTCGGTATCGTCGACAGCTACCCCGAGGACTTCTATCGCCGTGATTTGCTCGTTCGAATCGAAGAGCTCGCCCTCGTCTGGCGGTGGAAGCTCGGGCGCGAAAAGACGTGGCGATTGCGGCGTACGCACGGTGACTTCCACCCGTACAACGTGCTGTTTCGCTCGAACGTCGACTTTACCGTGCTCGACGCGAGCCGAGGGGGCGCGGGGGAGCCGGCCGACGATCTCGCGGCGATGAGTATCAATTATCTGTTTACCGGAATGCGTGTGCCCGCCTCTTGGCCGGAGGGGGTCGGCCGCGTGTGGAAGGCATTCTTCTCGGCGTACCTCGATGCGACCGGTGACGAAGGTTCGTTCGAGCAGATTCCTCCGTTCCTCGCGTGGCGCGCGCTCGTGCTAGCAAGTCCCGCTTGGTACCCGGACGTCCCGGAGGCGGTGCGCGTGTCCCTCCTCGAAGCGGCGGTGCATTGGCTCGAGTCCAATCGCTTTCGGCCCGAGTCCATCGAATCGGATGTGCCCTCGCTGATCGCATTGCGTCGCTGAAGGGCGAACGCCGTTCATGGCGCGCGGCATGCTTCGTTCGCGGCATGGCCACTCGCACCGCGACGTATCTCTCGACAGTCGGGGCTGATCGCCCCAAATCATCGGATCCCGAGCGATTGATTCAGAAGCGCGATCAGCTCGCGCTCGCGTCGATCGAAATCCTCTTCGGTCTGACGGGTGCAGGCGCCGGCGCCGCAATGGGCATCCTCGCCGGCCCGGTCGGGATCGTCGTCGGCGCGGCGATGGGCGCGTTGATCGGCGGAATCGTCGGGCATCAGGTCGAGGTCGAACGGCACGAGCTCGATCTGCATTACAACGAGCTCGACGATATCGACGCCGAGTACGAGTTCTATCGGCGGTCGCACCCGCCCGTCTACGTCACGGGCTGAAACGGAGCGCATCTCGCAATCGAGATGCGCTCTGTACGGGACGTCACGGGTGGGCCGTATAAGACGTCTCGGGGGCTTCGGAGCCGGGCGCGCCGGTGCTCGGCGGCGCGCCGTCGGTCTTCCCGATGCGGAAGATGCGCCTCAAGAAGCTCGCGAGGTCGTCGAACAGGGAGTACGCGACCGGCGTCGCGAGCAGCGTGAGGAGCAGGGCGAGGGACTGGCCGCCGATGATGACGAAGCCCGTCGCGCGGTTGGTGCCGGCGCCGGCGCCGCTCGAGACGACGAGCGGGATCATGCCGGCGACGAACGCGACGGTCGTCATCAGGATGGGACGTAGACGGTCGCGGTTCGCGAGGAGGATGGCCTGCGCCTTCGGGATCCCTTCTTTGCGGAGGTTGATCGTGTGATCCACCTGCAAGATGCTGTTCTTCTTCACGACGCCGAAGAGGACCAAAATCCCGAGCGCGGAGAAGAGGTTCAGCGACTGTTTGAAGATGATCACCGCTACCAGGGCGAAGGGGATCGTCAGCGGTAGGCTGAGCAGGATCGTGATCGGGTGCAGCCACGACTCGAACTGCGCGGCGAGCACGAGATACATGAAGATGAAGGCGAGCAAGAACGCGAGGACGAATGCCTTTGCGGCGCGGCCGAGCTCTCGCGATTGGCCGACGGGCATCAGCTCGTAGCCTTTGTCCATCTTCAGATCGGCGGCGGCCTTGTTGGCGGCGTCGAGGACGGCCTGCTGCGAGCCGCCGGGGACGAGGTTCGCATAGAGGTACACCGTCTTCTTGCGGGCGAACCGATCGATACGTGACGGACCCGTGCCGGTCGTGATGTCGACGACGTTGTCGAGCGTGACGCTTCCGACCTTCATCGACGGGACGGTGAGGAGCTTCAGCTGCTCGACGCTGTTGCGTGCCTCCTGCTCGGCGCGGACGAAGACGTCGTATTGCTCGCCGTTCTCCGGGTAGTTGCCGACCTCGTAACCGCCGACCATCAAGCGGAGCGCGCTCTGGATATCGTAGACGCTGACGCCGAGCTCGGCCGCCTTCTTGCGGTTGATGTCGATGCGGACCTCGGGCTTGCCGACGACGAGCGACGTGTCGAAGTCGGCGACGCCGGGCGCGCTCTTCATCGCTTCGCCGATCTTCGCCGTGTACTGCTCGAGCTTCTTCAGATCCGCTCCTTGGATCTGCATCTGAATCGCGGCTGCCGGTCCGCCGCCGGAGAAGGCCGGAATCGGCCCGACCTGCACGCGCAGGTTGTGCTCCTTCACGAACTTCTGCGTCATCTCGCGGCCCACCATCGTGAGCTCCTGCTGGGTGCGTTTGCGCTGATCCGGCGGGACGAGCTTCACGTAGACGGTGGCGAGGTTCTGCGTCTGCTGGGCGTCGTCGCCGATCGTCGTGACCGCGTATCTCACCTCCGGCAGCGACTCGATGTCGGCGGCGATACGGCCTGCGATGATGCGCGTCGCTTCGAGGCTCACACCTTCCGGTGCGCGCATCGTGATGCCGAACTGCGACTCGTCTTCCTCGGGCAGGAAGTTCTTGTTGGCCTTCATGCCGAGCGGGACGATGCTGACGAGCGTCCCGAGCGTGGCGATCACGATCACCCAGCGGTGTCGCATCGACCAGCCGAGGATTGCCATGTAGAAGCGCTCGACGAGGCCGTAGATGCCCTTCGCGGGCTTGCGCGCGATGGCGGGGTGCACGCCGGGGGGCGGCGGCTCCTCACCGGGCTTGGGCGTGTGGCGCTTCAAGAAGCGCGCGCTCAACATCGGGGTCAGGACGAAGCTCACGATCATCGAGATGAAGATCGAGAACGCCATCGTGAGGCCGAACGAGTTCATGAAGCGGCCGACGATGCCGGCCATGAACGCGACCGGCATGAAGACGACGATGAGCGAGAGCGTCGTCGCGAGGACGGCGAGGCCGATCTCTTTCGTGCCGTCGAGGGCCGCTTGATAGGGTGATTTGCCCTTTTCCTCGATGTGTTTGTAGATGTTCTCGAGGACGACGATCGCGTCGTCGATGACGATACCGACGGCCAGGGTGAGGCCGAGCATCGTGATCGAGTTGAGCGTGAAGCCCGCCCAGTTCATCAGCGCGAACGTGCTGACGATGCTGATCGGGATGCTGACGGCGCTGATGAGCGTCGAGCGGAGGTTGCCGAGGAAGAGGAGGACGACGAGCGCCGCGAGGAACGAGCCGATGATGAGGTGTTCTTTGACGGCGTGGATCGCGTTCCCGACGAACTCCGATTGATCGCGTGCGACCTCGATCGCGTAGCCCTTCGGCCACTGCGGGCGGAAGTCCTCGACGCGCTCTTTCACGCGCTCGACGACCTCCATCGTGTTTTTGCCGCTCTGCTTTCGGATGTTGAGCAGAACGGCGCTCTTGCCCTTCGTGTAGCCGACGCTCACCGGCTCGGACATTCCGTCTTCGACCCGGGCGACGTCCGAGAGCTTGACGATGTAGTTGTCGCGCGTCGCGACGGTGATGTCGCGGAGCTCGTCGACGCTCTTCACGCGGCCGAGGGTGCGGACGGTGTAGACGGTCTCGCCTTGCTCGATGCGACCGTTCGGCAGCTCGAGGTTCTGGGCGAGGAGGGCGCGCTCGACGTCGAGCGGCGAGAGGCTCAGCTTCTTGATCTTCTCGGGGTCGACCCAGACGTTGATCTGGCGATCGCGGCCGCCGACGATGGTCACCTGGCCGACGCCGTCGATCGACTCGAGCTGGCGCTTGACGACCTTGTCGGCGAACTCGGTGACGTCGCGCACCTCACCGGGGCCCGACGCGACCAGCGTGAGGATCGGCGTCGCGTCAGGGTCGAGCTTGATGACCTGCGGCTCTTTGGTGCCGGGCGGCAGCGTGTTCTTGATCGCGTTGACGCGCTCGTTGACCTCTTGCGCGGCGATGTGGATGTCCTTCTCCAGGCTGAACTGGACGAAGACCTGGCTGACACCCTCGACCGAGACGCTCCGTAGCTCGTCGACGCCCGAGAGCGTGTTGACGGCCGACTCGATGCGGTCGGACACCTCCGTTTCGACCTGCTCGGGCGCGGCGCCCGGCACGACGGTCGTCACGGTGATCATGGGGAAGTCGACCTTCGGGAAGCGGTCGACGCCGAGGCTCATGTACGAAAAGAACCCCATGACCGTCAGCAGCATCACGATCACGGTCGCGAAGACGGGTCGGCGAACACAAATCGCGGCTAGCCACTGCATAAAGAGATCTTCCTTCCCCTCTCGATGGTCCTAAGAGGGGCGGGGACGGTGTCGTGGTTATCGCGCGCAATCGAATTGCGCGAACGCGAAGCCTGAAGAGTCGAAGTACGGAATGCGCGACCCGGGGTTGCGAGTCAGTTCGCGATGGCGATGCCGTCCGCGAGGGACGAGACGTTTTCGACGGCGACCTCGTCGCCTGCGGTGAGGCGACCGGTGACCTCGATGAGATCGCCCTGTGCCGCGCCGGTGGAGACGAGCCGCTCCTCGACCTTGTCACCCTTCTTCACGAAGATGCGGCTGCCGCCGCCGGTCGGGATGAGCGCGTTCTTGGGGACGAGCAACACGGGACGAAGCTCGCCCGCGAGCTCGACCGAGCCGCGAGCGAAGTAGCCCGACTTGAGGAGCCGGTCGGTGTTCGCGACCTCTGCCTCGACGGGCATCGTGCGGGTGTTCGCGCGGACGCTGGCGCCCACGCGCTTGACCTCGCCTTTGAAGATCTTGTCGGGGTGGGCCGCGACGCGAATGTCGATCTTCGACCCGAGGTTCACGAGCGCGGTCTGCGCCTCCGGCACCTCGAACTTGAAGCGGAGGGGGTTGTCGCGGACGAGCACGGCGACGACCTTGCCCATCGCGGCGAACTCACCCGGGGCGATGCGCTTGGATTCGATGGTCCCGTCGAACGGCGCGCGAATCTTGGTGTCGTCGAGCGACTTCGACGAAAGACCCGCTTGCGATTGCGACGCCAGGAGCGACACGAAGGCCTGCTCGGCACCATTGCGAGCCGAGTCGTAAGCGGCATCCGCTCGCTCTTTGTTGGTCTTTGCTTGGTCGAATTGCGCCTTCGAGATGGCGCCCTGCTCGTAGAGCATTTTGGTGCGCTCGAAGTCCGTCTTTGCGAGCTCGGCCGCTTCGCGCGCCATCTTCACGTCGGCGACGCCGTCGGCCTCGAACTTGTTCGCGCCTTTGAGGCCGAGGCGCGCGCGCTGCGAAGCCGCGGTGGCGTTCGCCACGTCGAGCTTCATCGACGCCTCGCGGGGGTCGAGGTCGACGAGGATGTCGCCCTTTTTCACGATCGAGCCGATGTCGATGTTGACGGCGGTGACGGTGCCGTTCGTTTGCGCGGCGACCTCGCTGCGCTCGTCCGGGTCGAGCGTGCCCGTCACCTCGAGGCGCGGGGGCATCTTTTCTTCGGTGACCTTCGTGAACTTCGTCGCGACGGGGGCGCCGGCATCGCGCTCCTCTGCGACGGCGTCCTTCATCGAAGGATCGGGCTTTTTACAGGCGATACCGCCCGTCATGGCGGCGGCTGTCAGGGCGGCGACTGCGACTTTGGCCCAGCGTCCCGGTCCGAGCGTCATGCGTCCCACCCCTTTGGTTGCTTCGCCCGACGTCGGCGAAGGTTGGCTTCGATTTTCGACCCCGCGCGCACCGGTGCCTGCGCGCAGGTTAAGCAATTGCGACCCGACCGAATCCGTCATGTAGCGCCGTCCCTCGTGCACCGCGCCCATAGGGGGCGGGTGGCCTCGAGAGCAACCCCTCTCGATGCGTGTTGGCTCCTTAACCAGCGGCTGTCGAGCACGCAAAGCTGAGCGTCCTCATTAACGAGTCTTCACTCAATAAGGGGGCTCAAGAATTCACCTGGCTTGCCAGGTGAATCAATCAACAACAATTTGCACGGCTTGCCTCTGAATCATCCAGATGCCTCGGATGGGCTCGCGTCGCCCAAGCGGAAAGAGTGCGCAAGCCAGGTGAATTTTGCTCATGATTCGCACGGCAAGCCGTGCGAATTTCCGGCCGACAATGGTGGGTTGGCAGCGCACTCTTCGCGCGCGGCGGACGAGGTTCGAGAGCGTCAACCGGACGCTCAACGGAGCTGGAAAAAAGCGGCTCGGGTGGGAGGGCGCATGGCTCTTATGAGCCCATCTGGAGCAGATGCAACGAGGTGACGCGTTCGGGGTGATCGGCAGGCCGCGCCCGTGCCGTCCGCAACGTCAACGCGTGCGCCAGCTGTCACCGACGATGACGACGCTCTTCGCGGGGCGGCGCGCGAGCACGTATGAGAACGCGCTCGAGCCGTCGGAGAGCGCGATCATCTCCCGACGAAAGAGGTCGGGGTGCCCTTCGAACTCGTCGACGACCGCGATGTCCTCGGGATCGATTTCGTAGACTTCACCGGCGATCGATCGCGCGCCTCCCGCCACGAGGCCTGGATATTCACCGAGGTCGAGGAGCTCGAACATCGGCGCCGTGTGGGCCTCGGCGATGAAGCGGGCGCGCGCGACGATGGCGTGATTGGCCTCCCCCCGGAGCAACGTGCCATACACGAAGAGTCGCATCGAAAATGGTCAGAGCTGACTACGCAACAGCGACCAGAACCAATCAATCAGCTTTTGCCAAAACGGCCGGTTTTGCCAATCGGTGAGCGTGTACACCTCGGATTCTTGCAGGTCGCGATCGTGGCCGGTCACGACGGGCGCGGCGAAGGTCGCGCCGAGGATGATGACGCTTATCTCGTAATTGAGCCGGAAGCTGCGCGGGTCGAGGTTGCTCGAGCCGACGACCGTCACGACTCGGTCGTAGACGATCGTCTTTTCGTGGAGAATGTCGACCGCATAGCGATAGATCGATACGCCCGCCTGGAGGAGCGCGCCCCAGAGGTGCCTGCTCGCGCGGTCGACCATCGGGACGTCGCTCGCCTTGGGCACCAGGATGAGGCATCGATGGCTTCGCTTCGCGGCGGATGCGAGCGCTCGGCGAAAGCGAACCGACGGAATGAAGTATGCGCAGCTGATGCGCAGCTCGGTCTTCACGGTGGCGGCGAGCCGTGAAAGCGCCCATTGAAGCGGATTGAAGAAGCCCGGCTGGCTGCCGAGCGGGAGGATGTCGATTTCTCCGACGGGATCGGTCGCGAGGACCGGTGGCGCGCTGTCGGGGCCTTCCGCGTGCGTCCACATCGCGTCGAACATCTTGCCGAGCTCGGTGACGACGGGACCGAAGATGACGACACCGCAGTCACGCCATTGCCCATCACCGAGCGGCCGCGAAAGATAATGATCGGCGATGTTGCGACCGCCGAGAATGGCAATCGCGGTGCGCGGCTCGTCCGCGGCAGCGTCCTCGTCCAGCTCGGGGGGCAGCGCGTCGCCGTCCTGTGCTTTGCTCGCTTCGACGAACGACATCGGCGCGTCGCAGACGAGAAGCTTCCTGTGGTCGCGCGCATTCGGCTGCCAGATTTGAAGCTTGCCGATGCGGCTCATGCGCAGGCGCCACGGCGCAGCGGGGTTGAATTCGGTTACGAGGCCGCCCGCCTGGACGATCGGATCGAAGAACGACGCACCCGCCGCGACGGAGCCGATCGAATCGTAGAGGAGGCGCACGGCGACCCCCCGCCGGACCGCATCGACGAGGGCGTCGCGCACGAGCACACCCGTCGCGTCCGCATCGAAGATGTACATCTCGAGATCGATCCGGCGGCGAGCCCCGCGAATGGCGGCGAGCATCCAAGCGAGATGGACCCGGCCATCGCGCATGTAGAAGGCATGATTGCCGGCGTGAAACTTCGGCGGCCCGGTCGCGACGCTGCGAAGGTGACCGAGCCGGACGAGCTTCGCGTGCTCCTGGAGCCTCGCCTCGAACGCACGTTTCCAGTCGCCGGGTCCGAGCGCGAGACGTCGGTCGGCCATCGTTCAGCGATTCTCCACGCGGAGGACGAAGCGAAGCCCGGACCAGCGGTCGTCGATCGCGCAGACCTTGGTGTCGACGTAGCCGGTCGGCAAAAGCTCCTCGCGGAGCACGTCTTCCGTCAAATCGGTGGGAAGCTTCGACGCGCGCTTCGGCCACGCCACCCAGATGCTCGCTTCCTTTTTCGCCTTTGCAGCAGCTGCGCCGAAGGCCGCCTTCAGCTTCTTGCGCTCCGTCGAGAAGAGCACCGCGACGTCGACGTCCTTCTTGTGGGCGGCCGAGACCGACGCGTCCTCGGGCAAACCCTCGATCGAAAAGCCCTCGGGGGCCCCGACGAGGAGGACGCGCGCGGCGGGCTTGATGCCCAACTTCTTCGCGAGCGGGGTGCCCGAGTAACCGGCCATCGGCCATTCAATACCGCCCCTCGCTTGCCCGCGCACTACCTTCGTGGAAAGTTCGGCGGCTGCCGTGCGCGCTGTCATCGTATCGACTTCGATTCTGCTCTTCGTCCTGGGGTGCTCCGATCGCATGAGCGAGGCGACGGCTTCGTCCAGCAGCGCCTCGTCGCCGGCCTCGAGCGCCGCTGCGACGGTCGCATCCTCGGCGACGAGCACCGCTTCTGCCGAGACCATTGCAGCAAGCACCACCGTGGTCTCCGCGGTGGCCGCACCGGCACCGACCGAGCTGCCGGGCAGCACCGCCGGTTGTCCCGACGGAATGGTTCGCGTCGAGGGCGACCATTGCCCCGCGCTCACGCAGAACTGCCTCGACCACCACAAGGAATACGAGCACGATAAATCGCTTCGGAAGACGGTCAGTGAGCGCTGCCTGCGCTATGAATCGCCGTCTCGATGCGTATCGAAGAAGCGAAAGCCCCTGCGCTTCTGCATGGACCGATACGAATATCCGAACAAGGTCGGCGAGCTGCCGCGTGTCCTCACGAACTGGTACCACGCGAAGGATCTCTGCGAAAAACAGGGCAAACGCCTCTGCACCGAAATGGAATTCAACTTCGCGTGTGAGGGCCCCGACATGTTGCCGTACGTCTACGGATACGAGCGTAACGACAAGATCTGCAACATCGACAAGCCCTATATCTTTCCCGACCATTCGAAGCAGATGCTCGAATACGACGAATGCCTCGCCGATCCTTGGTGCAAAGGCGAAATGGCGCGAATGGATCAGCGCGAGCGCATCGGGCAACGGACGACCTGCGTCTCGTGGGCCGGCGTTTTCGATCTGAATGGCAACGTCAACGAATGGGTCGATTTGCCCGGCGAAAAGCCGCCGAATCGAAGCGGATTGAAGGGCGGCTGGTGGGGCCCCATTCGCGCGCGCTGCAGACCGACCGTCACGTTCCACAAAGAGAGCGATTACGGTTACGAGGCCGGCTTCCGGTGCTGCTCCGATGTGAAGGCCGAATGATGCCGCGGATCAGAGCGTGGCGTTTTTACATGTCGGGCCGCAGAAAGAGCCGTTCGGCTCGTTGACCTGGTATTCGACCTCCCCCGACTTTTCGGCGACGACTTCTTCGGGATCGGCGGGCGAGAGCACGCGGAACGAATAAACGTCGCCGTCTTCGGCGTCGTCGTCGGCGATGAGGAGACTCACGTCGATCTCGATTCCAGCGGCCGTGACGCGTGTGGAGCACTCGAGGAACGGGACGCCCGAGCCTTGGCTTTCACAGAATAGGTCGCTGCCGCTCGTTGTGAGCGTGCCCGTGGTGCAGCTGTCGTTGACACACGCCTCGACCGTCGCCCCCTCGAGATCGGTGTTGGTGACGATCTCGGTCGCGAGCGTCGTGCTCGTCCCGCTCGAGCAACCAACCTCGGTGCAACCACACCCGACTCCGTAGATGGCAAGCCCGCCGCCGAACGCGAGCAAAGAGACATAAGCGATCGTCTTCATGCCGGCGGATTCAGCAACGCGTGTGCCGGCAGGAAAACGCCGCGTTTTGGGCCGCCACATCGAGATGTTGCATGGCGGCGCGATCACGAGGCGAATCGTTCGGTCGGCCACAAAAGAACCAAGGCCCGGATCCAGCCGATGCCGGACCCAGGCCTCGAGCAGATCAGGCCTTCGCGGCTTTGATCTGCTTCACCAGCTCGGGGACGGCCTGGAACAGATCCGCCACGAGGCCGTAGTCGGCCACCTGGAAGATCGGCGCCTCGGCGTCCTTGTTGATGGCGACGATGACCTTCGAGCTCTTCATGCCGGCGAGGTGCTGAATCGCGCCGGAGATGCCGATTGCGAAGTAGAGCTGGGGCGCGACGATCTTGCCGGTCTGGCCGACCTGCAGATCGCTCGGGGCGTAGCCTGCGTCACACGCCGCGCGGCTCGCGCCGACGGCGGCACCGAGCGTCTCGGCGAGGGGCGCGAGGATCTCCTCGAAGCGCTCTTTGAGGGCGCGACCGCCGGAGACGACGACCCGCGCTTCGGTGAGCTCGGGCCGCTCGCTCTTCACGGTCTCGAGGCCGACGAACTCGACGCTGCTCGCCGCCTTGCCGCCGGGGACGACCTTCGTCTCGGTGACGGGCGAGGAGCCGCCCGAGGGTTCGGCCGCGGGGAATGCGCTCTGACGGACGGTGACGACGTGGACCGGCGTCTCGACCTTGGCGAGGCCGAACGCGTTGCCCGCGAACATCGGACGGCGATAAGCGACCGCGCCGCCTTCCGCGACGAGCTCGCTGATGTCGCCCGCGTAGCCTGCGCCGAGGCGCGCCGCGACGCGCGGCATGAGGTCCTTGCCGTACGAGCTCGCGGTGGCGACGACGATCGTGTGGCCTTGCGCCGCGGCCGCGACGGTCGGGGCATAACGCTCGGCGAGGTACGACGCGAGCGAGGCATCGTCCGCGACGACGACCTCTTTCGCGCCGAAGCCGCTGAGCTCGGACGAGGCTGCTTTTGCGCCCCCGCCGATGGCGAGGATCGAGAACGTGCCGCCGAGGGCCTGCGCGGCCTTCTGGGCGAACGTGATGGCGCTGTGGGTGGTCTTCTTGACCTTGCCTTCGGCAATTTCTGCGACGACGAGTACGGAAGCCATGTGCGTCTCCTAGGTCCTTTGCCGGTGTGAAAAGGTCAGAGGACCTTTGCCTCTTTGGCGAGCTTCTCAACGAGCTCGGCGACGTCCTTCACCTTGATGCCGGCCTTGCGAGCCGGAGGCGCCTGGAACTTCGAGTAGGTCACCTTCAGCTTGGTGTCGCTCGTCAGGTCGGCGAGCTTCACCTCGGCGAGGGGCTTCTTCTTCGCGGCCATGATGGCGGGGAGCGCGGCGAAGCGAACGCCCTCGTTGTACTTGAAGGTGCGCGCCGTCTTGAGCGAGTAGACGCTCGCGCCGGCAACGATGCGCAGGTCGACCGTGACGACGGCCGGGAGCTTCACGCGGAGCTTCGCGACGCCGCCGTCGACCTCGCGGCCGACGAGGAGCGCGCCATTTTCTTCTTCGATCGTCGCGGCGAACGTCGCCTGCGGCCAATCGAGGAGCTCGGCGAGGATCTGACCCACCTGGTTCGTGTCGCCGTCGACCGCCTGCTTGCCCATGAGGACGACGTCCGGCTTCTCGCGATCGACGAGCGTCTTGAGCGCGCGCGCGACGAGATCACCGTCGAGCTGATCGTCGGGAACGTCGACGCGAATGGCCTTGTCGGCGCCGGTCGCGAGGGCCGCGCGCAGCGTCGTCTCCGTCTCCTTCGGGCCGAACGTCACGACGACGACCTCGCCGGCGCGCGTCTTCGGCTGTTGGCCGTTTTCGGTCAGACGAAGAGCCGCTTCGAGGGCGTACTCGTCGAACGGGTTCGGCTTCCACTCGAGACCCGTCGTGTCTACCCGGTCACCCGAGGCGGGGATCTTCACCTTGTTCGCGTTGTCAGGGTCGGCAACACGCTTGAGCGCGACGAGGATTTTCACGAAAGTGCTCCTGCGGGGGGAGAGAGGTGCAATGAAACGCCGGGCTTGTGGCAAGAACGCCGCTTTGCGTCAAGGACGTGGTCCGGTCCACTAGGGCCCGTGGGGTCGGGGCGAGCGAAGCGAGCCGCAAATCCGGGGGTCACCCCGCGGGCCCCAGAAGTAGGGAACGGAAAGCGTTGGAACAAGCCCCTGCACCCCGGGTAGGCGGGTGCCCTATGCTGGCGTCTCGCCCGCGCGGGTGGGGCGCGCGCAACGATGTCGACTCCGACCTTCAAGCTTTTGCTCAACGCGCTTCGGCTCGGCTTGCCGCAGGATCCGCAGGGCGCGGTGTTCGCCCTCGCGGAGGCGCTCGCTGCCCAGGAAGACACGATCGACGAGCTTCGCCGGCGAGTGCAGCTCGTTCAGTCGGCGGCGCAGATCCTCGAGACCAAAGCCGCGCGCCTCGAGCTCGAGCTCGAAACGCTGCGCCGCGCGCAAGGCGGCGCGCCCATTTCGGAGCGCTCGCCCGCGATGAGCACGAGTCCTTCGTTTGGTCCGCCGCCGAATGCGCACATCCCGCCGGGCCAGGCGCACGCGTCCAACCCGCCGCCGCTGTTGCCGCCCCGCGAGTGGGCGGCGTCGTCCCATCCGCGGTCCGATCCACCTCCACCCATGTCGGCGCCGCCATCGCAATTGCCGCCGTCGGGTCGACAGTCCCTGTCGTCGAACGAGGACAGTGATTCCTTCGACGACTTCAAGGTCTCGACCGTCGTGGTGCAGAAGCAGGACATTCAAGCGTTGATGGGGCCGGAAGCGCCATTTCGGCTTCCGCCGCCCGGGCAACCGCTGCCTCCGCGCGGGAGCATTCCCGGCGCGCCCTGGGCGAAGAGCCCGGGCGGGCCCTCGCAGCCGCCCATCGCAGACGATTACACCCTCGATGCGCATCACGATCCTCGCGACGAAGGTGACGAAGGCGAGACTTATAGCGATGCGGGCGCGACGTCGACGCGACCACCAAAACGCTGATTATCACTCAGGGATCGGCACAGCCGTCCGCTCGGACCGGGAAGTACCCCAAAAGGGCTTCATACGATGCGAATCGGCGTGACCTTCCATTCGTAAAAACAAGCAAAAACCCCATTGCAAACGCGAAAAATCCAGTGCAGCCTCCGCGCCCCATGAAACTACGTTGGCTGGCGATTTTGTGTGCATTGGCGGTCGGCGTCCCGGCCTGCGGAGACAAGGCTAAGGACTCGAAGGCTGAAAAAGAGGACGAGGACGACGCCAAGGACAAGAAGAAGGACAAGAAGAAGAAGGACGGCGACGAGAAGGCCGCGAGCAGCGGTGACGCCTCCAAGGAGCCGGGCAGCGCGACGACCGCGCCGAAGCCTGTCGCCGACGACGAGCCGCCGCCCCCGCCCGCCCCGACCGAGGAGCCGAAGGCGCCGCTCACCAACGAGCAGGTCCAGTCCTTCCTCAAGGACGACGCCGCCAAGATGGGTCCCGACCAGTTCGAGTCGCTCTTGCTCGCCGTCGGCTCGTGCAACATCGACCGCTTCGGCGTCGACTACCAGTGCCCCGCGAAGAAGGCGCTGAGCGACGGCTACAAGCACAAGGTCGAGGATTACAAGAAGCACAACCAGGTGGCGCTCAAGCACATCCGCCACCCGAAGCCGGCCGTTCGCTACGAGGCCGCTTCCGCCGCCGAGAACGCGGCGTTCGGCTACGACGCAAAGGACGACGCCGACAAGCTCTATATCGACGCCGTCCGCGCCGAGACGGACCCGATCGTCCTCGCGCACATGGTCAGCACTTGGTACACGGGCGCCCGCAAGAGCGCGCGCGCGCGCAAGGTCCTCGTCCGCTTGCTCGATCACTCGGACGCGCGCGTCCGTGAGCAGGCCGCGAATCGCCTCAGCGACAAGGACGTCGCCAAGGAGATCGAGGGTCATTACGACCTTTTCCTCGCCAAGGTCGAGAAGGACAGCGACGAGCGCGTTCGCGCGCAGGCTTGCTCCGGTCTGTCCGCGACGGAGAAGGAAGACGCAATCGCGGTCTTCCAGAAGTACGTCGAGGGCGCGGACACGCCGCAAGAGCTGCGTGACGGTTGCTTCGACGGTCTCGTCGCCTCGTGGGTCGGTATCCCCTACCCGAAGAAGCCGTCCAAGGCCGGCTACGAGCTGACGCTGAAGATCCTCGAGAAGTCGGACCGCACCGAGAAATTCCCGCCGTGGAAGGGCATGAGCAAGCTCAACCAGGCCCGGACCGAGTTCAAGGACTACGACTCGTCTGGCAAGGAGTGGTACGCGGCTGCGAAGGACTTCTACGACAAGGCGCGGCTCGTGAAGGCGCTCAACGCCCTCGCGATCGACAGCAAGGCCGGTTACATGGCCCGCAGCGAGGCCCTCTACACGTTGAAGCGTCTCGGCGAGCAGAAGCTGCTCGAGACGATCGGGACGACGATCAAGGGCCAGTCGGGCCACGACGCGAAGTCGCTCTCGGAGCGCGCGGACAAGCTCTCGAAGGAAAAGAGCGAGTTCTGATCGCGGTGTGATTCGCGGTCGTGGTGGCCCGGCATGAGGCGAACCGCGACGACGCGAAGCGCAGGGGAAGGGCGCGAAGAAGAGGGTTTCGATCCTCGGCTTCGCGCCCTTGGCCGTTGTGGGGCCCGGCGAAGTCGAGGCATGTCCCCCATCGCGCCAAAAGCGTATGGTAAACGCGGTGGATACCATACGCTTCGCGCGGAGTGGAGACCTTTGCCCGCGTGCGCCCGAGCGAAACCACCCGGTCCGGTGCGCTCGGGGCGCTGGCACGCCGGGCGCGCTCGCGCCGGCGCTGGTCACGTTTCGATGCGGGTGCGCTACTAATGGGGCAGGAGACCTTCCGTGGCCCTTTCCCCCTGCGTCAATTGCCGCCGCCATATTCGCGACCGTGATGCTTCGTGCCCGTTTTGCGGTGCCATCCGCGCGCGGGCCGGCCTTACTGCGACGTCGCTCGTCGCCGTCGCGGCCGTTGCGCTCGCGGCTTGTCAGAACGATCCGCCCCAGCAGCCGGATCATCAGCCGGCGACGGCTAACGCGACGGAGGAGGCCGAGGTCACCGTTCCGCCTCCGCCGACCGCTGAAGCGGTCGCGACCGCGAGCGCGGAGACGACCGCGACTGCAACCGCGAGCGCTGCGCCGACCGAGACGGCTTCTGCCGCGGTAGCCAGCGCGTCGGCCACCGCCAAACCTCCCAAGCCGCAGCCCACATTCGATAGGCCGATGGTCGCGCGTTATGGCGTCGCGCCTCGGGCGCCGCTGCCGTCGAAGCCGAGCCCGTGACATGACCGCGATCGGCCCGCGACCGCGCGGCCTGCCCATTGCTCCGGTCGCGCCGCCTGCCCGCCGCCGTCTTCCGCTGGCCGAGCATGCGCGCGACGTCGATCGCGCTCACCGTCCTCGTTATGCCGTTTGGGAGCTGACGCTCCGTTGCGATCTGGCATGCCGGCATTGCGGATCGCGCGCGGGCAAAGCACGCCCTTCCGAGCTCTCCACCAGCGAGGCGCTCGATGTCGTCCGGCAGCTCGCTGAAATGGGCACCAAAGAGGTCACCCTCATCGGCGGGGAGGCCTATTTGCACGACGGGTGGTTCGACGTCGCGAGCGCCATTACCGCGTCGGGCATGGAAATGACGATGGTGACGGGCGGCCGCGGCATCACCGAGGAGCGCGCCCGCCAGCTCGAACAGGCCGGCGCGAAGGCCGTCGGCGTCAGTGTCGACGGCCTCGAAGACATGCACGATGCGCTGCGGGGTGTTCGAGGCGCATTTCGATCCGCAATCGACGCCATTCGATTGCTTCGCGCACGAGGACTGCGTGTCAGCGTCAATACCCAAATAGCGAGACCTGCATTGCTGCAGATCGAGCCGCTCCTCGATCGATTGATGGACGAAGGTATCGAGGGTTGGCAGGTATCGATGACCGTTCCGATGGGGCGCGCCGCGGACGAGCCCGAGTTGCTTCTGCAGCCTTATCAGGTGCTCGAGGTGTTGCCGCTGATTGCGCGCATCGAGACGAAGGCCCGCCGGCGCGACGTCGACGTCGCTCCCGGAAATGACATCGGATACTTCGGCCCGTACGAAGAGCAGCTTCGAGCGCGGTTTCATGGTGGTCACCGAATGGCCTGCACCGCGGGCAAGGGTACGCTCGGGATCGAGGCCGACGGATCGGTCAAAGGTTGCCCCTCGCTCCCGACCAAGGATTACGTCGGCGGCAATCTGCGCGACGATGATTTGCAGTCGATATGGGAGCGCGCCGAAACATTGCGCTTTGCGCGCGACCGCACCGAAAAGGAGCTGTGGGGCTTCTGCGGTGATTGCTATTACGGCGAGGATTGTCTCGGCGGCTGCACGTGGACGGCGCACGTGCTCTTCGGTAAACGCGGCAACAACCCTTATTGCCACCACCGCGCGCTGGAGCTGCTCGCTCGAGGCACGCGCGAGCGAATCGTCCGGGTCGAAGCGCCCGAAGGCCTTCCATTCGACTTCGGACGATTCGAATGTATCGAAGAGCCGTGGCCCTCGGACGAGCTCGACCGCGCGCGGGAGCTCGCCCGGACCGGCGAGGGTTTCCTGAACGAAACCCTCGCGCGGGCGGGCGCGTCGATCACTTCTTCTTGATGATGACGAATTGGACGCGGCGGTTGCGCTGGCGGCCTTCGTCGGTCGTGTTCGACGCGACCGGGACCGTGGATCCGTAGCCCTTTGCGACGAGGCGCTTCGGATCGATGCCGCGGGTGGTGAGCCAACGGCGGACGGCTTCGGCGCGCTGCTGGCTCAAGGTCTTGTTGAAGTCGGCGGTGCCCATGTCGTCCGCGTGACCTTGCACCTCGATCGTCTCGATCTCGGGGTGCTCTTGGATGACGTCGCGCACCTCGGTGAGCAGATCGTCGGAGACCGGGTCGACCGTCTGGTCCAACGCGCTTTGCCCGAATTTGAAGCGGACCTGACGCAAGATGACGATTTCGCCGCTGGTGACGCGGACCTCTTTCGGGCAGCCGTGGTGCGCTTTGTCCGGATTGGGGAAGCCGCGCTCGCTCGGGCAGGCGTCGTCGACGTCCGCGATGCCGTCCTTGTCGCCGTCGGGAGCCGGGCACCCGTTCTTGCTCGGGTCGTCGCTGCGCGAGCCTTTGACGTTCGGGCATGCGTCGCTGCGATCGGCGATGCCGTCGAGATCGGTGTCGACCTCGCCGGGGCAGCCGTGGCGCTTCGGGTCGGAGCTGGCGACGCCGCGCTGGTTCGGGCACGCGTCCTCCGCGTCGGCGACGCCGTCGCGATCGTAATCCGCGGGGCAGCCATTGCGTGTCTCGTCCGCATTCGGCCGGCCCTTGATGCTGGGACAGGCGTCGAGGGCGTCGGGGATCTTGTCTTCGTCGCGATCCGGTGGGGCGCAACCGTTGCGCTTGGGGTCGTCGTTTTCGACACCTTTCACTGTGGGGCACGCGTCGACGCCGTTCGTGATCCCGTCCGCGTCGTCGTCTTCACCGGACCGGTCGCGCTCCGGAATCGGCGCCCAACCGATCATGCCGAGCACGCGAGCCGTGGGTGTCCCGATGCCGTCGGTGAGACCAGGGCCCGCGGCGACGCCGAACGTGAGGCCGCCGAGGACACGCAGCTTCGCGCCGCCCAACAATTCGAGCGAGGTTCGCGTCGGCGCAACGACGCTGATGTTCGGCGTCGAAATGGGCGGATCGTCGCCGACGAGGTGATTGCCGAAGAGCTCGGCCTGCACCTGGAAGATATCGTCGAAGAACGTCCCGCCGACGCCCGCGCCGAACGTGAGGGTGTGCGGGTTCTCCGGGCCGCGCGCCATCCATCCGAACGACGCCGTGTAGAGGAACGCGTGCTCTTCGCCGACGCGGCCGGAAATCGCCGCCTGCGGCTGCACGCGCGGCTTTCCCTCGCCCGCCAGAGAGTCCTCGCCGGCCGTCGCAAAGTAGAACCGCGCGCCGAGGCCGACCTGCACTGGATCGCGGTATTGGCCATAGAGGCTCCCACGGATATCGAGCCTCACATCGCCCATCTCGACCGAATCCGGCGAGGCGATGGTGACCGTGCCCACTTGGGGATCGTCGCCCGATTGAACGATCGCGACCGGGACATCGACGCCGATCAGCAATCGCTTGAAGAACGTTATCGATCCATTGGCGCGTAAAAAGCCCTGGTGCGAGACGATCGCGCCGTCGCCCGCGACGAGCGGATCGAATGCGTGGTCGTACATGAAGTACGCGCGCGGAACGAGGTGCCCGTCGGTGTGTGCCGACGGCACCGAGAAGAAGTCGTCTCCTGCGGGGCTCGGATCGAACTGATTCAGAGCGAAGCCGCCGAGGCTCTCTTGGGCGTTCGCCTCCGCCGCCGAAAACAGGGCGATGGCGAACGCTGCAATGTACGCGCGACGCACGATCTCAATACCGAGCCTTCTTGTTGCGTGAACGCCTGCGCGCGACCCCGACCGCGAATGCGAGCGCCGTCATGGCGAGACCGCCCATCGAGCCATAGCCCGTTCCGGGCGCGCGCGCCGAGACACATTCGCAACCGCCGCCTTCGATCGGGACCTCCGGCGGGCCGCCGCAATTCGGATCCGGATCGAGCGGGCACTCGTCGTCTGCATCCAGGATGTCGTCGTTGTCGTCGTCGTCGTCGCAGAGATCGCCGTCACCATCGTCGTCCGTGTCGTCCTGCTTCGGATCGGCGGTCTCGGGGCAGACGTCGACGTCGTCGTCCCAACCGTCGCCGTCATGATCGAGATCGCACTCGTCGCCGATATCGTCCCCGTCCCCGTCGAGCTGCTTGTCATTCGGGACGTCCGGGCAGTTGTCCTCGTCGTCGAGCCAGCCGTCCTTGTCTTTGTCGGCGTCGTTGAGGTCGTCGCAGACGTCGCCTTTGCCGTCCTTGTCGATGTCCTCTTGCCCCGTATTTTCGATGAGCGGGCAGTTGTCGATGTCGTCGGTCTTGGTGTCGTTGTCGTCGTCGTCGTCGCAGGCGTCGCCGCCGTCGGTCAGATCGCCGTCGGTATTGGTCTGGTCGTTCTCGACGAGGGGGCAGTTGTCCTCGTCGTCGTCGAAATCGTCGTCGTCGTCGTTGTCGTCGCAGGCATCGCCGTCCACGTCGTCGTCGTGGTTGTCCTGGTTCTCCTGGAAGACGGTCGGGCAGTTGTCCCTCCCGTCGAGCCACGCGTCGCCGTCGGCGTTGTCCTCGCAGGCGTCACCGATGTCGTCCCCATCGGTGTCCAGCTGGTTCATCTGGAAGACGAGGATGCAGTTGTCGCCGCCGTCTTCCGGCGGGCCATCGAGGAAGCCGTCCGCATCCGAATCGATATCCAGGTAGTTCGGAAGGTCGTCTCCGTCGGGGTGGTTCGCGTCCGTGTTGATCGGCTCGCTGGTCGGGTTCTGGTCGCCTGCCTCGACCGAGTCGAGGATGCCGTCACCGTCGCTGTCGATGTCGATCGCGTCGACCGTGTGGTCGCCGTCGCTGTCGACGGGCTCGGGGTTCGTGAGGTCGTCGCCGTATTCGACGTCGTCCGGGATGAAGTCGTTGTCGCTGTCGAGATCGGCCTCGTTCATGCCGAATGCGTTCTCGATCGCGTTGGAGATCTCATCGCCGTCGATATCGTCGTCGCAGGCGTCGCCGACCATATCGCCGTCCATGTCGGCCTGGTTGTTGGCGACGAAATCGCAGTTGTCGCTCGTATCGGGGTGGCCGTCGTTGTCGTCGTCGAGATCGCACTCGTCGCCGCCGTCGGTGCCGTCGTTGTCGAGCTGATCCTCGTTGTCGTCGAAATCGCAGTTATCGCAACCGTCGCCGATCGTGTCGTCGTCGCTGTTCGTACCGGCGCAGGTGAGGCCGGTCGGTCCACCGCAAATATCGTTCGGCGTGCAGGGGTCTTCGTCGTCACATGCCGTCCCCGCGGGGAACGTCGTATCGACGGGGCACGCGGCGCCCGAGCCGGTGCACATCTCCGGGCGGTCGCAATCGATGCCCGCGGCTTGTGCGCGGCACTCGAACGTCGCCGGCTGGAACTGATCCGTCGGGCAAGTCTTCGCGCTGCCGGTGCACATCTCGGGGACGTCGCAGATTTGCGGTGCCGAGCGGCAAACGGTCGTCGCGGGCTGGAGGGCGTCGGGGCACGCCGCGCTCGAGCCGGTGCAGAAATCCGGAGCGTCGCAGACGCCGTTTGCGCTGCCGCATTGGAAAGACGACGGGCGGAACGCGTCCGTTGGGCAAGCGGCGGCGTTCCCCGGACAAAACTCGGCGACGTCGCAACCACCGGCCGCTGCTGCGCGGCACTGCGTGCTCGTCGGCGCGAAGGCGTCACTCGGGCAACTCGCGCCGCTTCCCGTGCAGAACTCGGCGACGTCACAGCCACCTGGCGCCGCGGCCCTGCATTGCGTCGTATTCGGCGCGAAGCCGTTGTTCGGGCAGTTCTTGCTGCTGCCATTACACGTCTCGGCGACGTCGCAGATGTTTCCGTTCGCCGAGCGGCATTCGAATCCGTTGGGTCGCACGGCGTCCGTGGGACACGTATTGGCGACACCGTCGCATTGCTCCGCGACGTCGCAGCCGGAGCCGCTGGCCCCGCGGCATTCGACGCCGGCGGCGACTACCGCATCCGCGGGACACGCATTGGTGGTTCCGTCGCATTGCTCTGCGACGTCGCAGCCGCCCGCCACGGCCGCCCGGCACGTCGTATTGCTGTTCGCGACGACGTCGGCGGGACAGTCCTTCGTGGTGCCGTCGCATTGGTCGGCGACGTCGCAGCCGCCGGCGACCGCGGCCCGGCAGACGTGCGAGCTCGCTTGGACGGCGTCGGCGGGGCAGTCCTTCGTCGTGCCGTCGCAGGTCTCTTGGACGTCGCACCCAGTGCCCGTCGCCGCGCGGCATACGACCGACGTCGTAGCGACGGCGTCGGCGGGGCAGCTGATGCTCGTACCGTCACATTGCTCCGCGACGTCGCATCCGGTGCCTGTCGCGGCGCGACACTCCGTACCCGCTGTTTTCGGTGCGGGCGCCGGGCAGAGATCCGAAACGCCGTCGCAGGTTGCTGCCTGGCCGCAAGCCGTCTCGGCGGAGCAGACGCGACCGTCGCTCGCTGCGATGCACGTATTCGTCGTCACCGTGTCGCAGACGCCGCACGCTTCACAGTCGGTATCGGCGGTGCAGGGCTCGCCGATCGCGGCCAGGCCCGGCGTTCGCGCTGGAATTCGCGCTTCGACCGGTTTGACGAGAGGCGCTTTCGCGAGCGCCTGGTCGCTGATGGCCTGGTTTCCCCTCTGATTGTCCGGGTGATTGGCCGCTTGCTGCGCCGACCTGACGCTGTCGTCGGCGGTCTCGTCCGGGGACGATTCCTCCGTGCAGCCCGCGAGCACGCTCACCGACAGAGCGAGCGCGGCGAGACATTGGCCCCTTGCGAAGCGGGTCACGGTGTTTCGAGGGAGGAAGGAGGGGTTGGTGATTCCAAGAAGCGGCATGGATTGCGACCTATCGCGCGGCCAGGAAACGGGCGCGGTGATGGCTCGGGAAGCGCACCATGATCACTTCTCTTCGAGAGCAAGGCAACCTGCAGTTCGTCCCTGGTCCTCAATCTGGTAGCGTGGCGCCCGTGAAGATTTCTCTTTCGCCGCCTGACGTCCCGGGCGGCTCTTTTCGCGCCGCGTTCGCTTTTGCTCGCGCAAGGGATTCCGCGAGCGTGCCAGCCTCCGGTGATCGCTCCGCTCGCAGCACGGGGGCCCTGTCAGCGATCCTCCCGCTCACCGTGCTGGGCCTCGCATTGGCTGCTTGTTCCGACGGTGGAAGCCGTTCGGAGCCTTCACCCGGAGGCAGCGACGCGACGAGCATCGAGCCGATCGGTGAAGACCGCGCGCGCTCGATCGTGGAACGAGCGCGGGAGCGCTTCGGCTTCGTCTCGTCGCCCGAAGAGCGCACCGTCAAAACCTCCGAGCGCGTGGAAAACGTGCTTCCGGCGGTCGCGAGCGGCACTTTCGAGGTGACCCACGACGTGAGCAGCGTCGGCGCGGCTTTTTCCCTGATTGGAACGACGGCGGTGCAACGCGCGGACGTCGACGGGACGGCGGTCTATCCGGGCGGTGGGCCTGGAGGCTCCGATATCCTCGTTCGGGCATCCGACCGCGGTGTCGAAGACTACGTGGTACTGAACGCGCCGCCGCAAAACGACGAGCTCGTCTATCGCTTCACGACGCACAACGCGCGCGCGCTCCGCCTCGTCGGCGGGGTCCTCGAGATCCTCGACGCCGACGGCGCTCCGCGCGTGCGCGTCGCGCCGCCTTACGTCGTCGACGCGAATGGCCAAAAGCATGCTGCAGAGCTCGACGTTCGGGGCTGCGGTGTCGATCGCGACCCGCGTGCGCCGTGGGGTCGTGAGCTGCCCGCGATCGGAGGTGATCGTTGCGAGCTCTCGGTTGGTTACGACACCTCGATTGCCCACCCGGTCCTCGTCGATCCTGCGTGGCAAACGACGGCGTTCATGGCGCACGCTCGCACGCATCACACGTCGACGCCGCTACCCGACGGCACGATCCTCGTCGTCGGTGGCTTCGACGAGACGGGCGCACCCGTCGCCGAGGCGGAGATTCTCTGTTTGGACGAAGCACTATGTCCGCTCGGCCCCACGTTCACCGTTGCCGATTCGCTGACCGTCCCGCGGGGCGCTCATACCGAGACGACGGTCGGCGGCACCCTTCTGATCTCCGGTGGGCGGTCCGCGAGAAACGCCGGGACGTCGCTCTCCTCGACGGAGCTCTACGACATCAACAGTGGCCAGTTCTCACCCGGCCCTGCGATGAACGTCGCGCGCTGGGGCCACACGGCGACGCTGCTCGATACAGGCGATGTCCTGGTCGCCGGCGGTGAAGACGGAAGCACTGCGAGCACCGCCCAACTGTTCGACGGGACCAGCTTCGGACCGATCATCAACCTGAGCAGCGGACATCGCCGCGGCCACGTCGCCGAGCTGCTCAACGACGGGCGGGTCCTCATCGCCGGCGGCGTAGGCGTCGCGATCGCGCGCAACGACGCAGAGATCTACGACCCCACCAACGGGACATTCGCGCTCGTCACCGGCACGAATGGAACAATGACCGGCCAGCGCGCGTGGGCGACGGCAACGCGCCTCGACGACGCGCAGGGCCGCATCATCATCGTCGGCGGCACGAACAACGTCGGCTTCTACTACTCCACCGTGGACGTCTTCGACCCGACGCTGAACGGCGGCGAGTTCAGCCAATTTCCGCCGCAGATGCAGGAGCCTCGCGCGTTCCACACCGCGACGAAGCTCATCGGTGAGGGCAAAGTCCTCATCACGGGCGGCAACGAGGCTTCGAGCGTCCATGACACTTCGGAGATCTTCGTCTCCAACTCCTTGCAATTCGATCCGCTGCTGGCGACGATGAACGCGCCGCACAACTTCCACACAGCGACGCGGCTCGCCTCGGGGAAGGTCGTGGCGATCGGTGGAGGCGTTTCCGGCACCGCGACTGCGCCGGACAGCGGCGCCGTCAATGTGCTCGCAGCGACCCAGGCCGAGATCTTCGCCCGCGTGAACGGTGAGCCGTGCGACGCCGACGGTGAGTGTCTCTCGGGCAATTGTTACGACGAGCCCGGCGGTGTGTGCTGCAACGAATCCTGTACGGACATCTGCAGCACCTGCTTCGCCGCGAAGCAGGCCGCGCCCGGACCCGGTGAAGGCTTCTGCGGGGTCATCGACGAGAACGTCCCGGTCAAACCTCAATGCACCGAAGGCGTGCAGCTCGTCCTCAAATGCATCGACGGCGCGCTCGACATCACCGGCATCAACTCGTGCGGCGCGTACGCGTGTGAGGGCGATGCGTGCGGCGAGGCGTGCGCGAACAACGCCGATTGCAACGAGGACTATTATTGTATCGCGCCGATCTGCACCGAAAAGAATCCCGACGGCGAGACGTGCACCGAAGACTTCGAATGCAAAAACGACCATTGCATCGACGGTTATTGCTGCAACAGCGAATGTGGTGAGCAATGCCAGGCGTGCGACGTCGAAGGTTTCCTCGGCACGTGTACACAGGTAACCAGCGGAGCGCCGCACGGCGACCGCGACGCGTGCGACGGCGCCGGCGGCCCTTGTGAGGGCGAATGCGGATCGACGCCGCTCAAGTGCGATTACGACAAGACCATCGAGTGCGGCGACTCGACCTGCAGCGATGGCCAGCGCAGCTTCGGCCTTTGCAGCCTCGAGGTCGAGGGCGAGTGCGCGCCGGCCGAAGAGGGGTGCGCGCCGTTTGCCTGCAACGACAACGGGGTCACCTGCATCGGGGCCTGCGTCGGTCCGGAAGACTGCGCCGAGGGCGCGGTGTGCAAGGTCGACGGAACGTGCGCCGTCATCGAGTCGGATGAATGCGCCGACGAGGACACCGTCCTTCGCGCCGACGGTACGACCGAAGAGTGCGAGCCGCTGCGTTGCCGTGACGGCGCATGCCTCTCGGCGTGCGTGTCGATCGACGATTGCATCGAGGGCAAGGTTTGCGACGCCAATGGTGCCTGCATCGATCCGCCGGCGGATCCCGCGCCGCCGGAGAGCTGCGCGGTCGGAGGTGCCCCTCGATCGAGCGGCGGCGGACCCCTCGCGGCGCTCGCGCTCATCGCTATCGGCGCCGTGCTTCGCGCGAAGCGCAAGGGTCGCCGCGGTGATCGCGGCGTAGTGAGCGCACACGTCGCGCGGGTGCTCGTCGCGCTCCTCGTCATGACCAGCGTTCCGACGGCGGCGTTCGCGCAGCCGGCGGCGCCTTCGGGGGCTCCCGCTCCGGCTGCTCCGCCTGCTGCGCCGGCGCCGGGGACACCTCCTGCCGCCGCCCCCACGGGCGAGGAAACCGAGGAGGCTCCTCCCGATCCGGCGAAGCGAGCAGAGGCGGAAGAACGATTCAAGCGCGGTCTCCAGCTCCTCTCGGAGGAAGCGTGGACGGCCGCGCTCGCCGAGTTCGCCCGGTCGCGCGAGCTGTTTCCCACGCGCAATGCGACGAACAACGCCGCGGTCTGTCTGCGGAAGCTGAAGCGATTCGACGAAGCCCTCGACATGTTCGAATCGATGCTCCGCGACTACCCCACGATGCCCGCCGACAAGAAAGAGGCGGCGTTCAAAGAGGTGGCGGAGCTGCGCCAGCTCGTCGGAACACTCGACATCGTCGGCGCCGAGCCCGGCGCGGCGATCGTCGTCGACGGCAAGAACCGCGCGGAATATCCCATTATCGATCCTCTCCGCGTGAGCGCCGGAACACACACGGTTCGTCTCCTCAAGCGCGGGTTCACCGCATTCGAGTCGACCGTCGAGGTCGCCGGCGGCCAAACCGTCACCATCCAGGCCAAGATGCCGGCGCTCGTCGCTTCCGGCACGCTGCGCGTCGCCGAAAAGAGCGGCAAGAAGATGGACGTCGTCCTCGACGGAGCCGTCGTCGGCGTCACGCCGTGGGAGGGCACGATCGCCACGGGCGATCACGTCGTCCAGCTCATCGGCGACGCCGATCTCGGGACGCAACCTTCGGCCGCGCCCATCAAGAAGGACGAGGTCACGGCGCTCACCCTCGCTGCCGAGCCGCTCGAATCCAGCGTATTCGTGAAGGTTCAGCCCACGTCCGCGAATGTCCGAATCGACTCGGTGTCGGTCGGACGCGGCATTTGGGACGGCCGCGTGCGCTCCGGTTCACACGTCATCGAGGTCGTCTCCGACGGCTATTTTCCGAAGCGCGAAGAAGTCTCGCTCGACAAGGGTGAGCGGCGCGAAATCACCATCGAGCTCAAGCGCGACGAAGATGCGGAGGCGTGGAACGTCCCGTCGAAGATCGTCCTCGATCTCTCGGGCGGGGTCGCGCTAACGCCCTCGTTCGGCGGCGACGTTTCCTCGACATGCGGAGAAGGTTGCAGCCAAGGTGTGGGCCTCGGCGGTGTCGTTCAGCTCAATGGTGCTTACGAATTCGGCAACGGCTTCGGCTTGGGCCTCTCCGTGGGCGCGATGCAGGCTTCCCAATCCGTCGAGGGACGGTCGACGACGCTGAACCCGCAAGGCCTCGATGGCCTCGACGGAAGTGCCACCGACGACTTGCGTCTTCGAGGCATCCTCGCCGGCGCGCACGCGGCTTACCGTTATGGCGACAAGTTCCCGCTTCGATTCCGGCTCGGTGCCGGCGCGCTCATCGCGGAAGCGCGCAGCGTGCGAAGCGGCACGTTCGCCACCCGCGCGAATGGCAACTACAGCGCACCGGAGCTCGAGAGCAACCAGACGACGCCGTTCGTCTACATCGCGCCCGAAGCGAGCGTCGGCTTCAAGATCGTCGACCAATTCGAGCTCGGTGCGGGCGTTCAAGGTCTCATCCTGGTCGCTCCCGACGCACCCACCTGGGCCGGCGACGAGAACCCGTCGGTCAATGCGCCCGGCGATGGGCTGTCGAGCTACACGGGAGACGAAACCACGATGGGGACGATGGTCTTCGTCGTTCCGATGGTTTCCGCCCGCGCCAGCTTCTAATCGATAAAATGGCCGCCGCGTCGGGCGGCCACATACCCGTTCATGGGTGGTGTCGGCGTGAAGCGCCTCGGATTCTTCGCGCTCGCGGCATCGCTCGCGGCGTGTGCACCACAAGCGGGTTGGCCCCCGCTCGGCGAGGCGAACGACGCGATCACCACGAAGCGCGTCACGTCCTTTGGCGCGGAGCCGAAGCGCGTGCTTGCGACGGCAGATCGCCTGTGGGTGCTCGACGACGCGAAGGTTTTGACGTCGATGGCATTCGACGGCTCGAACCGAATGGAGCATTTCGGGGGCCACGACGTCGTCGCAATGCATCGAACCGACGCGGGCGAGCTATGGGCGCTCGTCGTCGATGGGACGAGCGACGACGCTCGCGTCTTCGCGCTCCGAAAGGGCGCTTGGGCCCCCATCGTCGAATGGACCGCTTCCGAGGCCGGACCGCTCGCATTGACGGACGTGGAAGGGCGCCCTGTCGTCATCGAGCAAGGCGACGTGATGTACGAGGTGAATGGCCGCCTGGAGACGTCCCATCTGTCGAGTCCGATCGATGCGACACGATTGCGCGCCGCTCCCGGGGGGCCTGACCAGATCTATGTGGGCACCAATGGGTGGGGAGGTTCGACGCTCTTATCGATTCGAATCTCGACGGGCGCCGTCACGTGGGAGGGCTGCCCGCCGAGCTGGCGAACGGAGGGGCAGGGCGTGTGGCCGGGGACGGATCCGTCGGCGCCCACGTACTGCAGCGGCGTCCAGGAGCTCGTGAAAGACCCGGTCACGCCGGGATGTGTCTATGTCGCGTATGCGCCGGACAACACCGCGACCGGCGGGCATGTCGCGCACGTATGCAACGACGTGAGGTCGGTCGTGCACGGGCCTTGGGAGCTCTTGCGGATCGAGCGGCCCCTCGCCTTATCGGAACTGTTCGAGCCGAGTCGTATCGATTCCAAGAAGAGCCCGAGCTCGGTGTCTCGAGCCGGAAAGCGTGCCGCGGTCGACCCCTGCGAGACGGACATCCTCGCGTGTGGACCGACTCGTTATGGGGTATTCGCACTCGATGCGGCCGTTCGTGGTCCTCATCACGATTTGGTCGTATTGACCGACACCGCGCTGGTCACGATACCGACCTCGCGTCGCGCTCCCGCGAATGTCACGTTGTTGCCGTTCGAGCCGAAGGCACCGCCGAGCGTGCTCGTTCACGAAGGTTTGGCCGTGTTGGGTGCGCCGTCGCATCCGCGGATGTCGGCGGTCCCGACCGTTGCGCCCATATCGGAAGAATCCGCGGCGTCCGCGACGCTTTCGGGTTGTTATCGCGTCGCCGGTGGCGACGATCGCCTCTGCCTCGAAGACAGTCGAATCACGCTGCATCGAAACGGCTCGACGATGGAGGTCTTCGTGGCGTGGCGCGAGCAGGCGCCTCAATCGTTCGAGGGGACGGTCGGGGAGGGCATGGCGATCACCGCCCAGGTGTGGCCGGACACGTTGCTCTTGTCGCAGCGTCGTGGTTACGAGCGATATGGTGTTTTCCTCGAGCGCATCCGGCCGGGACAGCCCGGGCATCACTGACGTTCATTGCAGTCCATATCGTTTGAGCTTGTCGTAGAGCGTACGAAGGCCGATACCCAGTTTGGCGGCGGCCAGGCGACGATTGCCGTGGACCGACGAGAGCGCCTGCTCGATCGCCTGCCGCTCCAGCTCCTCGAGCGAGCCTGTCGCGGGCAGCGATGCAGAGGCCATATCGGGCGGCGTGTCCGCTCCCTCGATGGAGATGTGATCGCGCCCGATGACGGCGCCGTCGCACAAGATCAGCGCGCGCTCGAGCACATTGCGGAGCTCGCGGATGTTCCCGGGCCACGGTGCCTGCTCGAGCAGCGCCATTGCGTCGTCGTCGATTCGAGGCGCACGGCCCCGACCCGCCGCGACCGACAGCTGCGACAGCAATACGTTCGCGAGCGGCACGATGTCTTTTCGTCGTTCGCGGAGCGGCGGCAACCGCACCGGAAACACGGCGAGCCGGTGATACAGATCTTCTCGAAACGAGCCTTCTCGGACCATCGAGCGAAGATCGCGGTGCGTCGCGGCGACCCACCGCACGTCCGCTGCAATGGGCGTCGAGCCGCCCAGGCGCTCGAACGTGCGCTCTTCCAACACGCGAAGCAGCTTTGCCTGCAAGGACGGACGCAGCTCGCCGACCTCGTCGAGGAAGAAGGTCCCGCCGGCCGCGAGCTCGATGCGGCCTCGCCGTTGGGTGTGTGCGCCGGTGAACGAGCCCTTTTCGTGCCCGAAGAGCTCACTCTCGAGGAGATTTTCGGTGAGCACCGCGCAATTGATGGCGACGAACGGCTGCTCCGCGCGGGGGCTCGTCGCATGGATGTAGCGCGCGGCGATCTCTTTGCCGCTGCCGCTCTCACCGAGGAGGAGCACCGTCGTGCCCGTCTTTGCGACCTTCGCCAGCGCGTCGACGACCGGCTTCATGGATGGTGCACCGAAGGTGAGGGAGGGCTGCGTCTGTGCGCCGGCGCCGGCGCTCGTGCCACGCCCGCCGGTGATTTGGGCGCGTCGTGCGAGGGCGTCGGCGACCAATGTCCGCACGGTGCCCGGCCCTTTGAGCGGCTTCTGCAGATAGTCGAATGCGCCGAGCTTCATCGCTTCGACCGCGGTTGCGACGTCGCCGTGGGCGGTGACGACGATGACCTCCACGTCGGGCTGCTCCGAACGGAGCGCGCGCACCAACGTCATCCCGTCCGTACCCGGCATTCGCAAATCGGTGAGGACGACGTCGAAGGGCTCTTCTCGAGCGAGCCGCAATGCTTCGGCGACATCGGGCGCCTGGGTGACGTCGTGGCCCTCGCGCTCGAGCGACTCGGCGAGGAACGAGCGCACGCCTTCCTCATCGTCGACGACCAGCACCCGCCCGGAGATTGTACCCACGTGCTCATCTTCCTATAGCGCGTGAAGTGATAGATTGCGCGGTCATGCTGCCCCGCCCTGCAGTCACGAGCTCGCTTGCTTCGGTGCCGTCGTCGATCGCTCTGTTCACCGCGCTGTGCGTGTCCGCGTGCAACCCCTACGGCGGTGTGCCCGCGTCGATCCACGATCCGTCGACGCTCAGTCTCGACGATTACGGCGCGCCGAGCACGTTCATCTCAGGAGGCCCAATCTCGTGCCCATCCGGCACGAACGACGGCGAGATTCAGCTCGCTTGGAGCTCCGGTGCGGTCAAAGAGAAGGGCACGTGTCGGGGCGGCGTGCTCATCGGCACATGGAGAGCGTATTTCGCCAACGGCGAAGAGCGCTGGAAGGGCGACCTGGTCGGCGGCCGATTCGAGGGGACGTTCAAAGGCTGGTACCCCAACGGCCAAAAGCGCGTCGAGATCACGTTCCAGAACGGGCTGCCCCACGGTGAATTCGACGCCTGGTGGGAAAACGGCGAAAAGCGCGAAGAAGGCGATTACGTCGCCGGTAAGCGAAATGGTTGTTGGCAGAGCTATTACGCGAGCGGCGAGAAGGCGACGAAAGGCACGTACGCCGACGGCGAAAAGGTCCTTACCTGGCTTTCGTGGGACGAGGGCGGCACCAAGCGAAAAGAAAAGCTCGGCGGTGAGGCCAAACACGGCAAATGCCTCATCACGTTCTGATCATGGTTTCGCGAGGGGGAGCGCGACCCTGAACGTCGAGCCCACGCCGATTTCGCTCTCCGCCCAGATGCGTCCGTCGTGACGCTCGACGATGTCGCGACAAATATAGAGTCCGAGCCCGAGGCCGCCGTAATGGCTCACGGGCGCGTTCAGCGCGCGAAAGTATCGATCGAAGAGCCGCGGGATTTGCTCGAGCGGTATCCCGATCCCGCGATCGGCGACGGTCAATCGCGCTTCGTCGTCCACGCGGCGGAGCGTGACGTGAATCGGTCTGTCGCGCGCACTGTACTTCACTGCATTTTCGACGAGGTTCATGACGACTTGCGACAGCCGCTGGGCGTCTCCCATGACGGCGAGATCCTCGGTGGGTCGCTCCAGGCCGATGGTGTGGCTCGGGCTCGCGGCGCGAACCGTGTGAACCGCTTCTTCCACCACGGCGCCGAGCTCGATGCGTTCGCGGTGAATGACCAGTCTGCCGGTTCCGATTCGCGAGGCGTCGAGGAGATCGTTCACGAGCGCGGTGAGCTTCTCCACCTGTCGGATCGCCGTCTCGATCCCACGTGCGTCGATGGGCTCACCCGCGCGCAACTTCCGCTGCGCGAGCTGGAGGTGAATGAGGAGCGGGGTCATCGGCGTTCGCAGCTCGTGCGACGCGATCGCGAGGAAATCGTCGCGGATCCGAACCGCCTCCTGCGCATCGCGGTAGAGCTTCGCCTGGAGGGTCGCGGCTCGCTTTTGCTCGGTGATATCGACCGCGACGACGCCCACGCCGAGGATCGAGCCGTCGCTGGCGTGAACTGGGTAGAAGCTCGCCAGCATGCTCTTCGTTTCGTTACCCCCCGCGGGGAAGGCGCCGGTGACATCGACGTTCGTGACGGGCTCCCCGGCTTCGATGACCCGGCACAGGATGGGCACGATCACCGGCGCGACCTCGGGGATCGCTTCCCACGGCGTTCGTCCGATGCTCACCTCCGGCGCGACGCCGTGTGTGCTTCGCGCGAGGGTCTCGTTCACCCGGATGTATCGGAGGTCGCGGTCGAGGAAGGCGAGGCCGATTGGAGCCGTTCGGAACAACGTGTCGAGCAGCGCAAACGCCGACTCCGCGGCGGTACGCGCCGCCTTTTCGAGCACCAGCAGCCCGTCACGCTCGGCTTCCGCCCGCTTGCGCTCGGTCACGTCGATGAGGACCGCGAGGGAGCGGCGCATCGAGCCGTCTCGGTCGTGCTCGGCGATCGCGCTGAGGAGCACGTCGAAGACGTCGCCCGATTTCGTGAGCACCTGGTACGGGACATCGACGGCAAGGCCCGTTCGGTAGTACTCGGGCAGAACGACCTCCAACGCGCGGCGACGCGACTCGGGTGTGAGGAAGTCGACCGAGCGTTTTCCAATCACCTCCTCGCGCGTGTAGCCGATCTTTCGCAGCCATGCGTCGCTGACGCTCACGAGGCGGCCGGTGCGGTCGATCGAATGCATCATCACCGGTGTCTTGTTGTAGAGCTCGCGGTAGCGCGCCTCGCTCTCTCGCAGCGCCGCGTCGACGCGCTCGCGCTCCGTGACGTCGTGAAAGCTCCATAACCTTCCGACGGGGCTCTCCATCGTCGACTGCTCGAGGATTCGCCCGTCGTGACAACGAACCATCGACGCGCGCGGCGTGCCGAGCGGATCGTCGAGAAACGCCGCTCCCTCCTCGAGCTGATTGGCGGCGAGCTGCGCCATCATCGCCGGGTCACGAAGGTCGGGCGGCGCCTTCCACAGCTCTGCGAACTGGCGATTCCAGAGGACCATGCGACCCGCGGCGTCGACGAGGAGGAGGCCCGCGTCGCTCCATTCGAAGGCGGCTCGGAGGGCCATCTCCGTCGACGTCGGCTCGCTGTCCTCTCGGCCGGGAAGGACCACGACCACACAACCGATCTCGGGCGTCTTGTCGTCACCCGGGCGCGATAACGGGCGCATTTGCCCCGCGACGCGCAACGTGCGGCCCACGGCGGATCGAATCCGGTACTCGATGGCGCGCGCCACCGCGTTGACTGCGACGTCGCGACACACGATCTGGACGCGCTCGCGATCCTCCGCCGCCACAAGCTGCTCGAGCTTCGCTCCGCGCGTCTCGGAGATGCCCAACAGCTCCGCGAGCGCGCGGCTCACGTAGGTCGATCGCAGGGTGCAGCCGTCGAGGATCCACGCGCACACGCCGAGGCGGTCCAGCAGCTTGCGGCTGGAGTCGTCGTGAGCGAGCTCGCGCGCTGCTGCCTCGAGGTGCACGTTCCTCCTGCTGCATCGGCAGGCATCGGACGTGCCCGCATGTACGTCGGAGTACGGCCTGTCGGTTGCACGACGGCCCGCGCATGGCGCAGGTCCAGCTCTACGAACCTCCCAGACTCGCGGATGTTCTTCGTCGCCAGAAAGAGACAATCGTCCGCGACTGGGAGAAGCGTGTCCTTTCGGACCCCAGTGTGCCAGAAGCGAGTCGCTTGCCGGCGCCTGCGCTGGGCGACCGCGTGCCCGTGTTCCTCGACATGCTCGCGTCGTCGCTCGATCGGCCCGAGCCTTCGATGCCCGACGGACACGTGAAGGTGCGCCGCATCGGGGAGAGCTTGGCGACGCGCCCGAGTGCGCAAGGATGGCTGGTCGGCGACTTCGCGGTTCGATCGGCGCTTCGCGAATGGTCGCACTTTCGGGCGGCGCTCCTCGCTGCGGTGAAGCCGGTCGCGCTGCTCCGCTGGGACGACGTCATGCGGGTCTCGCTCGCGGTCGATGCTGCGATGGAGACCATCGCGCGGCAGCTGTTCGCTTCGGAGCTCGAGGCGCGCCGTGTCGCCGAAGCGGATCGCGACCGATCCCTTGCGCTGCTCGAGAACCTGATGACCAACGTGCCGGCGGGGATCGCCTTCGTCGATCGGAGCCTTCGCTACGTCCGTGTCAACGAGACGCTCGCGGCGTTCAGCGGCGTTCCTGCACGGGTCCTCGAAGGCCGCTCGATCCGCGATGTGGTCCCCCGAGAAATCGCCCGGGTCGCGACGCCACACATCCTCGACGTCTTCGACACATCGCGCTCGAAGCTCGATGTCCCTCTCTCGGGCGCGACGAAGAAATCAGACACGAGCCCACGGCACTTCGTTGCAAGCTTCTATCCGGTCCACGCCATCGAGCCGCCGGTGATGCTCGTCGGCTGCGTGGTGATCGAGCGAACCGGCCCGATGGATGTTCCGAGTACCGAAGACCAGCCGAGCGAGGTGCCGCCCGCCGATTCGCCTCGTCCGCCCGATGCACCGGCGGACGAGGACGATGAGGAATTGGTGTGGAGCTGGCGCCCGTTCTGACGATCAGAGCCAACCCTCACATTCGTCGAACGCCGAAATGATCGAGTCGACGCACGTGAGCGCGACGTCACACGTCTGCGCGAAGCACTCCTGCACCTGGGCGAGCTGTTCGTCCGCGAGGATGACCGGAAGCGAGCAGAGGTCGTTGCTCGCTTCGGGGCAAGCGTCGGTGAAGTCCATGCAAGGGCCGAGGAATGCCTCGCCCTCCTTGGTGAAGCCGACCTCCTTGTAGACCTGCTGGATGCACATATCTTCGCTGCATTGGGTCGTGAGGCACTCGAGGAGCGGGCCCTCGACGTCGTCACGAACGAGGCTGCGCATACACTCTTCCTGCATCACGCAGACATCGACGCTGTCGAGACCACAGGCTGCATCGCGCGCGTCGCAATAGGCTTCCCACGTTGCTGCGGCGCCACCGCCCGCTCCGCCGGCGTTCGAGCCGCCGTCGCTGGTGGAGCCGCCGTCGCTGGTGGAGCCGCCGTCGTTGGTCGAGCCTCCGTTGCTCGTTTGACCACCCTCCGCGCTGCCGCCGCCCCCGCCCGAGCCGCCCGTGTCGGTGTCGTCGCCACAGGCGATCAAACAGACGGCGAGCGTCGCAGCGACACCAAAACCAATGGAAGCCTTCCGTGTCATGTTCGGAGCCCTTTCTGAGCTGGACCGGTCGAGGAACAACCCTGCAACAATTCGCGGGTGCGCCGGCAGGGCGAGCAACTATTTGCGCCGAGCGAGCACGTTCGCGCCTGCGATCCGCGCGGTCTTGGAACTTCGAGCCGTCTCTGCACACTATCGAGAGCGCCCATGATGGATCGCACCGATCGGATGCTCGCTGCTTGCGCCGTTCAGGGAATCTTGAGCGGCGTGGCGGGCTGCGCGCCGGCTCCGGCATCGTCCGACGTCGCAGACGTCTCGATTGCGCCGCCACCGTCGGCCTCGGCCACCGCCGTCGCAGTGGCGATCCCGCGATCGTCGCCCGTGCCCGCCGACCGATGCTGCAAGGGCATGAACGAGTGCAAAGGCAAAGGCGGCTGCGCCGTTGCCGGCAAACACGACTGCGCCGGGCGAAACGAGTGCAAAGGTCTCGGCGGCCAGAGAAGCGGCGACTGTCAGCTCAAAGCGAAAGCGCAATGTGGCGCCGGCACGTGTGCGGCCGCAGCCAGCGTCCAGCCGAAGGCATCGTGCTCTTCGCCGCAATGCCACGGCTGCAAAGGCCTCAACGCGTGCAAAGGCCTCGGCGGTTGCAAGGTGCAGGGCAGCCACGACTGCATGGGGAAGAACAACTGCAAGGGCCTCGGCGGCTGCAAAGGCATGTGCCCATGACGTGCTCGGTCGCCGGTGGGCGCTGGCAGCGGAGCTGAAGCGTGGCGCTCCATCACGACGCGGCAGACGAGGAGGCCGAGCTCGATGCGCTCGGTTTGGTGCGGCGCTCGCGGCTCGCGCGCGTCGCGCGATCGGCCGCAGCGGTCGTCGTTTCGGTCGCCGCGCATGCGTTCCTCCTCGCTGCCATCGCAGGACCTCGGTCCACCCCCGACGGGACGCCGCGGATCCGCGCGCGCACGTTCGTCGCGACCGCCGACCACTTCGAGGAGCAAGTGCGCCGTTTCGGCGCCCAAGCGCGACGGCGCGCGCTTCTCGTCGAGGCTCGCGAGGCGCGCGCCGCAGGCAAGCTGCAGCTTGGTGAATTTTTGCTGCGCGCGAATGCGATCGACGCCGAAGAAGAGAACGCGAGGTTCGATCTCGACATGGCGTGGGCGCGTTACCGCGAGCGGTTGACCCGCCTCGTCGAGGCGCTCGCCGCGTCGCCTCCCGAGGTCGCGGTGCCCGAAGTTTTCGACGACGTTTCGTACACGGGCACGCCCGGCGGGCGCATGGGAGACACGCTGCTCACGCGCCGAGGATCGTGCGAGCCCGTGAGCCACCTCGTCGCTGCCTCGCTCTACGACGCCGGCCTCGTGGATCGCGCGCGGCTCCGTTTCTACGGCGCGGTCGCTTCCGGCGCGACGCACGTGACGCCGGTGCTCACGGTCGCGTCTGCCGTCGAGGGACGCGACGAGGAGATCGATCTGATGACTGGTGGGCGCTCCGAGGCGGGCGGTCGCGACTTCGTCGCGGGTGACCTCGTCGAAGCGTACGCGCGGGCGCACGGCCTCGCGCCGCCGAGCAATCCGCGGCCGAGCCTCGTCATCGGCGCTGCGTCGTCCTCGTCGCGGCAAGCCGTCGCGAGCGATCCTGTCGGCCTCTTCGACGCTGCTTCGGTTCCGGCGACGCGCAGCCTGTCACGCGGATACCCGGCGAACACCGACTCGTTCCGCGGCGCGCTCCCTCTGTTTGCGGATCGCGCGATCTCGCAGCACCGCGCGCCCGACGACGGCGTTCCGGAGCGGCCCGAGCCGCCGCCGTGCTCGTTCTACGTTTCGCTGGCTTGGCTCGACCTTCCTTCGGCGGACGTCCTGGGAAAAAGCGCGGGTGTCGACGTCGATCTCGTGCGTGCACCGACGCTCGCCGAGCTCGAGCGCTCGTCGAGCATCATCCTGCAGATCGAAACGCACCGGTCTCGAACGGATTTGCCGACCCGCGTCGTCGAGCACGCCTGCCTAGCGGCGCTCTACGATCATGCCGGTCTCACGTTCGCGCTCGCCGGCCAACACGACGTCTCGGTGCGTGCCGTCGCGTCCGCGCGGCGCGAACGTCGCGCCGGCAAAGACGCGCTCGCCGAGCTCGCGAGGGCCGACGCCTCGTCGCGATCGGCCCAGTTTTCCGCGCTCGATCAGATCGCGATGGGTCGGACGTGGGTGCTCTTGTTTCTCGAGGGTGGCGAGGACGTCTTGCGTGATCTCGCTGCCGATCCGTCGATTCGTTTCGGCAAGACGATGGCGATCGCCGGCATGCTCGTCGCACCGCGCACGCGTCGCGACGCCGTGTTCATCGCAGACGCGCTGCCGCTCCCCACGCAGATCGATCTGATGCACGAGCTCATGCACGCGCACGACAACGCTCGACCGTGGGCGTCGAGCTACGCGCTCGATTTGTGGGGCGATGCCGAGGCGGAGCAGACGCGTTTTGCTAGGGCCTACAGGGTCTTTCGCGCCCTCGCCTGGCGCCTTTGGGACGCCGCTCGGACGCCCGAGGAGACGGCGGCGTCGCTCGCCCGCGAAGCGCACGACGCCGATCTCGACGACGACGCGACGCGCGCGGTCGCGCTGTATTACCTGAAGCACTTCTTCCGGCTGTACCGCACGCGCGAGGGTGGGGAGGAGCTGATCGAGCGAGCGGTTGCCGCCTTCAAAGAGAACGAGCTTCCGGGCCTGGCCGATCTCGCGCGCGAGCAGGACCTTCTCCCGCACGAGCAGGCGCTGCTCTCCGCAGCTCACTGAAGGTGCGGGGCGCGCTAGGCCGTCGTACACGAGGCCGATCGCCACGCGTCTCGTCCAGTCGTTGCAACCGGTCGTTTTGGAATTCGGCTCGCGCGGCCGTTTTCCTTCGACTCGGACTCGGCGCCGACGATCGATCGCGCCGAGGCGCGGCGCTTGCAGAACCTGCCTTCCGTATCGAAAGGAAGGTCCGCATGAAGGCGACAGAGCTTCTCAGGACGCAACACGAGGAGATTCGCGAGCTCTTCGAGAAGGTCGAAGAGGCGGAGAGCGATGGCGAAAAGCTCCGGCTCTTCGAGGAGCTCGCCGTCAACCTCGTCGCGCACGACGCGATCGAGCGCGAGATCTTCTATCCAGCTTGTGAAGAAGAGATGGGCATGGACGACGTTCTCGGCGAGTCGCTCGTCGAGCACGGGCTCATCGAGTTCGCTCTGTTCCGCGCCGATCAGAACTTCGGCACCGACGCGTTCGACCACTACCTTTCGGTGCTGATCGAGACGGTCGAGCACCACGTCGAGGAAGAGGAGGCGGAGTATCTGCCGAAGGTCGAGCGCGCGTTCAGCAACGAGCGGCTCGATGATCTCGGTCTCGAGATGGAGGCTCGGTTCGACGAGGCCAAGCTCGAGGACTTCCGCTCCGCGTTGATGGAGAACCTCGAGGACGTCGTCGCAGGCGCACGCAAGATATCGGCGGAGGCCGAGAAGAAGCCCGCGAAGAAGCGCACGAGCGCGACCGGGAACGGCAGGAGCAACGGTAGTAAGAAGGGCCGCGCAGGCCACGCCCGCGCGCACCATCACTGACGGCTCTGGCTCCTCGCGCTCGTCCCCCGGGCGAACCGAGCCGGCCCCACCGGCTCTTTACTCGAACGTCTTTTCGATGCCCGGCGTATGGCCGGTCGGCGAGGTCGCAACGGGCTTCGCCGACGTCGTCGGTCGCACGGCGCCGCCGTTCTTGACGTCGAGCTGCAGCTTCGGCGGAAGGGCGCCGCCGTCGCTCACGACGACGTCCTCTTCGAGCTCTTGCTTCCCCACCTGGAGCTTCACCTTGTGCACGCTGCCGAGCGAGCCGGAGATCTCCACGACGCCCTTCTTCACGGTCGCGGTGTTGCCGTCGATGGTGACGGTCGCGTCCTCCGGGATCACGACCAGCTTCACCGTTCGAGCCTTCGAGTCGGCGGCGGGCGTGACCGCGAGGGAGGAGGCCGAAGGCGAGACGGCCGGCGCAGCGGTCGTCGGTGCTGGGGCGGCCGTCTCCGCGGTCGGCGTGGTGGTCGTTGCCTGGTGTGCGGCCTGGGCGTCGGGAAGGTTCGAGGACCCGCCGAGGAACTTGTAAGCGACGCCACCGAAGAGAGCGACGCTCAGCACGGCGCCGAGCACGACGAGGCCGGTGTTGGACTTTGCCGGCAGCTGCGGTCGCCGTTCGGTCGGGGCGGCGAGGCCACCGGTCGTGCCTGCACCCTGCGCCATCCCTTCTTGGGTCATCCCGGGCGGTGGGATCGACTGCGCGGGCACGTGCGCGACGGTCTGTGCCGTCACGTCGGGCGGCGGAGGCAACGTGAGCCGCTTCGCGACGAGGTTTCGCTGTGTCTCCGAGAGGCTGACGAGCATCGCCTCTTCGATCTCGGTGCCGTCGCGCTTCACCGCGACAATGGCGTCGAGCATCTCGCTCGCCGTCTGGAAACGCTCGCTCGGATGCGCCTTGAGCGCCTTGTGGACGATCGCCGCGATGTCGGGCTCGACCCACGGAGCGAAATCTTGAACGGGGCGCGGAGGCTCGGAGCAGATTGCGATGATGAGCTCGCCGAGCGCCTCGATATGATGATAGGGCGTGCGGCCGGTCAGCATCTCGTAGAGCACGACGCCGAGCGACCAGATGTCGGCGCGGTGATCGATCGTTTTGACGCCGCGCGCCTGCTCGGGCGACATGTAGAGCGGCGAGCCGAGCATCGTGCCGGTGCGCGTGAGGCCCGCGTCGCCCATCTCGCTGGCGTGCTCCATCTTCACCTTCGCGATACCGAAGTCGAGGAGCTTGACGATGACTTTGCCGGCGTCGGTGCGCGCGAGGTAGAGGTTCGCCGGCTTCATGTCGCGGTGAACGACGCCCGCGTCGTGTGCCTTCGACAGGCCGATACATGCTTGCGCCGCGATGCGGAGCGCGAGGTCCGCGTGGACCGGGCCGACGCGGCGAAGGAGCTGTTGCACGTCCTCGCCGGACATGAACTCCATCACCATGAACGGCCAGTTCGTCGTCGAGTCGGTGCCCGTGTCGAGCACCTGGCAGATGTGCTGCGTGTCGACGGCGCCGGCTGCCCGCGCTTCGCGTTGGAAGCGTCCGACGAGCTGTTCGTCTTTGCTCAGGTCACCGGTCGAGATGACCTTGATGGCGACGCGGCGACCCGTTCCGACGTGGTGGGCTTCGTAGACGGCGCCCATGCCACCGGCCCCGATGATGCGAGCCACCTCGTACTTGCCATCTATCTTCTTGCCGACGAGGTTTTTTGCATCCACGGGAGAAAGCCCCAACTGTCTACTCTTTTATCTTAGGCCTGCCAGCGGAACAACTGAGCGTGCAGGCAAGTGCGCGGCTTATGACGCAGTTGGGCGCGAGGGCTGTGGAGCGCCGTTGCCTCCTTCGAGCAGCCCTCGCTCGAAGGCCCGAAACCGCGCCTCCCCGCCCTCCGGCAAGGTGGTGGTTCGCTCGGTATCGCCGCGATCGGTCGGGTTGATCCCGCAATAAGCGACGTCGGCGAGGTGCCTCCACCGACCTGCACGTTCATCCTCGTCCGGCCGTACCGGCGTGGTGCAGGGAAAGCAGCCGATGGTCGGGAAGCCGAGGTAGTGGAGCGGGTTCACGACGACGTCGCGATGTGCCGTGATGTAGGCATCGATGTCGGCGCGGGTCATGGCGGCGAGCGGGTGGATGCGAACGACGCCGAGCCGCGGATCGAGATCGATGAAGCGCGTCGCGGCGCGCCGCCCACCTTCGTCTCGTCGCAGCGCCCCGATGAGGACGTCGTATTGGCCGACGATCGCTTCGAGCGGCTCGGATTTTCGGAGATCGCAGCAGCGCTCCTGTCCCTCTTTGGAGAGGTACAAGAGGCCTTCTTTCGCGGTCTGCTCTTGGAACGTCGCCTTCGGGTGGAGCGTCACGACGTGCAGGTTCGCGTGCGTCTCGGCGAGGCGATCGCGGGTCGCGAGCGTCTCGGCGTGCAAGACGCCGGTGTCGACGAAGACGACGTCGAAACCGAGGCCGGCCCGATCCGCCATGTGGCAGAGCATCGTGCCCGCGCGCTGCATGCTCGAGAGAATCGCGGCGCGGGAGCCGAAGGCGCGATGGATCTGGCGGAGGATCTCGACCGGAGACAGCTTCGCCAGCTGCGCCTCCGCGGCCGACAACGAGGTAAGGGAGAGCGTCATGGTGATCTGCGCGACGCGGGCCACAATGCCGTCAACCTCACGGCGGGCCCGCGCGAACGCGGTCCGCAAGCCTACATCACGGATTGCATGGACGCCCTTCGAGCGAGCACCCCGCGACTGAATCGGTCGAGTCGTCGCGGTCATTACGAGAGCTGGTTTCTCCGCGCGAATCCTCCGTCGGGGCGGCGCCCGGACGAAGCGGGCGCGCTGTGGATCCGCTACACGAGCTTCGTCCCGCGCGGTCGAGACGCCGACGGGGGCGACGCGCTCGGCGAGCTTTGGGCGATTTGGTTCGACCCGGATCCGAAGCGGCACGTCGCCGTGCGATCGATCCAGCCGCTCGGCGGGTGCACCTTCGCGACGGAGCGGCTCGCCGTGCGGATCGGGGATGCACGGCTCGATCGCACACACGCGATCGGCCGAGCCGAGAGCAGCGGCCACGCGATCGAGTGGGACGTGACGATGGCGGGCGGCCAAGACCCGCTGCTGCTCTTGCCGGAGAGCCTCTACGACGGGCCGTTTCCCAAAGCGAAGAGCCTCGTGATTGCGCCGATGATGCGGCTCTCGGGCTCGATCCGCGTCGACGGTGAGACGCACCGCTTCGACGATTGGGTCGGCAGCCTGAATCACAACTGGGGCGAGCGACACACCGACGCATACGCGTGGGGTCAAGTCGCGGGCTTCGACGATGCGCCGGACGTCTTTTTCGAGTGCGCGACGGCGCGCGTTCGTATCGGGCCCTTCCGGACGCCGCGCATCACCACGTTCGCCGTCCGTATCGGGGACGAGACGATTCGTTCGAGCGGCGCGCTCGATCTCGTGCGCGCGTCGGGCTCGTACGAGGTCGGGCGATGGCAGGTGAGAGGCCGCGCGGAGGACGCCGAAATCGAAGCGACGTTCACTGCACCGCGCACCGCGTTCGTCGGGCTCACGTACCTCGACCCGCCGGGCGGCGCGAAGACGTGCCTCAACTCGAAGGTCGCCTCGTGCGAGCTCCGCGTGAAACGAGGCGGCCGCGCGATCGTCTCCGCGCGCACCACCGGCCGAGCCGCGTTCGAGATCCTCACCGACGATCGGGGCCACGGCGTGCCCGTTCTCGTGTAGGCTGCGCCGTCCGTCGTGGCCTCCCGCGCTAAGAATTTCCTGAAAAAACTCGAGCCGAGCTTGCTTCCCTTCGTCGGGGCCGGCCGCGTGGATGGTCCGATGCCGGAGCTCGAGAAGCGCCGGTTCCTCTTCGTGACGGGCAAGGGCGGCGTCGGCAAGACGACCGTCTCCGCGGCGATCGCGACGGCCCTCGCCGCGCGCGGCAAGCGCGTGCTCATCGCGATGGCGCACACGAAAGAGCGGCTCAGCGCCGTCCTCGGCACCAAGCCCATCGGCGAAGAGCTGGTGCAGTGCTCGCCCGGCATCTGGGCCGTGAACATCGATCCGCAGGTCGCCCTCTACGAGTACGGGCTCCTGGTCATCAAGGTGAAGGCGCTCACGAACGCCGTCTTCCGGAACGAGTACATCAGCGCGTTTTTGCGCGCCGTTCCCGGGATGTACGAGTGGGCGATGCTCGGCAAGGCGTGGTTCCACACGACCGAGGTTGCGCATGACGGTCGGCCTCGCTTCGACGTGGTGATCTTCGATGCGCCCGCCACCGGGCACGGCCTCGACATGTTGCGCGTCCCGAAGGTGATCCTCGACGTCGCGCCGCCGGGGGTGCTCCGCCGCGACGCCGAGCGCGCCGTCGGCCTCTTTCGCGATCCGACCCGCAGCGGCATCCTCGTGGTCACCCTTCCGGAGGAGATGCCCGTCACCGAGACGATCGAGCTCGTGAACGCCGTGGAGACGGAGCTGTCGATGCCGGTCCTGCGCATCATCATCAACGGCATTTTTCCGCCGCTCTTTTCGGACGGTGAGCGCGCGACGCTCGGGGCGCGCCGAGAGCTTTTGACGCTCGACGCCGCCGAGAGCGCGTCCGCCGGGGTCGATGCGGCCGTGGTCGCTGCCGCTCGGCGGGCGGTTCGCGAGAACGTGCAGCGCGAGAGCATCCGCCGCCTCATTGCGACGCGGCCCGAGTCGATGGCGATGTTGCCCTTCCTGTTCGACGACGCCTCTACGCGAGCCGGAACGGATCTCCTCGCCGAAGTGCTGGGCGCACCGGTGATCGCGGGCCGGTAGCTGCCCCTTCGTTAGCTGATACTGTTCGACCATGTCGCTTCGTGTCTGTCTCGTTGCGCTGGCCTTCGCTGCTTGCGGTGACAGCGCCCCCGCAGACGACAGCGCCGACGGCGGGACGAGCTCGACCGGCTCCACGGGCTCGACCATGACGACCGGCGGCGCCAGCGTCGACGGCGGGGCGGGCGGTGCTGCCGGCGGCGACACCTGCCTCGCGTGTGGCGAGGTCGAGAACCTGTCGACACCTGCGAACGCTGGGCTCGTCGAGGCTTCGGGGCTCGCCGCGAGCAGCGTGCACGAAGGCGCGTTCTACGCGCACAACGACTCCGGTGACACGGCGCGCTTCTTCGCGTTCGGAGCCGACGGCTCCGACCTCGGCACGTACGACGTCGCCGGCGCGAACGCGATCGACTGGGAGGACATGAGCCGCGGCCCTTGCGCGGATCCGAAGAAGAGCTGCCTCTACTTCGGCGACATCGGCGACAACGACACCGAACGAAAGACGTACGTCGTCTACCGCGTGGAGGAGCCCGCGACGCTCGGCCCCGGCACGTTCACGGTGCAAAGCGAGGCGTTCACCTTCCGATACCCCGACGGCTCCCACAACGCCGAAGCGCTGCTCGTGCACCCCACGACGGGCGTTGTCTACATCGTCACGAAGAGCGCCAGCGCCGCGAAGATCTTCGCCTTCCCGACGCCGCTCGATTCCAAGAAGACGGCGACGCTGGTCGAGCTCGGCGAGGCGACGGTGCCCGACTTGATCCCGCTCGTCACCGGCGGCGACATCCATCCTTCGGGCACGGGCGTCCTCCTGCGGACGTACACGAGCATCTGGCTCTATCCGATCGCCCGCGGAGGCACCGTGGAGGCCGCGCTCGCCGCGAAACCCTGCTCACTGCCGACGTCGGTCGAGCGACAAGGCGAGACGGTCGCCTGGACGCCGTCCGGCGACGGATACCGATCGATCAGCGAAGGCAGCCGCCAGACCGTTCACGGCGTGACCTGCGGTCACAACTGAACGTCGAGCAAGAGCTGCGTGAGGATGTAGTTCGCGATGAGGATCGCGACGCAGCTCTCCACGACGGCGCGTGTGGTCGCGATGCCGACGCCTTTGGCGCCGCCGCTCGCATAGAAGCCGTGACGGCACGAGATGCTCGTCAGGATGAAGCCGAAAAAGAACGACTTGATGAGCCCCATCGTGAGGTCTTTGGGGACGGCGAAGTTGCGGATGCTCTGCAGCCACACGCCGAAGTCGCCGCTCAAGAACACCACCGCGACCAGGTACGACCCTGCCATCCCGACCGTGGAGAAGAGCGCGCACAGAAGGGGCAACATCACCATCGACGCGAACAGCCGCGGCGACAGCAGGTATTGAACGGGGCTCACCCCCATCGTGGTGATCGCGTCGATCTGCTCGGTGACGCGCATGTTGCCGAGCTCGGCGCCCATCGCGCTGCCGGCGCGCGCGGTGACCATGATCGAGGTGAAGACGGGCGCGAGCTCACGCAACAGGGCCACCGCGACGATGCCGCCGACCTGGCCGCGCGCGTTGAACTGCCGCAGCGCGTAGTCGATCTGCAGCGTCATGACCATGCCGCTGAAGGTGCCGGTGAGCGCGACGATGACCGCCGACTGGACGCCGATGAACTCCATCGCTTGCAGCGTCAGCCCGAGGCGATACGGCGGGCGCACCATCCAGAAGACGGTGCGGGTCGTCAGCGTGATGAGGTTGCCGATGTTGTCGAGCCAGTAGATGAGGGGCGCGAGGAACCCCAAGAGTCCCTGCTTCTTTCCGCCTTCTTCACCCGCCTCCACGCCGCCTCGGTCTTATCACGTTTGGTCCGCATCGCCGCGGCTGCTCGACCTCTAACCCCCGCGGGGCAGCGTCACGACGAAGCTGCTCCCGCGCGCGCGTGTCGAAGTGACCTCGATGCGCCCGCCGTGCTGCTCGACGATCGCCTTCGAGATGTAGAGGCCGAGGCCGAGCCCGACCCGCGAGCCGGTCTGCACCTCGATGCCGGGCACGCGATAGAAACGCCCGAAGAGGTGGGGCAGCTCTTCGCGCGGGATTCCGGGACCGTGGTCGTGGACTTGGATCGCCGCTTCGGCTCCGAGATCTTGAAGAACCAGCCGCACCGGGCTGTCGCCCGGCGAATATTTGAACGCGTTCGAGAGCAGGTGTTTGACGACCTCGGTGATGCGCTCGCGGTCGACGAGGGCTTCGACCGGGCCCTCCGGGAGCTCGAGGGAAAGGGTGCGGCCCGACACGTCGGACTCTTCGTTGGCGGCGTCGCGACAAATCGCGGCGAGATCGACGCGCTCTTTCGTGAGCGCCAGCTTTCCGGATTGGATCGCGCTCACGCTGAGGAGCTCCAGCGCGAGGCCATCGAGCCGGGCGATCGAGCGGTCCGCGCCGTCGAGGCGCTGCATGGCCCCGCGTAGATCGCGCGTTTGCTGAAGCTCGCGACGCGCGAGCTGGATCCGAAGCTTCAAGCTCGTCAGCGGTGTGCGCAGCTCGTGCGCGGCGATGCCCAAGAACACGTCCTTCAACGCCGATTCCGTGGCTTGTCTGCGCATGCGCGCGAGCTCGATGTGCGTCGCGACGCGGGCGAGCAGCTCGCGCGCCGAAAAGGGCTTCGACACATAGTCGTCGGCGCCGATCGCGAGCGCCTCGACGGCGGCCTCTTCACCGGCGCGGGCCGACACGAGCACGACCGGCACCGTGCTGGTCGATGGGGATGCGCGCAGCCCGCGCAACAGACCGATACCGTCGAGGCGAGGCATCATCACGTCGCTGAGCACCAGCGCCGGCGCGCGCGTTCGGGCCGCGCGGAGCGCCTCGAAGCCGTCGGCGACCGTCTCGACGTCGTACTTCGCGCTGAGAAGACGCGCGAGGTACGCGCGCATCTCGCCGTTATCGTCGGCGACGAGGATCCGCGGTCGTTCCTCGGCGCCTGCGCGAGTCGCCGCCGCTTTTCCGTTCGTGACGGCTTCGGTCGTGGTCGGGCGCGGCGCGATCCACGCGTGCGCTTCTTCGATGAGAGGCGGTCGCTGCCGCGGGGTCAGCTCGCGCGAGAGGTGGTGCACGCGCTCGCGCGGCAGGTGCGCGTGACCCCGCGGTATCTCCACGCGAAACGTGGAGCCCGAGCCGGGATAGCTCTCGACGGAGATCGTGCCTTTGTGGAGGCGCACCAGCTCCAGCGCGAGCGCGAGGCCGATGCCCGCGCCCTCCGCCGTCCGCCCTTGGGCGCCGGGCACCCGGTAGAACCGCTCGAAGATGTGCGGGATCGCTTCGGGGGGGATGCCGATGCCGGTGTCGCGCACGGTGAGGACGAACCGATCGTCTTCCACGCGCAACGACGTGACGATCTCGCCTTGGTGGGTGAACTTGAGCGCGTTCGAGATCAAGTTCAGCACGATCTTCTCCCACATCTCCCGGTCGACGTACGCCCGCTCGGCGATCGGCTCGACCTCGAGCCGCAGGTCGACGCCGGCGTTCGTCGCGGTCGATTCGAAGAAGCCGACGAGCTGCGTCGTGAGCGCGACGAGATCGGTCGGCTCGAAGTGCGCCTGCAACCGCCCCGCTTCGGCGCGCACGAAGTCGAGGAGCGCGTTCACGTGTTTGAGCAGGCGGAGCGCGCCGTGGTGAATCGTCGCAAGGTGCTCTTTTTGCCATTCGGTCGGCGGGTTCTGCTCGTTCGCGATCAGGTCCTCGACCGGGCCGAGCAGGAGCGTCAGCGGCGTCCGAAGCTCGTGGCTCACGTTCGCGAGAAAATGGCTCTTCAGCGCGTCGAGCTCCTGCGCATCCTCCAGCTGTTGTTGGATCTGGCGGCGCGCGTCCTCCGTCCGGCGCAGCTCGCGGCGTTCGAGGAGCAGCGACAGCTGGCTACCGACCATGCAGCCGAAGTCGATCTCGTGCTGCTGCCACTCGTGCGGCGTATCGACGTGCTCGAAACAGAGCGCGCCGAGGTTTCGCCCGCCGAAGCGAATGACGACGTCGAGCATCGACGTGATGTGGTTCGGCTTGACGTAGGTCTCGACGTAGCCGCTCGTCCGCGGGTCGGTGAGCGGATCGTTGGCGTCGACGTAGAGAGACGACTTGAGCGCGCGGAACTCGGGCTCGAGCGCGTCCTGCCGCAACATCGTCCCGCAAGAATGGCCGTCCGTCGACAGGTGATACTCGTCGATGCAGTGCAGCTCGGTCTCGCTCTCGTTGAAGAACCACACGCTGACCCGCTCGACGCCGAGCAAGCGTGCGCACGACTCCGTCACGAGGTGCGCGATGGTCTCGACATTTCCGCTGAGCGTCGCCGGGTCGCGCGACAACTGATCCACGAACGCGCGCTGCCGCTGGATGTCGTCGACCGGAGCAGCCCGCACCGGCCCGTCGGTGCCCACGAGGGGCCCGTTGGCGGTTGCGGTCGGCCGGTCGGCGATGGCGGCCATCGCTCAAGTTTCCCCCCAGGATGGTCGCGTGCATCCCTCGGGATCGTGAAAAGGAGCGCGACGAAACGGCGTGGCCCGTTGCCACGCCGAGGCGCTACACCCCCGGCCCTATGCGCCCAGCGCTGCGCGCATCCGTTCCAGCGCGGCGCGGCTCCTGGTGCCGCTCGCCTCGAGGGTCGCGCTGCGCGAGGTCTCATTCGCGGCATCCGCGCCCGGCCGGACGCGGATCGTGATCGCGAGCGCGTCGCCGCCGAGCGCCGCGACATAAGGCTCGCCCCACTCCACGAGCAAAACGGCACCAGCGTCCCGCTCTTCCGACAGGCCGAGGGCGGGAAGCTCCTCCACGCCGCCGAGGCGGTACAGGTCGGCATGGACCAGGCGCAGGCCGAGGTCGTAGTCGTGAACCAGCGAAAACGTCGGGCTCGCGACCGCCTCCTCTTCCGGAAGGCCGAGCTCTCGCAGCGCTGCCCGCACGAGGAACGTCTTCCCGGCGCCGAGCGGGCCGCTCACGATGACGAGATCTCCCGGCTTCACCGCGAGCGCGAGGGCGCGAGCGAGCAGCTTGGTCGCTCGACGCGAGGGCAGGGGAATCGACACCGACGACATGACGGTGCACGGAGCTAGCACCGATTCCCGCAAACGCGAAGCTCGGGCCGAGCGCTACTTCGCTTCGAGCTCTTTGCTGACGGAGTTGCCCGCCTGGTCGTACGCGCGGACGCCCACGATGCGAGAGCCGGTCGGCACGACCGCGCTCACGTCCACGTCGAACTTCTCGCTCGCTTGGTCGAAGATGCCATCGGTCGGAAAGATCGGACGCCAATCGTCGGAGCCGGCGAGCGCGATTTCGATGCGGTAAATCGGGCCGAGTCCGTCGGTCACTTCACCGCTCAGCTTGCGCCCGTTCATCGAGAGCGACTTGAAGACCGGCGGGGTGTTGTCCACGAGGACGAGACCCGACTCGAGCTCGTGTTTGGTGATCTTGTCCGGCGGATTCGCGAGCTCGTCGGTCGCCTCGACGCGAATCCGATAGAGCCCCTCGGGCAAGGACGTCGTGTCCCAATCGAGATCCGACTTCGTGTAGATGTCCGTCGGTTTGAGCGCCTCGCGCCACTGCGTTTGGCCCTCTTGCCGGTACCAGACGCGGTAACGAAGCTCGTCCTTGTCCGGGTTCTCCGTCTCCCATTTCAACGACACGCTCGATGACGGCTTCGGCGCCTTGCCACCCGATTGCACGAGCCCGGTCGTGAGCTTGCCCGAGCGCTGCGCGCGACCTTCCGCGGAGACCGTCGTCACGACGGCGCGGACGTTGTCGGTGAGGAAGTGGAACCGCACCTCGCCGAACGAAGAGTCCTTTGCGAGGCGCGCGCGGACCTGCGCGTAGCGTCCCTTCGGGCTGCCGGGTTTACCGGGTGCGGTGAGGGCCTTCGACCACGCGCTCCACGTCGCGTCGGGCTCCTGGGTGTTGCCCGTGCGCGTCTCGAACTCGACCTTGCCGGTGCCGTCGCTGCGCCACGAGAGCTGGCCGAAGTCGGCGGGCAAGCCGGCGTCGAGCACCTTGCTCGTCCAGACCGAGTCTTTGCCGCCTTCACCGGTGATCTCGCGCACCACGACGGGGTCGGAGCCGACGATGTACCGCTTCTTGCCGTGCATCACGATGCTCGAGATCTGTCGCTCTTCGACGTCGACGATCACGCGCTCGAGGTGATCGGCGTTCACCGTCATCACGCGCCCCTCGGCGCCGGTTCCGGCGTAGGGCACGCCGTCGTCGGAGAGGGCCAGCGACGTGAAATGCGTCTTTTTGCTGTCGATCATCAGCTCCGCGACGCCGTTCTGGAACCGGTAGAGGACACCTTCACCGGCGCGCGAAGGCCGCGCGGACTGCGGGCCGGGCATCGACGTTCCGCCCTTCGGAGGGAGCGAGAAGCTTCCGCCGTATTTGTTCGCGGTGGCCCAGATCGTCCCGTCCTTGGCGACCGCGATGCCGGAGACGTCCTCCGCGTCGAAGTCGTGGACGACGACGCCGCGGCCCGGCGCGTCGATCCGATAGAGAAGCGCCTTGCCCGACGTGCCGCAGTAAACCTTGCCGTCCGGGCCGAGCGCGAGGGCCGTGATGTGCGGATCCTCCGCGTCGAAGTGGACCTGCACGCGACCACCTTCGTCGATGCGCAGCACTTTGCCTTCGGGGCCGGTCGCGGCGTAAAGCGACTTGCTCTTCTCGTCGAAGGCGAGCGCCCAGATGTACTCGGCGCCTTCGAGCTTCGCGACGAACTCCTTCGCGGCTTCACCTTTGCCCTGACCCTTCGGCAGGCGGTAGAGCTTGCCGTTCGGGAACGAGCCGGCGATCACGTCGCCGCCCCACGCGGTGACGAGCGAGGTCACGGCCATCTGTCCCGTCGTCGCGGCGACCTCGACCTGTCCGCCGTTGACGCGGATGATTTTTCCCTCGTTGCCCGTGCCGACGAGGATCGTTCCGTCGGGCAAGAGCACGCTGCCCCACGCGGTCTGCGCGTCGTTCACTGGTGTCTTGCCGAATGTGAGCCCCGGCCGAACCTGTCCGCGCGAGTCGACGGCGACGTTGGTGAGATCACCGCCGGACAAATCGTCGATCGACGACATGTCGAAGGTCCGCGTGCCGACCGCGCCCGCCTCCGCGCTCGCGAAGAGCGCGGCCCCGAGGGCGGCGATGGAGAAGAATGTTCGAAGCGCGCTGAGGGGTCGAATCGTTCGCGATCGCATGGCCTGGTCACCTTGTGGACGCGTGGGAAGAACGACCCCACGGTTGTTCTCGTACGAACAAACGTTGAACGCTTACTTCAAATTGGGGCGAATCTTCACGCGAACGCGATCGCGTCCGACGATGAACCGCTTCATCGGGTAGCTCGTCTGCTGCACGGCGCCGAACGTGTCGGGGCCGATCGAGCTCGCGCTCGTCTTCAGCGCGTCGATCGCGCCGGGGGGCAGTCGCGTCGCGACGTTGCCGCGGAAGGACGCGCCGCTCTCGCCCTTGAGGCGCACCGTCGCGACGAGGCTCTCCTCCGGGTAGGTCGGATCGGTGAGCGCCGCGATGAGATCCGTCACGCTCTCCGGTGCGGCACGCGGGCGCTCGACCTCGTACCCGGGGGACAGCTCGATCTCGACCTCTTCACCCTCGAAGTCCTTCGGAATGGGGACCTCGATGACCTTCTTCTCCGACTTGCCCATGTACGGCATGAGCTCGAGCTGGATCTTCACCGGCTGGCCGGGATCGACCTCGAGCTCGACCGCCTGCGTGCCGCGGATCATCGCGACCTCACGGGCGAAGGTCACCTTGACCGTCGACTCGACGCCTTCGATGCGCACGTCTTCCCAGGGGTTGTTCACGAGCGCGCCCATCGCTCGGGTGAGGCGGCTGCGGATGAATGCGTCCGCGCCGATCGGCTCGCCCGACGAGGCGCCGAAGTCCTTCAGCTCGATGGTTCCGTAGCCCGCGATCTTGAGCTTCGACGTGGCGCGCCACGTCATGTCGCCGTGCTCGGGTGTGGTGGTCTCGATGGGGTTGCCGATCGCGAACGCGGCGAGCATCGGCGCCATGAACGGGTCGTGCGCGCACTCCGAGTCCCATTTCGTCTTGGGCGCGCCCTCGACGCCTTCGATCTTCACCGAGACGGGGAACGTCGAGGGAATTCGCTTGGAGTCGACGACGATGGAGGCCTGCCGGTCGTTGACCAGGGTGCCGATCGGGCGCACGGCCTCGCCGATCTTGAAGCTGCGGTTCGTGCTCGCGAGGATCCAGTGCACCTTCGCGACGGCGGTGGGGAGATCGCTCGCGCCGCCGCCCTGCATCGGGTGACCGAACGCGACGAGCTTGTCGCCTTCGACGCGGGTGACGGTGCCGAGGCCCATCATCGAGATGTCGCCGCGGATCAGCTGCACGCCGATTGCACCGCCGTCGACGAACCCGCTCGGCGCATCCGACGCGACGGTGTTTCCGCTGCCGCCCGCCTGAACCGGCTCCAGCCCCATCGGCGTCAAATACGACTCCGCGAGCTTCATCGCGGAGGGCGTCATCCCGCCGATCATCAGCGGGGTGGAGGCGGCGGCGACCGTCGAGTTGGAGAGCGCCCCGCGTTCACGGCTGCTGCGTGCGGCGAGCTGCTTCGCGTGCACCTCGAGGTCGTATGCGGTGAGCGGCGTCGAGCTCGACGTGTCGAACAGCCCCGTCAGCATGCGTGGCGAAGGCGTCCCGACCTTGCCTTTGCCGGCGTCTTTCGACTTGGGAAAGAAGCTCTCCTTCGGCTTGAAGAGCGGCGGGATCGGTTTGTCGAGATCCTCGAGCATGTTGTGGATCGGCGTCACACCGGCGATCGGCTCCGACCCGAAGGTCCAGCCGTACGCATATGCGCCGATCATCTTGCCCTCGAGGTAGATGGGGCTGCCGCTCATGCCGGCGACAGTGTTCGCGGCGTCGAGCCGCGGATGGTTCGGCGTCTTGATCAGGATGAGGTCCTGATTGGGCCTGAAACCCTTGAGAACGCCGATGACCTCGACGTCGAACTTGTCCGGCTTGGTGCCGCTGAAGACCGTCAGGCCGTAGCCTTTCATCCCGGCCTTCACGTCCGAGAGCGGCATCGTATCGCCCCGTTTGGGCGCCGCCGTTGCAGCTCCGTAACCCACGACTGCGCTGAGGATTGCCCCACCAACGAGGCCGAGCAAGACGGGTGTGGACGTGCTCTTCATCATGAGGTCGACCTGCGGAGTCTAGCTGACGGATTCACCTGGCTTGGCATTTGAGGGACTTTTTTTCCCTGCGCGACTCCCGACCGCGAAGCTGCGCTCCACTTACCGATGGTTACTGCAGAAGAGCAGAGCGCAAGCCAGGTGAATCTTGTTTTTTGGATTGGCTCGGCAAGCCGAGCCAATCGGGACATGCTCTCGTTTGTTGCGGACCCCGGATAGAGTACGCGGCCTAACGAGATGGCCGATGCGGTCCTGTTCGCGCTGATGGTGCTCACGTTCGCCGCGTTCGTGACCGTGCACCTCGTGCTCGTGGCAGCGCTGACGTTTGCACATCGGCCACGGTGGCGCGGCGTCGCTGCGCTGGTGCTCCCGCCGCTCGCAGCGATCTGGGGCTGGCGGGCCGGACGGAAGCGCAGTGTGGTGTTATGGGGCTCTGCGATCGTGCTTTACGCATTGGTCCGGCTGATTGCGTTCATCGGCCTCGGACGCTGAGCCCAAAAGAAACGAGAACACGGCGTCCCGAAGAGCATACGTAGGACGCCGCTGTTGCAAGAGCCGAGTGGGGCAGGCCACGTCGAGCGAAGCGAGACCAGCCGGGGCGGCTCCCACGAGGCTCGGTTCGCCGGAGGCGAACGCGGGGAAAAAGAGTTGAAGTTCCCGGCGGGAAGAGCTGGAGGCCCCCGTCAGATCTTCACTTGGCGCAGGCGGATCGCGTTCTTGTCGAACACGCCGAGACCCAGCTCGCCCGCCGCCTTGATGTACGAAGGCTCGCGGCCGGCGTCTTTCAGCGTCGGTAGGCCGTTGTCTTTGCGCAGCTGCTCGATGACGCCCCAGCCGATGACGTCGAGCGCGACCGGGTCGGTCGACGCGTAGAGCGCCTCGTGCGGCACGCGCCGCTTCGGGTTCTTGTCGAGCGGGCCCTCGTCGTAGATGAGCTTGAACGCATCCGCGATGTGCAGGCGCACGCGGCTTTTCACGATGTCTTGTGCGTAGAGCTGCGCAATCTGCGGGCTCGCGTTGTGCTCGTGGAAGTCGTGCGGGTTGATGATCGTGCCGTGCGTGATGTTCTTCATCGCGCCGGTGAACCCGCAGATCGAGTGGTCCTTGATCATCCCGAGGTTGATGACGCACGTCGCTTCGGTGAACGGGCGCGCGAACTTGGTGCCTTTGCCCGCGACCTGGATCTCGTCCATCGTCGCGTCCTTGTTCTCGTGCACGCTCGTTGCGATGCCCGCCGGAAAATCGGGGTCGAGCTGGCCGTCTTTGACGACGCGCGTGCCCTTCATGAAGCTCGGGTACTGCTCGTAGATCATGATGTTGGTCGCGGGGACGCCGGCCTTGATGATCCCCTTCACGACCGCGAGGACGAGCTCTTTGTTGGACGCCATCGTCGCGCCGAGTCGACCGGCGATGCCGTTCGGCTTGATGGCGACCTTGTCGTCCTTGTGCACGAACTTGGCGAACGCCTCGCCGACGTCGCTCTTGCCAGTGAGCTCGGCCATGACGCGCTCGAGCATCGCGGTCGCCGACTCTTGTTTCGGCCAGAGGCCGTTCGGCTGCAGTGTGTCCGCCTTGTCGACACGCACGACCTTGCCGGGCATGCTGAGCGGTAGGAAACCCGCGGGCGGTTTGGCGATCAGGGCGCCGCGTGATCCCGCGAAGGCATCACCGGTCTTGGACAAGACCAGGCCTGCGGCCGCGGCCACTGCGCCACCGAGCATGGCGCGCCGAGCGAACACCTGTCGATCCATGGGCGATGATGGTACACGCACGTAGAGGCTCGGGCCACCCGAGCCGGGCACGCCGCGACCTCGACCGACCTGCCTCCCCCGAACGATGGAACGCACGAAGCCGAAGCTCACACGCGTGCGCTCGACGCGTGGACCAACATCCGTGAAGGAGCCGCCGACGGACAATCCGGTGCAGGCATCGGGTGTCATGCGGATCGAAGCGCCCGACGCCGACGTGATCGAACCTTCGAGCGACGTGACGCCGTCGATCTCGCACGCGACGACCGACATCGCCGAGGTGTTCGACTTCGTCAGCTTCGTGTCGAAATCGATGCCGCTCACGGCGCTGCTCGACGGTTTGCCTGCGCGCGCAGCGAAGCTCCTTCGCGCGGAGGTCGTCTCGCTCTACCTGCTCGAAGGTCACGGCGAGGGGCTGGTTCTGCGCGGCAACGTCGGCTTCGGGAAACACGCGCAGGGCACGATCCGCCTGCGCGTCGGCGAGGGTCTCACCGGTCTCGCGGTGAAGCAGCTGTTGCCCGTGTCCGCGGTGCGGGCGGCAGGGCATCAGGCGTTTCGGCGGTTCGAGCAGCTCGACGAGGATCGGTTCCCGGTCTTCCTCGCAGTGCCGATCCTCGGGCCTGATCGCGGTCCGCTCGGAGCGCTGGTCGCGCAGCGTCCGAGCGGTGCGTTCACGGAGCAAGAGATCGTGCTCGCCGCGGCGCTCACCGCGCCGATCGCGCACGCGGTCCGTCACGCCGCGCTGCTCGACGTGTTGCGTGACAAGCCCGCGCGCAGGAGCGGTGGCGGAACACGCAAGGTGACGCTCCCCGGGCGGCCCGTCACGGCGGGGCGCGCGCTCGGTGCTGTCGCGGCGCTGCGCCGGCCCGCGAAAGATCGACGCATCTCGCCTCGCCTCGACGAGGAGAAGCACTTGCTCGGAGCTTTCGACGCGGTGGAGAAGGCCGTCGGCGCGCTGCAACGTCGCGCGCTCGCGCTCCACCTCGTGGGCGAGACGAGCTTCCTCGCGAGCTACGCGCTGATGGCGAGCGACTCGCGTCTGCGCGAGCGTGCGTGTGAGCTCGTACGTCAAGGACACGCGGCGCCGGAAGCGCTCTCCACGCTCGCGCGCGAGGTCACGCGCGCGGCGACGGGCATCGTCGGCGATCCGTTCCTCGCCGAGCGCTCGCGTGACATCGAGGATCTCGTCGACGCCGTGCTCATGCTCGCGTCCCCCGACGCGCGCGGCCAGGTCCCCGCAAAGGCGGTGCTCCTCACCGAGCAGGTCACGGTGTTCGATCTCATCGTCACCGCGAAGACGCAGCCGAGCGGGATCGCGCTCACCCAGCGGATCAACCCGCGGACCGAGGTGCTGCTCCGTCTGCTCGACGTGCCCGCGATCGCCGAGATCGACGGCGGCTACAAATGGGCGTCGCCCGGAGACGTCGCGCTGCTCGACGCCGACCACGGCTTTTTGATCGTCAATCCGTCGCGGGCCGAGGTCGCTGCGCTTCGGGCGTGGCGAAAAAAGACGTTGGGTTCCGAGGTCGAAGCGGAGCCCGAAGTCGAGCCCGACAGCGACCGCTGATCGTTTCGCGACCGTCGATCGATGGCCGCTCTTCGGGAATGCGTACCCGAAGACGTGACCCATCCACGTTCGGACGACGCACCGCCTCGCAGTAGCCAACCTCTGTCGGGCGCCGCGCGCGCGGTCTCGTTCCTCGCGGTGTGTTCCATCGCGGCGGGATGTGCGTCGACCGGCGTCGCAGTCGACGCGCCGTCGGCGGCGGTCCAAGCGAAGCCTCGGTTCACGGTGACGGTCGAAGGAGGAGGTCCCGCGGTCGACGTGACCGATCGCGCGGAGCTGCCCTGCCGAAGCACTTCGCTGCAGGTCGACGGCGTCGCCCCAAGCGCGCTCGAGGTCGGCGGAGGTCTGTCGCGGAGCGACGGCCAACAAGGCTTTCGCATCGATCCGGTGCTCGGTGCTTTCGCCGGGTTCGAGGTGACGTTCTCCGGCGACGCGCCGGTTGCGGCGCGATCGCTGCGATGGACCCAGAACATCGACTGCCTCGGGTGGGAGGGCGCGGTCGGCGACGCCGGAACGGAGGATCGACCGGACGGCGCAGCAGGCCCGAAGATCTCGGCGTTCGTCACGAAGGTTCGTTCACCGAGCGCCGGCGTCGTGCTGTTCGCCGTCCTCGAGCACGACGGAAAACATCGCTACGCGATCGCGCCGGGCGACGCGACGCTGGTCATCTACTCGAACGGCGGCGATGGCGCGCGCGCCACGCCGAGCCGCCGGCCCGGCAAGGGAGGCGACGGCGGGCGCATCGCGGTCGTCGTCGACGAGCGCTTCCCGGAGCTCATCAACAAGGTGCAGTTTCACGCGTCCGGCGGGCGCGGCGGTGACGGCATCACGCAAGGTCAGCCTGGTGCGGGAGAGGTCTCGACCGGCGACGTGCTCCTCGATCTCATCGCGCGCTCCGACCTTCCACGTGGGCTCGCGCTGCTCGATGCACCGATCGCGATCAAGCAGAAGCTTCGACCGAGACGGCCCGTGCCTCCGCCGCCGCCTCCCAAGTCGACGATTCCCGTACCGAAGCCCGGCGTCGTCGCGCCGAAACCACCGGCGCCAAAGCCCCTGCCGCGCCCAGCGCCGAAGCCGATCTTCATCCCGCCTCCGCCGAAGCCCGCGCCGCCGAAGCGCCTACCGGACCGGTCGGAGCTTCTGTCCCCGCCGACGCCCGAACGCAGCGCAACCGACGTCTTCGACACCCGCCGTTGACCGTGTGTGCGCGTGCGGAAGTGCGGTATGGCGGCGAGCGTTGCTGGGATGCGCGCACAGGCTTGGGTGCCAGTGCGACCCGTCGGGGAGCACACCCCCCAGGCGGGACCCGAGCCGTCGTGCGCGCGCGGAAAAAACAAATCCATGAAGACCTCGCGCGACTCTCTTCTCTTGGTTTCGGTGCTCTCGTTGTGTGCCTGCGGCGGTGAAGGAGGCGGCGCGACATCCGCTGCTTCGTCGTCGCCCTCCCACGCGGCCTCGAGCGCGCCCGCTCCGGCGGCATCCGCGCCCGCGAAGACCGCGAGCGCGAAGCCC
>JABFXY010000214.1 GCA_013361525.1 Polyangiaceae bacterium | reverse complement strand
GTCGTGTCGCTTCATCCTGCGCAGCGTCGACTGAGCGCCGGCGACATGTCGAGCGACCCGTCTACATCCAAATATTGACGGTTACGGAGCTACGTCGTCGCCGCCGATTTTCGCTTCGCTGAGCTTGGCGGCGACGACCATTCCGCATAGCCCTGGATGCCGTCCTGCGCGGCTGGCAACCAGAGGGGACCCCGGCAACACCTCGCGCGCTCGCGGCTCGTACCATATGTGCTTACTCGTTCGCGGCGCGTGTACAGCGTTCTTTGCTTCTGGGGAGAGAAAGCCAAGCCGCCGCATCCATGCCCACTCGTTGGTCTCCTTCGATGCGCATGCGACCCGCGAAGAACATCCTCATCGCGTCCCACGTGGAATCCGTGATGAGGTCGACGAGGTGCGCTCGCGAGATTAGGAGCGTGCTGTCCACCTTTCCGACGCTGTCTGCCGCTTCGGTCGTGACTGACGGAGGGTCTTTGGCCGTGTCGATCACCCACGACTTGCCTTCCCCTTCGACCTGAAGGCGAACCCTGTACGGAAGCCGTTCGGCACAGCGCGCGAGCCCGGCCGGGAGCTCGCGTTCGAGAAGCGCGGAAAGATCGACGTCGGGTGCCTCGCAGTGTGGAAGCCCGCCGTCGACCGCGCACCGAGCGCATGTGGCCACGACGGCGGGATGCCCCGCCCAGCAAGTCACGAGACGTCGACCGTCGGCATCGCAAGTCTTGACCCATGCCCTCGGCCCAGGAGCGGGGCTGAGCTGTGCTTCACATTCCGTCGGCGCCGGCGGTTCCGCGACGCTACTCGGAGCCAGCTGATGAGAATCCGTCCCGCGGTCTGCGACTGTGCTCGGAGCCGGCGGTTCCGAATCCATGCCCCGGGAATGACACCCCGACAGGCACACGATGAGCCCAAACGCTCTCCAGCTGGTTCGCAGAGGCATCGTCTTCGAGCGCACACTATAGAAGGCCGCTCTGGGCGCCAACAGGGCGTTGCACCTACCAGTCGCCGTCGGTCGCATCTCTTCCTCTGGCGCTTGAAGGTGAACGCCGGTACGTTCGCCAGCCAACTGCGATGTGTGTATTCACCGGCCCAGTCGAGCACGTTTCGCGGACCCGAATCTTCGCGCGTATGCAAGACGGTTGGCAGCAACTCGTCTATGAAATGCAACTGGCGACGGCGCGCGACGTCGCCATGGTGCTCCCTCTTCCCACGGCAGAGGATGAGTCGCCACAACTCGAATTCATCTCGCTATCTGAGTATCCAGACTTCTTCCGTGACCTCGATAGATGCTTCCCGGCTCCCGCGCCCGTAGCCGTCTCTGCTGCCGTGGCTGCCTCCGCCGGAGGCAATGTGAAGGTTATACCCGTCGGGTCGTTCAACGCCTCGTTCCTCCCCAGCCAACGAGACTTTGATCGGCTCGATCCACGTTTCCGGCTCAACCGGGATATTCTGGCGGTCCTTCCGCAGTATGCGCGGTATTCATTTGCCATCTTTCAGCTGCGTTCCGGCGAGCACCAGATCCACCCAATGGCGTTGCGGTTTCGGACCCGCGACTCGACCACGCTCTTTTTTCCAACACTCCACGTGCACGATGCGGCCATACACGAGTCGGCCCACTTCGATCACGAACTGTATGCGCAGGGCGGGTTCGGTGCCGACTGGGTGAGGGGCGCGCACGCTCCTCGTTCGACGATGGACTTCGGGAACTTCCTGGTCGCAGACCGAACTCGAGGCCTCGTGCAACCCGACGCGGCGGTGTTTAAAGGGACGCTGTTCGGTGAGCTCCCGAATGTCGATCATTGGGTACGATGCTTCGGAGAGCGGACTGGCTAGCGAGGCGCTGCAGCAGGCGGTCGCCGTCGCTCGCCTCGCTCGGTCTGGCGCCCGCGGTTCAACGCCAGTACGTTGGACCGAGCGATGCGTCTGATCAGCCACATCGACGCGGTCGAGGAGCTCCTCCGCCACGGGATTGCTGCTGAGCGTCGCGAGTGGAGCCTTGGCGATACGGTCATGGTGCCGCTCGGCGCCGCCTTCGAGCATTCGGGCACAGTGGTGTTCTCAAGCGTCGCTTGGCTCGTCCCCAACTCACGAGACGCATGGGACTTGGTCCAAATGTTGTCTCAGCGAGAGCGGCGTCGTCGATTCAGCTCTTTGGAACTGGCAGTCGCCGAGGCTCTGGAGCTGACAAAGCTCTACGACTGCATGGGAGCCTGCTCTGCCTGTGGAGGTGTCGAGCATCTTTCCTTCGGAGAGTGGTGCGGCCTGGGGCAGATGACCTATTGGATTGCGACCTCTTGCGGAACGTGTGGAGCCTGTAGCGAAGCAGATGGTGGAGACTCTTTGCCGGAGGAGCTGCGTGAAATTGAGCTACGCCGACATGGCACATGGCGACTGACCACTTCCGCAGAGCATTCGCCACGGGCTTGGTCGGCCATCCGCGCCGAGCTCGCTTTGGGTCTACCCGAATTGGCAGCGCTGAAGCGCACCCTTCCTGGAGAGCTCTTTCGTGGAACGCTCGCGGAGGTGAGCAGGCTTCAGGCGCGTCTCGCGCGAGCTCATGTGCAGACGGAGCTGCACGAGGCTGTCTAACTGCGCCCCTATGGCGCTCGAAGCTGAATGCCGATACGTTGGACGTCCATTGGTTATTGCGCCGGAATACGAGCGATGCACTTGAAACGCCAGTTGCTTTTCGTTCAGGGAGGTGGTGCGGGCACCCATGATGAATGGGATAACAAGCTTGTCGACAGCCTCCAGCGGGAGCTTGGGCCGGAATACGAGATCCACTATCCACGAATGCCGGACGAAGATGAGCCGAGCTATGTCCAGTGGAAGGCAACGCTCGAAAGACTTTTCGGGACCCTGACGGATGGCGCAATTCTCGTCGGGCACTCCCTGGGAGGAACGATTCTCCTCAAAGTGCTCGCGGAGCTATCGTCGGTCCCGGAGTTCGGCGCGATCTTCCTGATTGCGGCGCCTTTCGTCGGCGACGGGGGCTGGCCGGCTGCTGATCTGCAGTTCCCGCCGGACCTCGGCGCGCACCTTCCAAAAGGCGTCCCTGTTCACTTCTTTCACGGCGTCGACGATGAGATCGCGCCACTATCGCATGTCGAGCTCTACGCAAGTGCGGTTCCGCAGGCTCACGTCCATCGCTTGCAGGGCCGTGACCACCAGCTCAACGATGATTTGAAGGAGGTCGCAGCGGCGATCTTGTCGCTCGAACCAGGACGCGTAGGCTCGCGCAAATGATCGAGCCGACGGAGGTCACGAACGAGAAGCGTCGCGCGCCACGTCCGGCCCCGATCTCGTGCGGCGTCGCCATGCTGGTTTCGCTGGTGATGGGCCCGGGCATGGGCCACTACCTCGTTGGGCGCGTCCGTGGCGGTTTTGCGTTCTCCGGAGGCGCGTTTCTCGCGTTGTGGGGTGGTCTCGGCTCGGTGATGTGGAACCCCACCGTCGGCCTCTTGCTGCTTGGGGTCGCGTTCTTGATCTACATCGGCGCCGTCGTCGACCTCGGGCGGCTGTCGCCGGAAGACCTCGGACCGGCGAAGGTGTTCCCCTTCATCGCTGTTGGCGGCGCGATGTTCGGGCTCCCGATCGTCGGCGCCGTCTTCCTCCGTACCTTCGTCGTCGAGGCGTTCAAGATCCCATCGAGCGCAATGACGCCGACGCTGCGCGTGGGCGACCACGTCTTCGTCGACAAGATGCATCACGGCGCCGACGCCGCAGAACGAGGCGCGATCGTCGTATTTCCTTACCCGGCGAACCCAAAGCAGGACTTCATCAAGCGCATCGTCGGGCTGCCGGGCGACGAGATCGAGACGCGTGGGTCTTCGCTGTTCGTGAACGGCTTCGAGCTGAAGCGTTGTCGACTCGGGCGCATCACGGTCAGCGTCGGGTCAGGTCCCTCGGGAGAGATGGAGGCGTATGTCGAGTTCCTCGGCTCCCGCGCCTACATCGTTTTTTACAACCAAGAGCGCGTCGAGGAGCCTCGTCGCTGGACGGTGGGCGACGGCGAGGTATTCGTCTTTGGAGACAACCGCGACAACAGCCACGATTCACGCGCCTGGCGCGAGGGACGAGGTGGCGGCGTACCGATCGTCACCCTCAAGGGGCAAGCGACGAGGCGTTTCCTACGCGTGGGCGAGGTCAGCGGCGCGCCCGTCGACGAGATCGTGTCGCCCTCTTCGAGCCCCGAGGTGAAGCGCCAGATCGACGACTGCCTCGCCCGCCGGCCCTCCACCGCCGACGCGACGCCACCCCCGCCGCGTTGAGCCTGCGGGGAGACGCGGCGCATACGAAACCCGAAAGAATCTTCGATGGCCGTGTCGATCCCGGGGCCGGTTGTTGGTCGTCCGGCTACCAGGAGACACCGACCATGAAATTCATCGTTCTCGGACACGCGAACAAGGACACCGAAGCCGGCGTGCTCCCCAGCCCCGAGGAGTTCGACAAGATGGGCAAGTTCGTCGAGGAGCTCGTGAAGGCAGGCGTCTTCGTCGCCGGCGAAGGGCTCCTCCCGTCGTCGAAGGGGGCGCGCATCACGTTCGGAAGCGGCGGCAAGACGTCGATCAAGAATGGTCCGTTCACCGAATCGAAGGAGCTGATCGCGGGCTTCTCCATTATTCAGGTGAAGTCCCTCGACGAGGCGATCGCCTGGATGAGCCGCACGCCGTCCCCCGAAGGCTCCTCGCTCGAGATTCGCCAGCTCTTCTCGGACGAAGACTTCGCGCCGGTCGACCCGACGGGCGATCTCCGCGAGCACGACGCGAAGCTGCGCGAGCAAGCCGCGAAGCAGCACGGCAACAGCTGAGGCGGTTCCGCCCGCGCGACGAATTGATGGAAGAAGCGCAGCGACGAATCGAAGCGGTCTTTCGAATCGAATGGGCGCGGCTCGTGGCCGGGCTCGCGCGATTCGTTCATGGCGATCTCGGCACGGCCGAGGAGCTCGCCCAGGACGCGCTCGTCGCTGCGCTCGAGACATGGCCGCAGGACGGCATTCCGCGTGAGCCCGGAGCATGGCTCATGCAGGTCGCGAAGAATCGCGCGCTCAAGCGCATCGATCGTCAAAAGCGCTGGGAGAAGAAAGAAGCCGAGCTCACGCGGGCGATGGAAGACCGCCAGGAATGTTCGGCGGACGCGATCGAGGAGGCGGCCGACGACGACGTCGGTGACGACCTACTGCGTCTCATCTTCGCGTCCTGCCATCCAATACTGAGTGCCGAGAGCCGCGTTGCATTGACACTGAGGGTCGTCGGCGGTCTCACGACGGAGGAGATTGCGTCTGCGTTTCTCATTTCAGAGGCGACCGCCGCGCAGCGCATCGTGCGCGCAAAAAAGACGCTCGCCGAATCGGGCGCTGCCTTCGAAGTGCCACGAGGCAGAGAGCTCGCAGAGCGTCTCAGCTCCGTGCTCGAAGTCATCTATTTCGTATTCAACGAAGGTTATGTCGCGACGGCCGGTGGCGAATGGATGAGGCCTGCGCTTTGCGAAGACGCGCTTCGCCTCGGCCGCATTCTCGCGGAGCTCGTGCCGAACGAAGCCGAAGCTCATGGCCTCGTCGCGCTGATGGAGATTCAGGCTTCACGCATCGACGCGCGCACGTTGCCAGACGGCACGCCGATTCCGCTATTCGAGCAGAACCGCGCGCGCTGGGATCGCTTCTCATCGAGCGCGGTTTGCGCGCTTTGAAGCGTGGGGAAGCGCTCGGCGGTTTGCCCGGTCCGTATCTGCTGCAAGCTGCGCTCGCTGCGTGTCATGCACGTGCGCGAACGCCGGAGGACACCGATTGGCGGCGCATGGTCGCCATCTACGACCAGCTCGCGGCAACGACGCCATCGCCGATCGTCGAGCTGAATCGCGCGGTCGCGATCGCGTTCGCCGACGGACCCGAGGCGGGCCTCGCGATCGTCGACGAGCTCGCGAAGTTGCCTGCGCTCGAAGGCTATCATCTAGTGTTCGCGGTACGCGCCGATTTCCTTTCACGTCTCGGCCGCCGCGACGAAGCGCGCGCCGAGCTCGAACGCGCCGCCTCGTTCGCGAAGAACGACCGCGAGCGTGCCCTGCTTCTGAAGCGTGCCCGGCGCAGCTGAACGCCGATACGTCGATAAGGGCGCATTACGCGGCTTCGACACGCTCGAAGTACGCGGCGAGCGTCTTCTTCCAGGCGGGGCGCTCGGTGCAGCGCGCTTGGTATGCAAGGACGTTGGCGTACGTCTTCAAGAGCTGCTGATTGGCCGCGCTAGCCAGCACGTGGGACATGAGAATGTCGGCGACGGTGAAGTCGTCGGTCGCGATGTACTGGCGATTTGCGAGCCAGCCGTCGAGCTGCTTCAGGCGCATGTCCGCCCAATTCTGCAGTGCCTCGCTCGGCTTGGTACCTTTGCCGCCACAAAGGTTTACAAACCAAAATGAGAGCACCGGCACCTCGATCGAATTTAGAGCGGCCATGGACCAGCGCAGCACTTGCGCCTCGCTGGCGAGATCTTGGGGAAACAACTTGCCGCTCTTGCGCCCGAGATAGAGCAAGATTGCGCCGGACTCGGTGACCACGACGCCATCGTCGTCGATCGCGGGAATCTGCCCGAATGGATTGACCGCGCGGTACGAGGCTGAATCGAGATCGTGGTTCGGGTGATCCATCCCGACGATCTCGTAGGGTAGCCCCATCTCTTCGAGCGCCCACAGTACGCGCAAGTCGCGAGTGTTGCCGCGCGCCCCTTTGTTCACGCGACCGAAGCCGTAGACCTTGAGCATGCGCGGAGGTTACCGCGTTCGAGGTACGCGACGACTTCCGGAAAGCGGCGTGGAGGCTCCCCCTGAGGCGACGCCCGTACCTACATTGCACCCCGCGTCCCACTCGCGATGGGGGGAAAGAAGCCCGGGCGGGTCCCCACCCCCATGCGTGCATTCGGGATCGTGGAATTCCAGGCGTTTGTCGCCGGAATTTGCCGGTATGGCCCTTGCGAGACGCCGTCGGCGCACGAGCGACGACGGAAGGACCAGCCGATGAACCTGCAAACATTCAAGACGCTGATGGCCTCGGGACTGATTGCGGGCGTGCTCGCAAGCTGCGCTCCGGAGGCACCTCCGTTGCCCGAGTCCGAAGAAACGATGAGCGCGGAGGACACCGACGCTCTGCAACAAGAGGAGGTTGTCGCCGAAGACGGTGAGGCCCTGGAGGATATTGCGGAGGATGGGCCCTTCCCGTCCGGGGGGGACGAGGTGCCGGCGGAGATGCAGGCGCAGATCGCCGCGCTGGAGGCGGACGAGCTGAGCGACGCATTGGCAATGAGCGAAGACGATTGGGACGTCGACGACCGCGACGAATTCGATCGGCTGCAGGCGATCTCCGTTGCGAGCGAGGCCATCCTCGAAATGGGCGACACCGAGCTCGACGAAGACACCGCCGAGGCCAGTTGGGCCGAGGCGCCGCCCGCGGACGACACGTCCAGCCCGGAGGCCGAGCTGGACACCGGGAATGGCCCGACGGTCGGACGTGACGACGCCCCGTGGGCGCAAGGCCGGATCATGCGGATGCTCCCGGACGGGTCGGTCGTCGGCTGGGCGTGCGACACGCGCCGCTCCAAGCAACCAATGGTCGCGATTGTGTCGTTGCGCGACGACGAGGGTATGCGCACCCGCCAGGTGCTCATGGCCGACGCGACGCCGACCGCCGAGTGGACCTCGGACTGGATCAAAGACAGGTGCAAGGGCCAGCCGGCGCACCTCTTCCGTGCGCAGCTCGATATGAACATCCGGGGCAAAGACACCGTCGTCCTGAAGCTCGTGGGTCACGATGGGACGCGCGTTCTCCTCGAGAAGCGCGTCTTCCGCCACACGCCCATCGGAGCGGTCTCACGCTTCAAAGTGAAGGATCGCGCGATGAAAAAGATTAATGGTTGGGCGTGTGACATGGACACCCCGGGCGAGCGCGTCACCGTCGAAGTCGTGTCGAGCCGCGGCCTCGAGCGGAAGAAGGACACCGACCAGCCCCACGGTCGCAAGGTCCATCTGAAATGCTCAGGTGGCACGAAGCACCGCTTCGAATTCGATCTCGACCGTAAGGTGCCGTGCGGCAAGACAGAGGTATATCGCGTCTATGCATACAACACCGGCGATGTTGGCAAGAACCGCGTTCTGCTCGGCAAGCGCACCGTCCACGGCGGCTCCTGCGTCGATCCGACGCCCGACACCGTCAAAGAGCTCGCTCAGGCGCTGCTCCACAGTCCCAACGTCTCCTTCCCCTACACGAACGACGCGCGCGTCGTGCTGCAAGAGCTCGCCGCCGGTCGGCAGGCGCCCGTGAATTGCAGCAACAACGCCACCGGCACGGGCAGCCGAACGACGGTGAGCCGCGACATGCTGAAGTTCCTCTTCGAGCTGAGCAAGAAGGGAGCGGTGCCGATCAATGCCATTACGGACCGCTGCCATTCGGCCTATTCGAATCACTACCGTGGACGCGCCGTCGACTTCGCGTGCAACGTCAACATCTCGACGGCGAATACGGTCGCCGCCAAGTACGGCGGAGCGCACAATTTCGAGAACTGCGCCAACAACGCGCATTGGCACTTCGACTTTTGAGATAAGTTGGGCCGACGGAGAGGCCGGTGTGAAGCGAGAGGTTCTGGACGGCTATGAGAGCGCGGCGCCGGAGCTCATCGAGCGCTTCGAAGCGGTCTCTTCGGCCAAACTCTATGCCGAAGTGGCCCATCTGCTCCCGCCCTCGGGCAGCTACGTCCTCGATGTCGGCGCGGGCACCGGCCGCGACGCGCGGTGGCTTGCTTCCCGAGGCTGCCGCGTTCTCGCCGTAGAACCCGTCGAGGCGTTCCGGAAGGCCGGCGCTGTTTTTCACCCGTCGGCGCAGATTGAGTGGCTAGACGATTCGCTACCGACGCTTTCGCGCGTTCTCCAACGTCGGCAGACGTTCGACTTCGTCCTGCTCAGCGGGGTTTGGCAGCATATCGACAGCCTGCAACGTCGACTTGCCATGCCGAGCTTGCGAGCCCTGACCGCGGCGGGTGGTACGCTTCTCTTCTCCGTGCGACACGGCCGTGGAGCACCGACGCGACCCTGCTTTCCCGCCTCCACGGACGATGCGATCACCCTGGCCGAACAAGCCGCTTTTCGCCTCGTGTTCCGCTGCTCCACCGAATCGGTTCAGCTCGTGAATCGCCAGGCCGGCGTAACCTGGACGTGGCTCGCGTTCTCAGCAGTGTAGGCTCGTGCCGCCCATGACTGACGACGAACCCGACCTTCAATTGGCAGGACTGAAGGTGTGGGTCGATCTCGATAACGCGGTCGGGCCCCGCGAATGGGTGTCGCTCTCCGCAGAATGCTCGGCCGCTGGGGCGATGGTGCGTGTGCGTGGATCCATCGCGCTGGTGTCCGACTTCTCCACGCTCGCGCGGGCTTGCGACGCGCTCGCGACCGGAAATGTCGAAGAGGCTGCCTTCGCGCCGCTCGAGCCCGAGCTTTCCTTTCGGCTCCGCTGGATGGACCGCGTCGGCCACGTCGAGCTGGTCGTGGATATTACTCCCGACCATCTGCATCAGACGCATCGGTTCTCGTTCGAGATCGACCAAACCTACCTGGCGCCGCTCGCGCGTGAATGCGATCGTATCGTGAAGCTACTTTGCTCGGGGAAGCTAGTGGCTGAGGCGGCGGCGCACCGGGAGAGAAGCAATGCAAACCCTTCGGTATTCCATCAACGTCACATTGGACGGGTGCTGTGATCATCGTTCAATCTCCGCGGACGAAGACTTGCATCGCCACGTGACCGACGTACCTGGATCGGTCGGTTGGGTCATGATCGCATTGTGAATGCTACCTCGCTCAGGGAAGTCCGGCGCCCGGATGAAGGAGTGAAGTATCGATGATCGAACCTCCGCTTCAGCCGCTGCGCATTCCGGCAAACTGGACGATCAGCTACAACAGTTTTCGGGAGGTGGACCCTTCGAGCGATGTGAGCGAATACCTCTGTGAAGATCTGTTCCAGGCCAAGTGCCCCGTCACAAACGTGCTTGTCGACCTTGGGTGGTACCCGGATGGCGACCCGGCAGGGTGTTTCGTGATCGAGGCATACATCGGTGACTTTTTGGGACAACGGCTCCGTCGTATTGAAGCCCCGACCCGTGCGGAAGCAACTCGTTGTCTGGAGCACGCGCTTCTCGAGTTCCATTTCGCGCCTCCGGCTCCTTGAATGTATTCTTCGTGTGCTGGCGCGAGCAGCTGAGGCGCTTCTTCGTGGGCCTGGCCATCATTGCGAGGTGAGTGTTGTCTGAGATTCGATACCGTCCGTCGAGCCCAGGGGAATCGGCACGATGGTGGCGTTTTCTGGACCGAAGGCGGGCTGTGGTCTGCGGTCTGGAAGAGTCGCGGCCTCCACTTCTCAGGCTTGCCCACCTTCCCGCTCGCGCGCCATATCGCTCGTGGGGACTCTACGCGGAGCGCGGTGAGCGAAATGCTCCGCCGAGGTTTCGTGCTCAGCTGACGGTGGCGGATGCCGGCCAAGACCGAGCGCGATTCCTATCCGCCACTCCGGAGGAGCAAGACGCGCTCCTGCCGACAATAGCTTCGTCGTCTGTCGACGTTCCAGTGTCGATGGCCGAGCGACTGCTGACGCTGTTCGCCAATGTCTCCGTGCCCTGCGACATCGTCAACCAATCACGCGGCACCGACGGCGTCACATACTATCTCTGCCGCGAGGCTCCGTTTGCGAGTGTTCGCGCAAGCTGGTGGCATCGCGGCCCCGAAAACTGGACGGAGCTCACGCGAACATTCCATGAGGCTTGGGAGGAGTTGGATCAGCTTCGGCCCATCGCCGTGCCGATTAACTCGTAGACTTCGCGAGGCAAACCGCGCGTTGACCCATCGCATCAGCCGTCCCTCGAGCCTCGCTCTCGCCCTCGGCTGCAACGAACTAGTAAGCAGCGTGGCCGGGTATTGTACCCTCCCCGTGTGAGCACAGTCGCCCTGGTGCCCGTTGCGATCATCGTCCTTCTCGGTTGTGGCCCGGATTCGGATCAACAACCCGCTCAATCGAAAAGCGGCTCCAGCGCCAAGCCGACGGAATCGGCGCACGCGAGCGCGTCCGCGGCCAGCACGCCACCGTCGGCGGCGGCGTCGGCGCCTGCGTCCGCAGCGCCGCCCGGCGCATCGGGGTTCGCGGCGCTGCGAGCGAAGTATCCTCCGCCCGCGTCCGAGACCGGCCCGGGTGTCTTTTGCGGCGGCAAGGCATGCGCCACCGGCGAATTTTGCTGCGAGCCGGATGCTGGCGCCGCACCGACGTGCGTGAAGAAAGATCGCGAGGCCACTTGCCGAGCTTCACGCTCGACCGTCGCTCATTGCGACGAGTCGTCGGACTGCACCGGAGGCGAGATGTGCTCCGCGGGGGTGACCGAAGAGGGGGTTCTCCAAGTTTGCGCGACGAAGGCGCGCTGCGCTCAGCCGTGGGATGCGCCGGGGCACCTCATGACGCCGGCGCACGAGGTCTGCGCGCCCGGTGGCTCATGCACGACGCCGGGTTACGTGTGCGTCGGGCACACGTGCCGCCGTCCAAGGCGCGTGTCGCCTGCGGAGCGAATACCGATTGTCCCGACGACAAGCCGTGGTGCTTCTGGGACTTCTCTGCAAAGCGTGGTGAGTGCGTAGAACGCGGGGAGTGGGCCGGCGAGCCGGGGATCTTCGAATGCGACGGTGCCTCCGACTGTGCCGGAGGGGCGTGCTGCGGCTCGGGGATCAACATGTCGGAGCTATCATTCTGTGGGACCGTTCAATGCACGCCCGAGCTCGCCTATGCCGCTCGGCTCTGCCGCACCGATGCCGACTGCGTCCTGAACGACGGCCGCAAGGTCCCGTGCGGACCCGCCGATGATACCTTGCCGGGAATCGGTATCTGCAAGTGGTGACTTGGGCGCCGGTACGATACTCGGCCTATCATGGACGACGCAGAGATCAGCGCAGCCCTCGAACAAGCGGTCCCACTGGAGGCCCTCCGCAACCTGGTTCTCCGCTGGAAGGCGGCCGGCTGCACACGGGAGCAAGCGGAGGCGCGCCTTTCGGCTTACCGAGCGCGCCACCCGTCGGCCCCGGAGGCTTCGGACGACGTGGTTCTCGAGGTGCTGGACTTCATCAAAGGATTCTGTGGCCCACACGCGAAGTTGTTCGACTGAGCCCTTGCATCCGTCGGAGGCTTTGCGGCACGGTGTGTCCGCCTTGAGCAGCAATTCATTGTCCGGACTCGAGCCGCGGCGCCCATTCAACCAGTTGTTCTGACGAGCTCGAGCTTCCTCAGTCGGGGTTCGGCGAGGCCTCCACTATGCTCTCGTCCCTTCGCCGCGTCGACGCCCGCCAAGTAATAGCGATCGGCGCGACGTCTCGGCGCTGGCTCACCTCGGGCACTTCGTCCACGCGCTCAGATGTCCAAGCTGGCGCCCTGCGCTCAATGCCGATAACTTCGACGGACGTCCTCGTGCGGATCTTCCTCCATCTCCCGGAAGTCGATGCTTTCGACGTGACGCCAGAGTATCGGGAACTGGCCGGTACGCTCGGCATCGCCGAGCGGAATCCGGTTGTCTGGATCGGCCGCCTTTTTACGATGGATAACGACGTTGGCGAGCATTGGTTCGATAGTTGGGATGCGCGCGAGCAACGGCGAGCCCTCGCGGAACGCCACGGACTCGACGCGGACAAGCTTCTGATCGTCGACCCCGATCGCTTTCAAGATGGGCGACGGGCCTTGCAACACGCCGGAGTTGCGCCGCTACTGGGTGGAGGTGCTCCGCTCCCTCGAGTTGAGCTCGGAGTTTCTGTTCGACAAGGCTCGTGACATGAACGCGAAGGTCCGGGCGCTCATCGACGCGGGTGACACCGAATTGGAGGACGAGTACGTCCCCGATCTCGAGACACGCATCGCAAAATGGAAGGCGGCCCACGAGGCCGAGACATGACGCTCTCGGCGTTCCCACCGGAAGCGCGGCGCTCCGTGGCACTTCGCGTATTGGGCATGCTTTCCAGCGACGACCTGCCGGAGATCGCACTTTGTCTTCTCGAGCTACCTGGCTCGCCCTCCGCAGCTGCACTGGCGGGTGAAGGTCCGCGCGAGCGGGCCGAGCTGTTCGACGCGGCGCTCGCCGAGCTCGGCCTTGAGCTTCCTTCAAGACTGGAGGCCGCGAGGTACCTGCGATTGCAGGTAGCACGCGAAGCCGCTCGCGGAGACGTTCGCCCACGCGCAGCCGCGGAGCTCATTCGCGATATTTATCAAGAAGTCGAGCTCGACCTGCCGCGGGGCGAGCGCGTTGGCTCTTCATTGAATGTCGGCGAGGTCATCGGACTTTATTACTCGTTCGATGGTGTCGAGTCGGCCAGCGAGTTCGCTCAGCTCGAAGGCGAGCTGTTAGAGGCGCTCAAGACCATCGCAGGCGAAGAAGGTTGAGTCGCAACTGGGCGTCGGGTGCTCGAATGGTGCGTTCGCGATCCTTTCCAATGATTTCAATTCTCGCTCTCGGGCTTGCATTTGTGCTCGCGTGCAGCCCCCCACCGGCGCCGGACCAAAGCGTGCCGGCAGGGAGTGGCGAGCAGAGCGCGGCTCCGACGGCGCAGGGCTCAACGGTCCTGTCCGCTGCCGAATCATCGTCGGGTGTCCAAGATGGTGATCTCATTTTCCAAGAATCCGAGTCCCGCCAAAGTGAGCTGGTCCGCCTCGTGACGCGCAGTCGATGGACGCATATGGGTGTCGTCTTCAATGAACCAGAAGGTCCGGTGGTGCTCGAGGCGGTTGGCCCCGTTCGGAAGACTGTTCTCCAGAGCTGGATCGACCGCGGGCGCGAACGAGTCTACGTCATCAAGCGCCTTCGTACCGCGAAGACCCAGCTCACCACGGAAGCCCTGAAGAAGATGCGTGATCTCGGGGCGACATGGGTGGGAAGGCCGTACGACCTCAAGTTCCGCTGGGACGACGAATCGCTTTATTGCTCAGAGCTCGCGTACAAGCTCTTCGACAGAGCAGTAGGCGCACGCCTTGGAAAACTCGAGAAGGCAGGCGACATGGCCTTGAATGATGATCGTGTTCAGCGCGAGCTTCGGAAGCGGTTTGCCGGCACCAAGTTCGACCCCGGCGAAACGGTTGTGACCCCAGACTCGATCTTCAACGACGATCAGCTCATTCAGGTCGATCCGTAGGCCGATTGGCACGGCGAGGTGCTAGCGTTGCAAAGCAAGCGCTTGGCGAGGCTTGCACAGGTCTGCCTCCGCATCTCATGATTGTCGCCAAGGAGAACCCCTCGATGACCATCACCATTACCGCATTTGAACGCTCACCCGATGGCGGCAAGGGGCTGGCGCGGGATACCCGCGTTCGCTGGGCGCTCGAGGAAGTAGGGCAACCGTATGAGGTGCGCCTTGTTTCGTTCCGAGCGATGAAGGAGCCCGCGCATCTGGCCATTCATCCTTTCGGCCAGATTCCGACCTATGAGGAGGGCGACCTGACGCTGTTCGAGACCGGGGCGATCGTCTTGCATATCGCAGAGCGCCATGCGGGTTTGTTGCCGGCCGACGCCAATGCCCGCGCGCGCGCGATCACTTGGATGTTTGCAGCGGTCAACACCGTCGAGCCGCCGATCCTCGACCTTGTAACCGCTAAAATTCTCGAGGGAGACAAGCCCTGGCGTGCGGAGCGCTTGCCCTTGGTCGAGGATCGCATCCGCAGTCGGCTGAACCAACTTTCCGCTCGGCTCGGCAATGCTGACTGGCTCGATGGTGCGTTCAGCGCAGGCGACTTGATGATGGTGTCGGTGCTGCTCAGGCTGAGACCGTCGGGCATCCTCGACGAATACTCGAGCCTGGCCGCTTATGTCGCCCGCGGCGAGGCGCGGCCCGCGTACAAGCGAGCCTTCGACGCTCAACTGGCGGTCAACACCCGCAGCCCATCGACCGGCTGATTGCGAAGGATGACCACAGCATCGAATGATGGCTGGCTGCTTGGTGACGCCTACGAGGCTTACATGGGCCGGTGGAGTCGTCCACTCGCCCGCCTCTTCATCGAGTGGTTGAATCCGGAACCATCGGCCCATTGGCTCGAGCTCGGGTGCGGAACGGGGGCCCTCACGTCCGCGATCTGCGAGCTTGGGCAACCCGCTTCGGTCGTCGCCTGCGATCCGTCAGCCTCGTTCGTCGAGCACGCGCGGCGCAGTCTTTCGGGCGCACCCGTTGAGTTCGTGGTCGGGACGGCCGACGCGATACCGCACCGAGATCGCGAATTCGATATAGCGGTTTCCGGACTCGTCTTGAACTTCCTGCCGGACGCCGCAGAGACGGTTTCATGGTTGCGCCAGCGCCTGCGACCGGGCGGCACGGTCGCCGCGTACGTGTGGGACTATTCAGACGGGATGGAGTTCTTGCGCACTTTCTGGGATGAAGCCGTCGCCTCCGATCCGGACGCGAGCGCGTTGGATGAGGGCCGGCGTTTTCCGCTCTGTCGAGAGCCTGCTTTGGCGTCGCTGTTTCGGACAGCCGGGCTCGCGCAAGTGGCGACTCACCATCTTGAGATTGCTACCGCGTTCGGGACATTCGACGAGTACTGGGCGCCCTTTCTTCGGGGCACCGGACCGGCGCCGAGCTACGTCGACTCGCTGGATCCGGATCGCCGCGACCTACTGAAGGACAGGCTGAGGCAACGCCTTCTCGGCGGCGGAGGCGGGGCCATCCAGCTACGGGCGCGAGCGTGGGCGGTTCGCGGAATCGTAGAGTGATCGTCTACAGTCCAACCACATGACCCCCGAAGAACTGGTAACGCTCGTCGCGGAAATCGCTCAAAGGGAGCCCATACAGTCCCAGGAGCTACTTTGCGAGCGTGTTCGGGCGAAAGGCATAAGCGCCGAGGCGGCAGAGCGCTCGACGATATTCTTCCAGATCGCATGTGCCCGAGCATTTCTGGAGAGTGTCGGCGTGCAGCCCCCGATGCGGTACATCTGCTTTGATGTCGACGGCCGGATCGTCGAGGGCGGATTGACCGAAGATGAGCCCCATTACGCGGCGGCGCTTCAGGTCGTGCGCTCCGCCGGGTCGCTGGGCGCATTCGTCCCGCTGGCTTTGGAGTCGGCAGAGGTGGGTGCTGTCAACCAGGCGCTGCATGGAGGCTCGAATCCCAACGACCTTGCGCTCGGGCCCACGGCGGTGTTCCTCGAACCGCCGACCAACCAGGGGCTCGCCACCGCTCAGCAGGTGATCCTCGAAATGTCGCCTCGCGCGAGGAAACGCTCTTGGTGGAAGTTTTGGTAGTCGCTTGCGGCTGAACCTCGGTACCCTGGCCGCGCCCACGTTATCGCGTCTCCTCCAGGAGCAACGACCGACATGGCGATGACCGTCAAAAGTGTTCTCGCGGAGCTGAAGTCTCTTGGGGACAAGAAGGTTCGCCTACACAACAAGAAGAACGGTGCGCCCGACAAACAGTACGGCGTTCGCATGGGTGACATTCGCAAGGTCGCGGCGACGCTAAAGGCGAATCACGAGTTGGGCCTCGCGCTCTGGGAAACGGGAAACCTCGATGCCCGCCTTCTCGCTGTTCTCCTCATCAAGCCGAAGGGTCTATCGCGCGACGAGTTGGATCGGATGGTGCGGTCCGTCGACTGTGCGCAAGTGGCGGACTGGCTGAGCTCCAACGTCGTCAAGAAGCACCCCGACAAGGAGGCTCTTCGACAGGCCTGGCTGATGGACGAGCATCCCTGGGCCGCCCGCGCCGGATGGCGCCTGACGGCGGAGCGAATCGAAAAGAGTCCAGATGGGCTCGACCTGCCGGGGATATTGCACCGCATCGAGACCGAAATGGGCGAGGCTGCGCCGGCGGTTCAATGGACCATGAATTTCTGTCTCGCAGGAATTGGAATCCACGTTCCCAAGCTGCGCAAGCGGGCCATTGCTATCGGAGAGAGACTGGGAATCTATCGCGACTATCCGGTGTCGAAGGGATGCACCTCTCCGTTTGCCCCGATTTGGATCAACGAGATGGTGCGTCGGCAGGGGTAGGCGATCGGGGCGTGGCATATCTCCACAGACGACTCTCCTGCGCGTTTGCACCTGCCGTCAGCCTCGACGTTGTCGCTCGTCGGTCGGCGCCCACCATCGACGAAAGGGGGTTCCATGCCCGTTACATTTCCGGTATCCGACGTGGCTCAGGCGACCAAGCGCTTACCGGTGCTCGAGCGGCAGGCGGCGCTGTCGAGCCTGCTCGGTGCAGGTGACCGGAAGGCTCGGCGTCGCTTTCATTGGGACCCGCCAGCTGCGCCCCGAACGCGGGTCGAAGCGCTCTATGCGAGCGATGCCGAACTCGTGGTGGCGAACGATGGTCACGCGTTCGCCCAGGCGGCGCTCGAGGCCTTTTACGGTCATTACCCGCTTGCGATCACGCCAGACGCCGTGTGGTTCTGCCTGGCGCAGGGCTTCGCGCACCACGTCGGCCTCAACGCCGAGTCGCTGCGGAGCCGATTCGTTCGCCATCAAGGAAAGGAGAAACTCGTAGTCGATCGGACCGACTTCGTCCTCGGCCGGCCAAATCCGTGGCCCGAGGCCTTCTCGGCATTCTCGGACCAGATCGCGACGCATGTCGGTCGGCTCCGCGATCTGGTCGTCTCCGACTTCTCGACGACCGGCCCTGTCGAGCGAGCGGCATCCGAGGTTCTGTTGATGGACGCGTTCCAACCGTACTTCGAATACGAAATGCGCGCCGGCTGTGGCATTCCGTTAGTCACCGTTCATGGGACGCCGGCCGACTGGAGAAGCATCCGGCGCCGTGCGAGCGCGCTTTCTGAGTTCGGGCTCGAGAGCTGGACCAAAGCGCTCGTTCCCGTCCTCGACCAGCTCGTCCGAACCGCCGATGGTGATGTGGAGGTCGACTTCTGGAGATCGTTCTTCCGCTATCAGAGTGGGTCGGGGTCTGCGGAGTTGACGGGCTGGATCGACGTCCTCTTCCCATATCTCGAGAAGTTCGAAGGTGGGAAACGGCGATTGAGCGAGAATCCCTATATTGCCCAATGGGAAGAGGGGTTTCGCAAGGCGGCGGCTCGATCTGATTGGCGGATCTCGGATGTGCAAGGGCCGTCGATCGGGTCCATCCCGGGGTCGATTGCGAGCGCGCCGGTTCGATACGTTCAATATCCAGCGGCGACGGTGCACTTGCTGCGGTTCGTCGCCGGGCTCTTCGGTGTCGTGCAAGACCCGGTGTCGGGCACGCTCGCGCCGGAGTTCGGCTGGGCGGTCGTCGAGGAGCTCGAGGAGCCGTCGGACGCGCTGGCGCCGCTTGCGGTGTAGTCTCCGGCCGACCGCAATGCAGAGAGGTGCCGGTTGACCGGACCCTCGGCGACCGCAACGCGGCGAGGATACCGGTGGTCCGGAGCCGGTCTGACCGCAATGCAGAGAGGCCCCGGCAGGTCCGGACCCCAGCGAACCGCAATGCATTGGGGTAGGGGGGTGGTCCGGACCTGGGGGCAGCCCGATGCAGTTCAGTGGAAACGGGGGTTGAGACCCGCCTCGCTGGAATTTCCTCCCACCTTTAGCTGGTCGGGACCACCTTCGAGGCGCTTTGAATTCCGCTGGCGGCGGCATTCGACCCCGAAACGGCGCAATGCAGAGCGATCCCCCGGGGTCCGGACCTGCCTGTATGGCCAATGCAGTTCAGTCGTGGGGTGGTCCGGACCTCGAGCGACCGCAACGCATTCGGGTTGGGCAGGTCGGGACCCGGTTTGTTGGGGACTTCGCCCTGGCACGGCATCGTTGAGGCACGGTCAGCTCTCGCCGACGGTGGGGCCTGATCCGAAGTGCCCCTGTCGAGACTGAACCCCGTCAGATCGGATCGAGTTCGCTGCGAGAATCTGCGCCGTGCCGGACTCCGGGCCGTCGCCGGGTCCGCTTTCTGCGCGATTGTCGATCCGAAGTCGGTGGGTTCAGTCTCGACCCCTGGACTTCGGATCGCGACGCCCACCGACGACCATCGGAAGCGCGGCCTCGGCGCCGGCCGTCCGACCTGCATTGGCGCCGCGCACCCACCGTCGAACGTCGCTACCTTCGCGACCACCGCCTCATGGCCCGCAAATCCTATTCGACCGCAAATGGCATCCTCGCGGCGGCGCGGGAGCTCGGCTTCGACGAAGCGTCGTTCCATCAGCCCCCCGGCGCGAGCGCCCTGGCGCTGCTCGATCGCGTCTTCGATTGCTTCACCAACGAGGGGCGCGGAGGGCGCATGCGTCATTGGATCTGGAACGATCTGCTCGACCCTTCCTTCTTTCTCGGCGGAACACACGATCTGGACCTGCTCCTTGCGCTCGGTCCAGCGTCAACGCCGGTGTGGCTCATTGCCGAGGACTTTGCCTCGACGAAGCGGAGCGCGCCGTTTTGGTTATTCGAGGCGACGCTCACCGCAGCCGTCGCGACATTGAGGAATCATCGCTTGCTCGAGTTCTATATCGTCTCTCGTTCGTTCACGTGGCTCATCGGCGAGAACCACCACGACGTCTTGTTCGCGGCCGGCGCCCACGCCATCGAGGTGCTCCGCAGCGCTTCGTGATTGCTTGTCCTCGCGGCCCTCGCCCTAGATCGCGGCTGCGCGTCCACCAGGTGCTAGCGTTCACACCGTGCCGCCGATCGCTCGACCCCGCGCCCTTCTCACAGCGCTGCTGCTCGGCGCGTGTAGCGGCGGCTCCTCGACCGGCTCGTCCAACATGACCTCTTCGCCCGTCACAGCGTCGCCCGCGTCAGCTCCCGCGCACCGGCTCGCGATTGGCCCGAACGCGGCTGAGACCGATGTCTCCTCCATCGTCGGTAAACCTGCGCCGGGCTGGAACCTCACGACGTGGCTCAATGGTCCCCCGCGCCGGCTCGCGGATCTTCGCGGTCAGGTCGTGCTGGTCCGCTGGTTCATGTCGTCGGAGTGCCCGTACTGCAATGCGACGGCACCCGCGCTGGTGAAGCTCGATGACACCTACGCCGCGCGCGGGCTGACGATCGTGGGGATGTACCACCACAAGAGCGAGACGCCGTTGGTGGTCGCGGACGTGAAGAAGCTGGTCGACGAGCATTATCGCTTCCGATTTCCGGTCGCGATCGACGACGACTGGAAGACGCTCAAAACATGGTGGCTCGACGATCACCCGAAGTCGTGGACCAGCGTGAGCTTCCTCGTCGATCGTGCCGGCACGGTCCGCTACGCGCACCTCGGCGGGGAATATCCGGTCGGCAGCGACGACTACGCGCAGATGCAGGCTTGGATCGACGAGCTTTTGGCTGAGCGGCGAGGGTAATGAAGGCGTCGTCGTGAAGAAGCTCCTCGTCATCCTCGATCTCGACGAGACGCTGGTGCACGTTCCGGATCATCCGCTCCCGGGTCGGGCCGACTTTTCAGTTCACGGACACGCCGGCTATCGGCGACCACACCTCGCTGATTTCCTCGAGGATCTTCGCAGTCGGTACGCCGTCGGAATCTGGACTGCGGCCGGGTGTGACTACGCCGAGGCGGTCGTCTCCGAGATCATTTCGTGGCGAGCCGAGCTCGCCTTTTTGTGGTCTGCCGAACGCTGCACGCAGCACTTCGATCACGAGACGCGCAATCGCACCACCATCAAGAAGGTTCGCAAGGTGCGGACGCAAGGTTACGACCTCGACAGGGTCCTCTTCGTCGACGACTCCCCCGAAAAGCACTTACGAAACTACGGCAATCTGATTCCGATCAAGCCATTCCTCGGTGACCGCACCGACGCCGAGCTTCCCGCAGTCGCGAGCTACATTCACTCGTTGGCAGGGTGCCCCGACGTGCGATCGGTAGAGAAGCGATTCTGGCGTGCGACGCGGACCGACTAAGGGACAGCGTTGCGCTCCACTCGCTCGCTCATCCCCTCAGCGAGCCGATCGCCGCCGCCGCGCGACCGCAGCCCCGATCACCGCAAACGCCGCAAACCACGCAGAGCCCTCACCTCGCCCCTGCGTGCTGCAGTCACAACCATCGCGTGGCTCGGGCGGTGGGCCGTCATCATCCTCCGGCTCCGAGACGGCGATCGACACCGAGGCAACGTCGTCGCCCGGCGCGTCGCAGGCCAATTCGCTGTCGACCGAGGCATTCAGCGTGACCGCGGACACACCTTCGGAGGGCTGCACCGTTGCGTGGACGGAGACGGTTGCGCCGGGCGCCAGCTCTTCGACGGTGCACGCGATCGCGGCGCCGCTCGAGCACGTTCCTTGGGAGATGGTCGCAGCGACGATCTCCCCGCCGGTCGCCGTTCCGGAGATCGAGACGTTCGGAGCCGGCGTCGTCGATGCATTGGTAACCGTGAGCTCGACGTCGGCGGTTGCGCCCGCAGCAATGGGATCGGCGGGGCCGACGCCCGCGATCGAGAGGGCCCCGGCCGTCTCCCTCGCAATGCTGACGACCTCCCACTGTTGGCCTGGCGCGTTGGTGTGATGAAGAAGAAGCGCATCGGCCGGGGAATCGGCGGTACCGAAGCCGGGGGCGACATCGACGACCAGCGGCTGGTCGCCGACGAAGATCGGCGCGCCCTCGTAGCCGTAAGGCGACGCATCGATTGGCAGGTTCGCGAGATCGATCTCGCCGTTGACCGAGTCGCCGTTCGTGAGCGTGTCCGCGCGCTCCGTCTGGGCGCGGAACTTGATGTTCAGGTCGTCGCCGTCGAGCCCGAGATCGGCGAACGACGCGCTGAGGACGAGCACCGTGCTGTTGAATGGATAGGTCGAGGCGACGTCGGGTCGCAGGATGTTGACCGGGAAACGCCCCAGGCGTTCGTCGCTGTCCATGTTGTACGTGCTCGCGATGAGCGCGTCGCGGAACGGGCCCTGCGGATTGCGGGCTTCGGTGCGGATCTCGAAGTCGTATCCGCTGGTCTCGTCGCAATCGACTTGGACCTTCACGACGCTGATGGGACCGCGCGCCGGTGTCGTCCACGGACCATTCACGACGAGCCCGAAATACACCTTGGCCTCGCCGTCGGCCGCGGTCGCGCGATCGGTCGCGACGCCGACTGCGAGCAAATCCGCTTGCGCGGCGCCGGGATCGGTTTCGCTATCGGGATCCGCATCGTCGGTCGCCGCGAGGGAAAGGACCGTAACCGTCGGCGCCGGATGCGCGCCCTCTCCCTCGACGTCGATGGTCGCCTTCGCGGGATCGTCTTCACACGTCGGCGCGAAGGTCCCCGTGCCCGACGATGCCGCGCGCACCGCGCCCGTGTACGGCAAGACGAGGTCATCGCCTACTTGCGGATGCAGCCGCACGACGCCGCTCGTTTGGTTGAGGTAATGGCGCGGCTCCGGCTCTTGGTTGCCCTGCATTGCAGGCGTTCCGGGGTCCGGCCCCGCGTTGCCCAGCGCGACCGGATCGAGCGCGAGCGTCATGGTGACGACAGCGGACGCGCCAGCCTCGAGATCGATCGAGGAAGGCTCGACGACGATCGTCGCGCCGGAGAGCTCGTAGGTCGGGTCGACCGTCAGCTCGAAGCTCGAGGCGGTCGCGCCGTGGTTCGTGACGGTGAAGGTCTTTTCGACCTCGACCGGATTCGACACCGCAATCGATCCGAACGAGACGCCGATCTCGCCCGCCGCGAGGTCGGTGGCAGCGGTCGTCTGAAGCTTCACCGCTTTGGCGACATCCATGCGACCCGCGCCGACGACGCTCGTGCCGTATTTGACGCCCGCGAGATCCGAGAGCGGCGCCGCGGCGTTCATGAGGAGGGCTTTCACCTCCATCGGGCCTAGGTCGGGATGCGCTTGCCGCACGAGCGCCGCGCCGCCTGCGACCATGGGGCTCGCCATGCTCGTCCCCCCGTTCGGGACCGCGGCATTGCCCGAGCCGCAGGCCGCTGAATCCAAGATACCGGGCGCCGCGATCTCGGGCTTCATGCGCAGATCAATCGGGCTCGGCCCGCGCGAGGAGAAGCCGGCGAGGAGCTCCGCGCCCGGCCCTGTGTAGATGTCCGCGGGGTCGAGCTCGGCGGGGGCTACACCGGAGGTGAGCAATGTTTTCAGCTCCGTTCCGTTGTCGAGCGTGACGAGCAATGCAGGGATGTTGCTCGATCCGGGATCGCCCGACATCGCAAACGGGAGCGCTTGATCCTCGTCGTCGACGACGATGACGGCGAGCGCGCCGGCTGCTTCCGCATTGGCAGTCTTGTCGACGAACGGGCAGGTGCCTCGATCGATGAGCGCGATCTTGCCGGCAATGTCGGCGGCGTTCGTGAGCGGTCCACACGCGAGCGGCGGGTCTGCCTGCACGATTGGCGCGCTCACTGGGCCGTAGGTAATGAGCCGCGCGCTGAACATCGACTCGGCGGCGGGATAGGCAATCTCTCCAGTCGGCGTGGTGACGCGCAAGGAGAAGAACTTGTTGTCGGACGTGCCGGCGACCGCGAGGACTTCGGCGTAGGTGCCAGGTGATCCGACCGAGAAGAAGTTCTGCCGATCGTTGCCCGCAGCCGCGACGACGAGCGTGCCGACGCTGGTGAGCTCGGTCATCATCCCTCCGACGGCGGTCGTTCCGAGGGCGTAGCCCGTACCCAGCGAGCCGTTCACGACGTCGAGTCGATCGTCGAAAACTCCGTCGTTGTTCGGGTCGGCGGCGCGATCGAGCGCGGACGCCAGGTACGCCGTCGAGCCGTGACATCCGAAGATCTTCAGCGCGAATAGCTTGGCTTCGGGCGCCACGCCGGGAGCGACGCGGAAGGTGTCGAGATCGACGCTGGAGTTGTAAGGGCCTGCGTAGGTCGCGCCGTCGGCGAGGACACCTTGGCCGGCGGCGATGCCGGACACGTGCGTGCCGTGCCCGCCCGAGATTTGCTCGCCCAACGTTGTCGAGCAGTCGAGCGGATCCGGATCGGAGTGCGCGGTTGCCGAGCCCTCTGCGCCCGATGCGTCGTAATCGTCGCCCACGAAATCAAGGCCACCGATGACCTTCGCAGTGGGGAAGGTGCCGGGCTCGATGAGCGTGGTGTCGTTTCCTTGGTAGGCCTCGATCGTGCCGGGGCCGCCAAAGTCCGCATGTGTGTAGTCGATACCCGAGTCGATGATACCGATCCGGATGCCATCGCCCGTGACGCCCGGGCTCAATGTCCACGCATTCGTCGCACCGACGAGCGGGACTGCCGAGGCGAGCGAGCGCTCGAGGAGCGGGACAAGCTCGACACGTTGGACCCCGTGAAGCTTCGCGATGCGTTTGGCGCCCGCCTCGTCGACGAGGACCTCGACCATGTTCGCGAGACGCGAGATGCGCGCGATGACCTCTGCGCCGTGCGCGACGAGTTGCGGCTCGATCGCCGCCTGCTCCGCCTCGATCTCCCTCACGCGCTTCTTCGTGATGTCGCCGGCCGTTTTCGAGCGAGGATCGAGGCCGTGCGGGATCATCTGCGAGGCGCTCGGGCCGTCGAGGACGACGAAATACGGAGCGACCGAGCCCTTCGAGATGGGAGCGCTGGCAGGTGCGGTCGGCTCAGGCGCTTCGTCCGGGGGGTCGTTGGGCGCGCACGCCGCCACACCGAAGACACCGAGCCCGAGCGCGAAGATGAAGGGTAAGGACCGCATGCTCTCGCGAACGAGATAGAACAGCCCCCGCCCCGCCGCGAGAGTGGAACGACCGTAATGGGAAGGGACGTGCCTGAAATTCGATTCAGACTCTGTGCGAGCTGTGGGCACGAGACGTCGGCCCGGCAATGCGCCGGCTGCGGCGCCGACGGCTCGCGGACGCGATGGTCCCAACGACCAGACCAACCGGACAATCGATACGAGCTCCACGACGAGCTGACTGGAACGACCGGGTACATCATTGTGCGGCGCGGCAAGCCGGTCGAAGGAGCGGCCCATCGCCGGTCGCTTCACGCCCTTCGCGCGGTCGACCTCGCGGACGACTTTCGCGCGTTCTCATCCGTGCACGTCGTCCCCTATCCGCATGAAGTGGAGGCGTCGAATGCGCGCGATGTCGCGACCGGCGCGTTCATTGGCGCCATTATCGGGCTGGTCGCGCGTGGCCTCGTCGAGGTGGCATTCGAATGCTGGACGGGATGGGAGCGCCGCGGGCCCTTCGTTCTGCCTGTCACCATTCAGGGGCGAGGCGACGTTTCGGTGCGAAAGGCTGCGTCGTTCGCTTCCGAGGGCCCGCCGCTCGAACGAGCGCTCCTCGTAGCGATCGACGCCGCACCCGAGGGGCACACGTACCGAAAGCACGAGCATCGATGGCAATCGCTCCGCGACGTGGTTCATCGCGCGTCGGTCGATCTGCCGACGTTTGGCGATCTCGTGCATGGGGCAACGTTGTTACCGTTCGGGTACGAGCCGTTGCTCGAGCAATTCGCGCGTCACTACCCGCAGCTGATTTCGAGCCTCTCGGAGCTCGCCGAAACGTTGCTCGTTCGACACCAGAGCCGATAGCTCATTGGGCGTCGGGGTCGATCCCGTGGCGCCGCATCAGGCGATAAAGGACATAGCGACTGCTCAATCCGAGAGCGCGCGCGGTATGCAGGATGTTGCCGTCGAGGCGCGCCAGGGTCGCGCGGATTTCGTCTGCGGTGGGTTCTGCCCTGCGCTCCTCTTTGGGATGCGCTGCTTCTTCGAGCGGAGGGGCGGACTGCTTCGGCGGCGCTGATTCTCTCGCTTTGGGTGTCTCGGACCAGCCGATGACATTGCCCGAGCTCCCGGCCATCGCTTGCCATAACAGTGCGTGGAGCTCGCGGATGTTCGTCTCGTACGAATGCAAGAGGAGGTGCGTGACGAGATCGGCAGCGATGCGCGGCCCTGCCGTTTGGCCGGTGGAGGCAATGAATCGATCCATGGCGTGAGGGCTCTTTTCGGCGACGCGCGCGAGCAAATGCCGGATGAGCAGCGGCACGTCCTCTCGGCGCTCGTCGAGTCCGGGCACCTCGAGCCGCACCACGAGCCGCGCGAGGAGATCGTGTTTCAGCGCGGTCGCATCGCGGTTGGTCGCGCCGATCAACCGGAGGTCCGAACGTCGGGCAGTCGACGCGCCGAGCGCGTGGTATTCGCCGCCTTCGTCGAGAACGCGCAGGAGGTTCGCTTGAATCTCGAGCGGCATTTCGGCGATCTCGTCCAAAAAGAGCGTCCCTTGATGCGCGGCGCCCACGAGCCCCGTGCGTTCGGGCATGCCTGGATTGGGGTATCCCTTCACGTTGCCGAAGAGCTCGGCGTCCACGAGGCTCTCCGGAATCGTCGCCGCGTTGCGCGCGACGAACGAACCCTTCGCCCGCGAGGAGAGCTCGTGGACGGCCCGCGCGCAAAGCTCCTTTCCCGAGCCGCTTCCACCGAGTAGCAGCGTGTGCTCGTCGGCCGCGGCGGTCCACGCGATGCGCTCGCGCAAGCGCCAAGTGCTGGGACTCTCGCCGACGATGCCGAAGCGATCGGCCGCTCCGAACACCGGAGCATGCGCCAGCGAAGCGTGCCTGAGCGCCTCCATCGTCCACGGCCGGCGCGTGCACAACAACAACATCTGCCCGCGCAGAAGCAGCGTATTCCCCGGTTCGAGCGTGCATTCGTCGACGGTGGCGCCGTCCACCTCGATTGGGCATTTGCCGGTACGCTGAATCCGCAGGCGATCGGCCTCGACGCGGATTCGCAGCTGTTCCCGCGACAGCCCAGGGCTCGAGAGAGGCCCGGTGGGTGACGTCGTTCCCGGGCGCTGGCGTCGTAACAACGCGCGATTGTTGGCCGTGCCGCCTGGATCGCCGCGCCCGAGGATCTGCGCGCCCGCGTTCGGTTCGAAGAGAACGACCTCCCCGACGCGCTCGGGCTCGAATGGCGCCCACGCCACGACGAGCGCGAGCACCTCGTCGCGCCCACCGAGCACGGATGCACTGACACTTCCGAAGTCGGCTGTGGACTGGCTATCGACCATGGCGAGCGCGAGAGGGTAGCCGGATGCGAGGCCGTCGCGATGCTGTAGCCTCGCCGGCTCACCCGAGCGCGATGTGGCCATGCCTTCCGCGAATGACGACACCTTGGAGCAGACCTTGGCGACCCCCGATCAGGCGGACACGCCCGAGGTCGTCGTCCTTCCAGCACGTTACGAAGATCTGGGCCCCATCGCGGCAGGGTCGTTCGGCGAGGTACATCGCGTGCGCGACACCCTGCTCGATCGCGTCGTCGCGATGAAGCTGATGCGCAAAGAGCACGCGGCGCGACCGGAGTTGCGTCAGCGGTTTCTCACCGAAGCGACCATTACGGCGCAGCTCCAGCATCCTGGGATCGTGTCGCTGCACGACCGCGGCGAGCTGCCCGATGGTCGCTTGTGGTTCACGATGAAAGAAGTTCGCGGTCGCACGCTCGCTGCGGTGATTCGTGAGCTTCACACCGGATCGGGCCCCGATGCGTGGCGCCCGACGTCCGACGGTTTCACTTTCCGGCGTCTGGTCGACGCGTTCGCGCGTATTTCGCAAGCGATGGCCTACGCGCACAGCCGGCGCATCGTTCATCGCGATCTCAAACCCGCGAACCTGATGGTCGGTGAGTTCGGTGAAGTGCTCGTCATGGATTGGGGGCTTGCGCGGAAGCTTTTGCGCGACGTGGCGGGTTCGACGAGCGCCGGGACCGACAAGACAGATTCGACGTCGGTGCGTTTGGACGCGCGTTCCGCCGGGCTGACTCGACAAGGGGACGTGGTCGGTACGCCCGCTTTCATGGCGCCGGAGCAAGCGCGTGGTGACTCCACATCGCTCGGCCCTGCGAGTGACGTGTACGCGCTCGGCGCCGTTCTGTATTGCCTGCTCGTCGGGGCGCCTCCGTACCGCGACGGCGGCGCACGAGAAGTGATTCATTCGCTTCTCAGTGGTCCGCCGCCTCCCGTCATGGACGCTGCGCGCGGCGGTCCACCCGTCCCTGACGAGCTCGGCGCGATCGTGACGCGCGCGATGCATCGCGAGATCGATAAGCGATACCCGAGCGCGGCGGCCCTCGCGAACGATGTCGTCGCATGGCTCGACGGCGTGCGGCGTCGCGAACAGGCGCTCGCAGCGCTCGAGCACGCGAGGTCGTTCGAGCCCGAGATCGCCGAGCACCGTGCGAGCGCGGCGGATGCCGAGGCGAAGGCGCAGACCCTTCGAGCCGACCTTCGCTCGTTCGATCCGGTCGACAAAAAGCGTCCCGCGTGGGCCCTCGAGGACGAAGCCGCGCGCGCGAGCAGAGCGGCGGCGCTCGCCGAGACGCGATGGATGGAGGCCGTGCAGGGCGCGCTCAGCATCGATCCGGATCTCGCCGAGGCGCATGCGATGCTCGCCGATCATCACCGCGCCCGTCTCGTCGAGGCCGAGGGCGCACGCCGGGACGACGAGGCGGCGCGCGCAGAGGAGATGTTGCGCATTCACGATCGCGGGCGCCATGCGGCGTTCTTGCGAGGTGAAGGCAGGCTCACGCTGGTCACCGAGCCACCAGGAGCAGAGCTGATCTCGGAGCGACTCGAGCTCGTCGACCGCCGCTTGGTCGCGGTGGAGACGCGCGCGCTCGGCTCGACGCCCCTGGTCGCAGCGCCGCTGTCGAGAGGGAGCTATGTCCTTCGATTGCGCGCACCGGGCTGCGTCGAGGTGCGCTACCCGGTATTGGTCGAGCGAGACGCGCATTGGGATGGATGCGCACCGGGAGAAACAGCGCCGTATCCGATCGTCCTCCCCCGGCTGGGCTCGCTCGGTCCAGACGACGTCTATGTGCCTGCCGGTTGGTGTTGGGTTGGCGGCGACGAAGCGACACCCGACAGCTTGCCCCGAAGGCGCGTGTGGATCGACGCCTTCGTCATGCGGCGCTACCCGGTCACCACAGGCGAGTACCTGACATTTCTGAATGACCTGATCGCGCATGGGCGTGAGGTCGAGGCGCTCGGCGCGTGCCCCAAAGGGCACGAGGGATCGGACAACGCGGGAGAGCCGCTCTTCCTTCGCGGTCCCCGAGGTGTCTTCGAGCTTCCGCCGGGCTCGGCGCAAGAGGAGCTCGATAGGCCCGTCGTTTTGGTCGATTGGCATGGTGCAATGGCTCATGCACATTGGCTCGCGAAGACGACGGGGCAGTCGTGGCGGTTGCCCGACGAGCTCGAGCGCGAGAAGGCGGCACGTGGTGTCGACGGCCGTTTGCTCCCGTGGGGCGATCAGAACGAGCCGACGTTTGCCTGCGTGACCGATACGCGGCCGACCGCCGCCGCGCGCGAGGTCGTGATCGCTCACCCCTACGACGAAAGCCCTTATGGTATTCGCGGTCTCGCAGGCAATACACGGGATTGGTGTATCAACCTGTGGAAACACGCGGGGCCTTCGATTGAAAGTGACCGTCTCCGCATCGAGCCGGCCGCCGCCCAGGACCCGGACTTTCGTGTGATCAAGGGCGGCGCCTGGACGGCCATGATGATCAGCGGGCGGGCGGCGGCGCGGTTCGGCGGCCGTCCCGATCTTCGCCGGCAGAGCTTCGGTTTTCGGCTGGTGCGAACCGCGCGCTGAGCTCAGGTCTTACGGCAGAACCAGGAGCCAATCGACGCCCAGGTTCTTCGCAGGCTCTTCGGTGCTGCTGAGGCGCGTACCGAGGTATCCATCGGATTCTTGGGAGAGCAACCGGTTCTGGCGCTTGCTTCGAAATCGAACCGCTTCGCCATGTCGAATGAGCTGACCGGTGGCGCGCGTCGGGCTCTCGATCGTCCATTCCTCCGAGTCCCGCGAGTGGGAGTCATAGGCGAGGTTGAACTGGGTCTCGGCGCTGAGCTTGTTGTTCTCGGTGGACTCCGTGGTTCGGATGTAGACCGTGTCCCCGACGCGAAGCCCGCCGTTTCCCGATACGTGTACGAGCTGGTGTTGTATCGCGCGATCGCCATTCCAGCGTGCGTAGTTGTACCCGGTGTGTTCGGTGACCCTGCGCCCGTTCTTGCCCTGAAGAAGAAGGTTGGTGAGCGGCATCACCAGATTGTGCGGCGACAGATCTACCGATGTCGTGGCCGCATTGGTGCCGAATGATTGGCCTGCCGTTCTTCCATCGAGCTTGAAGACCCGAGCCGAACCGTCGGTGATCCAGCGGATCGAGCCCGACCATATGCCGTCTCGTGAAGCGACATCGACGGAGAGGCCGTATGCGAGCCTGCCGCTGGTGTCCGTCGAGACGAGATACCAGCCTTCTACCGAGCCGCTCGACCACACCGGCTGAACCGGACAGGTGAAGCTCGCGGATTGAGCCGAAAACGGCAGCTCCGCCAATTGAGCATTGCGCTCGATGGTTACCTCTCCGAGGTTGTTGGTATTGAGCGCGGTGCCTTCGATCTTCCAATACTCCGTGTTGCGCTCGAGGCTCGGATGCTCGAAGTTCGACACGATCTGCGCCACGAGCTTGCCGTTCGCGTAGAGCTTGTAATAGGCAAAGCCCTTGTCCCCCGTCGGGTCTGCCTGGATGTGGCGTCGATCCGCCGTCGGTAGCGGCGACGTCTTGCAAGTCTGTTCACCAGCGCGGTGAAACACCGGCATATCACCGAGGTCGTCGACGAGCATCGGATGCTGATCGAACGACAGCGCTTGGAGGAGCATCCTCGTCCGCACGAGAAGCTCCGCATGGGACATACTGCTGTGGGAAAAGCCGTTGGACGTGTGGTTCTTCCACTGCTCGAGCGCGACGGTCATCGCCCACGTGAACGCGCCGTGCCATTTGCCCCCGAGCACGGATTGGAATGCCTGCTCGTCGCGCGGCGCGGCGCAAAACACACGGCCGCCGATCTCGTGAGCCGGCGGTTCGCTCGACATGATGCTGGACCCGGCGAGCGTCGTCGCGGCGCGTGACCGAGCTTCACTCGCGCTCGCGGGTGAACCCGCGCCGGCAAAACAACAATCGAGCAGCACCGTCAATGCCTCGGCGGCGCCTTCCGCATCGAAGATCTCGCGCAACGCCGAAAACGAAATGGCGCCTTCGAGGCCGCCGCTTTCGGTCGTGCGCGTGTTGGTCGGGCAAAGGAACAGATCGCCGTCACCCGACAAGCGGGCGCCGTGCCCGGAATACGCGAACAGTCCCGGCTGCGACCACGTCTTCTTGAGCCGCCAATCATTCCATTCGAGGCAGACGCGAACACCGAGCTTCTCCGCGAGCCAGCGCGCACCCGCTTCGATCTCCGCCGAGGATGCCTCACCGGCGTACGCGGTCATCTCGCGCGAATCCCAATGCCGCAGCACCCCCGCCACCTCGCGCGGCTCGCCGTTCATACGTAGCTCCCCGTGCGGCTGCAGGGAAGGATCGAAGAGGCCCCAGCCCTCGACGCGCCGCTGCACCTCCGCCCGGTCCACCGCTGCATCCCGCTCGGCGGCCAGCTCCACCTCCGCCTGGACGATCTCCTCGAGCGTCAGTCGCGGCGTCGTGAGCACACGGATGAACCTGTATCCGAGCCGTCGACACACCTTCCACAGCGCGAGCACATCGTTCCGCCCGGCGCGCAGATCCTTGGCGCCGGAGGGGTCGAAGCGACGGTAGTCCTCGACACCGACCAGCAGCGCGCAACCGCCGAGGCGTGAGAACAGCTTCACGGCCTCGTCGACGACGGGCCTGATCTCGGCGGGGATATCGGATTGAGCGGCGAGCTTCGAGGGCATGCGTTCCTCCATCTTCGGGCGCGAATGAACGGCGCGTGCGCAGCTCAGCAAGCACCGTTCCGGTGCCCCCCGCCCGCACGGCGCGCATGATCGAGCCAAATCGGTGCGTGCGCCGAGTGTGCGGCCTCGGAGCCGCACATGCCGCACAGGATCTGCCGCACAGGATCTGCCGAACGCGACGGCGTCTCCCTCGCATCGTTAGGCGCCCTAGCTTCGGCCGGTCGACGCCGGTACCTTCGCCCGGGGATGGGGCCGGTGTCGCGCCGGACCTTCTTGCTTCCAAATGCCGAACGACGATGAGCTGGAGCGTGTGCGCGTTTCACTCGCAACCGGCACGAAGACGACTGCCCAATTGGCCATTGATTGCAAATGGGCCCTTCCGGAAGCCTCTGCAAAGCTCCACGAGCTCGAAGTAGAGGGCTTGATCGCGAGGGTGACGCCACCGGAGGAGGCGTTGAATGCGTACACGGTAGAGTGGCGAGCCGTGTCGCCCGGGCGCGTGGCGAGCAGAGCGGCCCGCGGCGCCGGCGACTTGAACCCCTATCGACCGCCGAGCACCGACGCCGATGTCCGCGCCGAGGGAGGCAATTTTTGGCTCGGGTTCTTCGCGGGGGCGCTCGGCGGCATTATCATCGTCGTGCTGTTCCTGCGGCGCGGTCGTCCCGATACACGCCGGGGAGTTTGGTTGGGCGTGGCCTTTCAGATCGTGTCGTTCGTTGTTTGGGAGCTCATGGGATGGTAGCGGCGTCCGCCGCCACTTTCCGGTCGCCACCCATCAATCGACATTCACCTCGTCGCTCTGCCAAACGTTGTTCGTCTCGTCATCTTCGGCGACCGCGCCATAAGGATCGACCTCCGCAACGAGGTAATAGTCCCCCTCGGGAATGACGCCGAGGTCGCAACACCAGGGCCCATCCCAATAGTCGGCATCTTCCGCCGGCGTTCCATCATCGTTGTCGAGATCGGAAGGGCACGAATATTCCGTATCCATCGCTGCCGAATACAGCGACAACGCGACGTGGTACGGGCCCGTTTCGACGTCGCCGGAGTTCAGCACGACGAGCATGTCGCCGAGGTCGACCTCGTCGCCCTCGGGATTTCGATTGAGGCAGATGAGGGTGTTTGCCGCGTCGTCGAAGATCGTGACGTTCGCGAAGTCGATGACGAGGTCCGGGAAGGCGACCGGCGCAGCGCCGCCGTCTCCTTCATCACCACCCGCACCGCCGTCTCCACCGGCCGCGCCGCCGGCCTGCGAGCCGCCATTGTCCGCGCCCCCGTCATCGGTCGTAGGCGCGCCGCCCTCATCCGACCCGCCTCCAGCATCCGTACTGCCGCCAGCGCCCGCACCACCGGCGTCATCGAAGACGTCGATGCCTCCGCCACAACCAACGAGCGAGATGACGCTGCAGAGGATCGCTACGAGCGACGAAGCATTGGCAAAGAAACGCATGGTGCCTCCCGTGGCCACGACCGTGGACCGATGTGGGAGCACTCGTGTATCGCGCGCGGTTTGCCGGCAATCAGGGTGGCCGCCGGGGTCACGGGCGAGGCCGCCACGGTCAGGTCGTCTCGCCTTGTTCGCGCTGCCGTCGCCATTGCGAGGGCGAAAGGCCGGTCCAACGACGGAACGCGCGGGACAACGCCGTCGGATCCGAGAAGCCCAGCACGAACGCGATATCGCTGAGCGTCGATGGACCAGCAAGGAGCTCGACCGCTCGCTGATGTTGAACCTCGACGACGAGACGCTCGAACGTCGTTTTCTCGCTCGCGAGTCGTCTTCGCAGCGTGCGCTCGCTGGTGTTCATTCTTTGTGCGACCGCGGTGACGCTGGGAATACCGGACGGCAGGAGCTCCGAGATGTTTCGAGCGACCTCGACCGCCCAAGAGCCGGCCTTCGCGACACGGCGCAACGCTTGCTCCGCGGCTTCGGCGAAATAGCCCTGCACGACTTCGTCGCGACCGAGCGGTGGTGTGGACAATACCTTCGAGTCGATCCCCACGCCGTCGAACGCGGCTTCCCACGAGACCTTCAGACCGAAGTGCTGATCATGCCCGGACGACTTGCGCGGAGCGGGATGACGAAAGCGGACCCAACGAATGGGCAGGCCGTTCTCGAGCACCTGCTGCGCAATGGCGAAGCCGGCGGCGAGCACTTGCTCGTTCGCGACGCGGTGCCCGAGCGTACGCGTCCCTTCCCGTTCCCAATACACGATGCTCGTCTCGGGGCCCGGCTCGAACCGAAAGCGACCCGAGTCGTTGATGAGGTCGTGATAACGGCAGAGCGCGCTGAGGCCGTCGGCGACGGTTCCGCGCGTGTACATGACGTAACCGAGGATGCCGAATCGCGCGACGGTTGCGTGTTTGCCGACGTCGATGGGCAAGCGGTCCTCGCGGATTTGTCGCATCGCGAGCTCCCAAGCTTCGAACACGTTTTGAATCGGGATGCGCCGCTCGGGGTCCGACAGCTGTGACGGCTCGCAGCCGAGCTTGGCCGACAGCGCGTTGGCGTCCACGCCGCGAAGCCCTGCTTCGTAGACGAGCGGCTGCGTCAGCGGCGCAATGAGCGAAGCCATGCGTGAGCCCTTCAGACTTCGGTATGCGATGATGCTTAGTCCGGCAAGACGGAACGGTCTCGTTTTCCTGGACGACGAGCGCCGGCGACCGTAACGGTCGAGCAGTGACCACGCCTCGCACCGTTCGCCGGACGCAGTCCGAACGCCGCGCTTCCACGCAGGCGGCGTTGCTCGAGGCGACATTACAGACGCTGCGAGAGCTCGGTTACGCGAAGACCACGACCACCGAGATCGTCGCGCGCGCCGGCTTGTCGCAGGGCGCTCTCTTTCGATACTACGCGACGAAAGAAGCGCTGCTCTCCGCGGCGGCGACGGCGCTCTGCGCGTCGCTCTTTCCTCGCTTTCGCCTCGCGATGAGGTCGGCAAAGAAGGGCGCCGATCCCGTCGAGCACGTGATTCGCGGGCTATGGCGAGTCTTCAAGACCGATGAGGTTCGCGTGCTGCACGAGCTCTATGCGGCGGCCCCCACCGAGCCGGCATTGAAGAACGCACTCGAGCCGGTCCTCGCGGCACACCGCGTTCAGACCCTCGACGTCGCGAAGGAGCTATTTCCGGAGCTCGCGGTCACGCCGCATTTCGAGGCAGCCGCCGATCTGGTGCTCGCCTCGATGACCGGGGCGGCGCTGATGTCGCTCGGCGATTCGGATCGCAAACGGGAGGAGTCGTTCCTTCAATCGCTCGCAGTCTCCGCGCGTGTGGCCCTAGCGATCGCGTCCGAATGAATCAGCGCTTCTCGTTTCGATAGGGCTCGTCCCAGAGCTGGCGATAGCGGCTCGGCGCGAGCAAACCTTCCGCGGCGAGCGCATTCGCGAGCGCCTCGGCATTTCGATAGCCGACCCTCTGCGCGACCACACGCACCGTGAGGTCGCGACCGGAGAGCAGAAGCGTCGCAAGCTTGAGGCGCCAGCGCCGAATCATGTCCCGAAAACCCTCGGCGGGAAGGCCGTAGGTCTCCGTCAGCTGCTTCATCAATCGATCGGCGGTGCGCGGCGAGATGTTGATGAGGTCGGACAACATGCCGAGCGTCGGCGACGCATCGAGCTGCGTAACGTAAACGCTGAGCCCATTCCAAATCCGCTCGCCGTATTGCGCGGCCGTGCGCGGCACGCGCGGACGTTGCTGCAGCAGACCATCCCGCACGAATGCAGCGATGAGGGTGGAGCTTGCACGCTCGAACGCCGACGTGTCGCCGTGCCCTTCGGCGAGTGCCGTGTACTCGCGCGCCGCGCGCTCGACCTCTGCCGACAGCGTCACCAAATGCGGCGCAGCTTCGTGGTCACCGACTACCCAATCGCGGTCGATGTGCAGCGTGAGCGAGACATGAGGTTCGCCGTGCGCGCGGAATGTCTCCGGCCGCGATCCCGAAGCGCCCTCGAACACGTCGTGCGACATGCACACCAGCGCCGGCCCCGTCACCTCGAGGCCATTCGACGTCGAGAGCGACCCCTCGAGCAGCGTGTGAAACGTGACGCGCCCGCGCGACGGAGCCTGGCTGCAGGGTTGGTAGCGGTTGTCGTAGAGCAAGCCGCGCCGCCGGTTGTAGAAGAGCGCGTACTCCGGCTCGAGCGCGACGTGCATGTGGAGCTCGACGCTCCCTTGCGAAAACCGTGTGCTGGATAGAAGCACCGAGCAGATCTAACGCGGGGCGCGCACCGGAGGAAGCGACTACGTTGAGTCGAAGCCATGACACAGGACGAGCACACCCGGACGCTTACGCACCTCGTCGAGGCCTATCTCGAATCCCTGCGGCCGCAGGTCCACGAGATCCTCGTCGAATACAATCGAAAGGTCGTGGAGGCTTACGAGGTAGCGCTCGGGGTTCGCGTCCCCAGCGACGCCGCGGATGGGCCTGCTCGGCAACGAGCACTGCACATGCTCTTCCACAGCACGACCCGTTCGGCTCTGGCCGCTCGCGCACCGCTGGACGGATACCTCGAAGCAGGTTTGATCTTCTCTCAGCTCGCTGCGGCAGGCGAGCTCGGTTCCGAGGTCGAGGCAGGCCTCGTCGAGCTCGTTTCGCTTCGCAAGCGAACGGTGAAGGTCCACATGGACGTGATGGTCGCGCTCGTTCGGATCCTGAACGGCAACGCGAATCCGACGACCACGATGGAAGCGGTACGAGCAACGGGGTTGTATCCTTCGCTGCCTGAGGACTTCGATCCGCTCGACTACCAGTGACTGCGACGCGAAGTCGTGAGTTTGCGAGCGCGGCGCGGCCCAATCGAGCGACAGGGCACTGCGAACGAATCACCAGGGGTTGTAGCGTACACCCTGGTTTCGTTCGCGCCGACGAGGAAGAGTCACCAGCCGTTGACGTGATTTCAATGCCGTTCGCGCGTCATTCTGGTGCATGTCGCGCTTCCGCCTCGCGCTTCCGCCTCGTGCCTCGCGCTTCCGCCCGACGCGGTCGCCGTGGACGGAGCATTCGTTGGTCCAGACGATCGCGAATGAATGATGGACGTCACGTTATAGATCGTCCTGGCTGCAGCCATTAGCTTCCTCCCCATGAAGACTGTGCTGATTACGGGTTGCTCCTCCGGCTATGGCAATGAGACCGCGCGTTACTTCCACGCGAACGGGTGGAACGTGATCGGAACAATGCGCACGCCGCGTGAAGACGTGTTGCCCCGCGGCGAGCGAATGCGCGTGTTGGGGCTCGACGTGACGAAACCTGAGCAAATCTCCGCGGCTCTCGAGGCGAGCGGCCCCATCGATGTCCTCGTCAACAACGCGGGCGTCGGCGCGTTCGGTGCATTCGAGGCCACGCCGATGGCCAAGGCGCGCGACGTGTTCGAGGCCAATACCTTTGGTGTCATGGCGATGACACAGGCGCTGGTGCCCCAATTCCGCAAGCGCAGGACCGGCGTCATCGTCAACGTCACCTCGAGCGCGACGCTCGCGCCGATGCCGCTCGTGGCCATCTACACCGCGAGCAAGATGGCCATCGAAGGATTCACGGCTTCGCTGGCGCTCGAGCTCGAAGAGTTCGGCGTGCGCGCCAAGCTCGTCGAGCCGGGTTACTGCCCGTCGACACGCTTCACCACGAATACCCCCCTCGCCGACGACTTGATTCCGGAGGCATATGGGCCGTTCGCTCAACGTGCGTTTACCGCACTCGGACAGCAGACGGCGCGAACCAAGGAGTCGGACGTCGCTGAAGAGGTTTGGCGGGCGGCCAATGATACGACGGGGCAGCTGCGATTTCCGGCGGGTGCGGATGCGGTTGCCCTGGCCGGGAAGCGCTAGGGGCTGTCCCAAATTTCGGCTCGGCGTTCGGTCCGGCCCCCGCTGACGCGCGGACGGGTAGGCCGGGCCGAGCGGCGAGCCGCACGCCGACGTCGGGACAGCCCCGTGATTGTCACTTGGCCGCCCTTCGGGCGGACTAAGCTAGCCCGTTGTCGGCGAAGGGTGCGGATCTCAGGTTCATCTACCGAAGCGGCGTCTCGCGGTGCACGATGCAGGGATGCGGCAAAATGAGTCAGAAGCGCATCGGCTCGTCAGCGCCCTGGCGAACCGCGGGATCGACGCGCGGGTCGAGGGAGGGGGCGTGCACTGGCAGGTCGACATCTCGCCGGTAGCGGAGCGCGCGCTCCGCGTTCATTGCTTTGGGTATGACCGCGTCATATCCGGCCTCATGCTCGGGATGAACCCAGGGAACTCGAGAAGTTCGCTGGGTCCAGCTGACGTTCCCCGCGAAGGGCCGGAGTTCTACGTCACGATTCAGAATGGTGAGAGCACGATCGCAAGCGGTCGTACCGGCGACCGCGCCGAAGTGATCACTTGCGCGGTCGCTTGGCTGTCGGGCGTCTCCGCAGCCGCGCTGGAGGAGAAGGCGCCATTCGTCAACGAACGGCGCCGAGCCATGCAGGCGATCGCTTGCCGCCTCGACGAGCGTCTGCAGTGGGAGATCGGCGGTGATCCTTCGTTCGAGCTGTGGGTGTACGGGGGGAACGATCGTGCTGCGTGCGCAATGACTCATGCGGTTTCTTCGTAGGCCAGGCACAGCTTGCGTTCGCACAAGACCGCCCGGATCTCTCCGACGATATCGCGGCATGGCTCCTTCGACGGACCCCCGTCACCCAGCTCGCTGCGAGAAGCATACAGCTGGAGCGACACGCGGATGTGCTCGAGGTCGACCCGGCTCGTTGGCACTGGTTGCATGTCCTCGATCGGATCGCGAATCCCCGAGGTGTGCTTGCGCCGCTCGCCCCGTTGATCACCCGCCTCGCAGCGAGCCCGATCGCGTCGCGCTTTTACAGCTACTCGAGCCTCAACCGCTTGTGCTTCTCGGCGAGCTCCCATTATCCGTGGGTCGGTGACTTTCCGATTGTGTCTCGCCAACCCAATGGCGACTATCGCATAGAGGACCTGTCGCTTGGTCTCGAGGACGCGGTGCGCGCGATAGAGGCCGCGCTCCGGGCGTCGCCGATGGAGCCGTTCTTTGGCTCCGCGCCGGACCTCGAAGCGCGGCTCGTCGCGGAGCATCTCATCCGCGCAGGCAGCAGGCTGCGCCCCGAGATCGTTCGCCGCGGCGCCTGGAGCGACGCGTGGTTGATATCTGGTCCCAAACGGTGTCGCCTGAGCTCTGGGCACATCAGCCTATTTGAGGAGCGTACGCGGTTGGACGCCCAATGCGCGAACCTGGAAGCGGTGGTCGGTGTCGCGCTACGCTTCCTGGAAGATGGTGTCGCTTTGAAGGATCTGGCGACGGATTTTCGGCTCTCGGATACGCGCGTGACGGACGACCCTGGGCCTCGCCGGGCTATCGCGTCATGCAAGTAACGGTCGAATTTTACCCCGGCTTTGGCTCGCGCGCTCCGTGGCTAATGTCGATCGGACCAAGTGGCGGCGTTCGAATATCGTGGGGGCGAGGTGATGACTGGGAATCGAAACGCGAGCGGCGTCCGCGCCACAAGCCGGTCGACCCAGAGACTGTAGTTAGACTTACGAACCTCCTTGGCCGGATCGACTTCGCAATGGTGGGAGCCCGCCGATACGGCGCGATGTATGACGACGTCGCGGAGATCTCCATCACTTGTGAGGACGATGAAGGTCGCCGCTCGTTCAAATTGCAATTCGTCCGCGAGATGTGGGACCTCCTTCCCGAGCCGACGCTCAGCGCGACCCAAGAGGTCGTTCAGCTGCTCTTCGAGCTTGCGGCAGCGCGGAGGTTGCCGGGGGTCGAAACCTGAGTCCGCGAAACCATCCTCATAATGCGCGACCCTAGGCTCGTACCCACATTGTTGTGACAGACCAATGACCGCGAACGAATCGGTGCAGGTTGCGCTGTCCGGTGCCCATTCGTTCGCGGTTTCTCAGGCTCAGGTATTGGGTTCGGGACTGTTGCCGGCGTAACTTCGCGAAACCTGGTTGCGCGCTTGGCTGGAGCACCCATTTGCGCGAACGAATCGCGGGGGGATGTTGCAACCTATGGCGAATCTTTCGCGGCCGCCGCCCGCGCCGCCGCCCGCGCCGCCGCCGCC
>JABFXY010000121.1 GCA_013361525.1 Polyangiaceae bacterium | reverse complement strand
GCCGTCGCTCTTCGAGCGCGTCTTTCTCGACAAGCGTGTCGCGGCTCCCACGGATGCGACGTTCAAGCTCGTGTTCGATGATGGCTCGCCGACCGCGAACATCGAGAGCGTGCGAGCCGGCCTCGCCGCAGCACTCCGCGTGAGCGCCATCGAGCTCGCGCTGTTGACCGACCCGACAGCAGCAGACCTCGCGCTCCGGCTGTTGCCGATTGCGCAGTCGACGGACATCGTTGCGATCGGGAATCTGTCGCGGCTTTACCGCGTGGTGTCCTTCGCACGCGCGGCGAGGATCTCGCTTCCCGAGCTGATGCTCCTGCGCGAGCTCTCCGGCGAAAACGTCCTCACTGGCGACAGCGGCGCTCCTGCGACGCCGGATGGCACGCTGGCGTTCCTCGACACCGTCGAGCGGGCGAAGGCGTTGCCGATGCCGCTCGAGGAGATCCATTACGTCCTTCGCCACGTCGCCGCCGAGGGCAGTCCGCTGTTGCTCGACCCGGAGGAAGACCTCAAGCCGTGGCGCGAGGAGCTCGAGGAGCTCGTCAAAGCCGCCGCCGGCGAGGCCGAGCAGATCGTGGACTCCAATGGCTCGGTCCTGCGCGCGCTCGCCGAGAACCTCGTCGAGGCCGGGCTGATGACCAATGACGACCTCGATTACCTCAAGATGCTCGTCCTCGAGCCTGCGAACATGGGTACGGCGCCCGTCCCCACCGCAGACGCGTTCATCACGAACACCCTCGCACCGTTCCTGGCTGGCGCCGCGGACCCCGTCGCGCACGCCAAGACGTTCCTCAAGATCACGCCGCCGCCCATCCCGCCGGTCATTCCCGACGCCGAGCTGCCGGGCCGCTACACCTACCTCGCCCAGCGCTTCCAGCTCTACCTGTCGACGCGGGTCATCGTGAGGGATTGGGTTGCACAGAAGTTCCAGATTGACCCGGACGTTGCTGCGCAGCTCGTTGCTGGCAACGTCCTCGCATTCGGTGCGCTTCCGGCCATCAACGCGTTTGTTCCTCGTACAACGTGGAATACGCCGGAGGGTACGGCGCAGACGCGTGAAGACTTGCTCGTCCGCCTCCAGAAGGCAGCCATCTTCGCCCGCCGCTTCACGCTCGCCGCCGAAGAGGTCGCTGCGTTCTACCCGGCTTCCGGCGCCTTGCTTCCGCAGGTCGACTTCAACGCGCTCCCGATCATCCCGCCGGCCAGCGCGGGCCCCATCGCGGCCAGCGTCCAGTCCGACTTCGACGCGCTGCTCGATATCGGCGACATTATCGCTCTACGCGACAAGTGGGCGGCCGGTTCGAAGTCGCTCTTCGCGGTCATCAAGCTCGCCGCTGAAGGCGCGACCATTCAATCCGTCATTGCTGCGGCGAGCCTCAGCGCAGGCTGGGTTCAGTCCGACGTGGACGCCCTACGTGGCGTCGCGTTGCTCGACCTCGACGTGCCCTCGTTCGCGAGCGGCGCGGCGCTCGTCCGCCTCGACAAGGCGCTCGCGGTTGTCAAGCGCCTTGGTGTTCCCGCAGCGTTCCTCGAACACTGGATCAACGTCGATATCGCCATTCCGCTCGTCACCAACGATGCAGGACCCAATGCCGTCACCGTGGGACGCGAAATCCGCCGCGCGGCGCGCGCCAAACACGATAACGATAGCTGGACCAGCGTCGCTCGGCCGCTGCGCAATGCGCTGCGCGAAAAGCAGCGCAATGCCCTCGTCGGCCACCTCATCGCGCAGAGCTCAGCGCTCAAGAGCCCCGAGGACCTCTATGCGAATCTCCTCATCGATGTGCAGATGGACCCCTGTGCACTCACCTCGAGACTCGTTCTCGCACACAGCTCCTGTCAGCTCTTCATCCAGCGCATCCAAATGAACCTCGAGAGCGGCGCAGGCCTATCGCCCAACCGCTACCTCGCATTGGAATGGGATTGGATGAAGAACTACCGCGTTTGGGAAGCCAATCGCAAAGTGTTCCTCTGGCCGGAAAACTGGATCGAGCCCGATCTGCGTGACGACAAGAGCCCGCTCTTCAAGGACCTCGAACGCACGCTTCTCTCCGGCCCAATCGACAACGCGGCCGCGGAGGAGGCGTATCGTGCGTACCTCGACGGTCTCGCCGATCTGTCGAACCTCGAGATCGTCGCCATGCACGTCGAGGAGCGCCGCAACGACGACGCGATCGTCCATCTGCGCCACTCGGTCGTCCTCCACGTCTTCGGGCGAACGCGAAAGAGCCACGTTTATTACTACCGCCGCCGCGAGCTCGGCAGCTGGACACCGTGGGAGAAGGTCGATGCTCCGATCGAAGGCGATCATTTGATGCCGTTCGCCTACGGCGGGCGCCTCTACCTCGCGTGGGCGGTGATGGAGGAGACCGACAGGCAACCTCGAGAGATTGATGATGAGATCGAGACGGACGAGGCGAAGCTCAAGAAGCAGCAGACGCGCCTAGTCCAGAAGATCGTAAAAGCGACGGCGCAGGAGCGATGGGATCTCGTTAGGTCGTTCATCAAGGCGCTAGGCGCCGTCAACGAAGCGCTCAAGGAGGCGCAAAACGAAGCTGCCAAGCATCCGCCAGTGGAGCTCTCGGTGAAGCTCGCTGTTAGCGAGCTGCGAGCAGGAGCGTGGACGGCGCCTCTCGAAAGCGAAGCTCAGCTACTCGGGGCGTCACCGCCAAAAGCATCGCTCAGCTTCCGTACCGAAATCGGATCTGACGGCGTGCGCATTACGATGGTCGTTGTGGGGACTGTGTACGATGACGCGACGGGCGACGATCCGGCCGACGGCGCATCCGACGTCACTGCTCGTGCACTGAAATTTACTTTCTATCCCGGAACGAGCAGCCACACCGTCGAAGCGCCCCTCGCGGTGCTCGTCGATTCCACGGGTCTATATCAGTCGCAACTCATGCCGGAGATCGACCCGCCGGTGCCGGTCGACCTAGTGACGCCGCCGTACACGGGTACGGGCGGCTCCGGCGGCTACAAGCGCTTCACCCAAACGGCGTATCAGGCCTTCGCTGCCCCCGAGTCGGGCTCTCTGCGACTGTGGTTGATGCAGAATGGCGCCAGCTATCCGCTTGCGAAGATACTTGATAGTGGCGTCACGAAGCGCACGCGCATCGTCGCCGACCGCATCACGGAGCCGGGCAAGGAGCGTGGCTTCTTGATCATGCAGGATGCGCAGCGTTGCTTCACGCTCGAGCTCGGCAATCGCAAGCCAGGCCAGACGCAGCTGTCGTTCAGCCCGCCCACGTCATACGCAGAGAATCTGCCAGATGGCGATCGTGAATATCGCTTCGATCTGTTTTATCACCCCTACGTGAACGGGTTCCGGCACGTGGTGGCTTCGCACGGGCTCGACGCCCTTCTGCGCCCGGTACTCCAGGCACAGGATGGCCTTCAATACGCGACTGAGGACCTCACCACACTTGCTTCCTCCCCATACGTACCGTTCGAGCTAAACGTCGAGCAGTCGCACCCCTACTTTCTAGAGGAGGTCGACTTCCGGCACGGCAGCGCCTTCGGCGTCTACAACTGGGAGCTCTTCTTCCACATCCCGCTGATGATCGCCGACCACCTCTCGAGTGAGGGACGTCACGACGAAGCGCAGCGCTGGCTCCACAGCATTTTCGACCCGACCGACGGGACGCCGGGGCAGGGACCGGAGCGCTATTGGAAGTTCAAGCCCTTCGCGGAGAACAAGGACCTGGCCACCATTCAGGAGGAGCTCGAGAACCTCACGGCTAACACGTACGCGCAGCAGATGCAGGTCATCATGGGCGTAGATACCGATTCTGCTACGGCGCAGGTTCTGTCCGAGCAGATCGAAGCTTGGCGTCGCAACCCCTTCGAGCCGCACCTCCTCGCGCGGATGCGCACGGTCGCTTACCAGAAGACCGTCGTGATGCGCTACATCGAGAACTTGATTGCGTGGGGCGACAAGCTCTTCGCTCGAGACTCGATCGAATCCATCAATGAGGCGACCCAGCTCTATATTCTTGCGCTGGAGATCCTCGGGCCCAAGCCGACGCTCATCCCGGACCCCGCGCCGCCGACGCCGCAATCGTATGACGAGCTGGACACGCTCAGCGCCTTCGACGCCTTCTCGAATGCGCTCGTCGCAATGGAGGTTCTCGCGCCTGTGCAGTCGAAGTATTCGGGCAGCCAATGCGGCAGCCGGCTGCCCCCGCCCAAGATCGTCTGGGGCTCGCCGTACTTCTGTGTCCCGCCGAACGAGAAGTTGCTCGGCTATTGGGATACGGTCGCCGACCGCCTCTTCAAGATCCGCAACTGCATGAACATCGAGGGTGCGGTCCGCACGCTTCCGCTGTTCGAGCCGCCGATCGACCCGGCGCTTCTCGTCCGGGCAAAGGCAGCCGGAGTCGACCTCTCCTCCGTCCTGTTCGACATCAGCGCCGCGGCCCCGCCGTACCGCTATGGAGTGCTATACGGAAAGGCGGTCGAAATCGCGAGCTCGGTCGCCAATCTCGGCGCGACGCTCCTCTCTGCGCTCGAGAAGCACGACGGCGAGCTCCTCGCCGAGATGCGCCAGCGCCACGAGGTCGCGACGCAACAAGCCATCCTCGAGACCCGGCGTGCGCAGGTCAAAGAAGCACAAGAGAGTCTGCGCGCGACCGAGCGATCGCTGGCGCTCGCGAAAGAGCGCTTCGAGTACTACTCGACGCGCGAGACCATCAACGCAGCTGAACAATACGCGCTCGAGCTGCAGCAAGAGAGCATAAGCGCCAACCTGACGGCTCAGGACTTCCACATGAGCTCATCGGTCGCCGCGCTCATACCCAATCTCACGTTCGGCATCTCCGGGCCGGCCGGCTCGCCTGTGAACACTCTCGCGTATGGCGGTAGCAACGCGAGCAGCTTCCACGGGGCAGTCGCCGGCTTCCACGGCGCCGTTGCTTCCTCGCATAGCACCATGAGCGGCATCGTCGGCACGACAGCTGGCTATCGACGACGCAAGGACGATTGGGATCACCAGACGAAGCTCGCGCGGCTCGAGATCGTCCAGATCGAGCGCCAGATCGAGGCCGCACGCATCCGCCTCGAGATCGCGAAGTCCGAGGTCGCGACCGTCCAGCGGCAGATCGCTCAATCGCAGGAGGTCGAACGATTCCTCCAGCGCAAATTCACCAATGAAGAGCTCTATGGCTGGATGAAGGTCGAAGTTGCCAAAGTCTATTACCAGGCCTACAAGCTCGCCTATGAAATGGCGAAGCGGGCGGAGAAGGCCTTCCAGTTCGAGCGCGGTGATGTAGACGATACTTTTATCCAATTCGGGTACTGGGACAGCTTCAAGAAGGGCCTACTCGCGGGCGAACGGCTGCTCCAAGACCTGCGTCGGATGGACGCGGCGTACCTCGCCAACAACAAGCGCGAGCTCGAGCTCATGAAGATGGTGTCGCTCGCTGAGCACGATCCAGATGAATTGGTCGCGCTGCGGGAGACCGGCGTCGCGAATATCCGTCTTACCGAGGACGACTATGACCGCGACTTCTGGACCAAATCGGGATCCGAGATTACCTCGCACTCGCTGCGGCGGCTGAAAGCGGTGACCGTCTCGGTGCCGTGCACGGCTGGGCCGTACCAGGGAGTGCACGGCACGCTCGAGCTGCTTGGAGGCGCGACCAGAAGGCCCGACGGCAACATCGACTTCTCACCGACTGCGATTCAGAGCATCTGCACCAGCCAGGCGCAGCAGGACTCGGGCCTCTTCGAACTGCAATTCCGCGACGAGCGCTTCCTGCCATTCGAGGGTGTAGGGGCCCATGCACCAGGAGAATCAGCGCAATGGCGTTTCTCGCTGAGCCGGGGCAATCGCTTCGAATACAAGACGATCGACGACCTCGTCCTCGACGTCCGGTACACGGCGCGGTTGGGTCGCAAGATCACGGCGCCCTTCGAGCCGCGCGCGCTCAAGCGCCTCATCCGCGTCCCGCGGGACTTCGGGCTCTCGTGGCGGGCGTACCTCCAGGGTGATGCCAACGCCGAAATCGAAATGGCGCTGCCGATGAGCGGCTGGACGCGGGGGCACAACGAGACTTCGCCCACGGTGACCAAGGTCACGGTCTACGGCTGGTGGAAGGCGGGCACCCCCACTGCGCCCACTTTCAACACGCCTGCCGGGCCGCTGACGCTCACCGGTGCGGACGTCGCCGATTACCGGGCGAAGATTTGGTCGAGCGCGAGCAGCTACACGCTCGATGCGGAGCAACAGCTCTGGAAAATCAAACCGACCCCCGCGTTGAAATCTTCGCTCACCGATCTCTGGATCGTCTTCGAATACACCGTGACGGTGTCGTGAGGGTGCCATGCAAGACCGAAACGGATCCAACGACACCCCCGGCTACCTCCCGGCGCCCGTCCCGAACGGGCGCGAACAAGAGCCGCGCGACGGCTGGAAAGGCGAAGCACCCAAACCTGTCGAGTCGCGCACGCCGCCCAAGCAGCAAGAGGGCCCGCGCGCGACGTTCGCGGCGGTAAAGCCGCCGTCACTCAACCTTCCGAAGGGTGGCGGCGCGCTCCGCGGCATCGGCGAAACGTTCAAGACGAACCCGGTCACGGGCACAGCGTCGGCTCAAATCCCGCTACCGATTACGCCAGCGCCGCATGGCCCGAGCCCCGAGCTCACGCTCTCTTACGATTCCGGCAGCGGCAATGGCCTCTTCGGGCTCGGATGGGGCGTCGGGGTCCCGCAGATCGCGCGGAAAACCGACAAGCAGCTGCCTGAATACCTCGATCGCGAGGACAGCGACATCTTCATCCTCGGCGGCGACGACCTCGTCCCGCGCTTCAAGGAAGACCAGCTGAACGGCTGGGTGCGCGATAACGGAGCCGCTACCGAGGGCACGGTGGACTACTCCATCGAGCGCTTCCGGCCGCGCACCGAGGGCGCATTCAGCAAGGTAGAGCGTTGGACCAACACGGACACGCTCGAATCACATTGGCGCGTCACCTCACGCGACAACGCCACCTCCTTCTTCGGCCGCACGACCGAGAGCCGCATCGCGGGGCCGGAGCAATCGACCATCGATCCGAAGAAGCCACAGCGCGTCTATTCGTGGCTTCTGGATCGCGTCGTCGATGATCGCGGTCACGTGGTGGAGTACCGCTACGCCGCCGAAGATCTCACCGGTGTCAGCGCCACGAAATGTTCGGAGGCCGCGCGCGTCGACGGGCTCGTGGCGGTCGAGAACCGCCACCTCAAGCGGGTGCTCTACGGCAACCGGAACGTGTGGCCGACCGCCACACCCGACTTCAAGTTGGAGTTGGTCTTCGACTACGGCGAGCACCACGCGACGACGCCGCTGCCGAACGACGACGTGAGCAACGACTGGACGGTGCGGCAGGACCCGTTCTCGTCGTTCCGCGCGGGCTTCGACATGCGCACGTACCGCCTCTGTCGGCGCGTGCTCATGTTCCACCGCTTCACCGAGCTCCACAGCACGGAGCCGACGCTCGTCCGCGCGCTCGAGCTCACGTACGCTGCGACCCCCAAGGTGACGCAGCTCACGAGCGCGAAGATGCGAGGCTTCACCCGCGACGGATCGTCGTACACGTCCGCCGATCTGCCCGCGCTCGCGCTGACGTACACGGAGGCGGCATTCACGCGCGACATCGAGGCGCTGGGGGAGGGCGACGCGCTCGACTTCAACCCGCAGTCGTTGACGAAGTTCGCGCAGTGGGTCGATCTCGACGGAGAGGGCCTGCCGGGCGTGCTGACGGATCGCGGCGGCGCGCTCCATTACAAGCGCAATCTCGGCGACGGCCACCTCGACGGATCGGTCCAGCTACCCAGCGCGCCGAACCTATCGCTGCGCGACCGCGGATCGGCCCAGCTCATGGATGTTGCCGGCAGCGGCAACATGTCAGTGGTGAAGCTCGATCCCGGCGCGTCGGGGTACTTCGAGCGCGAGGGCGACGGCTGGGCGCCATTCCGCACCTTCGCGTCGAATCCCAATATCGACTGGGCGGACCCCAACCTCCGCATGGTCGACCTCAATGGTGACGGCTTCGACGACATCCTGATCACGCGCGGCGACTACCTCATTTGGTACCCGTCGCTCGCGCGTGACGGATACGGTCCGCCGCAGCGTGTCCCGCTCCCCCGCGAAGAGGAGAGGGGACCGACGGTCATCTTCGCCGGTCGCTACAGCTCTATCTTCCTCGCCGACATGAATGGCGACGGTCTCGCCGATCTCGTTCAAGTCCTCCATAGCCGTGTCGCGTACTGGCCCAATCTCGGCCACGGCCGATTCGGCGCGCAGATCGTCATGGACGACAGCCCGCAGATCGACGCCCCGCATCTCTTCCATCCATCTCGCGTTCGGCTCGCCGATCTCGACGGCACGGGCACGGCGGACCTCGTCTACTTCGACACCGGCGGCATGCACGTGTGGCCGAACCTCTCCGGCAATGCATTCGGAACGAAGCTCACCAATGAGTGTTTCCCCGTCCCGGAGGGCCTGCCGACGCTCGCCATCATCGATCTGCACGGCGTCGGGATGTCGACGTTCGCCTGGGCCCCGAAGCGAGGCACCACGGAACCCGTCCGCCACACGAGCCCGTTCGGGAAGAAGAAGCCATTCCTTCTCCAGTCGATGGAAAACGGAATGGGGCTCGAGGTCCGCTTCGAGTACGCGTCGAGTACCAAGTTCTATCTCGCCGATCGCGAAGCGGGCCGCCCCTGGGCGACGAAGCTCCCGTTCCCCGTGCAGGTCCTCACCAAGGTCGAGAGCTACGACGCAATCAGCAAGACGCGTCTCGTCTCGAAGTACGCGTACCACCACGGCCATTACGACACCCTCGAGCGAGAGTTCCGAGGCTTCGGCATGGTCGAGCAAGTCGACGCCGAGACGTTCGACGACGCACAGGGCTCGACGCTGTTCCCGAATCTGCCGGTCGCAAACGGCGAGCTATCGCAGCCGCCGGTACTATCGAAGTCGTGGTTCCACCTCGGTGCCTGGCTCGAGCAGAAGTCGCTCGAGACCGCTTTCTCCGCCGAGTATTGGGACGGCGACACGGGTGCCCCGAACCCGCTCACCTGCATCGTCGAACCGGGCCTCAAGCCCGACGAGCTGCCCGAGGCCCATCGCGCGCTCCGCGGCACGCTCCTCCGCCAAGAGGTCTTCGGCCATACCCGGGTTGGCAACGCCTGGGCCCTCGACGCAATCCCATTCAGTGTGACCTCGGCGAGCTACGAGGTCCGTCGCATCCAGCCGAGGCTCCCCGCCGCGGGCGCTGACCGGCCGCGTCTGCGCGGCGTCTTCCATACCGTCGAACGCGAATCGCGTGACCACTATTACGATCGCGTCGCGAACGATCCACGCTTCTCACAGACGCTCGCCCTCGACGTCGACGATTATGGCGTCGTCACGAGGCGCGCTGCGATTGCATACCCGCGTCGCACGAGCTCGGTGCACGCCGAGCAGAACGAAATCCATTGCGTCGTTACGGAGACGGACGTCGTGCACCTCGACGCCGAAACGACCGGATATCGCCTCGCGGTCCCGCTCGAAACGCGCGCCTACGAGCTCACCGGCCTCAGCACCAGCACGCTCTACACGCCGGAGTCGCTCGAGTCCGATTATGGAGACGCGACGCCGCGCGCGTACCACGACGGCCTCGAAGGCGGCCTCGAGCGCCGCATCGTCGAGCGGGTAATGGTCGTTTACTACGATAGCGATCTCACCAATCCGCTCCTGCCGGGCCAGACGAACCTGCGCGCGCTCCCGTACGAGACCTACCACCTCGATCTCACCGACGATCTCCTCGCCGACGTCATGGGTGACAAGGTCACGAGCGACATGCTCAGCAACGGCAAGTACGCCGAGTTCAACGACGATGGGAACCACTGGATCCCCTCCGGCCGATCCGTTCCGAACGCGTCGAGGTTCTACCTCCCGGACTCGTACCGCGACCCGTTCGGCAGCGTCACGACCGTTACCTACGACGCGCACGACTTCTTCGTCACCGAGATGGAAGACGCGCTCGACAACACAGTCGTAGCCGACATCGACTACCGCGTCTTCGCGCCGAGCCTCGTCACCGATCCAAACGGCAACCGCGTGGAGGCGGCCTTCGATCCGCTCGGCCGCGTAACCAAGGTTGCGGTCATGGGCAAGACGACCGAGAGCCTCGGAGACACGCTGGCCGATCCCACCGAGACGTTCGAGTACGCGCTCGATCGCTGGAGCCAAGGCAAGCCCAACTACAGCAAACACCGCGCGCGCGAGCAACACGGCAGCGCAAACCCGCGCTGGCAGGAGAGCTACGTCTACACCGACGGATCCGGCCGCGTCGCAATGGCGAAGATCCAGGCCGAGGCCGGCGAAGCCCACCAATACGATTCACAGACCGGCGAAGTCATCCGCGATACCGAGACGGGCGCGCCGGTCCTCGCCGTCACGAGCACGCGCTGGGTCGGCACCGGCAAGACCGTCCTCAACAACAAAGGAAACCCGGTCAAGCAATACGAGCCATTCTTCTCGCCCACGCACGAATACGAAGACGAGGAAGACCTCACCCAGATCGGCGTCACCTCCATCGTCACCTACGACGCCGTAGGCCGTGCCACGCGCGTCGACCTCCCCGACGAAACCTTCAGCACCACCAGCTGGACCCCCTGGACCCAAGTCGTCGCGGACGAAAACGACAACGAGACCGGCGGCGACCACGAGAATACCCCGACCGTCACGCACGTCGACACGATGGGAAGGCCCTTCCTCGTCGTCGCCGACAACGGCAATACCGAGCTCTTCGAGATGAGGACCACCCTCGACATCGAGGGCCAGGTACTCGCCGTCACAGACCAACTTGGAAGGATCTGCCAGACCAACAAATTCTCGATGGCAGGCCGTCTCCTCTACGAAACGAATATCGACAAAGGCGAGCGCTGGAACCTCACCGCCGCCGACGGCGCCCCGATCCAGCGGTGGGACAAGCGCGATCAGGTGTTCCGCTGGGAGTACGACGAGCTTCGCCGCCCCACCCATCTGTGGGTCAAGATCGGTACGGCGGACGAAGTCCTCCTCGAGCGCCGCTACTACGGCGATAACCCGAACCTCACCACGCCCGAAGCCGACAACCTCAGGGGCCGGCCCATCCTGCTCTTCGACGGCGCCGGAAAGACCGAGGTAGGCCCCTACGACTTCAAGGGCAACGTCAAAGAGAGCTCACGCACCCTCGCGAGCACCTATGACGCAATCGTCGACTGGAGCGACCTCGCCACCGTCACCAATCCCGCGACCGCGGAGAGCACCGCTGCCGCCGACCTCGAGAGCGAAACCTGGACCGAGACCAGGGAATACGACGCCTTGGGCCGTATCACCTCCCTCATCGCGCCGGACATAAGCGAATTCCTCCCCGCCTACAACGAGGCAAACCTCCTCGAGAGTGTCGCCGTCAAGGTACGGGGAGCAACGAGCGCAACCACCTTCGTCAGCGACATCGACTACAACGCCAAAGGCCAGCGCCTCTCCATCGCGTACGGCAACGGTGTAACCACCCAATACACCTACGACCCAAAGCGCTTCAGGCTCACGCGCCTCCTCACCACGAGGACCAGCCCGACGTCCGCGACGCTGCAGGACCTCAACTACTCCTACGACCCCGTCGGCAACATCATCGGAATCGAAGACGACGCACTCCAAACCGTCTTCTTCGCCAACCAAGTCGTCGACGGATCGCAGACCTTCACCTACGACGCCACGTACCGGCTCATCGCCGCCAGCGGCCGCGAGCACA
>JABFXY010000037.1 GCA_013361525.1 Polyangiaceae bacterium | reverse complement strand
CGACCGCTGAGCGGCGATCGCTACGAGACGGCGCGGACGCTCGGCGCCGGCGGGATGGGCGAGGTGCTCTTGTGCCGCGACCTCTGTCTCGGCCGCGACGTCGCGATGAAGGTGATGCGTACGGGCGTCGACGACGGCTCGGTCGGACGCGCTCGCTTCCTACGCGAGGCGCGGCTCCAGGGGCAGCTCGAGCACCCGAGCGTCGTGCCCGTCCACGACCTCGCGACCGGGGCTTCGGGGGCGCCCTACTTCACGATGAAGCGCATCCAAGGGCTCACGCTGCGAGCCATCTTGGATCGGCTCGCCGAGGGCGACCCGCTCGCGCGCCAGCAGTTCGGTCGTCGCAAGCTCCTCTCGGCGCTGTCGCAGGCGTGCCTCGCCGTCGGCTTCGCGCACAAGCGCGGCGTCATCCACCGCGACCTGAAGCCCGACAATCTGATGCTCGGGGAGTTCGGCGAGGTCTACGTCCTCGATTGGGGCGTGGCGCGCACCGTCGAGGTACCCGACGAACCGGCGAGCGACGACCAGCCTGCCATATCGAAGCGGACGCCGATCTCGGTCGCGGACGAGTCCCTCCCCGGGACGGTCGCAGGCGCGCTGGTCGGGACGCCCGGATACATGTCGCCCGAGCAAGCGCGAGGCGAGACCGACGAGCTCTCGCCCCGGAGCGACGTCTACAGCCTCGGGTGCGTTCTGTTCGAGATGTTGACGCTGAAGGCGCTTCACGACGCGCCCGACATCCCATCGCTCATCGTGTCGGCCATCACGAAGCACGCTCCGAAACCGAGCTCCGTCGCCGAGGCAGCCGACATCGCTCCGGAGCTCGACCTGATCTGCGCGCGCGCCCTCTCGCTCGATCCGGCCGATCGCTTTGCTTCGGCGCGCGAGATGGCCGACGCGCTCGAACGCTTCATGGATGGCGAGCGCGACGCGGAGGTCCGAAAGACCGTCGCCCGCGCTCATCTCAGCGCCGCGCGCGGCGAGCTCGAAGCAGCCGCCGCCGGCGGCGAGGCGGCGGAGCAGGCACGCGCGCGGGGCATGCGCGAGCTCGGCCGCGCCCTCGCCCTCGACCCGACCAGCGAGGAAGCGATGCAGCTCGTCACGCGCGTCGTCATGGCCGCGCCGACCGAGCTGCCACCGGCTGCTCAGGCCGAGCTGAAAGAGGTGGAGCTTCAAGACCGGGCCGCCAACGCCCGTCGCGCCACGGGCGCGTACGCGACCTTCCTGTTGTTCGTTCCGATCCTCGCGTGGGCCGGCGTCCGCAGCCTGACGATGACCCTCGTCTTCCTCGGAAGCCTCGCCGCCGTCGCCGGCTACAGCTTCTGGATGGGCCGGACCGGGAACGTGCAGCCGCGCTTCATGCGCGTCTCCATCGTCATCAACTTCGTCCTTACGAGCCTGCTCGCCGTCGTGTGTGGGCCGCTGCTCCTCGTGCCGAACACAGCGTGCCTCACGGCGTCGCTCTACCTCGTCGGCCTTCGCCCGAACCGCAACACGCGAAACATGATCGGTGGCTTGGCGGCGCTCGCGGTGTTCGTGCCTGCCGTGCTCGAGTGGACCGGCGTCTTGCCCCCGTCGATGGCGTTCGTGAACGGCGAGCTCCGCGTCCTGCCGCGCGTGTCGTACTTCCCCGAGGTGCCGTCGCTGGTGTTTTTTTCGCTCGTCGCGCTCGTGCAGATCGTGAACGTGATCGTCTTCGTCGGCGGCGCGGTGGACAAACTCCTGCTCGCGGAGCGCAAGAACTTCGCGCTCGCGTACAGGCTCGGGCAGCTCTTGCCCGTCAAAGACGCGGGCGCGCCGTGAAGCGCGCCCGGCCCATCGCCCACGTCAGTCGCAGGGGTCCGGGTCTTCTTCACCCGTGCATCCGGACAGCGCGCTGAAGTCGCAGACCTGACCGGCGCAGCGGTTTTCGAAGACGCCCGTCGAGAAGAAGAGATGCAGCTGCTCGATGGCTTCGGTGAGGCCGCGCAGCTCGCCGTGCGGATCCTCGCAAACGCTGAGCGGCTTGTTGCAGGTCGGCTCGGGCGGCAGACCGAACTCGTATTCGGTGTAGACCGCACCGTTCTCGTCGATGCTCTGCGCCGTCACCTTCTCCAGGCCGTAGACGTCACGAATGCCCGTGTCGAGGTGTTTGGCGTTCGCGGCGCGCGCCATGATCTGGCCGCCGAACGTCGTCACTTGGTGATCGCCGACGGCAACCCGCATCAACACGCGGCGATCGGCCGGCGCGTCGCTGAACTGATCCTCGAACATGTATTTCGTGTAGCCCTGCGGCTCGACGCGATCCCAATTCATCTGGGTGAGGCCGAGGAAGATCTGCTGCGCGCGCGCGTCCGGGAACTCGAACTTCAGCAGCGCGAAGAACGGCGTGAAGTCGACGCTGCGGTTCAGCAGCACGTTGTACGGCTGGCCACCGACCTCGAGGATGCCGCGGGACACGTCGGTCGAGAGCGACATGTACACGCCGCCCATGATGCCGCCCTGGCTGATGCCCCAGTAGTAGCGTCGCGAGCCGTCGATGAGCGCGCCATAGGTCGGATCGGCGTCCATTCCGACGCTCATCATTCGCATCGCGAGGAGGTTGTTGAGGATGCCTTGGTGGAGGCGGTCGAACATCTTCTGCAGCTCGTCGGCCTCGCCGCTCGAGATGCGCGCCGCGATCCAGCCTTCGTCTTCTTCCGCCATGCCGTCGGCCTTCACCGCGAACACCGCGTAGCCGTAGGTCTGCGCGAGCTGACGCATCTTCTCGCTCTCGATCTGCGTGTACGAGCCGAGGAGGCCGTGCCCGTATTGCAAGAGCGGCACAGGCTGCCCAGGGGTCGCGCTCTTCGGGATCAGCAGCTCCCATTCGACCTCGTAGGTCGGCGTGTCCGGGTTCTGCATCGGCATGCCGTCATCGCCGAAGACGAGCGCCGCGCCCGGGTCGGGCTGCGTCAGGTACAGCGGAACCGTCATCGTTCCGAAGATGCGGTACTCGATGTTCGTGGGATCGATATCGGAGTCGACGCCGGTGATCGTGTACGCGGGGCCGGTGGGGCCGGCGAGCTCGAGCGCTTGGTCGCGCATGTGGACGAGCCACCCGGTGTTGCTCTCGCGGCTCGCCGTCGTGAAGTCCCACGCGAGGAGCAGATCCGATCGCTCGACGCCCGCCTCACCGAGCTTGTCGAAGATGTCGGCGTAGAGATCGCGACGGGCACCGACCGAGGGCTCATCGGATTCTTCGTCGTCACGGAGCGCCTTGAACGCGGGGCTCGGCTCGATCGCGTTGCCGTTGGTGTCGACGAGACCTCGAATCGCGACGATGTAGCGCGTCGCATCGGTGAGCGGCACGGCGGGATGGATGAGGAGCGAACGCTGCTCGTCGACGTCGGTGCTCTTGTCGAGCTCGCTCCAATGCGGGACGCGCTCGCCGGTCGCGGTGTCGAGGACGACCGTCAACGCCGCGTCGTCGAGCGACGCTTCGAGGTCGAGCACCGAGACGAGCCCGTCGGGTGCTGCGTCCGGGAAGTACGTCACGATCGCCGAGCCGGGCGAGAAGCCGTCGGCCTTCGACCACGGCGTGGGATCTTGCTCGCGGCCGCTTTCGGTAATCGGCAATGCCTTCGCCGGGAACGCGACACGAAGCCCCGTGGGGGTTGCGTCGTCGCTAACCGTGTAGACGTTCGATGGGAACGGGAACCCGCAGTAGCTGGGTACGAGCGGATCACAGGCGACGTCGACGCCACCGTTTCCTCCGCCTTGGTTGCCACCGCCCTGGTCGCCTCCACCGGCGGACGATCCGCCGATGGGCGCCTTGTCGACGAGCTCACCGCCACAGGCCGCAAGGGCCGCGAACGCGATCGGCAATGCAACGAGGAGGGCCGGACCAAGAAAAGGTGAGCGCATGGCCGGCGATTGTATCCAACATGAGGCAAGGGGTGTGGCTGCCCTTGCAGGAGTCGAGCCCAAGCACTATAGAAGCCGGCCCGGTCGCTCGGCTTTCTTGCCGAGTGACTCAGCAACAAGTCCGAGGAGCGCGAAGATGAAAGCTGATATCCACCCCGACTACCCCAAAGCCGTCGTCACCTGCGCATGCGGTGCGGTCATGGAGACGTACTCGACCCGTGGCAGCTTCTCGACGGACGTCTGCTCGACGTGCCATCCGTTCTACACCGGCAAGCAAAAGCTGATGGACACGGCTGGCCGCGTGGACAAGTTCCGTAAGAAGTACGCCGCGCAGAAGTAGGCAGCGCTCGCATCGGTACGTGGCGCCTGGCCGTTGTTGATAGCCGACCTCGGGTCGGGCTGTCGAAGGTCCGACCTGGGTCGGACGGCTCACTGCCCGGCCTCTGGTCGGATGTTTCTCGTCCGACCTCCGGTCCGAAGCTACCCTATCGACTGCCCCGGCCGGGCCCACGAAAGACCCATGAGACAGCTGCCTTTTGTAACAAGCACGCCCGACGGTGAACGACCCAACCCGACGAACGTCGGCGGCCAGGCGGTCATCGAGGGCGTCATGATGCGTGCGCCGGGGTCGCTCTCGATCGTGTGCCGCAAGCGAGATGGCTCGCTCATCCTGCGCGAGCGCACGATCGAGGCGCCGGCGTCCGCGCTGGTGAAGGCGCCCTTCCTCCGGGGGATGCTCACCCTTTTTTCCTCGCTGAAGATCGGGCACCAAGCCCTTCGGTTCAGTGCGGAGATCCTCGAAGAGGGCCTCGCCGAAGAAGAAGCCCGCGAAGAGGACGCGAAAAAGAAGAAGGCCAAGGCGCCGCCCGGCCCGGCGACGCTCGCGTTGATCGCGCTCGCCCAGTGGATCCTGTCGGCAGCCGACGGCAGCGAAGAAGAAGAGCCTTCGAAGAAGGAGCCCGCGCCGATCAAGAAGATCGAGGTCGCGCCGAAGGTCAAAGAGGAAGAGCCGAAGAGCGCGCTCGCCGGGCTTGCGACGGCCGTTCCCGTCCTGTTTGCGATCGGCCTCTTCATCGCCCTGCCGCAGGCCGCGGCCGAGGGCATCAACAGCTGGTTCAAGCTCGGGCTCGACGTGACGTCGCCCGGCTTTCAGGTGATCACGGGCGCCGCCAAGCTGATCATCATTGTCTCGTACCTCGCGGGCATTCGGATGATCCCGGACGTTCGGCGGGTGTTTCAGTACCACGGGGCCGAGCACAAGGCGATTTCGACCTACGAGGCAGGCAAAGACCTCCTCGTCGAGAACGCGCGGCCAACGAGCGCGCTCCACGCGCGGTGCGGCACGACCTTCATCATCATGGTCGCGTTCGTCAGCGTGGTCCTCTTCTCGGCCGTCGGTAGTTTCTTTCCGACGATCCCTGGGCCGCGCTTCGTGCAGTCGATCGCGTTCTTCTTCATGAAGCTGCCGTTGTTCCCCGTGATCGCCGGCATCACCTACGAGCTCCAGCGCTTCTTCGCGAAGTACTGCACCACAGGGCCGCTCCGCCCGCTTCTGTGGCCGGGCTTCCTCGTTCAGAAGATCACGACGGCGCCGCCGGACGACGATCAGCTCGAGGTCGCGCTCGCGTCGCTGCGCAGCGCGCTGGCGAACGCCCCGGTGAAGCTGCCCGAGACGCACCCCGACAAGCAATACATGTCGTATTCGGATCTCGTCGACGACGTGGTCCCCCGCCCCGCCTGAGATGCTCCCCCGCGCCAAGCTCGAGGCCGTTCAACGCCGCTACGTAGAGCTCGAAAACCTGCTCTGCAGCCAGGCCGTGCTCACGAACGCGCAGCAGCTCTCGAAGCTGAACCGCGAGCGCTCCGAGCTCGAGCCGGTCGTGACGGCCTTCGCCCGCCTCACCGACATCGAGAAGCGAATCGACGACGATCGACAAGCGCTCTCGGATCCCGAGCTCGCCGAGCTCGCGCGCGAAGAGCTGCCCGAGCTCGAGGACCAGCTCGAACGCCTCCAAGCCGAGGTGCAGGTCCTTCTCCTCCCGAAGGATCCGAACGAGTCGAGGAACACGGTCGTCGAGATTCGTCAGGGCGAAGGCGGCGAGGAAGCTGCGCTCTTCGCTGCGGACCTCTTCCGCACGCTCAGCCGTTACGCCGAGCGACGGCGCTGGGCGATCGAGGTGCTCAGCCTCAGCGAGGCGGCGGCCGGCGGTTACAAGGAAGTCATCTTCCTCGTGAGCGGTCCCGACGTGTACGCGCGCCTTCGTTACGAAGGCGGTGTGCACCGGGTGCAGCGGGTTCCGGCGACGGAGGCGCAGGGGCGCATCCACACGTCGACCGCTACGGTCGCGGTCCTCCCCGAGGCGGACGAGGTCGACGTCCACATCGACGACAAAGACCTCGAAATTTCGATCGCCGCGTCGGGCGGCCCCGGCGGGCAGGGCGTCAACACGACGAACAGCGCCGTCCAGATCCGTCACATCCCGACCGGCATCATCGTGAAATGCCAGGACGAGCGCTCGCAGCTGAAGAACAAGGCGCGCGCGATGAAGGTCCTTCGGTCGCGCCTGCTCGAGATCGAGCAGCGCAAGGCGGAGGAAGCGCTGACGGCGGAGCGCCGCGGCATGGTCGGTACGGCCGAGCGCGCTCAAAAAGTCCGGACGTACAACTACCCGCAGAACCGCGTCACCGATCACCGCATCGGGCTCACGCTCCACAAGCTCGACAGCGTCATGGGCGGCGATCTCGACGAGCTCATCGACGCGCTCCGCGCCCATCGCCAGGCCGAGCTGTTGAAAGGCGAAGGCCCCGAGGCGAGTTGAGGCCGACGATGACGCCTCCCTCCGCAAAGGCCGCGAAGGCCACGGACGCGCCGCCCGAGAGCGACCTGCGCCCGCTCGGGGAAGGGGTGCCGCTCGATGAAGAAGGGCTGCTCTGCGCGCTCGTCATCGCGCCGTCGACGTATTCGCGAAACCGGTTCTTCCGTCTCTACGAGCACGGAGCCATGCGAAGCGTGCAGCGACGCGCGAAGCTCGTTCGCGGGCTCGTTCGACAGCTGGCGCGTTCGAAGGATGCAGAGCGCACCGTCACGCCCGTCGACGAAGGCGTCGAGGTTCGGGTCGTCGTCCCGTCGCTCGGGTATCGGCGCACGACGACGCTGAGCCGGGTCGAGCACGACCTGGTCGTGTACCTCCTCGCGCGGCTCGACGTTCGCCTGACCGAAGCGGAGGCCGAGGTGCTCGCGGCGCGCGCGCGGGTCGAGGGCGCACTTTTCCGGTTGTCTGGTTTGGGCGCGCGGTAAGCGCACTTTCCGGCGCACCATCAAAAGAGGGCAATCGCCCGGGGGCACGCGCCGCCCTATGTTGAGCGGACCATCGAAGGAGCATTCCGTCTTTGATCCGCCGTGACGAGCGTTGGCCGGTCGCGATCGCGTTCGCGTTTCTCTTTGGTCTGGTGGCGAGCCACACGGCCTTGGAGTCCGCGCGCGACGGCCTCTTCCTCGCGCGGATACCCGGCACGAAGCTGCCCTTCGTTTACATCGCGATCGCCGTGCTCTCGTACGGCGCCGCGAGGCTGCGAAACGTCGCCGCCTTTTCATCGCGCCGGCTCGAGGTCGCCGTCTACACGGCCGTCGCAGGCGTCGGGACGCTCGCGCTCGGCGTGTTTCTTCCGGCGATGGCCGACGCGGGCCTTTACACCCTCTACGTCTGGTCGGGCGTCGTCACGGCGACGATCTTGGTTCAGTTCTGGACGGTACTCGGCGACGTCTTCACGGCGACGCAGGCGAAGCGCCTCTACGGGCTGATCGGGCTCGGCGGCATGATCGGGGCGGTGGCAGGCAGCGCCGCAGTCAGCGTTTTCGCGCATTGGGTGCCGCCGCGAACGATCGTCTTCGCCGCCGGCACCGGCTTCCTCGCGAGCGCGTGGTTGCCGCGCGCCCTGCCTGGCCGCGCCGAGACCGCGCGTCTCGCGCGGACTGCGCCGAGCGGCGATCCGCTCTTCGTTCGCCTCCGCGCGAACGTCGGCTACGCGACGCGCGGGCCCTACGTCTGGAGGCTCGTCGGTATCGCGCTCGCCGGGAGCACGACGGTCACGCTCACCGACTACGTCTTCAAGTCGACGATGGCCGCGACGATCCCCGCGCACGGGCTGACCGCCGCGTTCGCGCAGACGTACCTCGTCCTCAACATCCTCGCGCTCGCGGCGCAGGTGCTTGCGGTCGGCGTCCTCTTGCGTCGGTTCGCGCCGTCGACGCTCGTCGCCATCCTCCCGGTGCTGCTCACGATCGGCGGTGGTGCGCTCGCAGCCACAGGTGGCCTCTTCGTCGCGATCCTCGCGAAGGGCGCGGACGGCGCGCTCCGTCACGGCATCTACAAGACGGGGCTCGAGCTCTTGTGCATTCCGCTCAGCGACGAGGGCCGGCGCAAGGTGAAGACCGCGCTCGAGATCGTCGGGCAACGTGGCGGGCAAGTGCTCGCCTCGTCGATCATCTTGTTGATGGCGCTCCTCGCCAACGGCCCGCGCGTGAGCGCCTTCGTCGTGCTCGTGGTCGCGGCCGTCTGGGCGATCTTGTCGATCCGCCTGCACACCTACTACGTCGATCAATTCCGCGGCTCGATCCTCGACGATCGCGGTCGCTCCGTTTCGGTTCAGCTCGACGTCGCGTCGCTCGAGACGCTCGTGGCCACGCTCGACAGCGAGTCGTCCGCCGAGGTGATCGCCGCGCTCTCCCTCCTCGAGCGCGAGCGCAAAGATCACCTCGTTCCGGGCCTCATCCTCTACCACCCGAACGAAGAAGTCGTCATCGCGGCGCTTCGGTTGTTCGCCCGCAAACGCAGAAGGCTCGCGCCGCACGCGTTCGAGTACCTCGCCTCGCACGCGTCGGCCCGTATCCGCGCCGAAGCCTACGCCGCGAAGGTCGCGCTCGCTTCGGACTCGGTCGGTCTCGCCGACGCTCTCCGCGAAGAGCAGGCGCCCGAAGTTCGCGCGGCGATCATCACCGCGATGACCGCGACGCGCGCGCTCGAGCCCGAAGAGGGACGCGCGCGCCTCGAGGAGCTTCTTCGAGACGCGTCCACGACGACCAAGATCGTCACGGCCGAGACGATCGGGTGGCGCCGCGTCGAGGCGCTCGACGACATCGTGATTCGCCTCAGCTCCGACCACGAGCTGCCTGTTCGCACCGCCGCGGTGTTGGCCCTCGGCGCGTTGCCGACCGACCGCGCCGCCGACGCGCTGGTCGTGTTGCTCGCCGACGAGCCCGTCCAAGAGATCGCCCGCTCCGCGCTCGCGCAAGGCGGCCGGCGTTCGTTCGACGCGCTGGTCCGAGCGCTGCGCGATCGTTCCACGGCACCGGTCGTGCGCTGGGCCCTGCCCCGTGCGCTCGTTGCCGCAAACGCTTCGGATGCCGCCGACGTGCTCGTCGCGAACCTCGAGCACGAGAGCGACGGCATGGTGCGCTACCGCACGTTGGTGTCGCTCGGCGTCGCGCTCGATCGCGATCCGCGCATCGCGCTCGACAAGCGGCGCTTGAAAGACGAAATCCGCGCCGACGTCGCGCGGGCCTACCGCACCATGGACCGACGGCTCGCCCTGGAGGCCGGCGTCGTCGCGGATCCCGTGCGCCGCACCGACGGCCACGCGCTGCTCGTCGACCTCCTTCGCGACAAAGAGAAGAGCGCCGTGGGGCGCATCTTCCGCCTCCTCGGCCTCACGTTTCCGGAGCACGATTTCGGGGCGATCTATCGCGCGCTCGAGAACGGCGAGCGCCTCTACCGCGCGGGCGCCGTCGAGCTCACGAGCAACCTCCTCGCCTCACCGCTGCGAGATGCGGTCGTCGGGCTCGTCGACGAGATCGACGACGAGGCGCGCATGTCCTACGGAGCCGCCTACCACGATCGAATCGAGCCCGACTATGTCGCGGTCGTCGGGCGGCTCGTGAAGAGCCGTAGCGGCGTTCTCCGCGACGCCGCGGCCTACCACGCATCCGAGCTGGGCTCGGCCGCGCTGCTCGCCGCGCTTCGCGAGGTCGCCGAGGCGGGCAAACGCAGCGGCGACGTCGAGCGCGCGATCGACGTGCTCACACGAACGAGCGGTGGCCCGAGGAAGCTCGTCCACCCGGCTGCCGAGCACGCGCACCTCATGATGGAGAAGATCCATGTTGGGTGAGATTGCGTCGGACGCCCTTCGTGATCGCGTGCTCGTCTTGCGGACGCTCCCGCAGTTCGCGGCGCTCGACGAAGACGATCTGACGCTCCTCGCGGAGCACGCCCACCTCTCCTTCGCGCCGCGCGGCACGCTCTTGTTTCGCGAAGGAGACCTGCTCGATCGAATCTATCTGCTCGTGACGGGCGAGGTCACGATCGGGCACGGCGACCAATCGCGAACGCTGCGCGGGCCCGGTGAGGTCGGTCTCTTGTCGCTGTTCGCCGGACGGGAGACCGCGCGCGAAGCGCTCGTGACCAGCAACGCGACGCTGCTGGAGCTACCCGCGAGCGTCGTGCTCTCGAGCTTCTACGAGAGCACGTCGATCGCTCGGAACACGATTCGCCTCGCTGCGCGCACGCTGCTCGACCGTCGCGGAAATCTTCCGTCCCCATCCGACGTCGTCGACGCCGGCGTGTACTTCGACACCTCGCCGACCCTCGTCGAGAAGATGATCGCGATGCGCAGGTCCCCGATGTGGGCGCAAGCGAGCCTCGACGCTATCGCCGAGCTCTGTCGCCACGTGGAGGAGTATCGGACGGGTGCGAACGAGGTCCTCTGGGAGATCGGGGACCCGGCGGTCTACGCCTATCGACTCGAATACGGCATCGTTCGCTGCGAAAACGCGAAGGGCGAGTCGGTTCGCGTCGGGGCCGCCGGGGTCCTCGGCGGCCTCGACGGGCTAGCGGGCATGCCGCGCTCCTACCGCGTCACCACGGAGACGCCCTGCATCATCTTCCGCATGCGCGCCTCGACGCAGCTCGCGATCCTCGAGGTACATCCGCAGGTCGCGGCGCGCCTGAGGATGGAGCTTTCGCGGACGATCTTGGAAGAGCAAGCTTCGCGCGCGGCGGGCAGTCCGACTATGTTGCCGGTCCGATGAAACGACGCGGTGGCGTGGAACATGGCTGACGAGCATGCCCAACGCGACGACGGTACGCCCGGCGCCGCTCGGCTGAGCCTCCTCGATCGGGTCCTGCGCGTCTTCGCCGACGTCCGCGCCGGGGAAGGGGTGACCGCGGCGCTGCTGTCGTTCGGCCTCTTTCTGCTGCTCGCGTCGTACTACGTCATCAAGCCGATCCGCGATTCGCTGATCACCGGCTTGCCGAAGGGAGCCGAGTACAAGTCCTGGATGGGCGCGGCGATCGCCATTGCTCTCCTCGGAGCGGTGCCCGCCTACGCGAAGTTCGCCTCGAGCGTTCCTCGCAACAAGCTCCTCCTGTGGGTGACGGCGTTCTTCGTTTCGAACCTCGTCGGGTTCTACCTGCTCGGCGTTTTGCCCTTCACCGGTTCGGGCGTCGGCCAGCTCCTCTACGTGCTCGGCTTCTTCCTCTGGGTAGGCGTCTTCAACATGATGGTGATCGCCCAGTATTGGGCCTTCGCCAACGACATCTACACGGAGGAACAAGGCAAGCGCCTGTTCCCGCTCATCGGCATCGGCGCGAGCATCGGCTCCGCGGTCGGAAGCATGGTGCTCGACACGAGCATCAAGCAGCTGAAGAAGAGCGCCGAGCAGGAAGGTCGATCAGGCACGGCCGTCATCGCGCCGCTGCTCCTTCTCGCCGCCGTGATCCTGGCGGCAAGTGCGGTCATTGCGCTCTGGGTTCATTCGCGCGAGTCGCGAGGCGGGCGCGCGAAGCCGGAGGAAGCCAAACAAGATGCGCCGAAAGAGGCGGAGTCGAAAGAAGGCGCCTTCCGGCTGGTTCTCTCGCATCGATATCTGCTCCTCATCGCGCTCTTTTCGCTCGTTTTCACACTGGTGAACACGAACAGCGAGTTCGTGAAGGACGTGCTCGTCAAGGCCTATGCGGCCGAGCTCGGAGGCGGCGACGAAGCGAAGACGGCCACGATACGCACGGAGCTGTTCAACCAGTTCTACCTCTGGGTAAACCTCCTCGGTGCCTTCTTGCAGAGCTTCGTCGTCTCGCGAATCGTGAAGTTCTTCGGCCTTCGGCGTGCGTTCTTCATGCTTCCGTTCATCGCGCTCCTCGACGCGACGACCATCGCGCTCTTGCCGGTCTGGGGCATCGTTCGCTTCGGAAAGATCGCCGAAAACGCAACGGACTATTCGCTCAACAACACTCTTCGCAACATGTTGTGGCTGCCGACGACACGGCGAATGAAGTACGTCGCGAAGCAGGCCGTCGACACGTTCTTCGTCCGTGCCGGCGACGTCGGCAGCGCCGCGCTCGTCTTCCTCTTCTCGGACCGGCTGAAGCTCGGCGTTCGCGCGTTCGCGATCACCAACATCGCCCTCATCGGCGTCTGGCTGGTCCTGGCTCGGCTCATCGTCGTCGAGAACGACCGGATGACGAAGCAAGGCGCCATCAAGCAAAAGACCGTCACCTGAGGCGATGAGCGTGGAGACGAGTCGGGCCTGAAAGACGAAAACGCCACGCCCGGATTCGGACGCTCTTTGATAGGGTAGGGGTTCCGCGCAGTTTGGACCCTCCTCTTCGATCGTCGTCGGTGCTGAGGATCGCTTGAAAGTTCCGGATCCGTTCGAGCTCGCGGTCCGTCAGAACGCGCTCGACCGCGAAGTGGCAGGGCACCGAACGGAGCTCGCGCTGCGCAAACACAAGAAGCTGACGTCGAGCCCGCTCGGGTTCTTCCGCGGCAGCGCGCGGCTCTTCTACGAGATCCTCGCGGAGAACCGCTCCCTCACGCTCGACGCCGGGCCGTCGGGACACGTCGTCGGTGACATGCACCTCGAGAACGTGGGCGCGTATCGAACCGACTCGGACGACGTGGTGTTCGATCTGAACGACTTCGACGATGCGACGACGGCGCCCGTTTGGGTCGACAAGTTGCGGCTCGCGGTGAGCGTCCTCCTCGCGGGGCGCAGCTTTCAAGCGACGGCGGTGGAGTCACTCGCGCTGGCCAGCGATCTGCTCGCCGCGTACGACGAGGCCGTCGGCGGCGCGCCTCCGCCCACGCTCCCGAAGCCGATCGTCGATTTATGCGACCGCGCGCGCAAACGCAGCCGCAAGGAGCTGCTCGACATGCGCGCGCCGCTCGAGGCCGGCGGGCGCCGGTTCTCGCGCGGCGAGCGTTACCTCGACCTCGATCGCGCGGAGATCGCAGCGCTCCCCTCCATCATCGATTCGTATCGCCGAGCGCTCGGTCCGCGGCTTCCGGCGCACGCCGCGAGCTGGCGAGTGGTCGACGCGGCCCATCGCATCGCCGGCAACGGCAGCCTCGGCCGCGCCCGCATCGCGTTGCTGGTCGCCGACGAGAGCGGCACGGAGCGGCTCTTCGAATTCAAGGAGGCCGCGCCCGCCGCGCCGGAGGCGTTCTTCGGGCCGAGCGGCGTTGCGCCTGCTTCGCGCGTGGTGAAGGCGGCCAGCTCGCTCGTGAAGAGCCCGCCCAGGCAACTCGTCGCGCTCGACGACACGCCGCTCGGTGCGCTCATCGGGCGCAAGCTCTGTCCCGAAGAAGACAAGCTCGATCTCGCGCGGCTCAGCGTCGGTCCGAAGCTGTTCAACGTCGCGCGCGTCGTGGGCAACGTCCTCGGGCACGCGCATCGTCGCGATATCGGGCCGTTCGCGACACCGAACGATCATGACGACCTGTTGGATCGCGCGGTCTACCTCGCGGGGATCTTCGAGTCGGCGTACCTCGCGTATTCACGCAGCACCTTCGTCGCGGCGGTGGCCCATGCGTGAATGGATGCACATCGCGTGTGCTGCGGCCGGAGCGGTGCTCTTCACGACCGCGTTGAGCGGCGTCGCGCTCGCGCAGCCGGCGGACCCCGCGCCCGCCCCCGCAGCGCCGGCAGCCCCTCAGCCGACCGCGGATCCGAAGCCGGATCTCGTGCCCTCCGAAGAGGCGATGCCCAAGGTCGCGCTGCAACCCGCCGCCGATCCTGCCGACGCCCTGGCACAAAACGGCCGGAATCCTCCCGGATCCAACACGTCGACGAAGCCACCCGAGGTCGACGTCATCACCTCGGCCGGCCGGCACCCCGCGCCTCCCGGTCCGCGCCGCGTGACGGAGCCGTCGTCTTCGCTCGCGGCGCGTCTCGAGTGGACGTGGCCGAAGTTCGGCTATGCGCACCTGGGTCTGATGCTCGGTCAGGGCGCGCTCGCCGTCGGCTCTCAAGCCATCCCGGGCATGGAGAACTGGCGCGGAACGAACGGCTTCGACGAGGCCGCGCGCAACGCACTTCGCCTCACCGACTTCGACGACTCGCTGGTCGCGCGCGACGTGAGCGACATCGGGCTCGTGCTCCTCATCAACCAGCGCCTCGTCGACACGCTGTTCGTCACGTGGTGGTACCACGACAAGGGATCGACGGCGCTGCAGATGGCGCTCATCGATGCGCAGACCGTGAGCTTCTCGGCAGGCCTCAACAGCCTCGTCGCGGGTCTCGTCGGTCGCGAGCGGCCGTACGCGCGCAGCATTTGCTCCGAAGGCGACACCGCGAAGAGCAGCGACTGCCTCGGCAGCAATCGCTTCCGAAGCTTCTTCAGCGGCCACGCCACCGCCGCCTTCACGCTCGCGGCGCTCACCTGCACGCACCACATCAATGTGCCGATCTACGGCGGCGGCCCGGTCGAAGCGATCCCTTGCGCCGGCACGATGCTTACGGCGAGCGCCGTTGCGCTCCTGCGCGTCGCATCGGATCAGCACTACCTCAGCGACGTCCTCGTCGGCGCCGTCTTCGGGACGGCCTCCGGCTTCGCGATGCCGTACCTGTTCCACTACGCACATTCGCCCGATGCACCGAACGCGGCGCTCAGGGCGCTCGGCGTCACGACCATGAGCATCGGCCCGTCGCCCGGCGGCATTCAAATGGCGGGGGAATTTTGAGCCGGTTTTCTCGCATCGCTGCGTCGCTCGCCTGCGGGGTCGCGCTCGCATGGGTCGCGCCGGTCGCGTCCGCTCAAGAGGGGCTCTCGCCCGGAACCGGGCCGCTTCCTCCCGAGACGCGAAGCGACATCACCGCATTCCGCCCGTATTGGGGCGCCGCGCCGCCGCGCTGGTTCGCGGGCGTCGTGTTCGAGACGGCCGGCATCTCCTCCAAGATCGAGCTCGACCTGGGGTACGGCCGGCCGCACTATTTGTGGGCGGGGCTCGAGGTCGACAGCCACCTGAGCCTTCGCGGGATGAACACGTTCGGAGGCATTCGCGCGGTCGCGCCGTGGGGCTCGATCAAGTTCGGCCCCCGCTTCTGGACCGCGTTGAATCAAAAGCTGATCGAGCCGGCGGAGTCGATCACGCGTCCGATGCTCGACGTCGACGAAGGCTTGAAGACGCGCTACCTGAGCCTCGACGCGGAGATCGCCTTCCAGATCCCGCTCCCCTACGGCTCGATCGGCGCCTTGGTGACGGGCTACGGCCTCTTCTCCGTCGACGACAACTTCTTCGTGTTCGAGGAGGCGCTGCGCGTGGTCATCGACCCGCCGTTCGTCGGACGCTTTCGTCTGTCGTACCTCGCGCCCATCGGCGACCCGCCGACCCTGCGCATCGGCGGCCTCGCGGAGCTCATCTACAACCCGGGCCGTGACTACATCAACGTCCGGATCGGGCCTGCCACGGCCGTCTCGCTGACCCACCACCTCGAGGCGGTGGCCGCCGTCGCGCTGAGCGTCTACAACCCCGACCAGATCGGCGTCGCCGGCGCCGACCTCGGTCAGATCGGGCTACGTTACCGCTGGGCCACGGGAGATCTCTGGCCCGAGTTTCCGTGAGCATCATGCACAACTCAACGCTGACAGGTTCGGTGCTCGTGCTCCTCGGCGTCGGCGCCGGGCTCGGTTGCGCCTCGCCCGAGCCGCGTCGGTTCCCGCTGAAAGATCCCGTCTGGGTCGACGACGACCTCAAGCCCGTCGCCGTCCCCTGCAAAGAGATCACGAACGACGACGGCGAGAAGGAGACGATCTGCCGACCGGAAGAGTACGTCTCTCCGTTCGCATGGGACGTCGGCGACAAGACGATCTTCCGGCCGATGTCGCAGTTCTTTGCGATGGATTTCGGCTTCGAGGCGAAGAACGTCAACGCGATGGACGAGGTCCCCGACTCGTCCTGGTTCACGAACCGCATCGGCGTACGTCCCTTCACGAAGGAAGAGCTGGTCCGCGGCAGCTGCCCCGAGACGATGCTGGATCCGGAGAAGGACGCCGACGGCTCGTGGGTGATCGATCAAGGCAAGCCGAACGGCGCGAACCCGGGCTTCCGCGTGAACATCAAGGGCGTCGGCAAGTTCATGCTGAAAGCCGATCAAGCGCGAGAAGGGGAGAAGGCGACCGGCGCGACGGCGATTGCGACGCGCATCTACCACGCGGCCGGCTGGTACGCGGCTTGTGACACCGTCGTCTACGTACCCAAGCGCCTCCTTTCGCTGAAGCCCGGCCTGAAGTTTGCGGACAACAGCGGCGTCGAGAAGAACTTCGATCAACCCGCGATGGAGAAGATCCTCGAGGGCGCGCAAAAGCGAAACGGCGAGTACCGCATGCTCGCGTCGCGCTGGCTCGATGGTCGCACCGTCGGCCCGTTCAAATACGAGGAGACGCGTCGCGACGACCCGAACGACGTCATCGACCACGAAGATCGACGCGACCTACGCGGCGCGCGCCTCATCGCCGCGTGGCTCGGTCACTTCGACTCGCGCGAGCAGAACTCGATGACGACGTGGCACGCCGTCGACTCGAAGAACAAAGACGCATCGCCGGGTTACACGCTGCACTGGTATCTCGATCTCGGCGACTGCTTCGGCTCCCACTGGGAGTGGGATTCGCTGAATCGCCGCATCAACAAGAGCTACTACTTCGATCCCGGCGACGTCGCGGCAGACCTCCTCACGCTCGGCATTCCGCATCGCCCGTGGGACGAAGGCAAAGTCGTCAAAGGCGCGGAGCTCTTCGCCTACTTCCCGCTCGACGACTTCGAGCCGGAAGATTGGAAAGGCGGCTACCCGAACCCGGCCTTCCAGCGCATGACCGAACACGACGGCGCGTGGGCTGCGCGCATCATCACGCGCTTTTCCGACGACCTCGTCGCGGAGGCGGTGAAGGTCGGCGACTACAGCGACAAGTTCCACACCGAGGTGCTCACGAAGGCGCTCATCAAGCGGCGCAACAAGATCCGCGAGCGCTACTTCAAGAACCTCTCGCCGCTCGCCGACGTTCGCGTCACCGGCGCAAAGGTCTGCGCAACCGACCTCGCGCGAGAGTCCGCGACGTGGCCCGAGAAGCAATTCAAGTACGCGGGCACCATCTTCACCGGCCGCACCCTCGGGTCGAGCGACACGGTGAAGGTCACCCGCGGCGCCAACGGCGAGGTCTGCGTCGACCTCCCCAAGGTCGCCAAGAGCGACGCGCTCAAAGACAACGACCCCGAGCGCTACGCCGTCGTCGACATCACCAACGGCATCGCCGAAGGCCCGCTACGCATGCACCTCTACGACCTCGGCCCGAAAGGCTTCAAGCTCGTAGGCATCGAGCGCCCCGACGACGGCGATCCGACCTGGTAGTCGCTGCTCGTCGAGAGATCAGAGGGGTCGCCAAGAGCGCCAAGGGCAGAAGGAGGGAGAAGAGGGTTCTAGGAGTTCGAGCCTAAACCTCATTCCTCTTCTTCCTCCTCTTTCCTCTCTTGGCGCCCTTGGCGACCCCTCTTTCTGGGCACAAAACGAAAACGCCCGCAGCCGGAGCCGCGGGCGTCGTCGTTAGGAGGTCAGCTGATCAGCCGCCGCAGCCGGCGTTCGCCGGGGCTGCGCGACCACCGGCCGGGGGCGCCGGGGGACCGCTGAGCTTCGCCTCGCAACCAGCGACCTGGTTGTACTTGCAGATGTTCGTCTTGATGGTCTCGGCGTCGCGGCCCGAGAACTTCTGCTGGTTGTTGACGATCCAGCTCGGGCTGCCGCTGATGCCGCTCGCCTTGGTGTAGTTGAAGGACTCGGTGAGGAGCTGCTTGCCCTCGTCACCCTCGGAGCACTTCTTGATGACGTCGGCATCGATGCCCGTGTCGCCACCGGTGCACGCCTGCCAGTTGTCCGTCTTCCAGTCCTTGTCCTTCATGCGGCACCACATGTAGTCCATCCACTTGTTGTTCTCTTTGTAGTGCTTGGCGGCGCAGACCTGGCGGAGGTCCTCGTCGACCTCACCCTTGCCGTGCATGCTGGTGAGCTTGTCGCCCTCGCCGTCGCCGATGTAGTGGACGGAGAAGTCGAGCGCGACGTTGTTCTTCTTGAAGTTCTCGAGAACTTCCTTGGAGCCGTTGAAGGCTTCGACCCCGAACGGGCACTGGCTCATGATGAAGAGCTCGACCTTGTTGGGGACGGCGGGCTGCTGCTGACGGCAGAAGAGCGAGAGCTTGCACTCGTCGCTGTTGCATCCACCCTCGTCGGCGCAGGCGGGGTTCCAGTCACGGCCGACCGAGACGACCTTGTACTGACCCGCTTCCTTCATGCCGCGCGCGAACGCCATCTTCGCGTCCTTGTCCGCGTCGAGCGTCGCGTCGAAGATGAGCGCCGGGAGCTTGCCGGGCTTCACCTCGTCGTAGAGCTTCTTGCCGGCAGGCTCGGCGTAGTCGACCTTCGTCACGACCGGGTTGCCGATCTTCTGCTTCAGCGAGCCCTCGAGGCCCTGCGTGTTGCACTCTTTGCAGCGCGCGTCGCTGAGGATCGTCACGTTGACCTTGGGGGCCTCCGGGATGTTCTTGCAGGCAGCCGGTTGCTCGCCCGTGAACTTGCCGCAGATGGCGCGCATGAAGTCACCCGACTTCCGGCCGCCTTGGTACTTCTCGCCGTTGATCATGATCGTCGGGCTGCCCGAGGCCTTCGCCGCGGTGGAGCGATCGAACGACTCCGTCATCAGCTGCTTGCCCTCGTCGCCGTCCGCACAAGCCGCGATCTTGTCGGTCGCGATGCCGAGCTTGCCCGCGCACGCTTCCCAGTTCGTCGCGACCTCTTTGTAGTTCTCGTTCTGGCAGAGAACCATCTCGAACCACTTCGCCGGGGCGTACTTCATCGCGCACGCCTGCACGATGTTGCCCTTCAGCTCGTTCGGTCCGTGCATGCTCGAAAGGTCGCCGTTCGGGCCCTTCTTGCCGATGAAGTCGACGTGGAAGTCGATGTCCGGCCCGAGCGTCTTCACGACGTCCGCAAACGCGTTCTCCGCCTGCACGCCGTAGGGGCATTGCGACATGACGAAGAGCTCGACCTTCGGCGCGCCCGCGTTCACCGCGACGGAGCCGGGAGCGGCCTTCTGTCCTTCTTCTTTCGTTGCCGACGATCCCGGGGAGCGACCAATGCCCCAGACCAGGATCATTCCGGCGATGAAGGACAAGACGAATCCAACGATGGCTGTACCTTTATTCATAGGGATGCTCCCAATCTCGCGTGGGAAGAGTCACACCTTCGCGCAATCCCTTGCGCATCAGGACAGAGAGAGCGCTCACCACGCGACACGGCACGGCGGGCGTTTGGGGAAGGATGCCAGGTTATCTACTCTCGTATCGAACGGCGCGCAGCGGATTTCTTCTGGGCGAGCCGTTCAAGCTTTACTTTTTGCTCCGACCCCCTTCGACGGACTGTACATGCCTGAACTTGCTGAGGTTTCAGCGCAGGTCGCGATGCTCGCAAGACCTCGCCGCCGCGAGGGCTCGACCACCCCGCAGAAGACGTGATTTCGAGGGGAACAAGGCACCAGGACGTCTTGTTCCAGGTGCGAGCACGCAACGCAGTCGTTTCTAGAACGAATGTTACGAAACCACCTCACGGGCGCGTGAGTGGATGGTTGCACCGGCTCTTCGCAGAGGATTTCCGACGTCAGTCCGAGCGCCCGTCTTCGGGCAACAGCCGGCGCTGCTTCTGCTCCTCGGTCGTGTATCGCGCTGCGATCTCTTTCGCGCGCCGCACGCGATCGATCGCCTCCGGCTCGCGCTCGGCGAGCCATCGTGCGCCGGCGCGCTCATCGGCGCGGTAGAACGTGCAATCGGACAGCGCCGCCCGCGTGGCCCGTTTGGCCTCGGCCGACGTATCGACGCGCAGGAGGTTCGCGCGCGCCGACACCGAGCCGAGCCGCATCACCACGTCGACGTAGTAAATCTTCTTCGGCTCGAGGCTGACCTCCATCGCCGTCGTGTTGGCGGCCCAGCCGACGAACAGGTGCTCGCCCGGATCGACCTGTGCGACGAAACACCCACCCGGCAGGCTGTCGCCGAGAAACCGGCGCTTGTCGTCCAGGATCGTCACGGTCGTGTTGGGCGCCGTGCTCGACGCTCGGAGGAACACGACCGTCGCCTTCTGCTCGTTCGCCGCGATCTTGGGCCGTTTGATCTCGGTCATCAGATCCGAGCTCGCGCAGGCGCTCGTCAATCCGAGCAGCGCGACGATGCCCAACCGACCGAAGCGCAGCCGAGCGATGTTCACGGGCTCGGAGGCAGCGCGTTCGCGTCGGTGAAGATCGCCCACTTGTCTCCTGCGATGCCGTCGAACGCGCGCGCGTAACGATCGGCGGTGCGCGCCTCACCCGTCACGTCGCGGATGTAGATGCGCGCGATCTGAGAAGCGCGCTGCCGCGCGACGAGCCCATAGACCTCGGGATCTTTTTCACCCGAGTCACCGACGAGGACGACGCGCCGCTTCGGAAACCTGTCGAGCAAAGCGAGGATCGCGGGCGGCTTGGTCTCGAGCGGATCGGTCAGGAGGAGCGCCGCGGCCTTCGGCACGCTGCGCGGACGAATGCGCTTCAGATCGTAGGTGCACGGAGGAAAGCCCGACTCCTCCACCAAGCTGGAGAGCGGCTTGAAGAGCTGCCACGGGCTCGACGACACGAAGTGCAGATGTGTGCCCTCGCCGAGCCAGCGCGAATAGGCGGACGCCATTCCGGGTACGGCCTCGAACGGCATCGCGAACGTGCGCTTCACGAGCTGCGTCTTGTTCGTGACCTCCGAGATCTTGATGGTGTCGTCGACGTCGCTGATGACGGTGAGCCCCTCCGGCTCGACGAGCATCAGCTTCGTCGTGAAGGAGCGCGTGTCGCTCGGCCTCGTGAGCGCGGCCACCTCGAGCATGCCCTTGTTCGCCCAAGCTCGCGCGTCCACGTCGTCGAGCTCTATCTCGCTCGAGAAGTGACCGTCTTCGGCGGAGGACGGGAGCTGGAAGACCTTGCCCGCAATCGTCACGCTCACTTCTTTTCCGCGTTCGTTGTCGACGAGGAACATCGCGAGACGGCTGCGTACGATGGGTGAGCTCGCCGCGTCGGTCGGCAGCCCTTCGGCGATCTCGTCGAGCGCTTTGCCGCGGACGATGTCGTCTTCTTCCGGCTCGTAGATCCACCCGTGCAGCTCGAACTGCCACCTCGTGCCGTCCGCGGAGCGGCGTGCGTACGACGGAAACAGCGCCACCACCTCGTCCGACTTGATCGGGGAGCGCTTGCGCGCGTTCTCGATCGCGGCTGCGTCGACGGTCCGCGCGGGTGTGTCCGGCGTCACCGAGGGGGTCGACGAGCCGTTCGCCGCCAGCGGATCGGTGGTCTCCGCCGTCGTCGCGCTGTGACTACAGCCGAGCGTGATCGTCATGCCGAGCGCCAACAGCCGTGTGCGTGCTTCCATGGCCCCGGCGAAGAATAGCCTGGGCGATTCAGCGCACGACGACGAAAGTCTGCTGGTTGATGCCGACGAGCGCGCCCGTTTCGCTTCGAAGCTCCCGCGTTTCGACGAAGTAGCCGCCGTTCATCGCGGAGACGCGGCCCACATGGAAAAGCGGCGCGGTCGGATCGAGCCCTTCGAGCGAGCCGACGACGTCGAGCGTGTACGCGACCGTGGCCATCGGACGCGGCGCTTGTTCGACCGTGAAGAGCGCAGGCCACCATCCGTCGGCGCAAGCTGCGACCCACGCCGCATCGCACGGGCCGCCGACGTTGCGCGGCCGAACCCAGCCGTGCGCGAGCGCCTCCTTGCCGCCTGCGAATGGAAGGGGACCCGTGTTGCGGAACTCGTAGTGCTTGGCGAACGTGGGAAACCCCGGGCCATCCATCGGCAGCGGCTGGATATCGCGCCAGCTCGGCTGCGCGATCGTGCCGCTCGTCGCCCACGTCGCATCGAGCCGCGCTTTGCCGAACACGGCCACCGCGTGCGCTTGCACTTGCCCCGCTTGAACGAGCCGTGCGGCGACCGTCGTTACCATTCCACCAGCGCGCAGTGTCTCGACCATGATTGTCGCGGCGCCCGGCTCCGTCGGGCCGCAAAGCTCCGCGGTGATCGAGCGGAGCGGCCGGCTCGCGTCGCCCATGTGCACTTCGCTGCATCGAATGAGGATGCTGACGACGAGCCCGCCGAATGCGCCTTTGCCCTGTTGCCAGCCATCGGGGATGTCGATCTCGAAGCGGCCGGGTTCAATCGAGCGGGCGCTCGTCAGCTCGCGCATCGAAGGGGAGGTGGCGGTCATGGTGCGCGTCCATAGGGGGCGAATCGCCGCCTGACAACCGCTCGCGCGGCATCTCGCCGCGCCGAGGGGCGAAACGCGCGTAGCATGAGCGAATGAAACGACTCGCCTCGTTCGCGTTCGTCGTCGCGTCGATCGCGCTCGCCGCGTGTGGCGGCGGCGGAACCGTGGATCGAGGCTTCTACGGCGAGATCGTCGAGGAGCCGAAGGGCGCATCGGGTCCGAACGGGCCCGCGGCGAAGCGCACGCCCGCGAAGACGACGAAGCTCCACGTGAGCTTCGATCGACCGAAGCTCGTCGTGATTCGCGCCGGATGGTGCGACATCTGCAAAGACGTCGAGCCTTCGATCATGGCCGCTTACGAGCCGTATCGAGGCAAGATCGATCTCGTCGTCCTGGACGTCACCGACGAAGCGGCCGTCGCGAAGGCACACGGTCGCGCATCCGACGAAGGCGTACGCGAGTTCTTCATGCAATACGGCGCGCGCACGCCCACGGTCGGCGTGTTCATCGGCGAGGACAACGGCCGCCTCGTGCACGGCCAGCTGAAGGATCCCGACGTGCTGAAGCGGGAGCTCGAGTTCAGCTTGTCGCAAAAGCGCGGTGAGCCCGAAGAGCCCTCCTCGGATCCGGCGAAGTCAGCCCCCCTGCAGCCGGATGCCCGCGGACACTGACGTCATCCGCGGGAAAAGCGTGTGGTAAACGCTTCGTTTACTACACGCTGTCGACTCGCAACAAAGTCCCCGGCCGCGGGCGAGCGTCGGCGCGCCCGTCCCGTCGATCGCTCTCAGCTCTCGCCGGCCTTTTCCTTCACACCGCGCGCACGGAGCGCCGCCTGCGCCGCCGCGAGCCTTGCGATGGGTACGCGGTACGGCGAGCAGCTGACGTAGTCGAGGCCGACCTCCGCGCAGAACGCGACCGAGCGCGGATCGCCGCCGTGCTCGCCGCAAATGCCGAGCTTCAGATCTTTGCGCTTCGCGCGGCCGCGATCGCTCGCCCAACGAACCAGCATGCCGACGCCGGCGGTGTCCAGTGTCTTGAACGGATCGTCCGCGTAAATGCCGCCTGCGACGTACTTCGGCAGGAAGCTGCCGACGTCGTCGCGGCTGAAGCCGAGCGTGAGCTGCGTGAGGTCGTTCGTGCCGAAGCTGAAGAACTGAGCCTCCTCCGCGATGTCGTCGGCGAGGAGCGCTGCGCGGGGAACCTCGATCATCGTGCCGACCAAGAACGGGATCGAGTCACCCTTCTCCTTGAAGACCTTCTCCGCGATCGCGAGCACGATCTTCTTTTGATGCGCGAGCTCGGCCACCGTCCCGACGAGCGGGACCATGATCTCGGGCAGGACCGTCACGCCCTCTTTCTTCACGTCGCACGCGGCCTCGAGGATCGCGCGCGCCTGCATCTCGGTGATTTCCGGATGTGTGATGCCGAGGCGGCAGCCTCGGTGTCCGAGCATCGGATTCTGTTCGTGTAGGGCGGAGATGCGTGAGCGCAACCGCTCGACCGAGATCTGCATCTCGTACGCGAGCTCTTCCTGTTGCTTGTGCTCCTCCGGCAAGAACTCGTGCAGCGGCGGATCGAGCAAGCGGATCGTCACCGGCAGCCCGTTCATCGCGCGGAAGATGCCGGCGAAGTCCTCTCGCTGGTACGGCAACAGCTTGTCGAGCGCGGCGCGCTTTCCGCGTTGATCGTCGGCGAGGATCATCTGCCGCATCGCGAGGATCCGATCCTCGTGGAAGAACATGTGCTCGGTGCGGCACAGGCCGATGCCTTCCGCGCCGAATGCGCGCGCGACCTCGGCATCGCGCGGGGTGTCGGCGTTCGTCCGGACTCGGAGGATGCGTGCGGCGTCGACCCACGTCATGAAGTGACGGAAGTCGTCGGAGACGAGCGCGTCGGTGAGCTTCTCGGCGCCGGAGATCACCTCGCCCGTCGTGCCGTTCAAGCTGATGTAGTCACCCTCTTTGAGGGTCGTCGAATCGGCGCGCAGAGTCTTCGCCGCGTAGTCGATGTAGATCTCGTGGCAGCCCGCGACGCACGGCTTGCCCCAACCGCGGGCGACGACGGCCGCGTGGCTCGTCATGCCGCCTCGGCTCGTGAGGATGCCTTCGGCCGCATGCATTCCAGCGACGTCCTCCGGGCTCGTCTCGACGCGCGCGAGCACGACCTTCTCGCCGCGCTCTTTCCAGGCCTCCGCGTCCTCTGCGTGGAAAACGAGGCGCCCGACCGCCGCGCCGGGTGACGCAGCGAGGCCTTTCGCGAGCACGCGCCCGGCCTTTCGATAGCCGGTCTCGTCCGCGAAGTACGGATGTAGCAACTGGTCGAGGTGTGTCGGCTCGACGAGGTTGCAGATGGCCTCCTCTTTCGTGGCCAGCCCTTCGTTCACGAGGTCGACGGCGATCTTCACCGCGGCGCGACCGGTGCGCTTTCCGTGGCGCGTCTGCAGGATGAACAGGCGGTTTTGCTGAACCGTGAACTCGATGTCCTGGACGTTCTTGAAGTGCCCCTCGAGCTTCTCGGTCAGGCCGGCGAGCTGGTCGTAGATCTCGGGCATCCGCTCCTTCAAGGTGGAGATCGGCTCCGGCGTGCGGGTGCCCGCGACGACGTCTTCGCCCTGCGCATCGACGAGGTATTCGCCGTAGAGCTCTTTGTCGCCGCTCGACGGGTTGCGCGTGAAGCACACGCCCGTGCCCGACGTCTCGCCCATGTTGCCGAACACCATCGCTTGCACGTTGACCGCGGTGCCGATGAGGCCGCGGATGTTCTGCACCTCGCGATACTTCGCGGCGCGGTCGCTGTTCCACGAAGCGAAGACCGCGACGATCGCCCGCTCGAGCTGCGCGCGCGGGTCCGTCGGGAAGCCGTGGCCGGTCTGCTTTTGGTAGACCTCCTTGAAGCGCTTCACGAGCTCCTTCAGCGCGGCCGCGTCGAGATCGCGATCGCTGCGCGCACCGCGCTCGTGCTTGAGCGTCTCCATCGCGTGCTCGAACGGAGCGCGCGAGACGCCCATCACGACGTTCGCGAACATCTCGAGGAAACGCCGGTACGCATCCCACGCGAAGCGCTCGCTCTGGGTGAGCTTCGCGAGACCGGCGGCGACCTCGTCGCTCATGCCGAGGTTGAGCACCGTGTCCATCATGCCGGGCATGCTCACTGCGGCGCCCGAGCGAACGGAGACGAGCAGCGGGCGGCTCGGATCGCCGAGCTTCGCGTCCATCAGGGATTCGATATGAGCGAGCGCAGGATCGACCTCGGCCCACAACCAATCCGGAACCTTGCCCGTCCCGCGTCCTGTCCCGCCCGCCGAGCCTTCTGCGAGCACCTCGCGACAGACCTCCGTCGAGATGGTGAAGCCGGGCGGAACCGGAAGACCCGCGGCGCTCATTTCGGCGAGGTTTGCTCCCTTACCTCCGAGCAAATCCTTCATCCGGGCGTTGCCGTCCGCGCTGCCACCCCCGAAGCGATAGACCTTCTTGCTCATTGCCGCGGAGGATCCATTCGACGCGAGGAGCGCGCAAGGAGGATTGCTCGATGCTTCCTATCGATGCGCGAGGCGGATACCTTACCGAGACTCGATGGCTGGGCACGCCACGACACCGTGGCGTTTTACGTCACGCCGTGACGTGCGCGCGATGAGCCATCGAGGGGAGATTCGTCATGTCGGGATATCAACCGGGCGGTGGTGGTGGCTACGGACCTCCGGGCGGTGGTGGCTACGGACCTCCGGGACCTCCGGGCGGTCCGCCCGGGCCCGACGGGCCGCAGTTCAACGTGTATGCGCCGCCCGCTGCGCACTACGGCGGGCCCGAGCCGGTGTACGGGCCCGACGCATTCGCAGTCCGCGGGAAGGTCGCGACCATCGCGACGATCATGATGGTGTGCGTCGCGATCTGGGCCGTGCTCCAGGTCCTCGGGCTCTTGTCGAACGTGCTCGGTCTCGGCATCGCAGCGCAAGATCGCGGCGAATTCGGCGAGCTTCAGCGCTATTCGTCGGGCGCGATCGGCGTCATCAGCGCCGTCATCGGCCTCGGCCTGTCCGCGTTCTCGTTCATGGGCTTGATGAAGATGCGCGAGCTGAAGAGCCACGGCCTCTCCGTCGCCGCGGTCATCGTGACGATGATCCCGTGCTTCGGCCCATGTTGGTGCATCAACATGTTCGTCGGGATCTGGGCGCTCGTCGTCCTCTTCGATCAGAACGTGAAGCAGTACTTCACGTGAACGCCGAGGCCCTGGTCACCCGCGTCTAGTCGTTCGGGACGAGGCGGAACCAGAGCGGCTTCTTCGCGAGCGCAGCGGCTTCGAGGACACGCGCGAACGCCTCCATCTCTCGCTCTTCGGCGTCGTTGCGATGGTCGAAGCCGAGCAGGTGGAGGAGCCCGTGCGCGACGAGCGTCGTCATCTCGTCGAGGACGGCGCGGCTGCGCTCTTTCGCCTGCCGCGTCGCCGTCGGCACGCTGATGATCACGTCGCCGAGATGGACCACCGGGCCGGCCTGCGCGGCCGCGACGATCGAACCGGCGTCGACCGAGTGCAGTGGGAACGAGAGCACGTCGGTGGCCTTCGCCTTCTTGCGAAAGCGCTGGTTCAAATCGGCGATCGTCTCGTCACCGACGAGCGCGAGGCTGAGCTCGACGTTGGTGAGCCCGAGCGTGTCGAGCATGCTGTCGGCGCGCGTCGTGATCGCGCGCGCCGGCGCGGCGGCGATGACGCCTTCTTCTTTGGTGAGCGCGACGCGCTGATGGCGCGGGGGGGCGGCGATTTTCTCCGCCGCCTTCTTCGCCACGGCCTTCTTCGCGGCAGACCGCTTCGGCGCGGACTTCTTTGCGCCGGTCTTCGCCGGAGTGGCCCTTTCTGCAGCGGGCTTCTTCGCCTTGGCCTTCTTGGGTGCTGCGCGACCGGCCTTCAAGCCGAGGCCCCGGCGTGCTTTTCGCCCGAGTCGCTGGCCGCGTCTTCGTCCTCGGCGCCGTGACACTTGCTGAACGGCTTGCCGCTACCGCAGGGGCAGTCCATCTCCGCCGACATCACGAGCTGCTCCGGATCCGGCTCCTGATCCGCGCCGAGCGGCAGCGGCTCTTCGTGCTTCGGCTCCGCGCGTTTCAGCTGCTCTTGGAGGCGGCGCAGCTGCTGGAGCTCGCGCGCTTCTTCCTCCTCTTGGCGCTGGACCTGCACGCTCATGAGCTTCGTCATGACGTTCGAGGAGACGCGGGCCACCATCTGCACGAAGATGTTGTAGCCCTCCTTCTTGTACTCCTGCTTCGGGTCCTTCTGGCCGTAGCCGCGGAGGCCGATGCCGTCGCGCAGGTGCTCCATGTCGGTGAGATGATCGACCCAGGAGCGATCGAGCTCCTCCAGGTAAATCTGCCGGAAGACACGGAGCATCAGCTCGAGCCCGATGTCCTTCTCTTTATCGAGGTATTTCTTCTCGGCGATGTCGAACAGGTGTTGGGCGAGCGCTTCGGCATCACCGAACTCGCTCACGTCGTCCGCGAGCTCGATGCCGAACGTGTCGCGCATCCCCTCGAACACGCCGCCCCAATCCCAATCCTCGGGCGGACGGTTCGCGGGGCAGGACTCTTCGACCATGGCCGCGATGATGCGGTCCATCAGATCGAGGATGCGCTCGCGCTGCTCGGTGAGGGCGCGCGGCACGAGGTCGACGAACTCGTCGTAGATCTCCGGCACCTTCTCTTCTCGACCATCGAGATCGATCGCCACGCCCCAGCCGGGGAAGCGGCCGCTTCGATCACCGACGTAGAAGAGGCGCTTGAGCTCGTCCTTCTCGACGAGCGTGTTCTTCTTCTTCTCGAAGTCTTTGCGCTTGAGCGTCTTCGGCTTCCCGTCCTTGTCATGGGGCAGGATGGGATCCTCGCAGTGCATACCGAGGAATGCTCCGACCTTCGGGAGCACCGTCTCGACGATGTCCTTGCGCGCCTTGATCTCGCGCTTGTCGCCGGTCGGCTTGCCTTCCTCGTCGAGCTCTTCCGGGAAGTATCGACCTGCGAGCAATTGCTGGCGCAGCTCGTAGACGGTCTTGCGCTGCGCATTCATGACGTCGTCGTATTCGAGGACGTTCTTACGGATGTCGAAGTTGCGCTCTTCGACCTTCTTCTGCGCGTTCTCGACGCTCTTGGTGACCCAGGGGTGCTCGATGGGCTCGTTGTCCGGCATGCCCATCCGCTCCATCAGGTTCTTCACCCGATCGCCGGCGAAGATGCGCATGAGGTCGTCTTCGAGCGACAGGTAGAACTTGCTCGAGCCGGGATCGCCCTGCCGACCCGCGCGGCCGCGGAGCTGGTTGTCGATACGGCGCGACTCGTGGCGCTCGGTGCCGATGATGTAGAGCCCGCCGAGCTCGCGAACCTCGGCAGCCTCGGCCTGGCAGTCCTGACGGTACTTCTCGACGACCGCTTCGAACTCTTCGGGCTCTGCCTCGGGGATGCGGTTGTTCTGTTTGAACTCCCACTTGGCGAGCATCTCCGCGTTACCGCCGAGGAGAATGTCGGTGCCGCGACCGGCCATGTTCGTCGAGACGGTGATGGCGCCACGGCGGCCGGCCTGTGCGACGACGAAGGCTTCGTTCTCGTGGTGCTTCGCGTTGAGCACCTCGTGTTTGATGCCCTTCTTCGCGAGGATGCGGCTGAGCGCCTGGCTCTTCTCGACGTTCGTCGTGCCGACGAGGATCGGGATGCCGACCTCGTTGTTGTCCATGATCTCCTGGACGACGGCCGTGAACTTCTCTTTCTCGGTCTTGTAGACGACGTCGTGCTGGTCGAGCCGCACGTTCTTCTTGTTCGTCGGGATCTGGACGACGTCGAGCTTGTACGTGCTGTGGAACTCGGCCGCTTCGGTGTCGGCCGTGCCCGTCATGCCGGACAGCTTCTTGTAGAGACGGAAGAGGTTCTGGAAGGTGATCGTCGCGAGCGTGCGGCTCTCCTCTTGGATGCGCACGTTCTCCTTCGCCTCGATCGCTTGGTGCAGGCCGTCGGACCAGCGCCGGCCCGCGAGGATGCGGCCGGTGAACTCGTCGACGATCATGATCTTGCCCTCGCGCACGATGTAATTGACGTCGCGCTTGTAGAGGGTGTGCGAGCGGAGGCACTGATTCAGGATGTGGAGCGTCTCGAGGTTGTCGGTGTCGTAGAGGTTCTTGCCCTTCAAGGCGCGGACACCGGACAACAGCTTCTGCGCGAGCTCGACGCCGTCGTCGGTGAGCGTGACCGAGTGGGCCTTCTCGTCGACGGTGTAGTGCTCCTCATTGCGAAGGCGCGGAATGATCTCGTTGATGAGCTTGTACTTCTCGCTCGAACGCTCACCCTGACCGCTGATGATGAGGGGGGTGCGCGCCTCGTCGATGAGGATCGAGTCGACCTCGTCGACGATCGCGTAGTTGAGCGGGCGCTGCTGGTAGTCGAGCGCCGAAAACTTCATGTTGTCGCGGAGGTAATCGAAGCCGAACTCGTTGTTCTGGCCGTAGGTGATGTCGCTCCGGTAGGCGATGCGCTTCTCGGCCTCGCCCTGCTGGTTGACCACGACGCCGGTCTGCAGGCCGAGGAAGCCATAGAGGCGCCCCATCCATTCGGCATCGCGGCGGGCGAGGTAATCGTTCACCGTGACGACGTGGACGCCCTTGCCCTCGAGGGCGTTCAGATAACAAGGCAGCGTCGCGACGAGCGTCTTGCCCTCGCCGGTCCGCATCTCGGCGATCGAACCGCCGTGCAGGACCATGCCGCCGATCAGCTGGACGTCGAAATGGCGCATCTTGAGGATGCGCTTGCCGGCCTCCCGGCAGACGGCGAAAGCGGGGACGAGGATGTCGTCGAGTGTCGCGCCGTTGTCGAGCTTCTCCTTGAACTCGGCAGTCTTCGCCTTGAGCTCGGCGTCGGAGAGCTTTTGGATCTCCGCTTCCATCGAATTGATGGCCTCGACCTTGGGCCGCAGCCTCGCAACTGTGCGTTCGTGCGAGGTACCGAAAAGCTTCTTGATCCAGGCGAACATCGGCTTCGAGGGACCCTAATCCCGACCGACCTCGCGCGCAATGTGCTACGCCGTGCCGCGTGACGACCGGCCTGCGGGCGCATTACGACAAGCGCGCGGTGGAGCTGAAGCAGGCGCTCGCCGAGCTCGAGAAGAAAAGCGATGCCCTATCGAGCCGACGCGGAATCGTCATGCTCGGCATCTTTGCCTCCAGTGGCGGCGTGCACTTCGCGAAGTTGCCGACCTGGGGATGGGGCATTCCGGCGGCGCTCGTCGTCGTCTTCGGGCTGCTCGTCGTCCGGCACGCCATCGTCGCCTCGCGGCGCACGCTCGTCGAAGAGCGCCAGCGGTACGTTCAAGCAGGTCAGCGCCGCCTCGACGGCGAGCCCGACCTGCCCGATCCCTCACGTGCGAAGCTGAAGGACCCGGACGGCGCGCGCTTCTTGCGGGCCGATCATCCCAATGCGTCGGATCTCGACATCTTCGGACCGGGCTCCCTGTTCGTCGCGGTGTCCCGCGCCGAGACGGCGGTCGGGGAGGACACGCTCGCCCGGTGGCTCCTCGATCCGGCCCCTGTGTCGGTGGTCGTCGAGCGTCAGTCCGCGGCGCGTGAGCTCCTTCAAAAGGCCGATCTTCTCGAAGACGTTTCGATTTACGCCAAGCGCGCGCAAAGCCGCGGCCGCGCCGAGGAGCCTCTCGCCCTTTGGAGCGAGGCCCCGCGCGAGCTGCCGGTCGGCCCCTCGACCGACCCCAAGCTTCGTAAGCGCGCGGTCCTCATCTTCATTGCGCGGCTCCTCATCCCGCTCACCATTGGGCTCTTCTTCGCGCGGACGCATCTAGCCGAGATCGTTCGGCCGCTCCGTTATGTCTGGCTCGCGCCGTTCATCGGTCAGCTCGCCATCCTCGGAGCGCTTTGGGGCCCCATCGGGCGAATGGTCACCTTCGTGTCGTCGCGCGAGGCCCCGTTCGGCCGGTTCCGTGCGGTGTTTCGCCGCATCGAAGACGCCGAGCTCGAGAGCCCCTCGCTCGCGGGCATGACCGCCGTCGTTCGAGGCGGCAATGGGCAGGCCCGCGCATCGGACGAGATCTCGAAGCTCGAACGGATCATCGGCTTCGCGGACGTTCGCCACAACACGATCATCCACATCGTCCTCAACCTCTTCTTTCTCTACGACGTTTGGGTCGCGCTCGCGCTCGAGCGCTGGCGCGCGCGCGTAGGAAAGCGGACACGCGCGTGGCTCGTTGCGCTCGGTGAAATCGAGGCGCTTTCGAGCATTGCGACGTACGCCGGCGAACATCCCGACTTCGCGTGGCCGGAGGTCGATGCTGGTCCGGCCCGATTGGAAGCGAAAGACCTCGGACACCCGCTCTTGTCCGCGGCGACGCGCATCAACAACGACGTGTCTCTATCGGGCCCGGGGCGCGCGCTCCTGGTGACCGGCTCGAACATGTCGGGCAAGAGCACGTACCTGCGCGCGATGGGCCTGTGCACGGTCATGGCGTGCGCCGGCATGCCCGTGTGCGCGCGGCAAGCGCGGCTGTCGCGCCTCTCCACGTGGACGAGCATGCGGATTCGCGACGCGCTCGACCAAGGCTGGAGCCATTTCTACGCGGAGCTCCTTCGCCTCAAGGCGGTCGTCAACGCATCTCAATCGGGGACGCCGGTTCTCTTTCTTCTCGACGAGATCCTCCACGGCACCAATTCCAAAGAGCGCACCATCGGCGCGCGCGGCGTCGTGCTCGACCTCGTACGTCGCGGTGCGATCGGTGCCGTCTCGACCCACGACTACGCTCTCGTGTCGATTGCCGACGAGAGCGGTGGGAACGTCGAGCCCGTCCACTTCTCCGACCATATCGAGGAAGGGAAGATGGTCTTCGACTACAAGCTCAAGCAGGGCGTCGTTCAATCGACGAATGCGATCCGCTTGATGCGCGCCGTCGGCATCGACATCGAATACGGCGCCGAGTAGCGGCGCGCTCTTCGAAGCGTAGGCGGGGTGACGGGGCGCGCAGATCCGCACGCATCCAGTTGCGTCTTTTGGCGTAATTGCGCGCGAAGACGCCCGTGGGCTCGGCCTTGCTATGGCACCCGCGCACGGAGCGAAACCATGAGCCACGATCCCGCCGATCGCACTTCGTTACGAATGCCGACCCACATGGGTCTCCTCGCCATCGCGACGCTCGCGAGCGGCTGCCTTTTCTTCGGCAACGAGACCGACGACGGCGAAGAAGAGACTCCAGCGGAATGGACGTTCGAGGGCGCCGAGGATCCGATCCTCGTCGGAGCGCGCGCGACGCTGAGCATCGATGGCCCGAAGAGCTGCAGCGGCTCCACATTCGGCTTCGGCGGTAGCTGCACCTTCTCGACGATTGACCGCGTCGAGAGCAGCGCGCCGGACGTCGTGACCGTGGAACAGAGCGACGCGGGAAGCATCGTCCTGAGGGCGCACAAGGCCGGCATCGCGACGATCTTCCTCGAGGCGACGACCCCGGACAATCAGCCGACGGAGGGCACCACGATGGTGCGCGTCGCGGAGCCGGCTGGGGCCGACCTCGAAGTGTTCACGACCTGTGGGGAGGGCGTCTCGCTCGATACGGTAGCTCTCCCGCCGCGTGAGCTAATCGGTCTGTCCGCCACGTTCACCGACGCGTTGGGCAACCCGCTGGTCGGTGACGACGTGGCGCCGCCCCTCACCGTCGACCCGCAAGGCGCCGGGACCATCGACGGCCAGATCGTCGATGGGCATACCGACTTCGTCTCGCTGACGATTGCATACGACATCGCGGTCCCCGAGATCGCGGTCACGTTGCCGAATGGCACCGAGCTCGAGCATCTGACCATCGCCAATGCGTCGACCATCGACCGATTCGATATCGGCGAAACGACCTACAATCCGAACCTGAACGAGGTCTTCGTCTACGCGCGGCTCGCGGTCGGCGACCGCCGGATTTGCTTCGACGAATACAACTACCCGGACGAGGTCGAATACCAGGTCGCCATCGACACGCCGGATGTCTGCGATTTCGGATTCGGCGAGCAGTCGACCCGCGGTGTTACGGGGTTTGGTCTCGAGCCCAGGATGACGGGCGATTGCAAGGTGACGCTCAGCTCCGGAGCGTCCTTGACGGAGAGCCTGACGATTGCCGTGACTGCGCCGGCGCGTTGAGGAGCGCCCGCGCTATTCCACGCTCACGATGCCGGAGTCTGCGGGCGTCAGCTTGATCCACACGAAACCACCCTCCGCAAACCACCCGCGCTCCGCGGCATCGAAGGACTCGCGCGAGGCATGCTGTTCGATTGCTCCCGCTTCTCCTTCGACCGCCGTCGGCGCCGCATCGATACGCACGCGCAGGATGACGGTTCGCGGATGAGCCGACAGCAGCAATGATGCGCCGTTGGGTGTTGTCGTCGCCGACACCGAAAGCTCGAGGGCGTCGTCGTTGTCGAGCACCTCGAATGGGAGGCCTTCCTCCGCCGGATAGACGAGCACCGTGAGCGCGCCCGCGGACGCGGTCGTACCGAATCCGGTCACGGCATCGGCGATCTCCATCGGAATGATGGCTCCCTCACGCGCGAACACTGGAATGCGCGACGGGTCGCTGACGTCGTAGCCCGCGAGCACCGTGCCCGGCTCGATTGGGGTTCCGGCGGGATCGAAGAGCGCGAAATACCTCGCGTCGTTCGGAATCTCGATGTCGACCACGCCCGTGTCGTCGGTGACCGGCACGACCAGGAGCGCGTCGCCGAGCCAATAACGCCAATCGTCGGGCCACTGTGTTTCGGTCGCGACCGGACGAATCATCCGGACGTCGCCGCCGTCGTATTGCGCAATCGCCACCGAATCGAAGAACGGCACGAGCTCGTCGTGCAGCTTTGCCCAATACCGATAGGTATCGGTGACGAGCTCCGGTTCTTCAGGGAAGGTCCAAGGCTCCAGGTTGGCTCGGCCGTGCAGCTGCATGAACGGCGTCATCGAGCTGAGCGCCGTCCAGCGCATGAAGACCCCGGCGTCGAGCGGAATGTCCTGCGTGAGGTCCTTGTCGTCGCGGTCGAGGTAACCGCCGAGGTCGCTGCCGACGACGACATAACCAGCTTCCGCGGATCGGAAGATGTGGTCGAGCGCATCCTCCATTCCGATGTAATCGCGCCGATTGTCCCCCACCCACGCGACCGGCGCGTGCTCGGGCCGCGCAAAGAAGCGCCCCTCGAATTGGTAGCTCTTGTCGTACGGGCGCACCATCGTCACGAACTCGTCGGCTGGGGCGCGCGCGGATCCATAACGATAGAAGTCCTCGTAATAGGCCTCCGAATACTCCTGCAGCGTCTTTTCGCCCTCGGCCGATCGAATGGGCAGCTCGTCGACGTAGCTCTCGCCGAAATCGAGCTTGAATCCGGAGACGCCCATATCGAAGAGCGGATCCTGCAATCGATGCCAGAACGCGCGCGCGTCGGGGTTGAAGAAGTCCACCGCGGAGCCCGTGCCCTTCCACCAGGCGAAGGTGCGGTTCTCGTTGACGAAGTATCCGCACGCCGCGGCCGGCTCGTAGTCGGGTGACGGGCCCATGTAGACGTCGCCGGTCGGCTCGAGGTCGTAGCTCGACACGTTGATCATCTGGGTCGTCCAGAGCACGACGCGGATGTCCTCTGCCCGGAGGTCCGCGACCATCTCGCCGAAGTCGGGGTACCGTTCCGGATTCGGGACGAAGGTGTTGTAGTTCGTCTCCCAAGGGCTATCGAGCACGACGACGCCGACCGGGATGTCCCGCTCGTGAAAGCCGTCGACGAATGACCGCGTGTCCTCACCGGTCGAGATGTCCTTGGAGATCCAAGGTCGAAACGCCCATCGGGGGGTGTGGATCGCGGGGGCCTGGGCCTCGTCTTCCGCGCGTTTTTCGACGTCGCACGCAGGCGGCGCGCCCCCACCGCCGCCCGAGCCCCCGCCGCCCGTCGCAGTCTCGTCGTCGCCACAGGCAACGAGCGAACCAAGCCCCAAGACGAGCGAGAGTGAACCAAAGACGCGCCTCATCGCCGGCCAATGTACATCGTCCCGGGAACCTCTGTGGAAACGAGCAGTCCAAAGGCGACCATGAAGTGGCTCGCCGTCGTCTGCCTCGTCACCCCGACGATCGCGCTGGCCGCGCCACCGCAGAGCATCACCTGTGGCAAGCGCTCCGGCGTGAACGTGGCCGGGCCGGTCGACACGGTCCTCTTTCCCTCTCAGCAAGCCGAGAAGCGCCTCTCGCCCGAGACGATTCAGTCCGTCATCCGCGAGAGCTTCCCCAAGCTGCGCCTCTGTTATGAAAACAATCTTCGGCCCTGTCCGAACATCAACGGCCGGGTGACGGTCTCCTTCACCATCGAGCCGACCGGTCGCGTGAGCCACGCCGACACGAAGGCGAGCGACCTTCCCGATCAAGCCATCAACGATTGCGTCGCCAAACGTTTTCGCGAGCTGCAATTCCCCCCGTTCGAGGGGAAGCCGATTCGCGTCGTCTACCCGGTCCTCTTTTCGCCGGGCTTGTGAGCCCCGCCCCCGCACGCTCCGTCTATTTGGTTTCGTCCTCTTCCTTCTTCGGCGGGTCGGGCTCGAAGTACATCGAATAGCGAACCGTCTGCGGCGAGTCCTGTTTCCCGAAATCCAGGCTCTTCATCACCTTCACGACACACCCGACGACCTCGTCGTCTTTGAGCGTGGTCGCCTGCGTCGACTTCGCGTCTTCGACGACGCCGCTCTCGGTAACCTTCATTTCGACGCCGATCGTGCCCTTGAGCTTCGGATTTCGATCGAGGCCGTCTTGATAACAACCTTGTAGCGCGACGCCGCGGTCGTTCACCGCCTCGCGGATTTTGTCCTGTCCGAGCGCGGGGGCGCGTGAGGCGAGCGAGCCCAACGCGAGGGCGACGATGGGAAGAATCGTTCCGAGCGACATGGCTCGGGGATAGACCGCGACCGTCGCCGGAGGTTCCGGTCAAACGTGCCTCGTCGTCGACATTGCCCGCGCCGCTCGGCGCGACCCGCTGATTACGGTCCGGCGTTCGCGGTCCAACCGGCGAGGATGCCGTGGTCCTCGAGCGCGGTGGATCGGTAGATCGACACGTGGGTCCAGCTGTCGTGCCCATCGCCCTGATAGGGGATGCCGTTCTGATCCCAGCCCGCCGAGTCGGACCAATAGCGAACATCGACGCCGTCGTAGGATCCGATGACCTCGGCGACGCCTTGGATGTCGTCGTTGCGAATCGATTCGATCAGCCACGCGAGCCAATCGCGCGAAACGGGCCAATCCATCCCGATGTCGATAGCCGACGCATACCATTCACAGACAGGGTCGTTGGCCGCGCCCTCCATCGAATAATCGTCGCCCGGGAGAAGCGCAGCGGGCAGGTGATAGCCGTAGGTGTGGTTGGCGTCGCCGCAGATGCCCAGGAACGAGCCGCCGATGTTCGCGAGGCGCTGCTTTTCGATCACGAGCGCAGGTGGTTGTTTGCAGGGCGACTCGCACGGCTCCGGCGGTAGGCCGCAGGTGCCATTGATGCACAGGAGGGCGCCACAGCAGTCCTCACCGTTCGGCGTATTGCAGGCCGCGCCCGTTTCGCCGCAGCACACCTGGCCGAGCGACGTCTCGCCACAGGTGTATCCCTCGCAACACTCCGCCGTGTCGGTGCACGGCGTCGTCGGGATACTGCACACCGGCTCGCTTCCGCCGCCGCCGTCCGACGTGCTCGGCGTTCCGCCGGTGCCGTCGCTGCCCCCGGTGCTCGCGTTACCTCCGCCGCCGTTCGGCGGGGCATTCGACGAGCTGCCGCCGCCGCCGTTCGGCGCACCGTCGGGCTCGGTCGTGTCGTCGCAGGCAAACGCGAGGAGGCAGGCCGCGAGGCCGATTCCGGCAAAGCTACGCATAGCCCGCGACTATGCATGCACCCTCGTACGAAAGCGACGACGGCTACGACCGAAACGTGGATTGTTCGCTATCGCGGTAGTGTTCGGCTGTCACTCAATGGTGAAGGTGAGCGGCGCGCTCTCCCAAGGGCCGCCGTCCTGGAGCACGCGGTTTTCCTCGAACTCCGCGCTCAAGATCGTCGCGGTGATCGGTGCGCCGGCGCCCGTGAGCTCACCCCAGGCGGTGTCGTCGGGCGTGTATTCGGTCGCGAGCGTGAACACACGCACGAGCTTTGCGTTGTCGGCAGTCGAGAAGACGAGGAAGTAGCCGGGGCCGTTCACCGGCGTGCCGTGCGCATGGGCGCTCGGCACATTGGACAACATCCCCTCGAGCAGCGTTCTCGCCGTGGTGGTGAATCCGTCGTGCTCCACCGCTCCGAAGCGAATGGGATGGGCTGTTCGCCTCGCCGGCACGAAGAGGTCACGCGGAATCGCCGCCTGCCCGCCGGCATGCCATCGGAACGTGAAGGTTTCGGCTGCGGGGACGGCCTCGTCATTGGCGGGCGCGTCGAACACAGCAGCCTTCTCCGGCTCGTCTTTCGGTGTGTCGGCGACGAGCGCTTCGAGGGCTTCGTCCGTTGCTTCGGCCTCGTAAATGACGTCCGAGAGATCTTCGCCGCCCCCAGATCCGCCCGTCCCCGTCGTGTCGTCTCCACAGCCCGCGAACAGACCGATCCCGAGCGAGAGCACGCCTGCGGTCGAGGCAATCAAGACGGTTCGAAGCTTCATGCGGAGTGTCTAGCGCACCGCATGCGGGATCGCATCAACATCGCTGCGCGATGTTGGCGCCGACTCCGTCGGCGCGCGGTGCACTAACCTTCCCGCGGGGCTCCGCCCCGCGCACCCCGCGCCGGCTGTCTCCGGCGGCTAGTGCACAGCCACGAGATGCCTGACTGGATCTCAACGGCAGTGCACTAGCATCCCCCTCGATGACGAACGAGCGCCTCGGTGTCTCCTCCGCCGATTTGGACGACTTGGATCTTCCGAAGCTCGACGCGTTCCTCGCCGAGCGTGTCCCGACGTTGCTCGCATCCAGCTCTCGTGAAGAGGTGGCGACGCGCGTCGGCCTGCTCTCGAAGTCGCCGCCCCGGGTCGTCCCGTCGGTGACGGGGCTGTATGTCTTTGGAAAGCTTCCGCAGCTGTACTTTCCGGAGTGGGGGGTCGCGTGCATGGCGTCGGGTGGCACGACGCTGCTCGACTCCATCGCTGCGAAGGTCGATCTCGAAGGTGGGTTGGGTGCGCTGCTCGAGGGAAGCCTCTCCTTCGTTCGCGCGCACGCGGGAGGGGAGGGGGCGCCCGACGCCAGCGAATACGATCCTGCCATCGTTCGCGAGGTATTGGTCAATGCGCTGGTGCACCGCGACCTGCGCAGACCGAGCCGCGTCGCGGTTCGGTTGTTCGCCGACCGGCTCGAAGTATGGAGTCCCGGTGGCCCGCCCGAAGGGATGAGCGACTTGGAGGAGCTCGCGCGTGATGGGGGCATCTCGCAACCACGCAATCCGTTGCTCGCCTCGATCGCGCGGAGCCTCGGCTACGGCGAGCAGCTCGGTCGAGGCCTCAACCTCCTCACCCACCGAGGCGGCGCCTCGCTCGAGCATCGTCCGGAGATTCGTTCGACCACCAAAGACGTCCTCGTGGTGCTGCCGTCGCGCTGGAAGCGACCGCGTGTCGCCCAAGAGCTGAGCTGAGCAAGCATCGCAACGTTGCGCGTCGACTGCGCAACTCTCAACGCGCGCCTTCGGCGCGCAGGAAAGCGCGCGAACGATACGCCCGCGAGAGGGCATGGCGCGTGCAGTGCCCCGGCCGCGAAGCGCCGATCTGCTTTCTTCCTCCCGTGCGCTTCGCGAAAGGGAGATCGATCGATGAAGCGATGGATGCTGACGACAGTGTTGGGTTCGACGGTTCTGATCGGCGCTTGTCATGGCGTCGCGGACGAGTCCGAGTCGACGGAGCTCGACGAAACCCAGGGGGAAGAAACAGTTGGGGACGAGGCCGTCGACCAAGCGGAGGAGGCGGTCAAGATCGGCGACTACTACTGGCCGCCTCGGTGTGGCCCGCGCAACTGCGTCGCGATGTGCGTAACGTGCGAATACGACATTTGCCGGCACTTCGGCGGGTCGATCGCCCAGTGCAAGTCGGAATTGGAGCTCTGCAAGAGCGAGTGTTACCCGGGCACCTGCGTGCCGGGCGATCCCGGGTGCCCTTGTACCAACCCGACCGATCCGAGCTGTATCTGACGCAACGAGCGGTGCCTCTCGCCGGATCGGCCGGCGAGGGGCTCGCTCATGCCACGCCGGCTTTCAACCCTGCCAAGATCGCGTCCACGCTCTTCTTGGCGTCGCCGAACAACATCTGCGTGTTTTCTCGATAGAAGAGCGGATTGTCGATACCGGCATATCCGGCCGCCATCCCCCGCTTCGTCACGACGACGACCTTGGAGCTCCAGACCTCCAAAACGGGCATCCCGTAAATGGGGCTCGAGACGTCCTCGAGCGCGCTCGGATTGACGATGTCGTTCGCCCCGATGACGAGGACGACGTCCGTCTCGGGGAAGTCTTGGTTGATTTCGTCCATCTCGAGGACGATGTCGTAAGGCACCTTTGCCTCCGCCAAGAGGACGTTCATGTGCCCCGGTAGGCGGCCCGCGACGGGGTGAATGGCGAAGCGGACGGCAGTGCCGCGTTTGCGGAGGATTCGCGCCGCCTCGTAGAGCGGATGTTGGGCTTGCGCGACCGCCATTCCATATCCGGGTACGACGATGACGCTCTTCGCATCGAGGAGCGCCTTTGCGACGCTCTCCGCGTCGGTGGACTTCACCTCACCTTGCGGCGCGGCGGCACCACCCGCCGGCGCTGCGCCTTCGGCCGCGCCGAAGCCGCCGAAGATGACCGCCACGATGGATCGATTCATCGCGCGGCACATGATGATGCTGAGGATCGCGCCGCTCGATCCGACGAGCGCACCCGTGATGATGAGCAGATCGTTTCCGAGCATGAAGCCGGCTGCCGAAGCGGCCCAACCCGAATAGCTGTTGAGCATCGAGACGACGACGGGCATGTCGGCGCCGCCGATCGCCATGACGAGGTGCGCGCCGAGGATGGCAGCAATGGCGCTCATCGCTCCGAGCGCCCAAACCGCGGAATGGTCCGGCGCGGAGAGGAAGGGAATCAGGAGCGCGACGCAGGCGAGGAACATCCCCGCGTTGATGGCGTGCCGCGCCGGCAACATCAGCGGCTTCGACGCGATCGATCCCCGCAGCTTGCCGAATGCGATGATCGAGCCGGTGAAGGTGACGGCGCCGACGAGGACACCGATGAAGATCTCGACCTCGTGGATGATCTTCGCCGCGCCGATGAGCGAATGCGCCGGTGAGAGATACGCGGCAAAACCGACGAGGACGGCCGCGATCCCGACGAAGGAGTGAAGGATCGCGACGAGCTCGGGCATGCTCGTCATGGCCACGCGCTGGGCGAGCACCGCGCCGATCGCGCCGCCCGCACAGAGCGCGGCGATCATCACGCCATAGCCGCCCTTCGCCACCGCAATGGTCGCGACGATGGCGAGCAACATGCCGGCGATGCCGTAGAGGTTTCCGCGCTTGGCCGTCGTCTGGTTCGACAGCCCGCCGAGGCTCCGAATGAACAAGATCCCGGCGACCAGGTACAGCCCCGTGACAAGGCTGACGCTCATCCGTTTTGGCCCCCGCGCTCTTCTTCAGGTGATTTGGCGAACATCTTGAGCATTCGCTGGGTCACGAGGAAACCTCCCGCGACGTTGATGGCGGACAGGAGCAACGCGAGCGCTCCGAGCAACGTCGCGGGCGACCCGAGCGGCCCCGCGACATTGAGCATTCCGCCGACGAGGATGATGCCGCTGACTGCGTTGGTGACGCTCATCAGCGGGGTGTGAAGGGCCGGCGTGACGTTCCACACGACCTGCCAACCGACGAAACACGCCAGCACGAACACCGTGAGGTGCGCGACGAACTCGGGCGGCGCGAACTGGCTCGCGGCCGCGATGACCACAGCGGCTGCGACCATCGGCCACAAGCTCGACGGTCTGCCGGTATCGGCGCCGTGGCCGTGCCCTCGCTGTTTTGGCCGTGACTCCTTCAATGCGACGGCGTGGGAGTCACGCTTGGCGACGGGCTTGACGCTCGGGCGCTTGGCGGGCTCCACCTCTTTCTTTTCGATGCGGGGCGGCGGCCAGCAGACCTCACCATTCTCCATGATGAGCGCGCCGCGAATGACCTCGTCCTCGCGGTCGATGTGCCAAGCCTTCGCTCCGCCCATATCGGCGATCATGTGGCAGAGGTTCGAGCCATAGAGTTGGCTCGCTGTCGGCGCGAGGCGGCTCGGCAGATCCACGTAGCCGATGATCGTGATGCCTCGGTGGGTGATGACTCGCTCGGGCTGCGTCAATGCACAGTTGCCACCGTTTTCGGCGGCGAGGTCCACGATGACCGAGCCCTTCTTCATGCTCTCCACCATTTCGGGAGTGATGAGCACGGGCGCGGGCCGCCCCGGGATCAGCGCCGTCGTGATGATGATGTCGACGTCGCGCGCTTGCTCCGCGAACAGCGCCATTTCGGCCGCAATGAAGGCCGGGCTCATCTCTTTTGCGTAGCCGCCTTCACCCGCGCCCTCCTCCTCGAACTGGAGCTCGAGGAACTCGGCGCCCATGCTCTCGATCTGCTCTTTGACGCCGGGTCGCGTATCGAAGGCGCGGACGATGGCGCCGAGGCTGCGCGCGGCGCCGATGGCGGCGAGGCCCGCGACGCCTGCGCCGATGACCATGACCTTCGCGGGCGGGACCTTCCCGGCGGCGGTCATCTGTCCCGTGAAGAACCGCCCGAAGAAGCTCGCGGCTTCGATGACCGCGCGGTAGCCGGCGATGTTCGCCATGCTCGAGAGCGCGTCCATCTTCTGCGCACGTGTGATCCGCGGGATCTGATCCATCGCGAGCACGGTCACCTTCCGGCCCGAGAGCCGAGCGACGAGCTCGGGATTTTTCGACGGCCAGATGAAGGAGATGAGCGTCGCGCCCTCGCGCAGATGATCCGCCTCGTGGCCGCCTTCCGGCAGCGCATCGGGCGGACGCACCTTGAGCACGAGATCCGACGTGTCCCACACTTCTGTGGCCGTCGGTGCGATGCTCGCTCCTGCCGACTCGTAGTCAGCGTCCTGGAACGAGGCGAGCTCACCGGCCCCGGCTTCGACCTGGACCTCGAACCCGAGCTTGATCAAACGCTTTGTCGTGTCGGGCGTGGCCGCGACGCGCCGTTCGCCGAGCCCGATCTCCCGGACGATGCCGACCCTCATGTGCTCGGGAGGTTACAGCGCTTCCCCCTCCTCCTGCTAAGATCGTTCCTCCTTGATTCCGGGGACGCTGCTCGACAGCCGATACGAGGTCATTCGCACCATCGGCTCCGGTGGCATGGGTGACGTGTATCAGGCGCGTCGCGTCGCAGACGCCGCCGTCGTCGCGGTGAAGGTCCTGCGCGAAGAGTTCACGAAGGACCAGAGCTCGGTGGTGCGCTTCCACCGGGAAGCGCGCGCCACCGCCGCATTGAAGAGCCGTCACGCCGCGCGGATCTACGACGTCGGCGACCGCGGGCAGCCGTTCATCGTGATGGAGTACCTCGAGGGCCGCGATCTTTCCGCGGAGATCGAGGAGCGCGGGTTTCTCCCGCCGGGAGAGGCCGTCGCCTACGTGGTTCAGGCCTGCCACGCGATGATCGAGGCCCACGATCTCGGCATCGTGCACCGCGACCTCAAGCCCTCGAACCTGTTTCTCGCACGCGAGGGCGATCGCCGCGTCGTGAAGGTCCTCGATTTCGGGATCTCGAAGATCACCAACCTCACCGACGGCCACGTCACTCAGACGCAGATGTCGTTCGGGTCGCCCCTCTACATGAGCCCCGAACAGATTCGATCGGCGAAGCTCGTCGATCATCGAAGCGACGTGTGGTCGCTCGGCGTCATCTTGTACGAGGCGCTCACCGGCGATCCGCCGTTCATCGCAGAGACGGCAGGTGCGCTCGCCGTGATGATCTCGATCGACCCGCATGTGCCGCCGTCGCAAGTCCGGCAGGGGATCCCGCCCGGTCTCGACGACATCATCGCGGGCACGCTCCAAAAGAATCCGCGCGAGCGTTATTCCTCCGTGCGTGAGCTCTTGCGCGCGCTCGAGGACTTTCTGCCCGCGGGTGAGATCGGGACGAATCCGACCCTTCGCGCGGACGCGTCCGCGTCGCTCGCGCGCTCGGCGCCAGGCCCGCTCCACGCCGATCCGCTGGCCTCCACCATCCAATCGGCTCCGCTCTCCGCGGCGGAAGGGCTCGAATCCCGCGGCTCGATGCCGTTCGCGAGACCGCCGGGGATCACGCTCGGGCCTGCGACGAGCGATCGCGCACCGAAGCCAGCCCCGAAGTCGCGCACTGGCGTCGTGCTCGCCGCCCTGTTCGTACCACTCGGGATCGGCGCCTTCGCATTCGCCGTTTGGCTGTACGCCCAAAAGACGCCGGACCGTGATGCGTCGCGCACGGTGACCGACAGCGCCGCAGCGACCTCTCCAGCGACCGAACGCGCGAAGGCACCCGCGAGCGCGGAGGATGTGCGCGTCGAGCCCGCTGCTTCCTCGGCGCCGACCGCGCTCGGCACCGATGCGACCATCAGCGCATCTTCCACAACTTCGGCGCGCGCGGCCTCATCGGCGAGCACATCCGTGTCGGCCACCCCGACCACGACCTCGCGCCCGAAGACGCCGAAGAACCCCGGCACCAAGAAGGGCCGGCCCGACACGTATCTGCCGCCCACTCCCTGACTTGCCGAGCGTCACCCGAAGAGGCGAACATGGCGCCTACGGTGCGAGTCTTTGCGAGCTTCTTCGTCGCGGTGGTTTGGGTCTTGTCCGTGGCTTCGCCCGTGCTCGCGGACGACAAGTCGAAGGACGAAGCCATCGAGCTCTACGCCAAGGGCCGCGATCTCATCTCCGAGAAGAAGCCGGGTGAAGCGCTCCCGCTGCTCGAGCGCTCGCTCACGCTCTTGAAGAGCCCGAACACCGAGCTTTTGATTGCCCACGCGCTGAAGGGCACCGGAAAAAAGGCGCGCGCTGCCGAGTACTACCGGCGCGCGCGGATCAACGCGGAGGCAGAGGCGGCCGCGGGACAGACGAAGTACGCGCAGACGGTGACCGAGGCGAAGCGCTTCGAAGAGGAGCTCATGAAAGAGCTCGCCGTTGTCGACGTCGCGGTGCCCGACAACGGGAGCGTCACGGTCGAGCGCACGGGTGACGAGCCGGTGGTGCTGGAGAAATCGGCGCAAGTGATCGTCGCGCCCGGTGAGGTTCGTGCACGTTTGTCGCTCGGGGAGTCGACGCAGGAAAAGACGGTGAACGTCGCCGCGCAGGGGGTCGCGTCGATCTCCTTCGACGCTCCGACGAAGACGAAGCCCGATGGCACACAGCCGCCTCCTCCTCCCCCGACGGAACCAGGAGGCTCACCCTTCGGCGCGCTCACGATCGGCGGCGCCGTCGTGGGTGGCGTGGGTCTCGTCGGCTTCGGTCTGCTCGCGGGTTTCGGTGCGTCCGCCCAGTCGAGCTACGACGAGCTCGAAGCGTGCGGCACCTCCTGCCCGGAGCTCGACGCAGCGAGCGCGGAGGCATTGCGTGACGACGGCGAGCAAGCGGCGCTCATTGCCAATGTGTCGCTCGGCGTGGGTATCGGGCTCGTCGCCGCGGGCGCGACGATGATCGTGGTCGACGCATTGAACGGTCCCGAAAGCGTATCGACGGAAGCCACGATTCAGCCCGCGGTGTCCGTCAGTGACGAGGGTTTTTATGCAGGCGTCGTCGGAGCGTTTTGATCCCGGCATGAGCCTGCGGCCCCATTCCGCCGTCGTCTACGCGATCGTCGCTGCTGGATGTCTTTCATGCACGCTCGACTTCGATGAGGTTGGTCCGAGGGGTGCGGCAGGCGGAGGCGGTGACTCGCAGGGTGGCAATGGCCCGGGCGGCGGTAATGCGACGGCCGGCGGCGGACCGAACACCGGTGGTGACGATACCGGCGGTGGTCCCGTCGGCGGTGCACCTCCATGCGGCACGACCGACGTCTGCGTGCAGCTGGGAGGAGGCGTCTTCTCCGGACCATTTCAAATCGAAGCGGAGCCGTGCGCCGGAACGACGGTGATCGTGGGCGGCGCCGACCTCGGGGACAACTCGGTCGTGGCGGACCCGGCTACCTGCCAATGCTCGTGCATCGCACCGACGAACCTCGGGTGTCCGGCACCGGTCGCGACGCCCTATACCGACGCAGCCTGTATGGTCGGCAATGGCAGCGTCGGCGTCGGGCTCCCCGAGGACGCGTGCTCGGTGCTGCCCCAAAACACGCATAGCCTCTATTTCCAGCTCGGAGGCTTCGGGTCGCCGACCAACAACTGCACTTCGGACGCAGTGCCTGCCTTCGTTCCGCCGCCGTCGTTCACGCAGCAGCTGTATGGCTGCAACGTCGCGATCGGTACGTGTGAAGACGGCGGAGCCTGTTTTCCTTCGAAGACGTGTGTCTTCAGCGATACGGAGACGGTCTGCCCGGAGGGTATGGAGCAGGTGGCGTCGATCGTGCGGCCGACGGATCTGAAGGACGATCGCGGTTGCACGTGTGAGTGTGGGCCGCCTGCCGGTCCTTGCCAATTTGCGATTGGCACCTATTCGGACGGAAGCTGCGCCGCATTTCAACCCGCCGACAACGACTCCGGGTGTGTCTATGCCGACAACTCCGGCGTGATTGCCTCCGCCATCTACAGCCCGGCCGCGAGCGGTGGCTGTTTTACAGGCCAAAGTCCGAGCGGCTCCGTCGCGATCGCACAGCGCCCTCTCGTCTGCTGCACCCCCTGATCTCGTGGCGACCCCCATCCCCAAAAACGCGGCACCCTTCTCGATCGCCGAAATCGTTCTCGCGACGCGCGGTGAGATCATCAAGTCCGGCGAGCTTCGCGTCACCGGTGTCTCCACCGATACGCGCTCGGTCTCGTCCGGTGAGCTGTTCGTCGCGCTCAAAGGCGACAAATTCGACGCCCACGATCACGTCCGCGCCGCCGTCGAGCGCGGGGCGTCGGCGGTGCTCGTCTCTCGTGCGGTCGACGCGCCCGCGGACACGACCGTCATCCGGGTTCGTGACACGCTCGGCGCGCTCGGCGATCTCGCCGCTGCGCACCGCGCTCGATGGGCCCACCGCGGCTACTCGTCGAACCGACGAATCGTCGCCATTACCGGATCGGCCGGGAAGACGACGACGCGGCATGCCGTCGGCCGTGCGCTCGCGGCCCTCGTCGGCTCCGAAAATGCCGTGCATACGTCGCGCGGCAATCTCAACAACGCAATCGGTGTCCCGATGACGCTCTTCGGCCTCGAGGCCGCGCATCGATATGCCGTGGTCGAGATCGGAATGAACCAACCGGGAGAAATTCGGCGCGGCGCCGAGGTCGTGCGACCCGACGCGGCTGCGGTCACGCTCGTCGCCGATGCGCATACCGAAGGTGTCGGATCGATTTGGGGCGTCCTGCGCGAAAAGAGCGAGGTGTTCTCCTACCTCGGCGGAGGGGCGGTCGCCGTCGCCAATGCCGACGACGAAATGGCGCGCGCATCGCTCGTTCATGCGGGTGGTGCGCGGCGCATTCTTTATGGGTCCTCACCGGACGCCGATGTCCGGCTCGTCGGCCGGCGCGCATTGGGTCTGGGTGGCAGCGCGCTGTCGATCGAGGTTCGTTATGGATCGGCTCCGGTCCTCGAGATCGAAGCGACCGTGCCGCTCCTCGGTCGAGCCGGCGTCTACGCGTCGCTCGCCTCCGTCGCCCTGGCGATCGGTCTCGGGGTGGAGCGCGCGCGAGACGGTGCGGCGCTCGCCTCGGCGTTGGCCTCGCTCGGCGACAACGAAGCGGGGCGTCTCGCGGCGCGCGAGCGGTCCGATGGGACCGTCGTCATCGACGATGCGTACAATGCGAATCCCGCGTCGATGAAGGCCAGCATCGAAGCCGCGCGGGAGATCGCGTCGTCCCTGGGCCGACCTCTCGTCTTGGTCTTGGGCTCGATGTTCGAGCTCGGTCCGCGTTCGGAGGAGCTGCACGAAGACGTCGGTCGTGCCGCCGCCGACGCGAAGCCGCGGGCGGTCGTTGCCGTCGGCGCGCTCGCCACGGCCCTCGCCAGAGGCGCCGAATCGAGCGGTGCTCACGTCGTGGTGGCGGCCGACGCATCCGCGGCGGAGAGTGTCGTCGCCGGCATCATCGCCGCCGGTGACGTCGTCCTCGTCAAGGCGTCGAACTCGCTCGGGCTCCACCGCGTCGCGGCGCAACTTCTCGCACAATCGTAGAATCGATGAGCAACACGTTCGTGAAGGATCAGCAGGTCGTCGTCATCGGGCTCGGCAAGAGCGGGGTCGCTGCCGCGCGCCTCTGTGCGCGACACGGCGCGCGCGTCATCGGAACCGACGCCGCGCCGCTCGAGCGACTCTCCGCCGACGCGCGTGCCCTCCAGAGCGAAGGCATCGAGGTCGTCGCGGGACGCGACCCGGCCGAACAGCTCGGACGCGCTTCGCTCGTCGTCATTTCGCCGGGCGTTCCGTCGTTCGCCGCGCTCGATGCTGCCGAGAAGAGCGGCATTCCGGTCATCGGCGAGATCGAGCTCGCAGCGCGTTTCCTCCCCGACGTCCCGGTCATCGCCATTACGGGATCCAATGGCAAGAGCACCACGGTCACCCTCGTCGGTGAGCTCCTCGCGGCGCTCGGCGCCAAGCCGTTCGTCGGTGGCAACCTCGGTGACCCTCCTTGCGCCGTCGTTCCCCAGCCGGGCGGACCGGAGAGGTTCGATTACAATGCGGTCGTGCTCGAGATCTCGAGCTTCCAAGCCGAGCGCATACCGACCTTTCGTCCGCGTCGGGCCGCCCTCTTGAACGTCAGCCCGAACCATCTCGATCGTTATGCGGGGTTCGACGAATACGTCGCCGCGAAGGGAAACCTCTTCGTCCATCAGACCAAAGACGATGCCGCCGTCGTCCCCGCCGACGATCTCAGGTGCCTGGCGCAGGCCCGCCGCGGCGGTGCGCAGATCCTCCCATTCGGAAACGACGCGCACGCCGACGCCGTCTTCGCGTTCGACAAGGAATCGATCATCGATCGACGCCGCGGGATTCGTTACCCCCGGTCACGCATTCGCATCCCCGGCGACCACAACGCGCTCAACATCTGCGCTTCGCTCGCCCTGCTCGACGATCGCGCACCCGATCCTGAAATCGTGGGCGGCGTACTCGAGCGCTTCGAGGGGCTGCCGCACCGAATCGTCCTCGTCGCGAAGGTCGCGGGCGTCTCGTATTACGACGACTCGAAGGGAACGAATGTCGGTGCGACCGTCGCCGCCGTGCGAGGCCTCGCCGAGTCGCGCGTCGTGCTCATCGCAGGTGGCAGGGACAAGCTCGGATCGTACGACCCGTTGGTGGCGGCCCTCCGCGATCGAGGGCGCGGCGCCGTCCTCATCGGAGAAGCGGCCGATCGTATTGCCGACGCGATCGGCGGCGCCGTCGCCGTCGAGCGCGCGTCGTCGATGGAGGAAGCGGTCGAATCGGCCGCACGCCTGGCGCAGCCAGGCGACGCCGTGCTCCTTTCGCCCGCTTGCTCGAGCTTCGATATGTTCCGCGATTACAAGCACCGCGGCGACGCGTTCGTCGACGCGGTCGCGAAGCTCCCCCAAAGCTAGTCCGCCCGGAGGGCGGCCTATTGACCCTAGCGTCGCACACCTGATCTTCAGGGGCGGTTACGCTTGGTGCGAGCGCAGCTCCGCCGTAGCCTTCCCTCGATGACCGAGGTTCTGGGGGTGCTGTTTTCGTTTCCGTCGGTGGTGTTCACACTGATGTCGACGATCGCGCTTCTGTATTGGCTCCTCGTCATCGTTGGTGCCGCGGACATCGACTCGTTCGGCGGCGCCAAAGAAGGCTTGATGGAGGGGGCGGTCAAAGGCGCGGTCGAGGGCCTCGCGGGGGCCGCCAAAGGCGGGGCCGAAGCAGCGGTCGGCGCCATGAAGGGCGGCGCCGAGGGCATCGCAGGTGGGGACGGCGGTGCTGACGGGCTCGTGGGAGACGGTCCGGATCTCGACGCCGGCTTCCTCTCGTTCCTCCGGGTGAAACCCGTTCCCGTTACCGTCATCTTCAGCGTGTTTTCGCTGTTCGGCCTTCTGTTGAGCGGCCTGTACTCACTCACGTTCCGACACCCGGGCACGCTCGTCGGCACTGGTGTCCTCGCGGGTTCCGCCGTCCTTTCGTACGTCCTCACCTCGTTCGCGGTCCGGCCCCTCGCGCCGCTCTTCAAAGGCAATGTCGCGAAGAAGAGCGTCGATTTCGTCGGAAAGATCGCCACCATCAACACCGGACGCGTCTCCGACCGATTCGGCCAAGCCCTGCTCGAGGATGGTGGCGCCGGGCTCATCCTCGAGGTGCGCGACCCGAGTCCCAACGATCTCAAGCGCGGTGATCGCGTCGTTTTGGTGCACTGGGACGCCGAGAAGGAGGCGTTCGAGGTCTCGAAGATGCCCGACGATATTCTCCCTTCGAACACGCGCGTCGGTATGGGCTCCGAAGAGGCTGCGATGCTAGAAGCGGACGAAGCCTCCGACGTCCGCGCGAATCAGCGGACGTCTTGACGTTCCGGATCGTTCGCCTTGCTCCCCTTTCTCCTCCCTTTCGCGCTCGCGGTGTTCGCGTTCGTCGCCGTCGCGCTCGTCCTCTTTCTTCTTTGCTATCGAATGGTGCGCCCCGGAACGGCGCTCATCATCGACCGGCCGAACGGTGATCGCCTCGTTCTGCTCTCGGGTGGCCGTCTTCTGTTCCCCGGCACGAAGGTCCAATCGGTGGATCTCGTCGACCGGACCGTCGCGTACGAATTCGTAGGCCCGGGCGCGATTGCGTTTCGCAATGGCGTCACGCCGGTGGCGCTCGCGCTCACGCTCCGCCCGCCGGCCGACCAAGCCACGGTGCTCGCGCTCTCGTCGATGGGTGTGACCGACGGCGGCGAAACGGGGGCCCTCGAAAAACGATTCGAAGCCGAAGTGCGGCACCGTTTCGACGCGTTCGCGCGTGAGGTGGAGTCTGCCGCGGCTTGCGAAGGAAAGCTCGGCAGCGAGCTCGCCGACGCCCTCGCGCCCGCGACGGAGCCATTTTCGATCGAATCGGCGCGCGTCGCAGCTCGCTAGCGCACGCTCGACTTTTTCGCGCCGCGCTCGAGGTCGAAATGAAAATGGCTCTGGTGGGCTGCGTTGTAGCTCGGCGTGAGCATGTGGTGGAAAATGCCCTGCCGCGCGACGTCGCAAACGATATTGCGTAGCTCGATCGAATTGGCCGAAGGCTCGTTCATCACCGCATCCGGGCCGCATGACACGCTCCCGATCGGTGCATGCCAATCCCCCGGAACGGAGAGCGTTCGCCCGTCTTTGAGCTTCAGCGCCGTGATGTCCGCTGCGAGCGCATGAGCGTGTTGGCTCAACTTCCTCTTTTTGCCCTTCCGCTTGCCGGGCAGCGCGGCGTTCTTTCGGTAGAAGTTGTCGACGCGCACCTCGACCACGTCGTATCGCGCGAGCGCCGTCGCGAGATCTCCGAGCGCCAGCGCGAGCCGGCAATCCAACATTCCGAAAGGGCTCGGCGCGCGCGGCGTGACGAACCGGATCTCGTGGATAGGCCCATTGACGCGCAGAGGCTTGGAGATGCCGTCGGCGCGCTCCTCGCTGGGCTCGAAGGGCAAGCCTCGACGCTCGAGCTCTTTCGCGCATTCACGATCCGACAGGCCCGCGAACCGACTCGCGGTCGTGTCCGAGCCGAGCGCCGGGAGGGGCTCGCGGAACGGATGCGCCCCCGCGTCCCCGCTGTCCTCTTCATCCGAAGAGGTCATGTCGGCCGCCGGGGCAGGGTCCTCGTCTTCGGTCTCGTGAGACGGCAAGATCGCGAGAGCGGCCGGCTGTTCGCTGGAGCCGTCGCCGCCGTACGACGGTGGAATCGGCGGCCGTACGTCGGCACATGCGGCGAGCGCGCTCGCGATGCACGCGACGATGGCCGCACCTCGAGCGCCACGGAGCGAAACGGAGCCGGGCACGGCCCGACCCTAGCGCAGCGGAGGGGCGTTGCCCAAGAACCGCGCTCATCCGGGCTTCTCGGGTCGTCGATGCAGATCCATCCTACGCCGATGCGGAAGCCGAGCTGGCTGATCTTCACGTTGTCGGTCGGATGCACGCCCGCCGCCCTGCCGAGCGATGCGAGCATCGAGCCCACTCCGCCGGTTCCAACCGTCGTCGCCACGCTGTCGGCGGCCCCATCGTCGCCCGCGACGGCGCCTTCGGAGCCCGAGCCGGAGCCTACCGCCGAGGTGGAGCGAGACCCCCGCGCCATCACGAGCGCCGAGGTGTGCCCCGCGACCAAAGATGCACTGTTGGCCGTCCTGCGTGGTTACCCGAAAGACTTCGAGAACGCGTCGCTCGGTTCCGTCCGTGTCGACGACCTGCACCCGGAGGATCGTCGCGCGGACGGTACGTTCGGCGAGACCGCAGAGGGGCCGGGATATTGGGGACCGATCGACTTCGATTCGAACGGAGTCGAAGACCGCGTGCTCAACTACACGAGCGTCGATTTCTGGAGCTATCTATTCTTCATTCGGAAGTCGGATTGCTGGGCATTCTCCGGGTATCTCGAGGGGTATCAGGTCGAGCTCGCCGACAAAGGGAAGTCGGCGCGCGTGCTGACGTATCCAATCGGGCCGGACGCGAGGATTGAAACGTATCGATTCGACGGCTCGCGCTTCGTGAAGCCGGGCAAACGCTGACGTGCATCGAACTTGCAATCAACGACTGCGAGCGCACCCATCGACGCGCTCCTGAAGGAGGGTCGTTGCCATGGCAAGTAAGCAAGTGTCCGGCGCCGGCGAACAAAAGAACATCCCGAGCGATGTTCTCACCGGTTACGGGTCGAACGAGAGTGTCCAGAGGCGACACAACGAAGGCGTCGCGCTGTGGATGCTCGGCGGTCTCTACGAAATCAAAGCGTCGGCCAAGGAAACGAACGGCGAGATGTCCATCGTCGAAGCGACCATTCCCGACGGCGCCGGTGCGCCGATGCACGTCCACAATTGTGGTGAAGCGATCTTCGTCCTCGAGGGCTCGCTCCGCCTCTACAGAGGCGACAACGAAGTCTTCGACGCCGGTCCCGGCGACCTCGTCTATTACCCAAAGGGCACGCTCGAAGGAGTCGAGAACGTGTCGGGCAAGCCCGCGCGAGTCCTGCTCATCTACTCGCCGGGCGGCATGGATGACTTCTTCGCCGAGGCGGGCGAGCCCGCCAAGGCCCGGGAGATCCCGCCTGCGTCGAGCGAGCCGTTCGACCTCGATCGCATCACCGAAATCGCGGCGCGCCACGGGATGGAGGTGCGGCCGAAGCCCGTCGACTTGGGGGCGTCCCTAGCTTCGGCTCGGCATTCGGCCCGGCCCGCGCTGACGCGCGCAAGTGAAGGCCGGGCCGAACGCCGAGCCGAACGCTGAAGTCTGGACTGCCCCTTCATTGTCACTTGGCCGCCCTTCGGGCGGACTTAGCCCGGTGCAACGTCGTCGTCGCGTCATCTCGACGATCGTCCGGCCGGGCTCCACGGCGCGAAAATCTCGGGAAACGACGCGTTTCAACGATCGGGAGCGAGCCCCCCGCGGCCTCGTGTAACATCGGCGCGCCCCTCGGGTGGGGGGGCGGGAAGCTTGCATCAAGGTCCGGCCCCCTCACACTCGAGGGCCGCTCGACTCGTCTCGAAGGAGCCCACGTTTCATGCCCAGTCAATATCTCTTGTTCGCCATCGTCGGTGGTGCGGTTCTCGTCGTGCTCATCGGTGTCCTCGCCATGGTCGCGAAGTTCTGGCGCCAGGTGGATCAAGGCACGGCCCTCATCGTGAACACGATGGGCACGGAGCCGTTCGTCACCTTCACGGGGAAGGTCGTGTACCCCGTCGTGTATCGGGCGGAGACGATGGATATCTCGGTCAAGACGATCGAGATCGACCGCCGCGGCAAGGAAGGCCTCATCTGCAGGGACAACATCCGCGCGGACATCAAGGTCACCTTCTTCGTGCGCGTGAACAAAGAGTCGGGTGACGTGCTCAAGGTCGCGCAGGCGATCGGATGTCAGCGCGCAAGCGACCCCCGCGTCATCGCCGAGCTCTTCAACGCGAAGTTCTCCGAGGCGCTGAAGACGGTCGGCAAGCAGATGAACTTCGAGGACCTCTACACGAAGCGCCAGCAATTCAAGGACGAGATCATCAACGTCATCGGCCCTGATTTGAACGGCTTCAAGCTGGACGACTGCGCCATCGATTACCTCGAACAGACGCCGATCGAGTCGCTCGACAAAGACAACATCATGGACGCGGAGGGCATCCGGAAGATCACGGACCTCACCGTCATCCAGAACGTGAAGACGAACGAGCTCCGCCAGAAAGAGCGCATGGAGATCGGCAGCCAGAACCTCGCGTCCGACGAGGCGATCTTCCGGTTCGACCAGCGCCGCGCCGAAGCGGAGGCGAAGAAGGCGCGCGAGATCGCCGTCGCCCAGGCCCGTGAAGAGAACGAGGCCCGCCGCATCGCGGAGGAGGAGCACAAGAAGACGCTCCTCATGCGCCACAAGAACGAAGAAGAGTCGATGGTCGCCAACGAGGCGAAAGAGCGCTCCGTCCTCGTCGCTCGTCAGGCCAAGGAGCGCGAGGTCGCGATCGAGATCGAGCGCGTCAAGAAGGCGCAGCAGCTCGAGATGCTCTCGCGCGAGCGTGAGGTCGAGATTCAGCGCATCAACAAGGACAAAGAGGTCGAAGCGAAGAAGAAGGAGATCGCGGACATCATCCGGACCCGCGTCGCCGTCGACAAGACCGTTGCCGAAGAGGAAGAGCGCATCAAGGACGTGCGCACCATCGCGGAGGCGAACCGCAACCGCGAGGCCGTGAAGATCGCCGCCGAAGCACAGGCCGCGGAATCCCTCGTCTTGACCGTCAAGGCAGCCGAGGCCGCCGCCGAAGCCGCCAAGCACAAGGGCCGCGAACAGCTCGCCATTGCGGAAGCGGACCTCGAGTCTGCGGACAAGACTGCCCGCGCAAAGATTCGCCTCGCGGAAGGCGTCCAGGCCGAGGCGGCCGCAGAAGGCCTCGCCAAGGTGCGCGTCAAAGAGGCGGAGGCGCAAGCCATCGAGAAGACCGGAATGGTCGAAGCTCGCGTCACGCTCGAGAAGCTGCAGGCGGCCGCCCTCGGCGAGGAAAAGCAGGGCCTCGCGAAGGTCAAAGTCGCGGAGGCCGAAGCCGTCGCGATCGAGAAGAAAGGTCTCGCCGAAGCCCTCGTCATCAAGGAGCGCCTCGGCGCGGAAGCCTCCGGCGAGGAGCAGCTCGGTCTCGCGAAGGTGCGTGTCGCGGAGGCCGATGCCGTCGCCATTCAGAAGAAGGGCACCGCCGAGGCCGAGGCCTCGCGCCAGCGCTTCAGCGCAGAGGCGGCCGGTATCCAAGAGAAGGCGACCGCCATGAAGAACCTGGATCCGGAGAGCCGCGATCACGAAGAGTTCCGCATTCGGCTCCAAGCGAACAAGGATGTCGCGCTGCACACCCTCGAGACGCGCAAATCGATTGCGGAACAGCAATCGGGCATTTTGGCCAAGGCGTTCGAGCACGCGAAGATTCAAATCGTCGGCGGCGACGGTCAGTTCTTCGATCGGTTCATCAAGGCCGTGAGCCTCGGGCAGTCCTTCGACACCACACTCGAGCAGAGCGACACGCTGAAGGCCGTCCTCGGCGACTACGTCAACGGCAAGAAGAGCTTCGCCACCGACATCAAAGACCTGCTCGCCGGCACCGACCCCGAGGCGGCCAAAAACCTCACCGTGAGCTCGCTTCTCGCGAAGCTGGCGACCGGTGCCGACGACGACGCCCGGCAAAAGATCGCCAAGCTCGCCGCCCGCGCCAAAGACCTGGGCATCGACGATCTCGGCGCGCGTTAGCTCGCGGCGCCGTAGGTGAACGCGAGCAACGGAGACGCGTAGACGGGAGGTCTTCTCATCCTCCCTCCGTGTCTCCGTGCCTCCGTGGTGATGAATCGATTCCACTAGCAAGAAAACGAATTCATGACGCAGACGACCGCGCCCGAGGCCGATAGCGCTCAGCAGCTCGAAGGGGGCAGCTACGACGTCATTCGAAAACGCCTGCTCGATCAGGCGGCGGAGCTCGGCAAAAAAGCCGAAGAGCTGAATCAGCTCCGCATCAAGACGTTCGGCGGCTCGCAGCTGCAGCTTCTCGCGACCGAGCGGGTGCGGACGGAGAACAACTGCGTCCCGCGCGATATCCGCGCCGTCCAGGGAAAGCTCCTGTTCGGGTACAACGTCTTCGTCGGGCTGAAGGCGGAGACGGCCGTCAGCGACGTCTTCAGCGTCCACAACTTCGTCCAGAACGGCGAGAGCTTCGATCTCTCGGCGCTGCCTGTCGGCGAGGGCCATTACCTCGCGGATCCGACCTTCCTTCGCGACTTCGGCGACCTGTATCGGTATCAACGCGACACGAAGCTCTTGATGCTTCGGACGACGGATACGCGCATCCTCGCCATCTTCCAGGTCGGCGCGCGCCTCGCGGACCAAAAGGTCTTTCGCTGGGGCATCGACAAGGGAGGGGGCGTCAAGTTCATCGACGGCCGCGGGGACGAGGACAACGTGCTGCCCAGGCAGCACGACTTCGAATTTACGCCGGTGCGTCGCGAGGACCAGCAGGCCGGCGACCATCCTCACTTTTCCATTCTCGACGAGGTATTCGTCGAGACGATCAACGGCGACCTCACCATCAAGGTCGAGAACAACACCAAAGACGGTAAAGGCATTTACCGCGAGGCCGTCGAAGACGCGAACCAGACCCTCGACGATGCCGACATTCAATATGCAAAGGTCGGCGTCCTCGTCATTCTGAAGATCAAGCCGTACCGCGAAGAGGCTTATCGTTACCTGGTCTACAATACGCGCACGCAACACGTCGTCCGCATCGACGCGATCGGCTCGGCGTGCCATCAGCTGCCCGAAGACCAGGGCATCATCTTCCCCGGTGGGTATTACCTTCGTACGGGCGACTACAAAGTCTTCGAGTCCGACGCGAAGGATCTCGTCTTCAGGAGGCAATTCAAGGCCCCGAACGGCGAAGACGTCCTCTTCGTGTACGACAGCATCGAGGACGGCGCCTACCTGCTCTTGCCGTACAACCTGATCCGAAAGGAGGTCGCAAACCCGCTACCTTGTCATGGGTATTCGATCTTCGACGACGGCAAGCTCGTCATCTTCAAGTCACTCAGCGACGAGCCGACGAAGGTCCATCCGATGCAGATCTGGCAAACGCCCTTCTGCACGCAGGAGCACGCGGCGGCTGCGCCCACCGACGGGTCTTTCCTGGCGAAGGTCGGCAATGCCGAGCTGGTTCGCGGTATCTCCGAGGCGTTGACGCTGCAGCGGATCGCGAGCGCCGAGAACCCCACGCGGCAGAGCTACGAGGACGTCGTCGCGTCCTGCCGCCGAATGGTGGATTCCTTCTATTGGCTGCCGAACGCCGAGGCGAACAACCTCGCCGCCGTCGTCAACACGCTGGCGTCGACGGCGGACCTCATCATCGACGAGTTCGAGAAGGTCGCGGCCATCCGCAAGCGAAGCGCCGACGCGCTCAGCGAGGCGGAGACGACGCAGCAGCGGATCATCGACGCGCTGAGGCCCAACGACATGAAGTCGGTCGAGGACTTCATGGGCTCGCTGACCGAGCTCCGCAAGCAGCGCGGCCACCTCATCACGCTGCGCGAGATGCGGTACATGAACCTGCCGCGGGTCGACGAGCTCGAGAAGCAGGTCGTCGGCGCTTACGATGATGTCTCGAAAGGCGCGGTGGAGTTCCTGCTCCAGCCGACGGCGCTGCAGCCCCTCGTTCAGCGGCTGAGCGACGTCGTCGGCAAGGTGGGGGAGGCGCAAAAGGCGACGGAGCTCAAGCCGATCGCCGAGGACGTCGACAAGGTCGGCGAGGGCCTGCAAGTCCTCAGTGACATCATCAATGGCCTCAAAATCGAGGATCCGACGCAGCGAACGCGCATCCTCGAAGGCATCAGTGAGGCCTATTCCCAATTGAACCGCGCGCGCGCGACGCTCGCGGGAAGGCGCAAAGAGCTCGCCGCTGCCGAAGGCAAGAGCGAGTTTGCAGCGCAGTTCAAGCTCTTCGGCCAAAACGTCGTCTCGTCGCTCGCGCTCTGCGACACGCCGGAGAAATGCGACGAGACGCTCTCACGTCTCCTGCTCGCCCTGGAAGAGCTCGAGGGACGTTTCGGTGAGTTCGACGCGTTTCTCTCGGACCTGACGCAGAAGCGCGAAGAGGTCACCGACTCGATCGCGGCGAAGCGCCAGACGCTCCTCGACGAGCGCCAGCGGCGCGCGCAGAACATCGTCAGCGCCGCGGACCGAATCATCGCCGGCATCCAGCGCAAAGCGCGCACGTTCACGACGCCCGACGACCTCAATACGTACTTCGCGTCGGACGCGATGGTCATCAAGCTTCGCGATCTCGCGAAGCAGCTGTTCGACATCGGCGCGAGCGTCAAAGGCGACGAGCTCGAGTCGAAGCTCAAGAGCGCCCGCCAAGATGCGATTCGCGCGTTGCGCGACAAGACCGACCTCTTCGAGGGCGGCGACAACGTCATCCGGTTCGGCACGCACCGCTTCAACGTCAACACGCAGCCGGTCGAGCTCGCGCTCGTTCCCCGCAAAGACGACGGGACGGGGCTCGACGTTCTGTATCTGCACCTGACCGGTACCGACTTCTTCGAGCGCATCAAAGACGACGCGCTCGAGGCGGCGCGCCACCTCTGGGATCAACAGCTGATCAGCGAGACGCCGGAGGCGTATAGAGCCGAATACCTGGCAGCGAGCATTCTCTTCGCCGCGGAGCGCGGCCTCGAGGGGCTGAGCATTCAAAAGCTGACGGAGGCGAGCATCGTCGGTGCGGCGACGCCCTCCCCCGACGGGGCGAACCCGAGCCTCTTGGAGATCGTGCGCGCCTATTCGCAGACCCGTCACGACGAAGGCTACGAGCGCGGCGTCCACGATGTCGACGCGACGCTGATCCTCGACAAGGCATTTGCGTTGCGGGGCGCGGCAGGGCTGCTCCGCTATGCGGCGACTCCGCGCGGGCTCGCGACGCTCGCCTGGGCGAGCCTCCCGGAGGAAGAGCGCGCCGTTCTGCATCGCCGCGCGCGAAGCTACGGCCGACTACGCGATAGGCTCGGCTCGGTTCAGCCACAATTGGACCTCGCGAGCGAGATCGAGCCGCGGCTCGCCGAGACGGCGAGCGCCCATCGAATCGAGGTTACCGAGGCCGAGCGGCGCATCGGCGCCCGCTACCTGGTCGATGAGCTCGCCGCCGAGCGGCCCCGTTTCGTGACCAGCGCCTCGGCAACGCTGTTGAAAGACTCCCTCTATTCGGAGCTCGACCGCGCAGGGAGCCGGCGCGAGTTCGACGAGGACCTGCGTAGCCTCGAGAAACACCCCGCGGAGCGGATCGCGCTCGTCGCGTCGTGGCTCACGGCGTTGATTGGGAAGTCCCCCGACTTGGAGGGCCACCGCCACGCGCTGAAAGAGGCGAGCGTGCTGGTCGCGACGGACCGGAACGTCGATCGCGAGCCGTCGAGCGCGGCTGTCGAAGTGACCGTGGCGGGCCTTCTCGGACAACACCCGAACGTCAAAGAGCGAAGCCTGCACGTGCGGCTCGACGAATGGCTCGGCAGGCTCGAGCGTGCCATCGAGGACCGGGCGCCGCAGTTTCGCAAGTTCCGCAAGACGAAGCAGGAGATCCTCGATCGAGAGCGCCGTCGGTTGCGCCTCGACGAGTTCGCTCCGCGCATCCTGTCGAGCTTCGTGCGCAATCGCCTCATCGACGAGGTGTACCTGCCGCTCGTGGGCGCGAACCTCGCAAAACAGATGGGCTCCGCCGGCGAGGGCAAGCGCACCGACCAAATGGGCCTATTGTTGCTCATCTCTCCGCCCGGCTACGGCAAGACCACGTTGATGGAATACGTGGCCAATCGGCTCGGCCTCATCTTCATGAAGGTGAACGGTCCTGCGCTCGGCCACGAGGTCAAATCGATCGACCCCAATGACGCGCCCAACGCGACCGCTCGCCAAGAGGTCGACAAGATCAACCTCGCGCTCGAGATGGGTAACAACGTGATGCTGTATCTCGACGATATTCAGCATACGAACCCGGAGCTCCTTCAGAAGTTCATTTCGCTCTGCGACGCCCAGCGCCGCATCGAGGGCGTCTGGAACGGCAGGACCCGCACCTACGACATGCGGGGCAAGAAGTTCTGCGTCGTCATGGCCGGTAACCCCTATACCGAGACGGGCGAGAAATTCCGCATTCCGGACATGCTCGCGAACCGCGCCGACACCTACAACCTCGGCGACATCCTCGAGGGCAAAGACGACCTCTTCGCGCTCAGCTATTTGGAAAACGCGCTGACGTCGAACAAAGCACTGCAGCCGCTCTCGGGCCGCGACCCGAAGGACACGCACAAGCTGATCCGGATGGCCAAAGGCGAGAGCCTGCCGATGACGGACCTGCAATACCCGTATTCGGCCGCCGAGGTGAACGAGATTACCGAGGTATTGAAGCGCCTCTTCAAGGTGCAAGACGTCCTCTTGAAGGTGAATCTCGAATACATCGCCTCTGCCTCGCAGGACGACCACTTCCGGACGGAGCCACCCTTCAAGCTGCAGGGTAGCTACCGCAACATGAACAAGATCTCGGAGAAGATCGTGTCCGCGCACACGGAAGCCGAGGTCGACGCGATCATCGACGACCACTACGCGGGTGAATCGCAGACGCTCACGACCGGCGCCGAGCAGAACATCCTCAAGCTCGGTGAGCTCCGTCGTCGCATGTCGGCCGAGCAGGCAGAGCGCTGGAAGGAAATCAAGAAGGGGTACGTCCGCGTCAAGATGATGGGCGGCAAAGACGACGACCCCGTCGCACGCGTCACCGGCGCGCTCGGTGGTATCGGCGAGCAGCTCGACTCCGTCCAGAAGAGCCTCGCGGCGATGGCCTCCCACGCGCAGGAGCCTGCGCGCCTCATCGCCTCCGAGCTCGACAAGCTGCACGGCGCGCTCGAGGTGCTCGCCGGTCGTGATCTGACCGTGCAGGTCGAGCGTGACCCGGCCATTGCCGAGCTCTTGGCGAAACAGCTCGTCAGCGTCGAGTCGTCGCTCGCGCCGGTGGTGCAGGCCGTCGCCAACAGCCTCCTTCTGGCCGGGCAGAGCGCGCAGTCGCTCGGGCGTGAGCAGAGCGAGGCGCTGCGAACGGCGATTTCCGACGCCGCCAAGAAGGTGGAACAGATCGCCGCCACACAATCCCAAATGGCGCAAGCGCAGGCGCAGCAGGCGCAAGTGCTCGAGCAGGCGCGGCAGGCCGCGATCGCGCAGCAACAGCAGGTCGCGCACGCGCACGCCGTCGCGCAGCAAATGGCCGAGGTCCAGCAGCGCCTCGTGCGCGAGCAGCAGCAAGCCGCGCAATCGGCGCAGCAGATTACCCAACAGGCGCGCGAGGTCCTGGCTGCCCAACAGCAAATGGCCGTCCACCAGGCGCAGATGGCCAATCACCAACAACAAATCACCGCGCAGCAGCACCAGATGCTCTCCGCGCAGCAGGTCACGGGCCGCCGGCCGACGTCGCCGCCTCCCGATGCTGCGTCGCTCGTGCAGCGCCCCGATGCCTCCCCCGAGGAGAACGAGATGGTCGCGCGGGCGCAGCAGGTGCTCGCGGCTGCAAGGCAAGGTGCACCCCCGGAGGTCGGCGCTGCCGTGATGCGAGTCGAACAGCGGCTCGGTGAGCTCACGCAGCTCGTCCAATCACTCCAAGTCGGGATTGCCCAAGGGGTCGCCCAGGCGAACGCCGCGAGCGGCGCGCGGGCGTTCCGTCACGCCGCGCACGGCCACGCCCAAGCACAGGGTCAAGCCGTGCCGCGGCCCGCACCGTCATCGGAGGACGGCGGCAGTCTGCGCTTCGACACGTTCATCGACCTGCAGAGCCACAGCAACTTCTATCGATGGAGCTCGAAGGGCGACGTCGTCAACGAAGGCGGCGTGTTCGTCTCCACGAAGCGCTCGCCTCCGAACATCGGCGACGGCGTCGTGCTCCGCATTCAATTGCCCGGTGGCGCGGAGCTCGAGGCCCGCGCGGTCGTGGAATGGACGCGCCCGTCAGGCCATCAAGGCGGCGCGCCCGGCTTCGGCGCTCGCTTCGTCGACCTGCCCACCTACGCGCGGCAGCTCGTCGACCATTTCGTCACCAAACGCGCGCCCCTGGTTTTCGAGCAGGCGTAGGCGCGCCTCCGGAGACCAGCAGAAGAGATAAACAGGAAGACGGGAAGACAGGAAGGTTTGGGATTTCGCGGCCGCCGTAGCCCCAAATCCATAAATCAAAATCTTCCTGCCTTCCTGTCTTCCTGTTTGTCTCTTTCTCTTATTGTTTGGCGCTCTCCTTCTTCGCGATGGCGGCCCGCACGAAGAAGCCGATGAGGAACGCGATGGCGACGAAGGCCCAAAAGACGTAGGGCGCGCCTTTGGTCTCCAGGCCGTGCGCCATGTTCACGCCGAAGACGGCGCCGATCGCGCTGATGGGGAGGAACAGCGCCGCAATGAGGTTCAGGCGGTGGCTCGATTGAGCAATGTGCTCGGCGAGCTCGGCTTGCTCTTCGGCGCGTTTGGCGGTCGTGAATTCGAGACCGGCTTTGGCATCCGACTGAATGAGCTCCATCATGCGCTCGACCTCGTAGGCCTGGTCGCGTAGCGCGATGATTTCGGCGTCTTTCGGAATGGCCTCGCGTGCGTCTTGAATTGCCTTGTGGAAGTTGCGCGCGGAGCGCACGAGCGGCGCGACGTCGTTGAGCACTTTGAAGTACGCCGCCGCGCGCTTCGCCTGGTCGAGCTGTTGCTCGAGCTCCACGGCTTTCGCTTTGTAGGCGGCGATCAGCTCCTTGAGGGCATTGAGGCCCCCTTTGACCGCTCCGGCAGCTTTCCAGGTTCCGGTCGGGTGGCGCCAGAACAGGGCCCCTTTGCGGTCCAGATCGTCGGGCCCCGGGGGAACGTGCGCCACGATGAGCAAATGGCCTTCGTGGACCATCGCGCGCTGCCGGCCTGCTTGGCTGCCGAATCGATCGGCTATCGCTTGAGGAAACCCGTCCCAGTTCGCCGGGATCACCTTTGCCATGCGCGGGATGCTAACCGGCTCGCAAGCCGTCGTGCGCGCGTCCGCGCAAATGTCTCAGGAGGTGGCGATCGGCCGCCGTCGGCAAAACCTTCTCCGATGGAACAGGGCGCGCACAGGCTTGGGTGCCCAGTGCGAGCGCAGCGAGCACCCTCCCAGGCGGGACCCAAGCCGTCGTGCGCGCGAGAAATAAAAAGAAGTATCCTCCCGGCTGTCGTGGAACACCCGCCTCCTTGCTGCGCCTCTTGTCCCGAGCTCTCGACACAGGCTCGCGCGTGCCGCCTGCTCGCCGAGCCCGGCGTCCAGCAACGCGCGCGCATGAAGACGATGCCATGCGATGTCCGCCGGCTGATGCGCCTTCGATTGCGTGCCCACGGGGACGATGTCGTGGCCGAGGCCCTCGCTCGGTGGGAGGCGGTGGACACCCCCATCGCCGAGTTGTCCGCACCCAACGAGCGAGCGCCGCTCGACGCCCGGGTGTGGCTGTCGCCTTGGCCGCTTTCGCTCGTCGCAAAACATATGGAGTCACGCTTCGGTGATTCGGTCGCGCCGGTCGTCGGGGACGCACTCCCCGCGAACGACGCCCCGGGCCTCGTCGCGCTGGCCCGGCTTCAGCGCGTGGACCCGACGGGATTCACACTCCTCGTCGAGCGCATTCGCTCGACGTTCGATGCAGTCTCGTGGCGCACCGCGCTCGGTGAGTCCGATGCGCAAATCGAAGAGCGCGTCATCCTCGCGCTCTATCGGTTCCTCGTCCTTCGCGGCGACGTGCTTTCCAAGATCGCCGACGTCCGCGCCCGCGTATGCCTAGCGGCGCGCCGATTCCGTTCGGGGGACGGTTCGGATCTCACGAGCCTTCGCGCCGCACGCGGTGAGCTCGACGACCCCGCGCTGATGATGGCCGCGTTTCGCGCCCTCGAACTGGAGGGGGCACGTCTCTCCCTCGCGCACCTCCGCGCAGAAACCTCGTTCTCGGTTTTGCTCTCGCCGGCCGTCGAAGCGAGCTTCCGTCGTGCATTGCGACTCCAGGGTGGAGACGACGGTCGCTTCGACCCCGCGATGATCGATCCGCTGCTCGCATTCATCGACCGCGACATCGACGCATGCGCCCCGCGGACACCGGACGGCCACCCGAGCGTCCGGGACATTGCGTGGTTCGCGGCGGGCGAGGTCGCGAAGAGCGCGTGGGGTCCCCTCAATGCGCAGTCGCCGCGCAATCGGGCGCTCAGCCACGTCGAGCATTTGCTCGTATGCCGCGACGGGCGCTGCCTCGAACGGCTGCACGGAGAGGTCTGCGGGCGTGAGGCGGTCGCGCGCGTCCTTTCGAGCCCGATGAGCGAGCCGCCGCCGCCCTCGCACCGAGGTCTGCCCATCGCAATGGCGTCGGGCGCGGCGAGCCCGCACATGATTCGGTGCCGCGACGTCCTATGGGAGACGTTCGCTGCAATGGCGCAAGACGAAGGTCGCGCCGTCGACGACCTCGTCGAGGAAGCGATGGATCGCTATCGCGTGCTGAGGACACATCTGCGCCGTGACCGCGAGGCGCCGTCCGAGCCGACGCCGGAGCCGACACCCGAGGCGCCGGAGACGCGCCGATCGAGCGCTCCCCCGCCGAGCGGCAAGACCGGGCTTCGTCTCGGCTCGGCGTCGTGGATGCCGCGCACCGACACCGGCTCGCGCGCATCGACCACGTCGCGCGACGCCCCTCCTCCGAGCTCACCGGCGAGCGAAGAGCCGACGATTCCGAACCAATCCAACGAGATCACGACGAAGCGTCCGCGCTGAGCGGTCGCGTCTCACTGTCGCGGATCGTGACGTCGCATGCACGCGACGAAGCGGCGAAATGGCGCTGCGATCAGGGTGATTTCGCTGATGATTCGCTCGAAAGCGCGAGGGAACTTTGCTACGTTGACCGTCGCTCATCGTGCAGTCTGGATCGCCCAACCAATTCGTTCCGGCGCCGCCTCCGCTGTTTCTCGACTACGCGGGACGGCGCTACGCGATCAACGTCCCGCGATTCATCGTCGGCCGCGAGCGAGGTGCGTGTCACCTCGTGCTCGCGGATCCAAACGTCTCGCGCCAGCACGCAGCGGTCGAGCTCGCGGGCGGGCAGTTCTTCATCGTCGACCTCGGCTCGCGGAACGGCGTCGGCTACAACGGCCATCGCATCCACAAGAAGCAGATCGTCGAGGGAGATCGCTTCGAGATCGGCGGCCACAGCCTCGCGTTCAGCTTCCGAAATCCCTGACGTTTCGCGCCTCTCCGCGATCTGAGCGCTCGCACGCGTCGGGCACCGCGGATATGCTCGGCCTTCGTGGGTCGCTCCTCGGGCACCGTCCGGAAAATCGGCCGCTACGACGTGGCCGGTCTGCTCGCGACCGGCGGGATGGCAGAGATCTACCTCGCGAAGCAGAGCGGCCCGAGCGGCTTCGAGCGCCCGGTCGTGATCAAGCGGGTGCTCCCGCACCTCGCGCGCGAGCGCTTGTTCCACGACATGTTCCTCGACGAAGCTCGTGTCGTCGTCCGCATCCATCACCCGAACGTCGTGCAGGTGCACGAGCTCGGTGACGAGAACGGCGAGCTCTTCCTGGTGATGGAGTACCTCGAGGGCGAGAGCCTCTCGATGGTGACCAAGCGGCTCCGTGGCGCGGGAAAACGCCTGCCGGATCGATGCATCGTCCACGTCCTCGCCGATGCGTGCGCAGGGCTTCACGCGGCGCACGAGCTCGCGGAGGACGGGCGCCCGCTCGATCTCGTTCACCGCGACGTGTCGCCGCACAACCTGTTCGCGCTCTACAACGGCCAGCTGAAGGTCATCGACTTCGGCATCGCGAAAGCAGCCGACGCCACCGCGCGCACGCAAACGGGCACGGTCAAAGGCAAGTACGCGTACATGGCGCCGGAGCAAGTTCGCGCCGAGCCGCTCGATCGTCGCGCCGACGTCTTCGCGCTCGGGATCGTTTTGCACGAGCTCCTCACGGGGAAACCGCTGTTCGCCCGCGACAACGATCTGCAGGTCATGCACGCGATCTGCCTCGACCCGATCCCATCGGTGCGCGTCGAGCGACCCGACATCGACCCCGAGCTCGAGCGTATCGCCGGCAAGGCGCTCGCGCGGTCACCCGAAGAGCGATACCCGACCGCGGCAGCGCTGCGCCGCGACCTCGTCGCTTTTTCGCGGCGCTTGGAGGGGCCGGATCTGCCGGAAGAAGAGCTCGGGACGATCATGCGTGGGCTCTTCGAAGACCGCATCGTCGGCAAGGCCGAGATGCTCCGTCGGGTCGAAGCGGGGCAGTCCATTGCCGAGGTCGTGTTGCCGGACACGGATGCTGCCGCGGCCGCTCCGAAGGTCGTCGCCGAGGTCGTGACGGGAACGGTGTCTCCGGCGCAGGTGATTTCGCTGCGCAATCCCGAGACGCGCGGGCGCGGCTCTTGGCTGCTCATCGCGCTCGGTGCCGCGGTCGTTTTGGCGGCCGGCGTCGCATTGGGGCTCTCGCTTCAGAAGAAGCCTTCGGAGAGCACGGCGCTCGCCACGCCCCCCGCCGAGGACAACCGCTCCGCATCTGCGACATCGACGTCGAACGTGTCGGTGAGTGTCGCGCCGTCCGCCGCTTCGAGCGCCCCCGCAATTGTCGTGTCGGCGGAAACATCCGCGCAACAGCCGAGTGCCAGCGCGATGACGCCGGGCGGTGCGAGCGCCTCCGCGCCGAAAGCGGCGAGCCCCATTCCGCGTGCAACAGGCACGACACCGCGAAACCCACCTCCGCAATCGGAGGGATTCGGACGGTTTGATTGATCGCCGGCGCGACGTTATCGCCCATTCGACATTGAGGTCGAAAGGCCGCGCCGAGTAGCCGGCCGTCCGACGCTCGTCTAGCATCGGCACCCGGTGCAACGCGTCGCAGGCTTCAACATCATTGTCGCGCTCGCCGCTTTTACTGGCGCTTGTGTCCTCGGGGACATCGACCTCGGCGGTCGCGCTTGTCCTTGCACGGACGGATTCACGTGCGACGTCGCGACGAACACCTGTGTACCCGCAGGGACGTCGGATACGACGTCGACCTCGACGACCGGTGGCGGCGGCAGCAGTACCTCGGACGGCGGCAATGGTGCGGGTGGTGCCGCCGACGGCGGCTCCGGTGGCTCGATAACGGGCGGGGGCGGTGGAGGCGGTGGAGCGCCCCCGTTGCTGTCGAAAGCGCTCGAGGTGTTCGGATCGATCGAGTCGTCGGCGATCACCCTGACCGTCGCGGAGTTCTTCTCGCTCGAGGCCGACCTTTCGAATCAATGGCAGTTCGGCGGCTATTACGACCTCGCCTCCGATCCGGCGGTCGATTTGACGGGTATTCCGAACGAGAGCTACACCACAGTTCTCGTCGATCTGCCGGTCGAAAACTCGGATTTCGACTGGGCGGGTGTCGAGGACGCCTCGGTCCTCGATACGTGGATCATCGACGAGACGCCGGCCCGTTTCGGGCTCGGCGTCGATCTCCAATATCCGGCGCCGGGGCCCAGCGTCACGACGGTGTACTGGGTCTACGCGAACGGCCGCGTCGGGATGCACATGCGGTTCGAGAACAATACGGCCGTCACGATGCAGATCGAGGACGCCGAATACCATTACGTGACCGTGAATCCGCACCTCGCGTGGACCGCGACCGACACCGACGCCGACCATTCGACCGCATTCGCTCGCGTGGACGGCCCGGCCCCGGTTACGACCTTGCAAGTCGTGAACCTGTCGTCGGACACGACGCTCTACGGCGACACGGAGAACGACAATCGCTATTGGCAATTCGGCGACACGACCCTGATGCCAGGCGCGGGGGTGGATCGGTATGGCGCGCTTCTCCTCGGCCCCGGAGCGGTCGACGCCACGACACTGGATCAGCGCTCGAAGGATCTACGCGTTCCGGGGCTCGAGATCAGCGAGGGCGCGACACCGGTGGACAGCGGCTTCGACGAGGGGATGGCCGCTTATGTCCTCTCGGCGACTGCATCCACGGTCGTGTTCGGGGTGAACGCGGATCGTCCGCGGTTTTCGCCGATCTTCGTCATCAAGAATTGGCACGAGCCTTCCTGGACCATTCGGCTCGACGGCGAAGAGGTCGTCGCGAGCGATCTGCTCGTCGGCTATGGCGGTCTCGCGCACCACGACGACACGACGGGCGATCTCGTCTTCGTCTACGGCGGTGACATTGCGCAGGGCACTCCCGCGAGCGCGCGCACGTTCACGCTGGAGGTCCCGTGAGCCGAGTGGGGCAGGCCACGTCGAGCGAAGCGAGACAGGCCGGGGCGGCTCCCACGAGGCTCGGTTCGCCGAAGGCGAACGCGAGTAAACATAGCGACATTCGGTTTTCGTTGGCGGCGCTCGTCGCGTGTGTCGCGCTTTCAGCCACGACGGCGGCCCACGCCGGTGAGCCCGAGCGCAAACAAGCGCTCGAGCTGTTCGAGCAGAGCAAGGGCGAATACCGCGCCGGCCGCTTCACCGAGGCCGTCGCACTCCTCGAAAAGGCTTATGCGCTGCACCCCGAGCCGGTGCTCCTCTACAACCTCGCCCGCGCGCACGAAGGCCTCGGCGAGTTCGCAAAAGCCGTCGAGGAGTACGAGCGCTACCTGACGTCGGCGACCGAGATCCCCGATCGTGGCGCCATCGAGCAAAAGGTCACGAGCCTCAAGCGCACCATCGAGGAGCAAGCGCGCCTCGAAAAAGAGCGCGACGAGGCGATGAAGAAGCAAGCGGAGGAGCGCGAGGCGCGGCCCTCCAAGCCGGTCGGCCCTGCGCCGGAGAAGACGACGCGCAGCCCCAGCCCCATTCCGTGGATCGTCGTCGGGATCGGAGCGGGTGGTCTGGGCGCGGGCATCGCGACCGGTGTGCTCGCGCTCTCTCGCAACGACGAAGCAGAGGCCGCGCCGTCACAACAGGAGACGGTGGAGCTGCGCGACGAGGCGGACACGTTCGCCCTGGCGTCCACCATTTCGTTCATCGCCGGCGGCGTCGTCCTCGGCGCAGGCGCGATTTGGGGGATCGTCGACGTTACCGTGCTCAGCGGCGAGGAAACCCCTGTATCCGTGTCCTTTCAGCCTGGGCTCGGCGGTGTCCGGTTCACGGGCACGTTCTAGGCAGACCACCAATCGTGTAGCGTTCGAGGTTCCTGGGCAGCTCCAGGGGGGAAGGTAGGAAGCAACATGCCCGGTAAGCTGAAGGTCCTGCTCGGTATCATCGGGGTCGCCGTTGTGCTCAGCGCGCTCGGGTCGGACTGGGCCCGCGCCATCATCTACGGACTCGTGATGTTCGGCGTTTGGCGCGGCAACGAAACCGTCCGAAAGCTTCTAATCGTGGTTGGGTGGCTTGGGCTGATCTTCAACGGTATCGCTGCTGCGATGGCGCTCGTCGCGTCCGTCGCTCTCTCCGGGCTCGCCCTTATCGCCCTCGTGAACTTTGTTTGGGGCTGTGCCTACTGCGCCTACATGATCTGGTGCCTCGGTCAGCAGGACGTGCAGCACTGGATGTTCAACCGCTCGCTGAACCTGACCTGACTGTGTAGGCCGGCCGTCGTGTACCGCGTGCGCGTGATTGGATCTGTCCCTCTCGCGCGCGGCGGGCCGCTGGTACATCTTCGCGGCGAGCCATGAACGACGACGAGCTTCATCCGGACACCGTGCTCGCGCACGGAGGCACACAAGCAGCGACGACCGGGCACGTGACGCCGCCCATTGCGATGAGCACGACGTTCGGTCGTGACCGCGACCAAGGGCTCATCGTCGGCGGCGACTACATCCGGGACGCCTCGCCGTCGTACAAGGACGTCGAGCGCGCCTTGATCAAGCTCGAGGGCGGGACGAGCGCGCTCCTCTTCGCGTCGGGGATGGCCGCCGCGACGGCCATTTTCAGCAATCTCGCGCCCGGTGATCACGTCGTGATCCCGTCGGCGATGTATTGGGGCCTACGTAAATGGGTGCTCGCGTTCGGTGCGCGCTGGAACGTCGAGGTCAGCGTCGTCGACGCCTGGGACCCCGCCAATTTGCGCGCGGCGGTGCGCCCCGGCAAAACCAAGCTCGTATGGATCGAGACGCCCGCGAACCCGACGTGGGAGGTCACCGATGTCGCCGAGTCGGCCGCCATCGCCCACGGTTGTGGCGCCGTCTTGGGCGTCGACTCGACCGCGGCGACGCCGCTCTTCACGCGACCGCTCGATCTCGGCGCGGATATCGTCATGCATTCGGCGACCAAATACCTCAATGGTCATTCCGACGTTCTCGCCGGGATCTTGGTGACGCGGCAATCGTCGGAGCTCTGGGATCGAATCGCCGTCCACCGCCACGATTCGGGTGCGGTGCTCGGTCCGTTCGACGCATGGCTGCTCCTGCGCGGCCTGCGCACGCTCCGCGTTCGCGTCGAGCGCCAATCCGCGACTGCGCTGGAGCTTGCTCGATGGCTCGAGCAACAACCGGCCATTTCGCGGGTTCGCTATCCCGGGCTGCCGTCGCATCCGCAATACGAGATCGCGCGACGCCAGATGTCGGGAGGCTTCGGCGGGATGATGAGCATTCAGCTGCGAGGCGGCAAGGAAGCGGCGCTTCGTGTCGCGAGCCGGCTCGAAGTGTTCCTTCGCGCGACCTCGCTCGGCGGGACGGAGAGCCTCGTCGAGCACCGCGCGACGGCCGAAGGGCAAGGCAGCATGGCCCCGCCCGATCTGCTGCGTCTATCGATCGGTCTCGAGCATATCGACGACCTGCGGCGCGACCTCGAGCGGGCGCTCGTCTGAGGGCAACGTCGTGATTTCGTAGCCGGTGCGCGTGACGATGACGGTGTGCTCGAACTGAGCCGAGGGCTTGCCGTCGTCGGTCACCATCGTCCATCCGTCGGAGAGCGTTCGGATTCGCGCGGTACCCAAGTTGATCATCGGCTCGACGGTGATCGCCATACCGGCCTTGAGCCGCATGCCCGCACCTTTCGTTCCGTAATGGTTCACGTGGGGCGGTGCGTGCATCGTCCGGCCGATGCCGTGCCCGCCGACCTCGCGCACGACGCTCATTCCTTCGGAGCGCGCGAGCTCCTCGATGGCCGCACCGATGTCCCCCAGCCGCGCGTTGTCACGAATGACGGCGATGCCCGCGTCGCGACAGCGGCGCGCGATGTCGACGAGCCGTGCGACGTCGGGGGACACCTCGCCGATCATGAACGTCGCGGACGTGTCGCCGTGATAGCCGCCGAGCTCGGTCGTGACGTCGACGTTCACGATGTCGCCGAGCTCGAGGATGTCCGTCTCCTTCGGAATGCCGTGGCAAACGACGTTGTTGCGGCTCGTGCACACAGCCGCGGGGAACCCGTGGTAGCCGAGCTGGCTCGGTTTGCCGCCTAGGCTTTTGGTGTGCTCGCGCACCCACCGATCGATTTGCGCGGTGCTGATCCCGGGCGCGAGCCGCGCCCCCACGAAAGCGAGCGTCGCCGCCGCTGCTCGACCTGCGAGCCGCATCGCAGCTTGTGCGCGCGGTGCATGAATCTCGATGCCCATGTCGAACGAGCGTGCGGTCCGCGCCCGAGGGAGTCCAATACCGTTTGGATCTGGACTAGAATCCACGGCGTGAGCCTCTCGCAGATTCGCTATTTCGTCGCCGTCGCCGAAGAGGGGAACGTGGGTCGGGCCGCGGCGCGCCTTCATATGGCTCAGCCGCCGCTGAGCCGTCAGATCAGAAGCCTCGAGGACGAGATGGGCGTCCCACTCTTTGCGAGGACGCCCAGAGGGATGGAGCTTCTGCCTGCGGGCGAGGTGTTTCTCGAGCACGCGCACCGCATCCTCGGAAACGTCGACGCTGCGCTCTCCGCGGTTCGCACGCACGGCATCGCCGGCGTCGATCCGGACACGGGGCGTCGCTCGAAGCCCGATTGATGGCGATGAAGGCGCAGACGACGAAGATGCGCGTGGCGCCGGTCGTACCGCTCGGCGCGCGGCTGGACATTCCGAGCCTCGTCATCATCGAAGGCCCGGCGGATCGTCGCGGGCTGCGGATCCGCCTCGACGCCCATCGCGAGCTTGCGCCGGAGTTTCCTGCGCGCGGTTTCTTGATGGTCGGCGGCGCGGAGTCGGACGTTCCGTTGCCCGAGATTACGCCGTTCATGGTGGCCGAGACGCGCGAGGGCGATTTCCTCGCGGACGCGCCGGGCCGCTATTCACGCGGCGCCGCTCGTCGCGCGCCGCTGCCTGCGTACGCGACATTCGAACACCCACCGTTCACGTTCATGTTCCTTCCGCCGACGCCGGACGGCCTCGGCATTCCACCCGACTATTCGGTCGTGACGGTCGCGAAGGCGCAGCCGGTCGGCGTCCCGAGCCTGCTCGTCAAAGCTGGATACACGCGCGCAATGGGTCGAAAGTTTCCGCTCGTCGACGACCGCATCACCATCGGCGGGTCGCTCGGCGTGCACGTTCCGCTTTTTCGATTGCGACACGAGGTCGGCGCGCGGCTTACGCGCGGCGTGGGCGAGCTCAGCTATTTCGTCGAGCCGGCGAGCGTTGGTTGCAAGGTCATGGTCGTCGGCCAACACGCCGATCGAAACATCCTGACTGCCTATGCATCGCTCGTCGTCGACGAATGGGAGCTCACGCTCTTGCCCGCCGTCCGCGGCGTGCCCTGAGCCCGTCGCGCACGCGGCTCAGACACCTTCGTCGACTTCGGCCTCCTCCTCCACGACGCCCTCGACTTCGGCGCAGCGGCCCTGTTGGATATCGGCCTCGGTGCATTTGCAGCGGTCTTCGCCGCGGTGAACGTGGTGTCTTCGACCGGCCGACGCTCCGTGCTGGCCCGTGTCTTCGACGCCTTCCGGTCCCGCGCCGCCGCCGCCTCCGCCGGTGGGCGTCGCAGCCGCTTGTTGCTCGCCCGCGCCGCCAGCTCCGCCCTGGCCCAGGGCTGCTCCCGCGATCGCGCCTGGTCGCCCGATGCCACCGCCGCCTTCACCCCGCGCGGTTCGACCTGCTTGCGCGGCCGCGCCGCCTGCTCCGGCGCCGCCCGCGCCTTCGATTTCGCACTCCTCGTCCTCTTCCGCTTCGACCGATCCGACCGTTCCCCCACCAGCGCCCCCCTCTCCTTCGTCGAGGGTGTCGGCCTCATCCAGGTCGCTCGAAAGCTCCTCTTCTTCGATGTCGAAGGTTTCGGGTTCTTCGGACGAGCAAAAGACCAGAGCGATGCTGGCGCCCGCAGCGAAGAGCCCGGCCCAAATGGGGGCTCGTGGGTTCATATCCAGTGATCACGCATCGGTCATGCCAGCTATTGCCGTGTCTTGTTCGCATCCGCACGCCGGTGCTGGGCGTTGTGGGGTGCGCCGTCCGGTCGCACGTGGCACCCGCGCCTATGGGCCCAATAGGCGCCAGATCGCTGCCGTCGGGTCGCTGCGCGCAGGGGTCTCTGTTCGCGGCTCTCCTCATCCGCACTATAGTTCGGACGATCTGGCAACCCACGCACTATGTTGCTGATACGCGATTCGCGAAAACGAAGACACTCGTCGGCATCTGAGGCTCGAACAAGCTGATGGCCGAATCGCGCTCGGCGCTTTAGCCTCGCGGTTCGTCGATGACGCGCCTTTCGCCGGACCTTGCGGAGCGAGTTCTCGCGACGCATCCGATGCCCATCGCCGATGCGGTCGCGGCGTTGCTCGCTGCGGACAGCGCGTTCGAGATGCGCGATCGCGTCGTGGAGGTGTTTCGCGCGGAGATTCGGCTCTTGTCCGCGCTCGTTCTCGCGGCGCGGCTTCAAATCGGCACCGGCCCGGGGGGTGACGCGGCGCAGGTTCCCGAGCTTCTGCGAGGGCTGCGCTCACGCGGTCTCACCGATGGCCAATGGGTCGCCATGTTGCGTGAGGTGCTGCGTCCTTGGTCGTCGGCGAAGCAGGGACATCCGCTGCCGGAGCTCGTCGGGCTCGTGCACGCGCGAAAGAGTGAGCTCGTTCGCCTCTTCGACGAGCTCCTCGTGATGCGAAAGTCGGAGACGGTCGCGCACGGCGCGAGCGGAACGCGCGCCGCGCTCGAAGAGATCCTCGCGCGGCGTGTGCCGCAGCTCGCGCGCACGCTCGAGCTGCTCGACCCGATATGGGCGTCCGCGCGTCTGTGTCTGCCCCTCGTTGCGCAAGAGGATGGGACACCGCAATCGGCGTGGCTTCTCATGGGGAGCACGCCTCACCGTGGTCGTTTTCGCAAAATCGAGCTCACGTCGACCGCACCATTGCCTGCCGGCGAAGCGCTCCTCGTCGACAAATCGGGGGAACCGCTCGTCGCGCTACATCCCATTGCAATGGTGCGGAAGCCTTCACCCGACGTCACCGAGGAGATCTTCTTGCTCGACGGTGGGACGAAGCGCGGTGCCATCTACGTCGCATTCCCCTCGATGGCAGAGCATCGAGAGACGGACGCCTGGGGCGCGATCGAAGGGGCACTGACCGACGCGGAGCCACCGTCCGAGCAAGTCACGAAGATCGGCGCGGACCGCCCTTATCGGGGACTTTCCTCGTTCGGCCCCGATGACAGCACCCTCTTCTTCGGCCGCGAGGAACAGACCGAGGCGCTCGCCAACCGCATTCGCCGCAATGGCTTCATCACGGTGACAGGTCCGAGCGGCAGCGGAAAGACATCCCTTCTGCGCGCCGGCGTGTTGCCGATTCTTCGCGACGCCACGACCACGTTCGTACGGCCCGGAGCGGATCCGATTGCATCGCTCGCCGCTCGTCTCGCCGCGAGCCTGGACCGCGAGCGCTCCATCATCGAGGAGCAATGCCGTGAAGACCCGGACGCGCTCGCCCGCCTCGTCGACGATATCGCACACGACGCGGAGCTGACGCACGTCCTCGTCGTCGACCAAGGCGAGGAGATCTTGACGTTGTGCGGCGACGCGTCCGTGCGTGAAGCGTTCGCGGCAATTCTCGTGAAGATGGCGGCGCTCGATCGCTCCATTCGCGTCGTCTTCGGCGTCCGCGAGGACTTCTTCGGCCGCCTCGCGACGATCGGCGCGTTCCGGGAGATCTATAGCCGTAACGTCGAGGTGGTGACCACGCCCGATCGAATGGCGCTCATCCGCACGCTCGTCGCGCCGGCGCAGCTCTTCGGCTACACGTTCGACGACGAAGAGCTCGTCACCGCAATGGTCGACGAGGTCACCGATGCTCCGGCGGCGCTCGCGCTGCTTCAATTCTGTGCGGACCGCTTATGGGAGCAGCGCGACCGGAAATGGAAGCGGCTCACCTGGGACGCATACCGCGCAATGGGCGGGGTCGCGGGCGCGCTCGCATCCCACGCCGACCGTGTCCTCGCCTCGATGTCGAACGCCGAACGGGCGACGTCGCGCGCCCTGTTTCTCCGGCTCGTCTCGGGCGAACGGACCCGCGCGGTCGTCGGCCGCGCCGAGCTCCTGGATGGCTTGCGCGATCCGGATGCCGGTGCGCGCGCGCTCGACGCCCTCGTCGCGGCGCGCCTCGTGACGGTCGCGGACGACGCCTCCGGCCAACCCATGGTCGAGATCGTGCACGAGGCCCTCATCAAACATTGGAAGACGCTCGACCGCTGGCTCGGTGAGGACGAAGAAGGGCAAAAGCTCGCGCACGCAATGAGGCAAGCCGCGCGCGAATGGAACACCCGCAAACGCGCGCGCGATCTCGTCTGGCGAGGTGATCTGCTCGACGAGCTGCGGCGCTATCGTCGAAAGCTCGACGAGCCGCTCGCCGGGGTCGAAGCAGCGTTTGCCGAAGCGAGCGAGGCCGAATCGAGGAGAGGGCGTCGATGGCGCGTCGGTCTCATCGCCTCCGCGCTGACGTTGTCGACGGGGTTCAGCGTCTTCGCGTTGTGGCAATGGCGTCGAACCGAGACGGCGCGCGTCGAAGCCGAGACGGCGCGCGCCGCGACCGCGCGCGAAAAGGTGCAGACCGAGATTCGCGGCCTCGTCGCCGAGGCGCGCGGACACGAGCCGAAGGGCCGCTCCGGACACGCGCTCGCGCTGCTTCGTGCCGCGAGCTCGCTCGAGGCCGAACAGGGGGAGACGGGCTCGACGGAGCTTTCCTTGGAGCTCGAGCGACTGTCACGTGCCGGCGCCGGTGGTATCGCGCTCGTCGGTCATACCAGCGGCGTCTACCGCAGCTGCCTCCCACCCGATGCCGACCGCGTCATCACGTCGTCGTTCGACGAAACGATGCGCATTTGGGAGCGATCGACCGGGCGGCTTCTGCACACGCTGCCGTCGCCGGGGTTCTTGGTTCGCGCGCTCGCGTGCTCCCCCGACGGGCAGTCCTTCGTTGCGGGCGCATCGGATGCTCGGGGTGAGCAGGTGACGCTCGCCACCCGACGGGTCGACGACGGCGCTGTCATTCACGAGCTGAAGGGGCCGTCCGTCAGCATCGATTACGTCGAATTCATCGACGACGGTGGTCGTATCGTCTCTTTCGGGCAAGACGGTAAACTCTGGTTTTTCGACGCTCGAAACGGCGAAGTCGACCGCGTGCTCGACGAGCCGAACGGCGGATTCCAGGATTACGAGACGACGCCGGACGGCGCAATGACGGCGACCGTCGGCGATCACGGTGTCGATTTGTGGCTCGCAGACAGCGTTCGTCCGGCGCGCACGATCGAAGAGCGCGAGCGAATTGCGTCGGTCGCGCTGTCCGACGACGGGACGCGCCTCGCATATTCGACGCTGGAAGGTGGAGTCGTTCCCATCATCGACACGGCGACCGGCGAGATCGTCAAACGCATCAAGCCCGCGGGGACGCTCGGAGTCGCGGAAATGAGGTTTGCACCCGGAGGAAATCGGCTCGTTACCTCCGGACCCCAGGGAATGGATGTTTGGGATGCAAAGACGGGAGAGCGACTGCAATCTCTACGGATCGATCCATTGCGGACGAGCTTTCACATCTCGCCGGACGGTACGCGCCTGTTGACGCTGCGCTCCGGCATCGTCGGTGAGCTCTGGGATCTCGAAACGGGTGCGCGCTTGGCCGGGCTCACCGGGCACGACGCGGAAATCGAGGCGGTTGCATTCTCGCCGGACGGAAAGACCATCGTCACCGGCAGCCTCGACAAGACCGCGCGCGTCTACGACGTATCGCAGACGATCCTCGACCATTTCGTGACCCCACACCGTTACATGGCACAGATTGCGGCGGTCACGGCCGACGGGCGATATGTGGCGTCGGCAACTGGGGAGTCGCCCGTCCTCGTGCACCCGACGACGAGCGCCGCATTCAGCCCGGAGCCGATTGCAACGGTCACGTCCGATAAGAAGCCGCGAAGCGTCGTCTTTTCACCGGATGGCGGACGGCTCGCGGTCGGCTTCGCGGGCGCGCGCAACGCGGGCAGCGCGCCGTCGAAAGGGGAGATCCGCATCATCGAGCTCGGGACGTCCGAGCGCGCGGAGGCTCGTGACGTCGCGGCGATCGCCGTCGACGCAGACCCTTCTTCGATCGTGTGGTCACCCGACGGCTCGTGGATTGCCGCGTCCGTTGGGCCCGCCGTCCAAATCTTCGACGCCTCCGGTGCGCCGCGGGCGTCCTGCGCCCCCGGGACGACGAATGCCGGACTGCTCGCGTTCGATCCCGAGAGCGAGCGACTCGTCGTCACCTATTTCGACGGGACGGCCAATGTCGTCGCCGTGCCTTCGGGGCAAATCGTCGCAAACCTGCCCGCGACACGGGGGCCGGCGACCGATATCGAGTTTTCGCCGGACGGCGCATCCCTCGCGATCGCGGACAACGAGCGGGTGCGCTGGTTCGACACACAATCGTGGCAATTCGTCGAGGCACGTGGACACGAACAAGCGATCGTGGCGATTGCGTTTTCGCCGGATGGATCCCGACTCGCGACGGGTTCGGCGGATCAGACGATTCGATTGCATGTCCGCTCCGGTGACGCTGCGACGGTGTTGCGTGGCCATACCTCGACGGTCCAAGACCTCGTGTTTTCGAGCGACGGCGCGCGCCTCCTCTCTGCTTCGGACGATGGGACCGCGCGTGTCTGGGACGTCGCGCTCGCCACCCCGCTCGACATTCTCGAGCCCCGCGGCGAGCAGATGAGGCTCGCGAGGTTTACGTCCGACGGCAGAATCGTCGCGGTGGGTGGGCGCAGCGTCGCTGTTCTTCGGAGCCCACCCGCTGACCGCAGTCTCAACCTCGTCGAGAGCGGAAGCGCAACGAACCTCCGCGTCTGTCGCGGCAACTTCGAGGTCGTGTCGGTCGCACCTGCGCCGTCTCCTGACACGGTGTGGGCGAACACCGAGCTCTGTACCGTGCACTGAGCAGCGCGATCGGATCGTGCGTGTGCACCGCGCCCGAGGGCGCTTGCCACGCCGTCGAAGGCCTCAGTTCGCCACTTTCCCGAGGATTCGGGATGGAACATGGGCTGCACGCACCGCGCGGTTCATGAGGATCGATCTGGTCGTGTTCGACGTCGCCGGGACCACCGTGAAGGATGACGACGCGGTAAACGACATCATGCGCTCGGCGATCGCGTCCGCCGGCACGCTGGTCGATCGCGCCGCCGTTGCCGCGGTGATGGGCCTTCCGAAACCGGAGAGCATTCGACTCCTGCTCAGCCGTGCGCGAAGCCGACCTCCGACGCTCGAAGAGGTCGACGAGGTTCATACGGCGTTCGTGGAGCAGATGACGAATCACTACCTCGAGTCGTCGCGCATTTGCGAGGTGCCAGGCGCGGCTGCGACCTTCCGCCGCCTGCGTGAGGCGGGTGTCAAAGTCGCGCTCGATACCGGGTTCTCTCGCCTGATTCTCGATGCCGTTCTCGGGCGGCTCGGTTGGTACGGCGACGGGCTCATCGACGTCACGGTCGCGAGCGACGAGGTTCTTCACGGCAGGCCGTATCCCGACATGATCGAGCGCGCGATGGCGCTCACGGGTATCCAGAATCCTGAATACGTCGCCAAAGTCGGGGACACCGCCGCCGACATGCGCGAAGGACACGCAGCGTTTTGCGGGTGCGTCATCGGTGTGTTGAGCGGGACGGGCACATTCGAGGAGCTCGCCCAGTTCGACGACACGGTTGTCGTTGCCGACATCACGAAGGTGCCGGATGTCATCGGAGTGGCCTCGCCTCGGCGCACTGACGCTCAGCCTCATCCGCCGGTTTGAAGGCCGGTGAGGCTCCCAAGCCTCGTCGACTCCCCGGGGCGCGAGCGAGTAGCCTACCGGTGGTGTCGCGAACCATCACCCGATCGGCGGTCGCGGAAGTCTTCGGGAAGAACGTCGTGTTCGTCCACGGAACCGACGATCCTACCGACGCCGAGTGGGAAGAGTTGATGGGGATCTACCGCGCAGTCGGTGACATGGCCAGCGCGCGCTGCCTGGTCTACACCGATGGTGGTCGTCCCAATGCGGGCCAGCGTGCGCGCCTGAACCAGGTGATGAACGGCCAACAGCCGCTCATCGCCGTGCTCACGCCGTCGGCTCTCGCGCGCGCTGCGGGTAAAGCCATCGCCTTCTTCAATCCGCGGTTTCGCATGTTCGACCCGGAGCAGATCGACGCCGCGCTCAAGCACCTCGGGGCGTCCAGCCTCGAAAGCGTCCAGTTCAAAAACCTCGTGCGCGAGCTGCGCTTGGTGGTGTCGAACAAACGCATCGATGCGGGAGCGTATCGGCCATAGCGCGTTCGGGGCGTGTCCCGCGCTATCGCCCCGATGGCGTACGAACTGGATTCGTACGCCGGGTTCTCCGCAATCAGCCGTCCCGATCTTCCGGTCGCCTCCCTAGACGTTGTCGCCGTAGATCTTCGCCATGACGTCTTGAGACTTGTCCAGGCGGCCCTGGACGATCCCAATCAACTCACCGAGGTATTGCTTGACCTCGTCGTCCTTGGCGTTCGTCTTCTGCTTCTCCAGCAGACGAATGACGCTTTGCTGAGTGTTGGTAACGAGCGTCATGTACGACTTGTCGAAGGCATCTCCCTCGAGGGAGTTCAGCATTACCTTTTCGGCCTTCATGCGGTCCATCAGGCTCTTGCTGATCGGATTTTTCGTGTCCAGCGGTCCGACCTTGAGCCCCTTCTGTTTGCCGATGCGCAGGAGCTTTTCATCCGCTTTCGCGTTCGCAGCCGCCATCGACTTGGCGTAGTCCTTTACAAGGTCCGACTTTGCCCGCTTCTCCGCCATCTTGCTGAACTCGGTGGAGGTCTGATTGACGGCGTGCAGAACGGAGAAGGCCTCGCTCATCTTGGCCGTCGTCTCGGGGCTTTCGGCCTGAGGGGCGGCCGGAGGGTCGGCGAGCGCCGTGTCCGGCGAGCTCGCGAGGGCCACTCCAGCGACGACCAGGGGGACACACATGAATGCGAGTCTGTTGCGTGACATGATTCTCTCCTCTTCCGGGATCGCTCTTCTGGGTTCGCGGCTCGGATGAACTATCCTTCCGCCCGTTCTTCCCTCCGCGCTGCCCTATTCGTCCGTGATGCAGCCTCCGTTCCGCACGGCGCGCATCGAGCGGCTCATCGGGACGTGGGGAACGATATCTGCAGCCCGGAAAACAAGGAGCTCATCATGAAACGTCAAATTGCAGCGGGTGTTTCCATTCTCGCAGTGGTTGCCGGCGTCGGATGGCAGCTCGCGCGTCATCCGGAGACGTCGACGGGGCTGCAGGATATAAGTCTAGTCCAGGACTCGGAGCGCTCGAGCCCGGGCCCGACCAACGAGCTGGCTGGAATTCGCATCCGCATAAGCCCCAGCGATTTCGACGACCAAATCGACGCGAAGGACAACCAGGTTCCGCAAATCACCGTGGCTGCCAAATAGGGGCGTCGTCATCACGTACCGGCGTGGCGGGGGTTCCCCGTCGCCGGGACGCGTGAAGCGCCACGCGCCGAGGCTGCAGTGCCGAACGAAACGCGCTCAAGACGCAGGTTCCTGGTGGGAGTGTTTGCGTGCCACCTCGTGCTCGTCGTCGCGGGGGCCGCCCACCTCACCTCGCGCCTGCCTGGGTCCGTCGGGCGAGGGCTTCGCTTCTATGATTCATTATCCGGAGCCGGTGCATCCTATTCGTACTTCGCTCCGGCCGTCGGTCCCCAGCTGCGCGCACGGTTCAGCCTCTCCACTCCACAGGGAGAGCGCTTCGAGGAGACGCTGGAAGCCGGGAAGAGTCGCGAGGTCGGCTTTCGCGTAGGGAATCTCGCAGGAACGGTCTATGTCATGGCCAAGCGCCCCGACCTGCGACGGGCATTCCTCGGTGCGCTCGCGGCGAGTCGCTTCGGTGCACATCCGGAAGCGGACCTCGTGCAGGTGAATATCGAAGAATGGGTGATGCCCACGATGGCCGAGTACCGCGGCGGGGCGCGGCCGTATTGGCGATCGCTGCACGAAGCCACGTTCGTGCGCACGTCCAACAGCCAATCATGAAAGCAGGGAAGTACCGATGGCTCGCGGTCGACACCTGGTTTCGGCCGGTGTCGGCTCGCCCGCTCGCGGGGCTTCGAGTGGGGCTCTCGCTGATCCTGCTCATTCATCTGATCTGGATCTCCGGCGACATCCTCTCCTTACACGGCAGTCGAGGAATCATTCCGTGGGAGCTCACCGACTTGCTCCGCGATCCCTGGGTGCCCGGCCTCCCAACATTGGCCAAGGCGCTCTTACCCCTCGGAGTCAGTGAACAAGCGGCCATCGTCCTTCTGCTTTCGGCTTATGCCGGTAGTCTGCTCTCCCTCGCGCTCGGCTTTCACGCGCGGCTTTCGGCGTTTGTAGCGTGGGGCCTCCACGTCAGCCTCGTGACCAGCGGCTTTGCCTCTTATTACGGGGCGGATCAGCTGGCGAAGACGTTCCTCTTCTATTTGGTCCTGTTTCCTGCGGGGCGCGCTTGGACGTTCGTGTCTCGTGCGGCACCCCGAGAGGCGACGATACCCGTCGGCTGCCTGAGGGTGATGCAAATCCACCTTTCTGTCATCTATCTCGCCGCCGGTTTGGACAAGGCGACGGGCATACAATGGTGGAACGGCGAGGCCATCTGGCAGGTGGTCTCTCAGCCTATCTTCAGCACGTTCGATCTCCGTTGGCTGGCGAGCTCCCCTTGGATCGCGATGCTCGCGGGCTGGGGCACCTTGATCGTGGAGATCGGTTACGTGTTTCTCGTCTGGCCGCGCCGCACCCGAAAGATATGGTGCGTCGCGACCATCGGATTGCACCTCGGCATAGGCCTGCTCATGGGGCTGGTGTTCTTTTCGGGCGTGATGATTCTGCTTACCGGCTGTCTATTTCTGATTCCGGAGCAACTTCGGGAGCGCAGAGTCGAGCCGGGGCCCACGGTAGCGCTGGGGCGACGGCCGATGCTTACGGCCCTCCTCGTGGTCATTGGTCTGCCGCTGCTCGGGCGCAAAGCTCGAGCGGGCAGGGGAGCCTTCGACGACTATTCGGCCCTTGTCCGTCGCGTCATGGCACGTGACCAGATTCCTGGGCTGGCCGTAGGCGTCGTCGAGCGCGGAAACCTCGTCTTCGCCCGCGCCTTCGGTTACCGCGATGTAGACGAGCACCTCCCGGTTACAGCGGACACCCTCTTTCCTCTCGGCTCGTGCTCCAAGGCCTTCACAGCAACGGCGATCGCGCTGCTCGCGGACGAGGGGGCCATTGTGCTCGACAAGCCTGTACGCACCTATCTCCCTGCGTTTTCGTTCGCAGACCCGGTCGCGTCGGCGACCGTGACGACGCGAGATATTCTCACCCACCAAAGCGGTTTACCCCGGCACGATCTCTTCTGGTATCGAGCCCCGTTCTCGCGGGACGAGCTCGTCAATCGTCTTCGATTCCTCGAGCCCTGCGGCCCCCCCGGTAGGCAGTGGCGATACAACAGTGCGATGTTCGTCGTCGCCGGTCGAATCGTCGAAGAGGTCTCCGGGCAGAGTTGGGAGAGCTTCGTACAGGACCGGATACTCTTGCCGCTGAATATGCGTCGTACCCTGCTCTCGCTGGACGCGATGGAGGCGGACGCGGACCATGCCTCAGGCTATGTGCTGCGTGATGGCAGTCTCCAAAAGATGCCCACGCTGAAGCCCTCCAGCGCCATCGCGCCTGCGGGAGGCGTGCAGGCGAGCATGCGCGATCTCGCCCGCTGGCTCACGTTCCACGCGACGAGAACGCCGGCGCTTCTCGGCGAAGGGATGTGGCGCGAGCTGCACCGCCCTCAAGCGGACATGCCGGCGTCCGACGAACCCGAGGTGCAGCACCCCCATTACGCGTTAGCGTGGATTCACGAAAGCTACCGCGGGCGTCCTTTGGTGGTCCACAACGGATCCATCGATGGATTCACGGTACACCTCGGCTTTCTTCCAGAGACCGGACAAGGGCTCATCGTCCTCATGAATCGGGATCTCGCTCCCGCGGCGCTGATGGCAATTGCCTACAGCGCGTACGATCGCCTGCTCGGGCTCGAGCCGCTCGACTGGGAGGCTAGGCTCGACGAAGTGCCGTCACCACGACAGGATGTCCGGAACGTGGCGCTCGACTTTCCGGTCAAAACACTGGCCGGTAGATACGAGCATCCCGCGTACGGCCTTGTCACCGTCCGGGCCGAAGGGGACGAGCTCGCCATGGAGTTTCGGACCCTCCACCTGACGCTCGTCTATCAGGGCAATCGGCGGTTTCTGAGCCGGGAGCCCGTTACCGACGGAGCGCCGCAGATAACGGTTTGGTTCTCGAAGAAGAAGCCCGGTGAGCCGCTGAAGCTGTTCGTTCCTCTGAATTTCGAGGAGGGGGATCCGGTGGAGGTGTTTAGGCGGGTGGGACCGACGTTGCCTCGCTGAAACCGCTTGCTGGCCCGAGCCCGATGCGCGAGAGCTGCCGCTCGGTGGTCCACTCTCCACACGTCGATCGCACGCTGGTTCGGCTGCTCGCGTCGCAGGCTCTCTCGAAAATCGTCGGCTCCCACGAACGAGGCCGCGCCATGTATCGGGCCGGTGCAGTTCTGGCCGTGACCATAGGCGCCGAGCACGCCGTCTCAGCGAGAGTACGAAGTGCCACCCGCGCGCGGGCGTACTCGGTCAGCGGCACGCTTTCTCACGGCAGGCTGTATTGCCAATGCGCGTGGGGCGGCGATTGCAAACACGTCGCGGCGGTGCTCTTCGCGATCGCGCAAGCATCTGCCCGGTGCCACCGATGATCGCGCCGCCGTGGTCAATGCGTTTCGGAATACCGATATTCCCGTCTTTCTCATAAGCCTCAAAGCCGGCGGCACCGGCCTCAACCTCGTCGAGGCGGATACCGTGATCCATTACGACCCCTGGTGGAACCCCGCGGTCGAGGACCAAGCAACTGACCGCGCTCATCGCATCGGCCAAACCAAGCCCGTCTTCGTGCACCGATTGATCGCGAAGGACACCGTCGAGGAGAAGATCGTCGCCCTGCAAAAGAAGAAGGCGGTCCTCGCGCGCGGTTTGCTCGAAGGCTCGTCCAAGGTCGACCTCGATGTAGATGCGGTGGAGGCACTGCTAGCGCCCATCCCGAGGCGTGGCGGCTGAGGGCAAGCTGAGGGCCCGCGGAGGGGACGACGCGCCGATTCCGCGACCTTTCTCCCAAGGTTACTTTGTAAGCTGCTATTGCTCGCGGCCCTGATGGCGAACGACGCGCCTGCGCTGAAAGGGGTCCCCTCGAGCGCGCAAGACGGGCCCGAGACGGGCGCCGTCTGCGAGGTCGGACGGATCTACGCGGGGCAATACCTCGTACGGGTCTGCTCGGCAAAGGCGGAATGGCCGAAGTGTACCTCGTCGAGCACCAGATCCTGAAGGCCGAGCTGGCGCTGAAGGTCTTGAGGCCGTCATATCGAATGCGGACGGACATCGTGCAGCGCTTTCGCGACGAGAGCCGCGCGCTGTGGGAGCTATCGCATCCAAGCTTCGTCGAGGTGCACCACGCCGGGGAAGATCCGGAAATCGGCCCTTACATGTCGATGGAGGTTCTTCGCGGAAAGACGCTCGCGCACCTGCTCGCAATCAAGGGCCGGCTCACGATCGAGGAAGCGCTGCCAATCGTGATCGAGGCAGCCGAAGCTGCGCAGGTGATGCGCGACCTCGGCATCCTTCATCGTGATCTGAAGCCGGACAACATCTTCATCACGACACGCGATACCCCAAGCCGGCCTGCGCAAGGTCAAGCTCCTGGATCTCGGTATCGCGAAGATCGCGAAGTACGGCGGGCCGGCCACAGCGGGCAACCGTACCGTCGGGACTGGCAAGTACATGAGCCCCGAGCACATACGCAGCGAACCATTGGGTCCGACGACGGACCTCTACGCGCTCGGCCATGTCGTCATCCGACGCGCTCCTGCAAACGATGTCGAAGCAATCGACGCATAGGTTTCGGAGCATGTCGGCATTCGCATCCGCGCTCAAAGACGTTTTGAGCCGGGCGATCGCACACTCCGGCCGCGGCGGAACCGTTGGGATGGCGATGCTAGGGCCAGAGACGACGACACGCTCGAGGCGGTCCTCAGCTCCGCGAGCCCGGACGGCCAATGGGCGATCTTCGAGCACAGGAAGGCGAACGCCACCGAGAGGGTGGAGATCGCGACGACCAAGGACCCCATCTCGAGGGGAATGGCGATTCGTGCTTCGGAGGAGCAACCGCGCTCGGTGCCGACCCTGGCGGTCCCGCTCGTCGATCCTCGCCGGCAGTCCTACGGATCGTATGGAACGATGCGAATGACGCCGGTGCCGAGCTCGGCCCATCCAAAGACAATCGCGTCAGGCCTCGACTCCGCTGCGCTTGTCCGAAGTCAGCTACCGAGCAATCCGACGCCCGGGTTGCCGCCAAGCCAGCCCCGCCGTCAGCCTCTCGCACCAACGCCGCCGATGGGCATCGAGGCCCATCCGGGCTTGCCCGCACCCGCGCCGCCGGATCACGCGCCCGGGGGTTGTGCTCAAGCTCAGGCACCTCGCCATCCTGCTGGCGTTTACGGCGCTCGGGTCCGTCCTCCTCGTCCTGCTCGTGCGATAAACCGCGCAGCGCGCCATTGGCGATTCGCATCCGGCCGTCGACCACGGTCGCCGACGTCTATGCCTAGCGTGCCTGTTGAGGCAGGCGGCGCGGTGTGCCGCGCCCAAGCGTTGCCGGTCGTAGCCAATGCTTGCCAAACGGAAGTTGCGACTTGCCAATAGATAGGCAAGTGGCGTGAAATCGTAAGCAAGGTTCTCCGATGGCAAAGCAAGCCGGGCCCGATGATAAGCAAAGCGCTCCGCGTAAACGCAGGCGCCGGCAGCCAACCGGCATGGACACGGAGCCGAGCCGACAATCGCTCGACGAGCTGCCCTTGCGGGTACTGCGGTTCTTGCGCGGCGTCTCGTCGTCGAACGAGATTGCCTCCATCCTTGTTCAGCGCGGATATGGCGCGCGCGAGCATGAAGAGGGCTGGGAGCTCCTTCGGAAGAGCTTTCCGTTCATCGAGCCTGTCGACCGCAGCCGCGCCGGCGCGCAAGCAGCGACGCTCGAGGTGCAACGCTGGCACGACACGACGTTACGCATCGCGCGTGCGAGCCTGAAACGCCGCTTTCCTGCGTATGCGGGGCTGCTCGGCGCGGAGGCGCCGTCGCTCGCGCAGGACGCCGACGTCGCCGCAATCCTGGATCGTCTCGATCAGCTCGAGCGCCAAGCTAGCGCGAAGCCCGTCCTCGACCTGCTCGCGACGCGCGGAATCACGAAAGAGGTACGCAGACAGATACGCGAGGTCGTTCGGACGGCGCAGGGGCTAGAGCTGGGCCGACCCGTGTCGGGCGCGTTCGGCAAGCAGGAGCAGTCACGAAAGGCGGCGCGCGCGGAGCTCCTCGCGCTCCACGGCTACTTCGCCGAGTGGTCGGAGATCGCACGCACTGATATCAAGCGGGGCGATCTGTTGGTCCGGCTCGGGCTCGCCAGTCGGAAGAGGGGGGGAGTCGGAGAACACGGAGGCTCGACAAGGCCACCCTCTAAGGTTTTCTATAGGCGTCTTCACGTCGAATCGCCTCATTCGGCGGGACGTAAACACATGTTTTATCGTCAATCGAGACGGCTAGCTCGTTGTGTCCCTCGACGGCAATATGCCATAGCTCGGGAGTTGACCCGGCCACAGCGTTCGCGATGGTGTCTTGCGGCAGGCCAAGCTTCTCCCGCGCGGCCGCCCAAGCATCCGCGAGCGTGCATTCCGGTAGTCGGCGCCCGCGTTGCCGGTTGAGAACCATAACCGATCGGCCTGGGGTGATGACGATGCAAGGAGCCTTTACGGGAGCGCATTTCTGACTGGTGACCAGAGTCACGGAGCCCTCGACGATATCCTCGCCGAGGCGTTTGGACGGATCGGAGTATCGCCATTCGAAAACAGCGCGGACGCCGTTTTCGCGCTCGATATCGACGTGCCCCTTCGCGTCGAAGCCGATTGCCTTCACCGAAATGAACTCAGCCTTGTCGTTTACCTTCAATGCTTCGGCCTGCATCTGCTGGAGAACCGCCTCGAAGCTGACCCCGCCCTCGGGGACCTCGATCGGGACGGCGTTCGGTCTGTTCAATTCGCGCTCGACCCACCAATCGCAGCCCGAACACGCAACCGAGACCGCGATTGTTGCAAGGATGTGTTTCATGTCTTTACGGGAGCGGTTCGTTGGTTTGGTCGAACCCGTCGCTCGGGGGGAACTTGCCGAAGACGCTCTCGACGAGTCGACCGACGAGCGGCAGACGAAACGGTTGTCCGCGAAATGCCCTCACCGCACCGACGACGCCCACGATCACGAACGGCAGCGGCGCGACGAACGGGAAGATGGTGATGAGCGGGAGCAGCGTCTTGAGCGTTTCGAGGTGTTCGCCCGATCGGTCGAACATCGCGTCGAACATCAGCAACATGAACACAGCGGGGGCGACGAAGCTCACGGCGCATTGCACCGCCTGGAGCACCATCGCTTGCGCTGCGGAGGCGCGCGCGAAGGGCTTGCGCAGGTTCGCCGCGTAGAGCACCAGCGGAAGGACGAACGGCAGGAAGAAGCTCGCGAGATGCGCGAGCCCGGCGAGCGTGCGTTGATCGTCGTACGGCTGCGGCGCAGGCGGTCGGTACGGCGGCTGTTGGTAGGCTTGGTAATTCATCTTGAGCCGCTTCGCGGTCCGAACGATGGGGACGGGGGCGGTGCGATCGGCCTCTGCGCGGCCCTCTGCGTTACGCGCCGGCTTGCCGTTCCTGACGACACCATCAGGGTGCGGCTGCGTTGCGGCGGAGCCGCCGCGTCCGTGCGACCGTCCCGCCCGTCTGAGTCTGCTACCCGGGGTGAAGGGATCTTTCGCCAAATCACGCTCGTTCCTCCTCTGTCTCCCGCGGTAGTCCTCGTGGCGTGAGCCTACCGGCAAAGATCAGCGATGGCACCAGCGCCGCCGCTCTCTCAGAGATGTCGGTTGCGCGATCGACACGTGGACACTCGCAACGGTTTCTTTTTTGTGTCCACGACCGCCAGCGACCTCCGACAAACTCCCGCGAGTGCTGAGCGCGAGCTCGGCCTGACGGAGTTCTGCAGCGCAGCGGCGGAGACGCGCCGAGACGCATGACCTACGCCGACCAAAACATCACCACACCAATGAACGCAAGCGCTCGCTTACCGCCGCTCGTGCTCGGCAACTTCGCCCACGCGGATCACGCCCTGCTCGGGCTCACGCTCCGGCGCTCCTATCCGCTACGCGACCAACGATTGGGGCAGTTCGCGCATGGCGATCTCGCATCGGAGGAGGACACGCTGACCTTCTCCGATGCGTTCGCTCCGCTCAAGCCGCTCGCGGATGTGGTCGTCCTCGGATCGGCTCATGCCGGCAGTGCAGCGCAAGAGCATCGGGTCCACGTACAGGTTGGGCCGCTGAGCAAGCGGCTGCGCGTCGTCGGGCCCCGCCACATCGAGCGGTCGAGTGGGGCGCTTCGATTCAGCGCGCCGCAATCGTTCACGAGCATGCCGCTGTCGTGGAGCAACGCGTTCGGCGGCACCGCGCTCCTCTCGTCCCGCAAGGGCGGCGGTCGGTGGGCCGCACGCGACGAAGCCGGCGAGGATGAGGAGGACGCATACCCGCGTAACCCGTTTGGCCGCGGGTACGCGGTGGCAGGAGGCCCAGACGAGCTCGCCGGCCTGCGCCTACCCTCGCTCGAAGATGCGGAGCATCCCTTGACCATCGAGCACCTCGACCCGGCGCGGCCGTGGCACCTCCGCCCACTCGCAGAGTCCTTGGGGCCTCTCGATCCTTTCATGTTCCCGCGCATCGCTTATTGGGTACCGCTCGCGATGGAGGCGTCGGTGCTCGACGAGCTCGCGGAGGTCCGGCTTGGCTGGGCTTCGCGCGAGGTATGCGCCCGGGGCGAGCCGGTGCCAGACGTACGTGCCTACCTGTGCGGCGCCCGCGGCCTCACCGGCGCGCTCACGGGTGGAGAGCCGTACGAGCTGGCCGGTTTGCATCCAGAGACTGAGATCCTCCGAGGCGCGCTCCCTAAAGACCAGCCGCGGATGGCCCTGGAGCTCGAGGGCGTCGGTCGGATCGAGCTCGCGCCGACATTGAAGACTGTCGCGTTCCGACCATCGGAAGGGACGGTGACACTCACGTGGGCGGCGGCGCAGCCCGTGTTGGTGCCGTATGCGCCCGACGAGCTCGCCCGCGTCGGCGTGCTCGTCGACGGCCGTCCGGCCGAGCCGACGCGTGAAGCCGTAGTGGCCACGACGCAGACCGAACGAAACCCGAGGACGACCACATGACGATGCAGCTTCCGGCGAAGAGCTCCGACGCACCCGAATTCGATGAGGTGGCGATCGAAGCACTGGCGCGCTTCCTCCCAACGGAAGACGACGTCCGCGTTCCGCTGGGCGATGGCCTCACGCTCGAGCTCGGGACCGGTGAGCGCCGCGTCCGCGTATGCACGCAGGACGGTGCGGCGATCGTAGAGGTTCTGGTGACGCCGAGCGGACCGATCGTGTCACTTCGGGGTACGCGTGTTCGGATCGACGCCACCGAAGAGCTTTTGCTCGCGGGTCGCGACGTGCGCCTCGAGGCTCGGCAGAGGCTCGAGCTCGTGGCGGGCGAAGTCGAAGAGCGCGTGAAGCGGGATCGAACGGTCCATGTCGAGGGCACCGATCGCCTCGAAGCAGGGGCCATCGAGAGGCAAGCGAGCGCTGGATCCGTATCGATCAAAGCCGAAGCGAGGGTGGCGATCGATGGCTCGACCATCGGCCTGAACGACGACCCGTGCCCGGCACCGTTCGCCTGGTCCGATCGCGCCAAGGGGCTCGCCGAATGAAGCTGCCCGAGGAGTCCCCCATTCCGTTCGAGGCGTGGATCGAGCTCGCCTGTCTCGGCCCATACCTCGAAGAGAGAGACGACCAGCGCGCGCTCTACGATTACTTCGACGTCACCCAGTCGGAGTTCGAGGCCGCTGATCGGTATTGGAGCGCTACCGTGGTGTTCAGCCGGAAGCCCGAAGCCCAGCCGCGTCGTGACGCGTATCTCCAGCGTTCGGTCGCTGCGGTGAATGAAGGCGCCGACGGTGCGAAGGCGCGCCTCGAGGTGCTGCTCGCGTCGTCAGGGGCAAAATCGAGCGCTGACCCCGAGCCCGACGAAAAGCCGAGCGAGCATGACTTCGTGGAGGAGCCGGCGGCCCCGGCCGTCGAGCAGCCGACTTATCTGAAAGAGCGCATCGCCGAGCCGGCACTTCGTGAGATCGCGATCGCTGCGATCGATCCCGATGTCACGCTTCCCCCGGTGCCGACGAAGGCTCCCGTCATGCCTTTCGGCCGGACTCCGTCGGCCGACTTCCTCGACGCGCTGAGCACGCCGGGCGCGGGCAAACCCGCGCGATCGCCGGACGCGGAAGAGACGGTGCTGGCGAGTGCGCCGAGCGGCGCGGAGCAGACGCTACCTTTTAGAGGTGGCGCCGCCTCGACGCTGATGCTCGACGGCTACGCAGCGCTGGTCGCGGAGCTCTCGCTCGATGCGAACCGGAGCGATGTATTCCGGCGCTTCGGATTGACGGACGAGCAGTCGCTCGCCGCGTTGGGCCGCCTGTGGGCGAGTCGGTTTCAGGCGAACCCGGAGCTCAAGCGGCGCTTCGACGAACGCCTCGGTCACTTCAAACAGGTGCTGACACAAACGAAAGGACAGGTGTGAGGTCCCATGGATGAGCGACTGGAGCTACGACATGGCCGTTCCGATCTGGAGCTCGGCACGACCTCGTACGGCTGGGCCGGCTTCGACGTCGTGCGCGTCCATGCGCGCGAGCGGCTGAGCGAGCCGTACGAGATCGATGTCACGTTGATGCGGAAGGCCGAGCTCGGACCGGCGAACCTGGACGAGCTGCTCGACACACCCGCCACACTGCGTGTGCTCTCCGAGTCGCGCTGGCGGAGCGTGCACGGCATCCTCTCGGAGGTCGAGGAGATCGACAGGACGCGCGAGGCCATCCTCTATCGGGTACGCCTCGTTCCGCCGCTATGGAGGTCGAAGCACCGCGTGCGGTGCAGGACCTTCGTCGACAACACGCTCGAAGAGATCATCACGACGGTCCTCGAGAACCGCGCGACGGTGAAGGGCTACGCGCAGCAGGGGCTTCGGCGCCGCGCCGGCAACGCGCAACAAGCACCTGCGTCGCCGAGCTTTGACGAATTCGATGCCCCGAACGGTGGCTATCGCATCGCCGTCACGGACCCTGCTCGCACGCGCGACCGCGCGCTTCGCGGCTATGTCGTGCAGTACAACGAGACTGACTTCGACTTTCTGTCACGTCTACTCGAGGAGGAAGGGCTTACCTATTACTTCGAGCACGAAGAACGGCAGGTCGTCATGACCATTACGGACCGTCCCGGGTTCGTACCGCTGTTCGAGGGGAGCCATGTCATTCCGTTTCGCGGCGTGGCACAGGGCGGCGGCTCGCGCAGCAAAGAGGCGATCCAGCAGCTGCGGCGGGCACGTCGTCTTCGATCGGCTTCCGTCACCGTCGCGGACTGGGACGAACGTCGCCCGCAGCAGCCGCTCGAAGCGGTCGCGCGTGCCCGCGGAGCATGGGCTTCGCAGCTCGAGCAGCTGGCATTTCCGGGGCGTGATGAGGGAAACAAGTCCACGCCGGATCAGCACCCCGCGAGCGTTCGCCTCCAGCGCCTCGATGCGGAGCGCTCGATGGTCGATGGCCGCTCGACGGTACGGCTGCTCGAGCCTGGCAGTCGGTTCACCATGAAGGACGCGACCGGTTTGCGCGAGGACGAGGAGTTGATCGTCGTCTCAGTCGAGACGTTCGCGACGCAGATGTTGCCGGATGGCTTTCGACTCGAGGACGAGCCGTTCGGCTTCAGCGCGGGCTCGCAGGAGATCGGAGGCTACGAGAACCGTCTGGAGCTGTTGCCGGCCGAGATCGTCTTCCGCCCCGCCATGAAGACGGCACGCCCCAATGTCGATGGAGTGCACGCGGCCGTCGTGACGGCGGACGAAGCGCAAGGCGAGACGCCGGAGATCCACTGCAACGAGGAAGGCTACGTGCGACTCCGCTTTCCCTGGGACCAGCGACGCGAGGCCGGGGAGCCTTCGTCGACATGGGTACGCACGTCACAAGGCTGGGCCGGCGCTGGGTTCGGCATGATGTACATCCCGCGCGTGGGCCAGGAGGTGCTCGTCGCGTACTACCAAGGTGACGTCGAGCGGCCGGTCATCGTCGGCCGGGTCTACAACGCGATTCAGCCGATCCCGTACGAGCTGCCCGAGCGAAAGACCGTCTCCACCATCAAGAGCCACAGCTCACCGGGCGGAGACGGGTTCAACGAGTTTCGCTTCGAGGACAAGAAGGGAAAGGAGGAGATCTTTCTTCACGCGGAGCGCAACCTCAACGAGGTCGTCAAGGCGTCGCACTCGGAGTCGGTCGGCGGTGATCAGAGCTACGGCATCGGCGGCAACCAGACACGACGCGTGGGCGGGAACCGTGAAGTGCACGTCACCGGCGTACACGTTATGAGCCACCAGAGCTTGCTCTCGAACGCGCGCGACACCCACGACTTCTCGTCACCGCAGACGCGCTTCGATCAGGAGGCGTTGTTTCAGGTCCATTCGCCGCACAAGACCTTCAAGGGCCTCATCACCACCTTCGACGAGGCGGGGATGTTCAAGGTGACGGCGGGAAGCGCGACGCTCACGATGGGCGCCGGCTACATCATGATGGACAACGGGGCCGGGTCGAAGATCGAGCTGGTTGGCGGGAAGATCCTGGTCAGTGGCGACGGCTCAATTGAGCAAACCACGAAGGGCGTTCACAGCATTACGGGCACAGCCGCTGTCGATATTCGTTCGGACGGGCAGGTCAAGGAACACGGCTCCGAGATCAGGATGAACGACTAATGTTCGTCGACAATCGAAGTGCCTTTCGTCCCCGACTCAATGTCACGCAACTGGACGGCGAGAAGAGCGGAGCGGCGATGACCCTGCGGGTCGCCTTTTCGCTCACGCGACACGGCCTCGTTCCGGCGGAGGTTCTTTCGGCGCCCGAGGGTAGGCTGGGTACCGCGACGTGCTGCTTCGGCACGTCATGGAGCCTCTCGGGCCGGGTGCGAGCGGCACGCGGTACCGCGACGTCGCAGGAGGTCGTCGTGCGGTTCGGCGAGCGTACTCCGGTCGTCGTACGCATAAGCGGGCCGCGAAGCTGGGTTCGATCCGGCTCGGACGTTGTCGCGACTCGGCCGGAGCCATGGTCTTCGGTGGCGCTCTCGGCCGAGCTCGCGTTCGGTGGAACGAAGCAGCTACCACCGGGACTCCACAACGGACTCCCACATCCGGGGCTCACCGTGTCCGAGCCACGCAATCCCATCGGCGTTGGCTTCCAAATCGAGGAGGCCGACGCGGTCGGCGCACCGCTGCCGCAGATCGAGTTCGGGGACGACTGCATGAAGGCTCCTTTGGATCGCCCCGAGCCTGCCGTACTCCAGCTGGCAGAATGTCATGCGCTGCTGCGCCTCCCGCCGCCCAGGCAGGACGCAAAGGAGCCCGACGCGGAGAGCCTCTATCGAGCGGCGCACCCAGCGCACCACCGAACAACGGGTTCGCGCGTCGCAGCTGGAGCGCGCGTGTCGATCGTGGGCGCGGGGCCGGAGGAGATGGCCTTCGAGCTTCCGCGTTCACCTATTGCAGTTGCAATGCGGCAAGCGCGCATGTGGAAGCCGATCGGCGAGCACATCCGGCACGTGGCGATCGACCTTGATCAGCAGCGAGTCGAAGTCATCTTTGGCCACGCGGCGCTGTACAGCACTGTAAATCCCGTCACCGATGTCAGAGTCACCGAGGGGGGGCGCGCATGCCCGTAAAGTTCCAAACGATGAAGGTCGAGATGGCCGGCATGGACATGCACCGGATCGGCGGCGGCAACCGACCGCACTCCGTCCTCTGCCCCTTCGACTGGCACTCGAACAACGGCAAATTCGCAAAGACCGTGACCGGCCACACGTACGCGATGGTGCAGCGCGGTTATCAAATGGGCTTCGTGCCGCACGTCACAATCGCGAAACCGTCAGAGCTACCCGAGCTCGGCGCGACGATCGTAAGCTCGAGCAGCAAGTCGGCGCTCGGCGTTGCCACCGTTTCTGCCGAAGGCACGCCTCTCGCGTGCTCCGTTTCGGAGAACGGGATGGGGGTGAACTTGAACTGCCAGAGCGTTAGCGGAAACTCCGTCAAAGCGCCCACCGGGTTCACCGAGGCCGAGTTCCCGATCCTCACCAGGTACCAGTGGTCAGATCTGTACGATGCGCTCCTGACGACGCTATGGGATACGGCCTTCGGGTGGGGCTCGGGGCAGACGGTCGACCGCTTGGGTAAGGGGAAGTCGCCGCAACAGCGCAGCATCATCAAGAAGTTCATCAGCGAGAAGGTCAAGCCGATCATCGAGAAAGGAATCAAGCGGCTCGGCCACGCAACCGACCGTGGGCCGACGTCCTCGGACTTCTTCGATACAGTGCTGGACTGAGGGTGCTAAGCGCACGCGCCAGCGACCATATGTCGCGACATGGTTTCTGGCGCCGCTGACGGGGGGAGATCCGACCGACCCGTCGGAGCGCCCGCTCACGGCAGGCTCATAATTCGTGCTGCTCCAGCGCTCCCAGCACGGTTCCTGTCTTCGAGTCGAGCACTTCAATCTTGGCTTGTGTCTGCCAGTGATGTTGGATGTAAACCCGCGTTGGGGAGACCTCGTAGCTCATGTCCTTTGCGGGTACCTTCCAGCGTTCGGCGCCAGTCGCGGGGTCGAGCGCTTGAAGCGACCTGTCCAGCGCATCGCCTTTCACGGCGAACGACTTCTTTGTCGCTTTCATCTGGAGAGATTCTTCGGCCGCGTCGCCGGGGAGGCTGTCGCGAGTGACGGACCCCGTAAGCAGATCGACCGCGACGACATCACCTTGGACGCCGTTCGCACGGAGCCAGGCAAGGCGTGAGTTTCCCGCGGAGAGATAGACTTCCCTTACATCGAGATCCAGCGGCAAGGTTCGCTCCAGCTTTGGACCTTGCAGGCTAATCACGTACAGCGATTTTGTGAACGAAGCTGCCATGACCAGACGCCCATCATGTGCACGCGCGACCAATATCCCGACCCCAGGGGATTGATCCTCAAGTCGAACGTGCCAGAGGAAGGTGAACGACAAGCCATCATAGGCACATACGGTGAGCCCGGGTCCACTGCATGCGACGATTGCGTCGGTGATTGCGTCGCCATTCAGATCCGTTTCGGCGAGGCCATGGACGGTGGGCCTCAGGGTGACACTCCCGCGGGTCTCGGTAGATGGGTTTTGCAGCAACACCGGGAGAGGCACGGGGGCGGAGGCGCGCCGTGGACCGGCGACGGCAATGGCCAGAAGCAACGCGCCGATCAACCCGAGGGCGCCCGCCGTCCACGTCGAGCTGCGCGAACCACCAGCGGGTGGTTCCATCGTCGACGCGCACGTTCGCCTTCGGCCTGATCAGCATAGATCAGCCGCTGTCGTTAAGGTGCGTCCCACCAATGTGCGTGAACGATAGGTGGAGTGGGCTGAGGCCACCCTCATCGCAACCAGTCGCCGAGCCGAACTGTACGAGGCTCATTGTTTACAAGCCCACGTCGTCGCGTCGAACTCGGCGCACTCGGCTGGTTTGCGCCCGATTGGTGCGCCGCCCACGCCACTTCCACCATTGCCCGATACACCGAGGCTGTCGGCGCCTGCGGGCTCACCCATTCGGGTCACGGTCGCGCCTGAGGCGAATGCGATTAGCGCGCTGACGCCGCCGTCCGCGCCGGCTGACGGGCCGCCGTTGCCACCGCGGCCTCCAGCGCCGCCCGCGCACGCCTGTGTATTGGTATCGCCGCTATCCGAGCCCGGAAACCCTCCGACGCCCGATACCATGTCATAGCCACCTTCTTGCCCCGATTGGCCGAGCGCACCGTCTCCGCCCTCTCCACCGTTTTGCGTCACGAGCTGCACGGTTTCGAGCATCACGACCGCATTGGCGATCGCCGCGATGGCGATCGATGCGCCGCCGGCACCGCCGGGCTTGCCGCCCTCGCCACCGCAGCCTCCTGCGCCCCCGCCTCCGCCTCCTGCGCCGCCGCGCGTGGCATCGGTGCACTCTTTGCCGCCGCCACCTCCGCCGCCACCTTCGCCGGGCGCGCCCCGCGGCCCATTGGGTGTCGCGGGGCCATGATAACCGTCCGCCGCAAGCGTTCCGGCCGTCGACGCCGCTTGTCCTGGATCTGCGTTCGATGCCGACTCTCCTGGCCCACCGGGCGTGCATGATGGTCCGGGGCTCCCCTGACCATCACCGGGTGTTCCGCCCATCGATGCAGGCATTCCGGGATCCCCGTCGCCCGCGCTGGCATCCGTATCGCCTAGGCCTCCTTCGCCTCCACTGACGTCGACTTCATCGCCATTGGCCAGCACGCAGCTGTTCGGTCCGCCGGCCCCACCGTCATTCGTCGATGCGTCAACGCAACCCGGATCGCCTGGTTCGCCGCTGGGAGCCTGAGGCTTTGGTGCATCTGGTGCGTCGGCATTCCCCCCATCTTCACCTGTGCCCGCCTCGATGCGCGATCGCCTGAACGTCACGGTCGCCTGGCTCGCGAGCACTGCAATCGAGGAATTGCCGTGTTTGCCCGTGACGCCCGAGGCAGGGGCAGCTTCGATATCAATGTCCTCGACCGTCCTCGTCCCCGCGCCCGAGAACGTCAGCGTCGGCACATTGGGAATGCCTTTGAAGGTCGCGCGATCACCCGTGTAGCGCCAATCGCAGGAGAGGCCGCCATAGATGGTGAGGTTCTCGGGGATCTCGACGCTGTCTTCTGCCTGGTATGGTCCTTCGCATACGTAGAGGACGCGCGCAGTACCCTCGAGCTCGTTCACCGCGTCGATTGCGGATTGGAGATCGTTGAACGGCGTGGCGCGGGACCCATTGCCTCCGTCGTCGGCGACGGAGCTCAGGAAGATGCCTTCGCATTTCTCCGGCAATGAAGGTTGGGCACCGTCGAGCAGTGAGGGCACGCAATCCTGATCGATGCTCCCTCCCGAACCACCATCACCACCCTGACCGCCGGTCGACGGGCCTCCTCCGCCTCCCTCACCGGCACCCCCCTCGGGGGCGCCCCCCTGGCAGAGGTTCGTGTACGTGTCGCAGAGGTCGATGCCGCAACCGGTCGTGGTCGACGCGATGATGCCGAGAGCAGAGAGCAGCAGCGTGGCGCTGGTTCGCGGGGCCAGGGCGAGCTTCATCGTCGGTCTCCAAGAAAGGTCGGTCGGGTAAGTCGTCGCGCGTTGGTGAGGCAATTTCGCACGGGAAACGTGCTTGTGTCGAAGCATCGGCGCGGTGAGCGTACAGGGTCTCGGCCGGGGCGCCCAGTCGTCGTGGACGCCTCGCAGATCGCGGCTTTTCGGCGGCGCGAGGCGCGCGGGCCTCACTCCTCGAGGGTGTCGGCGCGGAGCTCTAGGGGGTCTGGCGCGGGCCCGCCTTCACAGGCGCAGGCGACAAACGCGGAGCGGCCGCGCGCGTTGGCGTCCTTCTTCTCCGAGCCGCGGATGTGTCCCTTCGCGTAGCCCCGCTCGGCGCACGTTTTCTCGCAGGCCTTCGCTCGCTTCGAGTCGTTCGCCGCGACGCCCGCGAAGGTGCCGCAGGTGCCGAGCCCGAGCGCGGCGATGGCGACGAAGAAGAGGCGCTTCTTCGTTCGGCCCGCTCGGCCGCTCGCAAGGTCCCCCGTCGCGGCGAGCTGTCGCGACTTGCCGAGCGCGCCTTCCGACGCGAGCAGGCCAAACAGGAGACAGAACCCCGCGGCGGCGACGAGCAGCCCGGGCGCGAGGTAGATGGGATGGTTCATTGCGGCTCCTCCGGCTCGTAGCAACACCTCATCCCCGTCAGATCCAATCGATGCATCCGGCCCCAGTCGGTGTTCGGACCATTGGGTAGGTAGTCACCTCCCGCGCACGTGAGGATCGGACCGTCATCATTCTCGAGCGTCACGGCGCCCCCACGCATGACGCACAGGCCGGTATCGGGGTCGCAGTTGTCCTCGAACTCTTGGACGTTCCCGCTCATGTCGTAGATGACACCGCTCGGCCACTCGCTGGTGCAGCCGGGCGGCTGGTCGACCGCGCTCGTCTGGAAGTTGTTCTCTGCGCCGTTGTTGCTGTCGTTGCAGGTGCCCGCGATATACGCGTCGCTGTATCCGTAGGCGAGCTCCTGGGCGCCGCGGCAGGCGTGGTACCACTGGGTCGTTTCGTTCCAACCCTCGATCGAGATATTGGCGGGGCCGGCGCCCGCTCCCGCGCGACAGAGGTGTTTGCCGGCCCAATGGCAATAGGCCTGTGCATGGCACCAATGGATGCTCTGGATAGGGCGGTCCTGCTCGTCCGGGTGCTCGTCGTAATGGTCCGTGGTGTATGCCGTCGGGGCGAACCATTCGGGCGTGTTGGGTAGATCGCCCGTGATCAGGTCCGGTTCGTCGCATTCGGACGGTGTGGGATCCGGATCCAGGGGGAAGGTCGCGCCTCTCCAGAGATCGTAATACTGCGCGACGGTGACCTCCGTCGGCTCGATGCAAAATGGCGGGCCGGCAGGCGGCGTGACGAGGACGCCAACCGTGCCCCGCATGCCGTCGCGCAGCGCGCACGGGTTCTCCGCGGCGCCGCCCGCTCCGCCCGCTCCTCCGCAATCGTCTTCACAGACGAGGGAGTCGAGTGAAGGAAACAAGCAACCGGTGCCGCTCGCGAGGAGTAAACCCCCGAACGCGACGACCAACCCCATTCCGCACGCGCGGCCCACCATCGAGGCGACCATAACAACACGCGTGCGGTGCAGCCGTCGAGAGGCAGGTCAGGGCGCGTGCTGGATGAGCCCCATTGCGGCGGTGGGAGCGTCGCAAGCTTGGCGGAAGTCGTCCTTCGCACGGCCCAAGCTCATCCATGATTCGGGATGCGCGGAGGGCTCTTCGCCGTCGTTTTCTTCGAGGCACAGGTAGAGCTCGAGGTCGTCGGTGCGGACGACGTCCCCCGGGTAGTACACGAGCGGCTCGCCCTCGCGCGGGCCGGGGCCGAACGTAGCGAACCAGCGGCTGATACGGGAAGGGTCGATGCCCTCCAACGCGCCCAGGTCCATAAAGGTCGGGAGAGTCACCGTTCCGTTCGTGTTGCCGGACGCCGTGACGGCCCCCTCGTTGCCATTGAGAGCACCGACTGGATCGATGAACGGTTGGGTGGACCCATAGACGTTGTCGACGATGTGCACCGCATTCGACGGTGCATTCGCGTGGACGACCAGGAAGCTCGGCTCGGTCTCGGCGGGATAGCCGTAGTCGTAGGTGAAGACGGCGTTGCCGAAGAGGTTGTTGCGCAAATGGTAGTCCGTTCCGACGTTGTTCCGCGGGTCGATGTATGCGCCCATGTTCTTCGTCGATGAAAACAGGTTGTCGTGGACGTCGACGACGTCGCCCGGGTGATAGTCGGGGTTGTCCTGGTCCGCCGCGACGTTCATCCCCATCATGATCATGACCGTGCTCGCCCCGCCGATGAACAGATTGTGGTGCACGGCGGAGTTGCCGTATCGCACGGTGAGCTGCGTGTTGTTGTTCTGATAATTGGGCTGGAAGGGGTGCAGCCAATCCATTGCACCGACGTAGAAGACGTTGTGGTGGATGTTGCAGCCGGGGCCAATGTGCCCGAGCTGAAACGCCTCCGTCCCGGTGCGCACGACGCGGTTGTTGTAGAGCTCGAGGTTGACGATGAGGTGTTGTTGCTCGGCGGTGCCGGTATCCCCGATATAAAAGCCCTCGCTTTCGGTGTCGTGAATGTAGAGGTCGTGCATTTTCACGTTCTTCATCGTCGCCGTCGGGTCGTCGTGGGTCTTCGCGGTGATGCCCGAGAACTGGCTGCGCAGGATTTCGATATAAGACAGCTCGAAGTCGGTTGCGCGATCGCTGACGCCGAGGAGCGGACCCGACCCCTGGAAGAAGCCGCCGTCGAGCTCGAAACCGTAGCGGCCCTCGGACGTGTCGTAGGCGTTGCCCTTGTGGCCTGGGAAGGCGGCGTCACCTGTCATCGAGATCGGATCGTACTTGCCGGTGAAGACCCAGTTGGCGCCGCCGTTGAGGGATACCGTGTAGACGTAATCGGTGTCGAATTTGACCTGTCCGCCTTTGTTCGTAATGACGAGCGGTTTGTCCTTCGAGCGGACGGGCAAGTTGCCGAGCTTCATCAGCCTGTAATTGCCGGCGGGAATGTACAGGCGATCGAGCGTGCCCCAATCGACCGCGGGGAAGCTCGCCTGGATATCGGGATAATAGAGGTCGCCGCCCGACGAGGGAGGAAGGTCGAACGTCGACGTCGGGACGCCGTATTCGCCGTCCGTCGAGTCGGGCTCGTTGCAGCCCGGGGCGCCTCCCGTCGCGCCTCCGCCTTCTTCGGCGCCCCCGTCGCCTCCACCCGTGTCGTTCCCACCATTCGACGTCGTGGGGGCGCTCGAGGTCGAACCCTGGCCGCCGCCGCCGGAGCTCGTTCCGGTGGAGTCGCTGCCGTCGCTATCGTCGCCCGTGCCGGACGTGCAGGCGATCAACAAGGCCGGCATTGCGATCAAGGAAAGGCGTGGGCGGAGCCGTCGGTTGTTCATGGCGGCGCGACATCGCACCCGACGTGCCAATCGGAATTCCCCACTTGTCTCGAGGCAGAGAGCGTCGGTCGGCCGGCTTCCCCGGGGGTGCGACGTCGGACGTCGCCCCCCCCCGCGACGTCGAACGTCACCTCGAGCGGGCGCGCAGTCGCTGAAAATGCCGGCGCGCAATGCCCGAGGCCTCCGCCGCACGCGTGACCACGCCGCCATTGGCCTCCAGGATCCGCTCGAGATAGCGCCGCTCGAACTCCTCCACCACACGTGCGCGCGCGTGCGCGAGAGGAAGCTCCTGGGTCAGGACTTGTGCAATGAAATCGGTGGGCGCAAGGTCCGCCGCTTTGGTCGCGGGCGCATCGTCGTCCGGCTCGGGAAGCATGATCTCGAGCCCGAGCGCGACGTAACGCGCGACCGCATTGCGGAGCTCCCGGACGTTGCCCGGCCAGGCCTCCTCGGTGAGGCGAGCGGTCAGCGCGGGCGGCAATTCCCCGGAGCCGCCGGCTTGGCGAAAGAAATGCTCGGCGAGCATCGGTATGTCGGCGCGGCGTGAACGGAGCGGCGGGAGCGTGACGCGTGTGACCGCCAACCGGTGGAACAGATCGTCGCGGAAGCGGCCGGCCTGTACTTCGGCCTCGAGATCGCGCCTGGTTGCGCTGAGGATGCGCACGTCGACGCCGATGAATCGGTCCCCACCGACGCGTCGCACCTCGCGGCGCTCGATGGCACGAAGGAGCTTTGGCTGCAGGGAAACGTCCAGGTCGCCGATCTCGTCGATGAGCAACGTGCCGCCATCCGCCTGCTCGAACACCCCTTTGCGCGTCGCCGCTGCACCCGTGAAGCTGCCGCGTTCGTGGCCGAAGAGCTCGCTCTCGACGAGGTTCGCCGGGACGGTGGTGCAATCGAACACGACGAATGGTGCCTTCGCGCGAGGCCCCTGCTCGTGGATCGCTTCGGCGAGGACCTCTTTGCCCGTACCGGTCTCGCCCTCGATCAGCACCGGCACCGTTGTCGCCGCGAGTCGCTCGCATAGCGGATAGAGGCGTCGCATCGCACGGCTCTCGCCGAGGAGGCGGCCGAATGCGCGCGCAAAGGGCACCGGCGGGTTCGGCGCGTTTTCGTAGCGCGCGACGAGCAATGTCGCGCCGCCGATGGTCATTTGCTCGCCGCCGCGGAGCATTGCCTCGCGGATCTCAAGTCCATTTACGATAGTGCCATTTTTTGAAGCGAGGTCTTTGACGAGCAAGGCGCCGCCCACCAGCTCGAGCGAGAGGTGCCTGCGTGAGACGGCCGCGTCCGGAACGACGAGATCACAGGCGCGCGAAGAGCCGATGATGAGCGGGCCAGGCGCACTTCCGTCGACGGTCAGCGCGACGCTTGGGCTGCCGTGCACGTGGACGGTGAACACACCCTTCGGAAGATCTTCCGGGCGGGCGCGGAGAAGCGTGAGGGCGCTCGCGTCGATCGTGTCGCTTTCCAATTCGGCGATTCTAACAGAAGCGTAGACTCGTCCTTTCCACCATGCGCGCGAGGCTCCCGGCGTGAAGGTCCTGGACCGCTATCTGCTGCTCGATGAGCTCGCGCGCGGCGGGATGGCGACGGTCCACTTCGGCCGGCTGCTCGGTCCGGTCGGTTTCAGCCGTACCGTCGCCATCAAGCGGCTGCATCCACACCTCGCGAAGGATGAAGAGTTCGTCGCGATGTTCGCCGACGAAGCTCGGCTCATCGGTCGCATTCAGCACCCCAATGTCGTCAGCGTGCTCGACGTCGTCTCGACCGCGGGGGAGCTCTTCCTGGTCATGGATTACGTCCAAGGCGAGACGCTGGTACGCCTCTTGAAGGTCGCATCGTCGCGCGGGGTGAAGGTACCGCCTGCCATTGCGTCGGCGATCCTCGTCGACACGTTGCGCGGTCTGCACGCGGCGCATGAAGCAACCGCTGAAAATGGTGACTGCCTCGGAATCATCCACCGCGATGTCACGCCTCACAACATCATGGTCCGGCGAGATGGCACCAGCGTCGTCGTCGACTTCGGTGTCGCCAAAGCACAAGGCCGGTTTCACACGACCGAGGAGGGGAAAATCAAAGGCAAGTTGCCTTATATGGCGCCCGAGCAAGTCCGGGCCGAGACGCTGACGCGGCGGGTGGATATCTATGCGGCAGGTGTCGTCTTGTGGGAGACGCTGGTGGGAGAGCGTCTCGTTCGCGGCAAAAGCGAAGCGGAGGTGCTCGAGCGCGTCGTCTTCGGAACGCCCGTAGCGCCGGGCTCGGTCGTGCATGGTTTGCCGGCCGCGCTCGACGAGATCGTATTGCGCGCCCTGTCGCGCGCCCCGACGGATCGCTACGAGACGGCGGAAGACATGGCGCGAGACCTGGAAGAGCGCATCCCGCCGGCTCTGCCTTCACGCGTCCGTGATTGGCTGATGGACCTCGTCGGTGTCGAGCTCGAGACCCGATCGCAGCGCGTCGCTCGTCTCGAGGCGGAGCACGCAGTCGCCGTCGCGGGCGCCAACAGCGGGCTCGCCGGAACGCCGACCAAGATCGACGCGGCGCGGCCCATTCCCGAGATTGTCTCGGTGGAGGCAGCGCGCGTCGAGGCTTCGCCGGTCGGCCCTCGCGCAGAGCCGCCGGCTCCAGTCGTGCCCTTTTCGCATTCCACAGCGACGCTCACACTTCCCAATAACAGCAGCCGCTCCAGCGGATCGCGCTGGCCCGTCCTGGTAATCGCCGGGCTCGGTATTGCGGGCGGCGCCGCTTGGTGGGGGCTCAATAGGTCGCAAACGGCTCGCGAAACGGCGTCGCCCGTCTCCGAGCCCGCTCGGCCCGCGCCGAGTGATACGTCCGTCCCGGCCAATGCGGTATCGACTCCACCCTCCGCTCCAGCCGAAGTGTCGTCCGCACCCTCGGGGAATGCATCCACCTCGGCACCGGCGACCTCTATGTCCGTTCGTGTGTCGGCGCGCCCTGCGACTGCACAACCGAGGCCGGCTCCCACTTGCCAGCCGTCGAAGATCGTAAACGGTAAGACGATATACAACCGAAAATGCGCGCAATAGTCATTCGCAGGACCGGCGCCGTCACCTTCGCGGCGAGCCTTCTCGCATCGTCGCCGGCGGGGGCCGACGATGCGTCGGCGTGCTTCGATGCGGCGGAGCACGCGCAGGACGCAATGGTCGCCAACAACTTCTCCGACGCTCGCGCTTCGCTCCATACCTGCACGCGCGAAGTCTGCCCCAAAGTCGTGCAGCACGATTGCACGGGCTGGCTCGCCGAGGTCGATCGCGATCAGCCGTCGATCGTCGTCGTCGTGACCGACGCCGACGGGCGCGAGCGAACCGACGCGCGCGTCTTCCTCGGCGACGTGGAGATCGCATCCAAGCTCGACGGGTCGTCACTACCGATCAATCCCGGGCCACGAACACTGCGCATCGAAGCCGGCGGTGAGTCTGCCGACGTGGACGTGCTCGTGTTGAAGGGCGAAAAGAATCGCATCGTGCGGGTGAAGCTCGGCGGGGCAGGGCAGCCTTCGGTCGCCTCCAAACCAGAAGAAGGAGGCGGCGTGGCGGTCGGCCCGATCGTCCTCGCCTCGATCGGCGGAGCCGCGTTGGCCGCTTTTGGCATTTTGGAAGGTGTCGCCCAGTCCGAATATTCGGACCTGAAAGAAGGCTGTGGCCAAACTCAAAGGTGTAGTGAAGAGGACGTCTCCGGCACCCGCACCGAGTTCATCGGGGCCGGTGTGGCGATGACCATCGGGCTCGCTGCGCTGGGGGCTGCGGGCGTTTGGGGGATCGTGCTCGCGACCCGATCGGATGAGGAGGAGGTTCGGCTCGACGTAGGTTTGGGACGGGCGTCGCTCGAAGTACGGTTTTAGCCAATCAAGGGGTTGCCCCCAACTCGATCGCCACCTGTCCCAATCCATCGTCCGCAGCATCGGGCCCAGCCCCCGCATGAAACGCGCCGAGGATCTGAATCCCCGCGACGGGCGGCTCCATTCCTACATACGCAATAGCGGCCGAGTGACCACCGCTGCCGGCTCCACCGCGCCCGCCGCTGGCGCCGTTTCCGCCGTCGCCTGCGGTGCAAACAGCCGCCAGCGCCATGTTGTTGCCGCTGACTCCGCCGGCGCCCCCGACGCCGCCCATTCCTCCAATACCGCCGTCACCGCCGCTACCGGGTTGGATTCGCACATTTTCGAACGCCCAAAGCGATTGGAGGGAGATGAGAGCAATCGACGAGCCGCCGTACGTTCCCCCTGCGCCGCCCGCGCCGCCGCAGCCGCCGGCCCCGCCCGAGTCGCCCGAATAGTAGGTACCTGATACGTCGTGCGCGCCACCACCACCTCCGCCGCCACCTGGGGCTCCCGGGCCGCCGGCGCCGCCGTTGTCGCCGACATATCCATCACGGCCAACGGTGCCGCGCCCCATACCCCGCTGTCCCGGAGCGCCGTTCACGCTGGAGCTCGACCCGTCCTGCCCGGCCGTGCACGTCGTTCCGCTCGTGCCGCCATTGTCTTGATTGGGGAGGCCGTCGCCTCCGTTAAAGGGCAAGCAGTTGTTGAAGCTGTTCTTGTATGTGCCGCCGGCGCCGCCGTTTGCTCCGCAGGTGCTCCCACCGCCAGCGGGACCATCGTAGGAGGCGCAGGCGGGTATCACGCCACCGTCGAAACCGTCCGCGCCGGGCGAGCCCGCGCTACCCGCGGATCCGTCGGCTCCGTCTACGCCGGGTTGCATCAGGATGACGACATTGCGGAGCTCGACGTAAGCGTTCTTCGCGACGATGGCCGTCGGTGAGCGCGAGGTCTCCGTCGCGGCGCCGGACGTGATCTCGAGTCCCTCGATCGATGTCGGGAGCTCGGGATTCGCCGGGGCGCTATCCGGTCCCAAGATGCGAATCGCAATCGATTCATCGGGGCCCTTCCAACGCGCTCGCTCATCCGTCCAAGCCCAGGTTTCGCATTCGATATTGCCGTGGAGATGACTTCCCACTGGAAGAAACACGGCCTCCTCGAGCTCGCCGGTGTTGCAAATGAAGTAGCTCGCGGCTCGACCGTGCTCGATGGCTTCGCCCAGGGACTTGAAGGGCGCACTCCGAGAGCCGTCACCGCTCGTGGCACCGGAGGGGTCGACGAACACACCACACCGCTCGCCAATCGTTGCGCCGAGCTCGAACGTGCACGATTCGATGGGCATCGCGCCGCCGGCGCCTCCCGCTCCCCCGTCGGGCGAGCCCCCAACGCCGGAACCGCCTGCGCCAAAGCCGCCGGATGCGGAGTCGCCGCCCGCATCCGAGTTGCCTGTGCCTCGATCATCACCGCAGCCCGACGTCATGAGCGCAAGCGATGCGACGAACGAACCTACCGTGACTTGAAGAGGTTTCATCGTTTGTTGTCTTTCGAGCGAGTTGCAAAGTGCAATTCAGGGAGTGAAGTCGAGCGAGGCCTCGGCGCGACCGGATTGGCCCGCCGATGTCCCCGCTTGCAACTGATCGGGTGTCGAGAAGACGAGCCCGTCGAGATCAGGCATGTCGCCCAGGAAGGCGACGATCAGCGCATGCCCGCCCGCGCCGTCGCCGCCGCGCCCACCGGTACCACCAACGGCGCCGTCGCCACCGTCGCAAGCGTTGGCGAAGCCGGTCCCGCCTTCGCCTCCCTCGCCGCCAGGACCCCCGACACCGCCCTGACCGCCGTCGCCCGCTCGTCCAACCGACGCCGAGCATTCCTCGAATGTGAGGCTCGCGTTCAACGACAGAATTGCAATGCTGGAGCCTCCGGAGCTGCCGGGTAATCCGCCGGCACCTCCACATCCGCCGCTGCCGCCTGCGCCGCCGGCGGCATTCTGTACCGAGCCGCCCCCACCGCCGCCGCCGCCGGGTTTGCCCGTATCGCCGACGGCGCCGAGCTGGGGAGGGTGATATCCGGAGAGATCGATGCTGCCGAGTCCTTCCTGATCGAAACCGTCCTGTCCTGGGCTCGGGGCGGAATCCCCATCTCCGCCGCTGGTGCATCCCGCGGAGCCGCCGTTGTCTTGATTGGGATCCCCCTCCGCGCCCGAGCTCGAGACGGCGCCGGTGCCTCCTGCGCCGCCGCGTGCGTCGCAGGTGGAGCTACCGCCTTGTGGTGGGGCCGAGCCGGTCGCTGAAGCGCCGTCTTTTCCGCTCGCCCCAATGTTTCCCGGCTGGCCATCGACGCCCGCCTTCGCGTCCAAGGCGACGATATCGACACGTCGAAGTGTTGCCGTGACCTCGTCGGCGACGAATGCAATGGACGAGCCGCCCGCCTCTTCAGCGTGCGGCGCCACGACGCGGAACCCCTCGACGATCGTTCCGTTACCCCCGAGAAGCAGGAGCGGAATCCGATCGCTCGGAGCCGTCAGCTCGGTACGTCGATCCAGCGCGAACTCCCAGGTTCCGCAGGCGAGACCACCATAGATGGCAATTCCGGCCGGGACCGATACGGCCTCTATATGTGAGTCGCCGCACACGTAAATGCGAGTCGCGCCGTTCTCGATGGCTTCGCCAATCGTGGAGTAAGGCGCCTGTTGGGTGCCATTGCCCTCTGCATCTGCCTCGACGAAGGCACCGCAATCCGCCCCCGCGAACGCGGCTGCCTCCGGCTCGCAGGACGTGCCGCCTCCCGTCTGGAATGTCGGGCCGCGACAACCGGCGATGGCGACGGCCGCGGTCGTCGAGACCGAAAGCACGGCGATGACGAGGCGACGCATGTCAGTTGAAGTCGATGGCGACTTGTTGAAGTCCGCTCGCGGCCCCGTCATGACCGGCGCCGCCTGCGAAATCCCCGTCGATTTGGACACCATTGGCGATCGGCGCCGGTCCGACGAAGCCGATGAAGGCCGAGTGCCCCCCGGCCCCACCGCCGCCGCTACCCCCGTCTCCGCCGTCGGATCCGTGTCCGCCTTTGCACCACTCGGACGTTTGCGGGTAGGGCGGCGGGCTCGTGCCGCCGGCGCGCCCTTGGGAGCCATGGCCACCCTCGCCGCCGGCTCCACCATTGCCACCTTTGGCAGGTACGAACACGACATCGTCGAACGCCCATTGCGCGCGGAGTGACAGGACTCCAATGCTCGAACCGCCATATCCGCCACCCGTGCCCGCGGCGCCTCCGCACCCGCCGGCTCCGCCTCCACCACCTGCGGTATGGGCGCCGGTGCTCAGCAGTCGACCGCCGCCGCCGCCGCCGGGGCTACCATCGTATCCGTCCGTCCCATTTCGACCGTCGACTCCTACGTAACCGTCGAGATCGATGGCTCCTCTTCCTTCTCCTCCGGTGATGGGTGCTCCGGGGCTTCCGTCATCACCCGCGGCGAGCCCGTTACTGCCGGCGGAGCAGCTACTACCCGTGAGTCCGGCGTTTGCTTGATTCGATTGACCAGGAATAGGAGCACAAGTCGTCGACCATCGGCCGCCGGCGCCACCCGCGGCGTCACACGCGCTCGTCCCTCCGGCAGGAGCGGCGCTGCCGCACGTGGCATTGCCTCCCGCGGCTCCCGTCTCGCCCAACGGCCCGTCCGCGCCCTCGGCGCCGGATGGCCCATCGGCGCCGGCCCGCATCGTGATGCTTACGTCGCGCAACTCCACGTAAGCGCTTTGCGCGAGCACGGCGACCGACGAGCGCTGGTTGCTCGACGGGCTACCGGCGGTCAGGGCGAAGCCCTCGATATGTGTGGCGAGCTCGGGATCCGCGGGGACGTCGATGTCGCCAATGACCGAGATCGCGACGGCCCCTTCAGGGGAAAGCCAATTCGAGGGCTCGTCGGCCCATGTCCAATCGTCGCCGCAGTCGAGATTGCCGTAGAGCGAAGAGCCGAGCGGCAGCGTGACCTGCTCGGTGATGTTGCCGTCGGCGCAAACGTAGTAGCTCGCCTTTCCGTTGCGCTCGATTGCGTCCACAAGCGACTTGAAGGGCGCTTGTTTCGAGCCGTCTCCGCCTTCGGGCGCAACGGGATTCACGAAAACGCCACAGGCGTCCCCGACCAGCGGTGCCATATCGGGTGTGCAGGACGTCCCCGGCGTATCGCCGCCTGCTCCATTGCCACCCGGTTCGCCGCCGCCCGAGGAGCCGCCATTGCCACCACCGCCTGAGGCGGAGGCTCCGGCCCCTCCATCTCCGCTCGGGCCTGCGCCCGAGCCATCGCTGTCGCCACAGGCGAATAGCCCACAGGCAAAGAGGAAAAGGAGGGGATGAATGACTCGAATGCTCCTCGACTGCCCCACCACGATCGGGGCGAGGCCCCGGGAAACCACTCGTCGCATCGTCGTTCACTCCTTCGGCGCCGGAGCGTTCGAGCCTCGCGAAGGAACGCTGTTTCGCGTCCTTTTCGATGGCTCGACGTCCGTCACGCGTTTCGTGAGCTCTCGAGTCGGGCGA
>JABFXY010000033.1 GCA_013361525.1 Polyangiaceae bacterium | reverse complement strand
CGCGAGACGTGGCCTGCCCCACTCGGCTCTTCTTTCCCGCCTTCGGCGAAGGCAACGACGGGTACTGCGAGGCTCGTGCAAAGCGCCGCGACGGACCGAAGCAGTTTCGGCACGGGCGCACACTACTAAACCCAGCGTTCGGCTGAGAAGAGCGGAGCACTTCCGCCGCCGTGCGGTCCGCGTGATAGACGGGATCCGTGTTCGACACGCCGCCGTTTTCCACGTTTGCCCGGCTCGGCGCCTGGCTCGGTCCGTGGTCGGCGTCCCGGATTCCGCGCGGGATTCGTCGCAGCGCGCGCCCGATGGGCGAAAGTCGAGCGTACGTCTACGAGCCGGGAGAGCGCGCGGCCGGCGTCTACGTCGTCGTTCCTGGGCTCCACTTTCTCGGCCCCGACGACCCGCGATTGGATCGCTTCTGCCGAATCCTCGCCGCCTCCGGGTTTGCGGTCGTCGCCCCGTTCGTCCGCGCCTTCTCGGGCATGGTCCTCGACCGAACCCTCTTCGACGACGCGAACGCCGCGCTTTTTCTCGGTCGCATCGTCGCCGACGAGCACGGTGCCGGCCCGCCCGCGGTCTTCTCGATCAGCTTCGGCTCGCTGCTCGCGCTGCACCTCGCGGCGTCGAACGACCCGCCCGCGGCCGTGCTGGTATTCGGCGGCTACGCGGACTTCTTGCCCACCGTGCGTTTCGCAGTCACCGGCCGGGCGGATCACGAAGGGGCGCGCCACCAGCTCGCCCGCGATCCGCTGAATTCGCCCGTCGTGTTCCTCAACGTGGTCGATCATCTCGAGATGCGCGGCGATCGAGCAATGCTCGCGCGGGCGTGGCTGTCGATGGTGCACCGCACCTGGGGAAAGATGGAGCTCAAGGCCCCGGGCGCGCGCGATCCACATGCGAATGCGATCGCAGCGGCATTGCCGAGCGAGCTCCGCGTCCCATTTTTGCGAGGCTGCTGCCTCGACGAGGGCGCGCTCGATTGGCTCGAAGATGGGCTCGCGCGGGCGGCGAGGTCGCTGTCGTTCCTCGACCCCTCGGCGCACGTGAAGAACGCGCGCTGCCCCGTCGTCCTCGTCCACGGTAAAGACGACGACGTCATTCCCTATTTCGAGTCCGTCAAACTGTCGCGCGCGCTACCGAAAGAGCAATTGCGCAATTTGCATTTGACGGGTCTCTATGGTCATACCGGCGCGAGCAGCCCGACCCTTCGGGCGCTCGCGACCGAGACCACGACGCTGATTCGAATGTTGGCGGACCTCGCAGCAGCGCCGAGGATCAATCCAAGAGCTCGCTTTGGTTGACCGCGCGACGCGGCCCGCCCTAACGGGCGAGCGGGCCGGTCGCTTCCGCCTCTTGCCACAGGTCTGAGCGCTGGCATTCCTTGTTTCCGGTCGACCCAGCGGAGCGCTGGGTCTACGGCGGGCAGCCGTTCTCGCTGACGATGCTCTGCTCGAAATAGGAACCCGGGTACGGCGCGAGGGCCTGGCCGTTGATGACGATGTCCATCCCCTGCCCATTGAGGAGCTCCTCGAAATGCAGGTGCGGCCCGCTGCTCGCCCCGGTCGATCCGATCAGGCCGACCTCTTGGCCTTGCGCGACGGCCGTTCCGTCGCCGACCGAAAACGCCTGCAAATGGAAGTAATACGTCTTCCAGCCGCCGCCGTGCTCCACGACGATGTAATTGCCCGCCCCACCCGCCTCGTAATGCTGTGTTGCAACCCCTGCAGCAGCTGCGAGCGCGGGACGCGCGTCGGTTGCGCCATTGTCATTGACGAAGTCGAGCGCGCGGCGCACCTCCATATCGTGATGTGAATAGGTCCACGACTCGTCGCAGGGGAAAGGCGCCTGGAAGTTTGGATAAGCGCCGGCGGCGAGGCACTGCCCAGCCACGCAGAGGAGATCGCCGCAGCAGTCCTCCCCGTTCGCGGTTGCGCACGGTGCATTGTCCATTCCGCAGCAGACCTGTCCGAGCGTGGTATTGCCGCAGGTGAACCCCTCGCAGCACTCGGAAGGATCGGCGCAAGGCTCGGTCGCCTGGAGGCAAACGCCGGGATCGCCGCCTTGTCCCCCGGCCCCGCTCGGGTCCCCGCCGACGTTGGACCCGCCGTCGGTCGTCGGCCCGGCGCCGTCGCCACCCGTTCCGGGCGATTCACCGCCGTTCGCGCTCGTCCCGCCGGTCGATGATTGACCGCCGGGGGAGTCGTCGATGGTGCCGCCCCCGACGCAACCCGCGACGAGCAGGGCAAAGCCGACGAGGGGCGCGCCCCTCCGCCCACCGCGGTGAGGCCAAAAGGAAGATTGTGTCATAGAAGCGACAATACGCAGCGTCCCCATGCGACGCGATACTACACGAATGCGTGGGGTATCGAACGCTGCAACGCATGAAACAGTGCCGCTCGACTTTTCTCGTCTATGGCAAAAACGAGGTTCGTTTCCGCGCAGGTGCGCTCTGTCTTTCGCAGATGGCGAGGACGGATTTTGCCCGGGTGACGTGAATCGAGCGGCACATCGGAGCAAGCGACTCGGCGACCATTCCAAGAGGTGCGGCGCGACCATTGCAATGCGTCTCATTCTGGAGAGACCAATGGCACGTCGAGGAAATCGCAATTGGAAGCTGGAGCGGGCGAGCGTTCATCGCAAAGGCGCGTCGCGGCCCCGCTCGAACAAGTACTCGGGCTCGGACAGCAAGTCGCGCCCCCCGGTCGGGTCGCGCTCGCGCATTTGGGTCGGCGGGTACACCCGTAGCGACGGGACGACGGTCGCCGGCCATTACCGCGCGACGAGACGCACCGTCTAAACCACGGGGTGATCACGGACAAGGCGGCGTCAGATCGACGCCGCCGAAGAACTCGTCGGCGAGCGCCTTCATGGTGCGTGCGTTCTCCGCGGGGCCACATTTGAACCAGCCCGCTGGATAACGCTGCCCTTGCGCCGCCGCGCGCTGCTCGTGGAAATAGCGTGTCGCGAGCTCCGCCGAATACTCGTGTGCAATGTCGCCGTTGTTCGGCTGGAATGCGTAATAGGTCCCGCCGCGCACCATCGTCTTGAATGGTGCATACGGCGCGAGACACGGTGTCTTCGCACCGCAACGCTCGGCAATCTTGTCGACGATCGGACCAATGACCTTCCGCGACCAGTTCTTGTGCGCCTCGTCGTTCAAATGAAAAACTTCGTGGAAGATCGTGTCGCGCACGGCGTCCGCCGATGAATGCAGCGACCCGGAGACGTTGTAGCCGACCTCCCAAGCCGCCGCGTACGCCGACGGTGTCGTCCGCCCGACGCTGCGCATGAATCGCCACGCGAGCGCGCGGTGCCGATACGGGATCGGACCCTTCGCCTTTGCCTCGATCGAATCGACGAAGGAGGCGATGTCGCGCTGTGCGCCGAGGATCCACGATAGGTGCTTCTTGTATTGTCCGACGGGGAGCTCCGGCACGAGGTGGATGCGGCCGCGAAAACCGCCGTCCATCTCCTGCTCCTCTTCGACGCCGACGACGTCACCGATTTCGTCGAAGAGCGCCAGCGCCTCACGCTTCTCCGCGTCGTGCGCCGCGAATTTGGTATCGACGAGACATCGGACATAGCCCGCCTCCTCGCCACGATTGCATGCGAGCGCCTCCGGCAGCCCGGTCGGGAAGGTCACCTTCTCGGCCCTGGTGACCGCGACGCGCGCCGAAGGAGCACCGGCGGGCGCCTCCACCGGGGAGGAAGAGGCCTGCACCGACGCCGTTGCCGATGAGACCGGCGCGGGCTCCGAGCCACCGCGGGCACTGGAGGCGCTGGGCATCGCGGTCGACGGCGGCGCCGAGCACGCCGCGAGAAGAAGGAGAAAAGCGCCTTTCACCGATTGATTATCCAACATAATTCCGGCACCGTCGCGGCCCATGGCCCAAGCCACCAAACCGGGAAAGAGCGGCTTTTTGCCGCCGATCGGCTCCGCCTCCTACCACGGGATGTTGGGAGCGATCGCGATCCTCATCTTGGGGCCGCTCGGCGGCATCACCGCCGCGTATATGAACTTCAGCCTGGGGTTCTTCGTCGGCGGGCAAGTGCTCGCCGGCATCCTGGGCAGTGTCGTCACGTACGGCTACGGGCCCGAAGGCAAACACGGCGCGAACTACATGCAGACGATGGCGGCGTCCGTCGCGAGCATGGGCGCGATGGGCGTGCTCATCCAGGCGATGGTCTGGCTCGGCCTGCCCATCCCGCCGGCATGGCAGCTCGTCATCTACTTCCTCTGCATCGGCATGCTCGGCGTCGGCATCGGCATGCTCTACACGCCGCTCCTCGTCGACCGGATGCAGCTCACGTTTCCGTCGGGTCTCGCGGTCGCGAACATCCTTCGCGCGCTGACCGACAAGCGGCTCCTGAAGAAGAGCGTCGGCAGCCTCGGCACCGGCACCGGCTTGGGCTTCTTGCTCTCGTTCGTGCCGGCCAGGGTCGCCTCGATCGGTGACCTCGTCGGCAAGCTGCACATCGAGATCTCCCCGATCGGCGCGGGCATGATCGTGGGTGCGCGCATCGGCGTCCCGGCGATCGTCGTCGCCGTGATCGGCCACTATCTCACGCCCTACTTCGTATCCATCGGCTACCTGAAAGAAGGCCAGGAGTACCGCATCGTCGGCTTCCTCATCGCGCTCGGAACGATCATGGGCGCGGCCGTCGTCGACCTCGTCTTGATCTTCCGCTCCGCGATCGCGCGGTTTCGATCGCGCGAGGCGACCCCGGCGACACAGGGGTCCGACGACAAGAACTTCTCCTTCGGTCGCCTCGCTCTGTGGATTGCGTTTTGGGCGACCGCGACGATCGTCGCCGGACGCGTCATCATGCACGTCCCGCTCTTCTATCTCGTATTCGCCGTCGCGCTCTGCTTCCTGTTCGTGCTCGTAAACGGGATCTCGCTCGGCATCAGCGATTCGAACCCGATCTCGAGCGCCTTCGTCCTCACGGTCGTCCTGATGGTCGTGGCCGGGCTCAAGGACCAGGGCGTCGGCTTGCTCGCGGGCGCGATCTTGCTCGTTACCTGCAGCGTCGGCTGCGACATGCAGCAGGACCGCTCGACAGGCTGGCGCCTCGGCTCGAACCGCCGAACACAGTTCCGCTATCAAGTCATGGGCGTAACGATGGGCGCCGTATGCGCCGTCTTCATTACGACGCTCTTCTTGAAGTCGTATCCGGTGCTCAACGAAAACCTGCTCGAGACCGGTAAGAAGGTCCCTGGTTGGAGCTCGGCGATGACGTTGAAGTTCGTCGGGGCACTGAAGGGCATCACGGATCCGAAGCCCTGGCAGACGCAGCTCCTCCTCATCGGCCTGGCGATCGGTGTCGTCACCGAGGCGCTGCGAAAGATCATCAAGAACAACGAGGGCTACAAGCGCTTCCGCGACGGAAGCTCGACCGGCAAAGTCAGCGACTTCGTCCTCGACGCGATTGTCCTTCCCAGCCCCTATGCGTCGAGCTTTGGCGGCTTCGTCCCGTTCGCCGCCGCCATCAACTTCGGCGTCGGCGGCATCATCGGCTCGCTCTACAACACTTTCTTCGACGGCAAACCCAAGTCGACCACCGTCGAATCTGCCGGGTCCCCCACAGCTGCCGGTGCGCCTTCGGCGCAACCGGACGCGAACAAGCCGGCAGCCGAGGAGTTGCCGGAGGACATGGCGACGATCAGCCTCATCGGCGGCGGCCTCATCGGCGGCGACGCCCTCGCCATGCTCCTCATCGGTATCATCGGCCTGATATCCACGGCCCTGGGGCATTGAGATGACGAAGCTGTCCGCGTGGTTCCAAGCGCTCGACGACGCGAACGAGCGTTATCCGCTCGACGCGGTCGTCTACTCCTCGAAATCGGGCGGCCTCTTGGAGGTGCGGCACGACACGAGCGCCATCCGCGCGGCGCGGACGCCCGCCGAGTGGCGAAAGCTCTTCGACGATCGCTATGGGCGAACGGCCTATCCGTTCGGCAGCGGCGTCTGGAGCAAGCTCGAATGGGTGCAGCCGAACCTCGACCCGGAGGGCGTCGTCTCCCTCTTCGAGGGCAATTCGAACTTGTTCTGGGCGTCGCGGTACGGCGCCTCGATCGGGCTCGAGGATCTGTGGATCAAGCAATGCGGTACGAGCCACACCGGGTCCTTCAAAGACCTCGGGATGACGGTCCTCGTCTCCACCGTGGCCGACATGATTCGCCGCGGAAAACCGATCCGCGCGATTGCATGCGCCTCGACCGGGGACACGTCCGCGGCGCTCGCGGCCTACGGCGCCGCGGCGGGCATCCCCGTCGTCGTTCTGTTGCCCGCGGGGAAGATCACCACCGCGCAGCTTTTGCAGCCGATCGCGAACGGCGCGCTCGTCGGCGCGCTGGAGACGGACTTCGACGGGTGCATGCGGGCCGTGCAGATGCTCACGAAAGATCCGACGATCTACCTCGCGAACTCGATGAACAGCCTCCGCATCGAGGGCCAAAAGACGCTGTCCTACGAGATTGTCCAGCAATTCGATTGGCAAGTTCCGGATTGGGTCCTCGTCCCCGGCGGAAACCTCGGCAACGTCTCGGCCATCGCCAAAGGCTTCTCCGAATTGATCGAGATCGGCCTGACCGATCGAATGCCGCGCATCGCGTGTTGCCAGGCCGAGCACGCGAATCCGCTGTACCTCGCGTACCAGCGCGCCAAAGCGGAAAACAGGGAGCTTTCGGAGCAGGACGTGGTCCCGCTCGTCGCGAAACCGACGCTGGCGTCGGCGATTCAAATCGGCGCGCCGGTCTCCGCACCAAAGGCCGTTCGGGCCCTCCTCGATGCGCGCGGCGTGGTCGAGCAAGCGACGGAGGCGGAGCTCGCCGACGCGGTCGCCCGCGCGGACAGGACAGGGCTCTTCAATTGCCCGCACACGGGTGTCGCCCTCGCGTGCCTCGAGAAGCTCGTCGCGAACAAGACCATCGGCCCCAAAGAGCGCGTCGTCGTCGTCTCGACGGCGCACGGTCTCAAGTTCACGGAGTTCAAACGCCGCTACCATGACGGGGACCTTCCCTTCCCCACCCCACTCTCGAATGCTCCCGTCTCGCTCGGCTCCGACCCTGCTGACGTGAGCCGCGCCATTCACAACGCCCTCGACGCCAAAGCTGCGAAGCCGGCGTCGCGACGCCCCTAGAGCCAAGGAGCCGTTCGTCATGGAAGACAGCGCAACGACCAGGATTTTCCTGCCCGCGGCCCTCGGTATCGTGATGTTGGGCCTCGGCTTGTCGCTCACGATCGCGGACTTCAAGCGGGTCGTGGTCTACCCGAAGGCAGTCTTCATCGGGCTGTTTTGCCAGATGGTGCTGCTGCCCGCCGTTTGCTTCGGCATCGCAAAGGGGTTCGGCCTCGCCCCGGAGCTCGCCGTCGGGCTGATGCTTCTTTCCGCTTCACCGGGCGGCGCGACGGCGAACCTCTTCAGCCACCTCGCCAAAGGTGACGTCGCGCTCAACGTGACGCTCACCGCGGTGAACAGCGTGCTCGCGCTCTTCACGATGCCTCTGATCGTGAACTTCGCGCTCGAGCAGTTCATGGGACAAGGGCATTACCTGCCGCTCGTCTTCGACAAGATCCTTCAGGTCTTCGCGATCGTGCTCATTCCCGTCGCGGTCGGCATGGGCATTCGCGCGGGGAAGCCGAGCGTTGCGAGCACGATGGAGAAGCCGGTGCGCATCATCTCCGCCCTGGTGCTGCTCATCGTCATCGCGGGCGCCGTCGCGAAAGAGCGCGCAAAGATCCCGATCTATTTCAAAGAGGTCGGACTCGCGTGCGTCGCGTTCAACCTCGCGAGCATGGCGGTCGGCTATTTCGTTCCGCTCCTCGTCCGCCTGCCGAAGCGCCAGGCCATCGCGATCGGGATGGAGATCGGCATTCACAATGGCACGCTCGCCATTGCGCTGGCGACGACACCGACGTTGCTCAACAACTCGATGATGTCGATCCCGCCGGCGATCTACAGCCTGATCATGTTCTTCACGGCGGCGGCTTTCGGCTTCGCCGTCAGCGGCGGCGCGCCGGCGGGGGAAGCGGCAGCGGACGGCGCAGCCGTGACTACTCGCAGCCGGGAATCGTAACGTCGACGTCGAACACGACGTCGGCGCGAAGCTTCGTCTCGACGTCGGGCCGGTGTCCCTCGACCTCGGCGCGCACCGTCATGCTCGAGGCCGTCGCGTAGGCCTCGAGCTCCACGTCGTCGACCGTGAGCTCCACGGAGGTGACGCCGTCGGGGATGCTCGCGCTCGCGATTCGCACGTCGTCGAGCCCCGGAGCGGAAGCGAAGAACGCGACCTCGTCGACGAAGTCGAGAGTCTGCCCCTCGGGCGACTCGACGACGATCGTGAACGAAGCGACCTTCACCGAATCGACCTGATCCGGCGAGACGCCCTGGTTCGCGAACGATTGCTCGAAGGTGATGTCGTCGAACCCGTCGAACGGCACGAGCCCAATCAGCTCGTCGAGGAGCGTCGCCTCGGGAATCACGGCCGCCCCGGACACCGGCACGTCGAAGTTGTCGAGCTCGTCACAGGCAAACGGCAGCGCGAGCAGCGCTAACGGCAACGCCCGCGCGAGCGGCGAAAAGAAAGAACGAAGCTGCATATGCACTCAAGCAAAGCAGCCACATCGCCTCCTCGCAACGCGCCGATACTGCGATCCACGGGATCTAATCAGACGAGAGGGGTCGCCAAGATCGCCAAGATTGGAGAAAGAGGAAGAGGAGGTTTGTCTCGAATTCACAAACACCCTCTTCTCCCTCCTTCTGCCCTTGGCGCCCTTGGCGACCCCTTTCCTCTTCAGCTGAGGTCGACGTCTTCGGCCATCTCGGTTTCTTCGTCGAGGATCATCTTCGTCTCGTCGTCGCGTTGGACGGCGATGAGGTAGAGCTCGGCGAGGATCGCGGGGTGGCGGCGGACGAGATCGAGCAGGTCGCCGGTCGGGAGGAAGAGCGTGACGGAGGGGTGCGTCGCGAGGACGTCGGCGCTCGTCTTTCGCCGGAGGATGGTCGCGACCTCGCCGACGACGTCACCGACGCCGAGCGTCTTCAGAACGAGTGGATCGCCGTCGCCCTCGCGTCGCACGATGGCGACCTCACCGGAGGCGATGAGGAACAGGCCCGTCGGGAACTCGTCCTGGACGACGAGACGATCGCTCTGTTCGAAGCAGACGATTTTGAATCGCGACACCAGCGCAGGCAGATCCTTTTCGGGCACGACCCGCAGGACGTCGCTCGTCTTGAGGAGGTTCTGCACCATTCGATCGCGGCAATAGGTGCCGAGCTGCACCGCAATGCCGGGATGCGCTTGCGCGACGCGATCGAGCTTGTCCTTCGCGATTCGCACGACGATCGTCGGCCGCAACGTGATGACGGTCCCCGAACGGGGAGAACGCGAAAGGAGCGCCATTTCACCGAAGACCGAGCCTCCGCGAAGATGCGCGAGGCTGATGGCTTTGCCGTTTTTGCCGGTTCGCGTCGCCTCGAGCTCGCCGCGCGCGACCCAATACGCTTCTTTTCCGGGTGTGCCCTGCTCGATCACGCGGTGGCCGGCTTGCAGCCATTGCGGCTCCAGCGCTTCGACGAGCTCGCGCAGGCCTTGCTGATCGAGGGTCGAAAAGAGCGGCACGTTGCCGATGAGGGGGCGCGCCGATTCGCCGTGTTTGCGCGTTGCCTCGTGCACGATCTCGCAGGCCTTGTTGTTGAGGCCGACGCCCGTGAGCACGCTCGGCAGCGGCGTGAAGCTGGCAGCCGGCGGGAGGATGACCGGCGGCGTCGCGCCTTTTCCGTGGCGCGGGGAGTCTTTGCAAAACGACTCCGCGATTTCGTCGAGAAGCGCGCCGAGATCCGCCCCGAAACGTGCTGCCTCTCGAGCGGCGGTCACCGCGAGCGGCAGGTTCTCCATATCGATCGCGCGGCGAGTCGCCGTGGTGCACGACTCGCGCGCCGCCTCTTCACGACCGCCTTCGCCGAGGAGCCTGCCGGTGAGGCACAGCGCGGTGGGCATGCCCGGATCGTCGCGCAAAATGGCGGCGGCCCACCGCAGCGCGGCGTCCCGCTCGCCCGCCAAAGCCAGCTGTAACGCACGATCGGCGGGCGACTCTTCTGGCAGGCTCGAGCCGGGAAGGACGGGAGGTTTGGGGGGCATGACGTGGATCCGCCCCCATGTCGTACCATCAACCGCGCGTCTTCGGCAGTTTCTGGTGTCGGCCGGTCATTCGACGAACGTCGCAGTCAGAACGAACGGGCCTCCGGCATCGAAGCCCGCCCCGTCCGCCACCACGTAGACCGTCTGGCCCGCCGTGAGGACGACCGAGGCGCTCTCGAGCTGGCCACCCGGGACGGCGTTGGCGCATGCGAGCTCGCCCGCGTCCGTCTCGCACGCGGCTTCGACGTAGACGCCCATGTCCTGATCGGCCTGAAGGGAGAGGTAGAGCGTGCCGTCCGCCGCCGCGGTGAACGAATAGACCGCCTCCTGCCCGCCGGCCAGGACGCAGCTGCTCGAGAAGGCGCTGGTCGCGGCGACGTTGTCACCCGGGTTTTGGCCGAGCGAAAGCACCGGTACCTCCGCGCAGAAGAGGTCCTTTTCGACCAAGCAGCCGGCGCTGCATCCGTCGGCCGATACGGTGTTTCCGTCGTCGCACTCTTCCGCCTCGCCGATGAGGCCGTCACCGCAGACCGGGGGCAAACAAACACCGGTGCAATCGTCGTCGTCGCAATCGGTGAGCCCGTCCTGATCGTCGTCGAAGAAATTGCCGCACTCGGTCTCGGTCGCCGGGCACGCCGAGCATGAATTGGTGTCGGCGCAATCGACGAGGCCGTCGGCGTCGTCGTCGATGCCATTGCCACAGTCTTCGAGGCAAGCAACGGAACCCGTGCAGTTGGGATCGTGACAATCGACGAGGCCATCACCGTCGTCGTCGTAACCGTCGTCGCATACCGTCTCGAAGGCCTCGCAATCGTCGTCTGCGCTGTCGGTGAGGCCGTCGAAGTCGTCGTCGGTGCCGTTGAAGCATTGCTCCGGCGTGTTGCAGGACCCGAACTCGTCGCAGACGGTGCCGGATGGGCAATCGAGATCGCTCTGGCAACCGATGAACCCGTCGTCGGCGAAATCGCCGGGAGACCCGTAACAGGCCATCAAGGTGACCATCAGGCCCGCGGCAGCGCCGACCTTGCCGAGCGTCTCGGTGAGGCTGCGTCCCGCTTTCTGCTGCGGTTCGGCGGCTTCGATCTGCGCCCCGCAATGGGGACAGGCGGAAGCGCCGGGCGGCACGAATCCGGGGCACGTGGGGCAGCTCGCGAACATGGTCTCCTCCTCGAAGGTCAAGCTAGGGGTTCGTTGCAGGTCTCGGTCGGCGGTCGAGACGCACGAGTCGCTCGGCCGGAAGATCGGCATTGGGGTCGGGCGCGTCGAACGGCTCGACCGCGATTTCGAATAAGCCGTTATCGAAGGGCTTACCGCTCGCCGCCTCGGTGGGGACGAGTCGCTCGCGGAGCCCTTGCTTCTTCATCTCGCGGGCTCGGTAATGGCAAAACGGGTTGTTCCCCGGTCGGCCGAGGACCGCGTGCGAGGTGAAGCTGCAACCCGCCAGACACGCGTCGGCGAAGGGACAGGACTGGCAAAAGCCCCACAAGTCCGAGCGGGTCCGCGCCCGCGTGAACGCCAGCTCGGGAGCGTCGTTCCATATCGCTTCGAGGCGCGAATTTCGTACGTTGCCGCCGACGTAATGGGCGGTCTGAAGCGAAGGACAGCCCTTCACCGCGCCGTCGGACTCGATACCCATGACGAAGCGGCCGGCCTGACAGCCGGAGAAATGGTCGCGCATGCCGGGGTTCGGCGAGCGGAGCAGCGCCTCCTCCGGGCCGAAGTAGCCGAGGTTGTTGCCCGGCAAGATGCGAATTTTCCGCGCGAACGCGCGTTCTTTGAGGGCGGCGATGCGCGGCAGGACGTCCAGCAAATCCCAAGGCTGGAGGATCATCGCGGTGCGGTCCGCGGCGCGGCCGAGGGGCGTCGTGATCTGGATTTGCCATGCGCTCACGAACGGCTCGAGCGCTTCGTAGAGGCCCTCGAGGTCGCCGCGGTTGAGCCGGTTCACGTTGGTGTTCGCCATCGTGACGAGGCCGGCAGCTTTGACGTGTTGGAGCGCCGCCATGGCGGAGGCGTAGCTACCCTTCAGGTTGCGCATCCGATCGTGCGTCGCCTCGAGGCCGTCGACGCTGACGCTGACCTGATGCATCCCCGCTTCGGCCATCGCGCGCGCGAGCTCCGCCGTGACGCCCCGCCCGCCCGTCGTGAGACCGGGGCGAACGCCTCGCTCCCGGAGGCGGCGCACGATCGTGAGGAAGCCGTCGTGCAAGTACGCTTCGCCGCCGATCAACACGACGTCGGTCGTGCCCATATCGGCGAGCTGGTCGGCGACGCCGAGCGCCTCTTCCGTCGTGAGCTCCTCGGGACGCGCGGCGCTCGCGCGCGATCCGCAATGCAGGCACGCGTGGTCGCAGCGCAGCGTCAGCTCCCAGACGACGTACGCCGGGAAGAATGGCTGGCTGACGTCGAGGCGGCGCGTACCCACGTTCGCCCGATGTTAGCAACGTGCATGCCCCAACTGCACTGGAGCAGGAATCTCTGCCGGTGCCGCGCGCGGGTACGACATTCGAGTCGTGCCCGGGCCCCCGTGGATGGGCCTTGGTGGACGGGCTGGCTCAGTCGGCGTCGCTGAGGGCTTCGAGAGACTGTGCCGCCGCCTCGATGGTGCGGTCGATGTCGTCCTCGGTGTGGGCCCCCGAGATGAATGCCGCCTCGAATTGCGCCGGCGGCCAATACACGCCGCGTCGCAACATCCCGCCGAAAAACGCCGCGAATCGTTTGCGATCCGCGCGGTCCGCGTCCTTCCACGAGCGGACCGGGCCGTCGCAGAAGAAGACCGTGATCATCGAGCCTACCCGCTGGACGCAGGCGGTCACGCCGCTCGCGGCGATCGCGCGCTCGAGGCCGTCTTCGAGGCGCTGGCCGAGGCGCTCGAGCCGATCGTAGAGCGCGGGGACGAGGTGCTCGAGCGTCGCGAGCCCGGCGGACACCGCGACCGGGTTTCCGCTGAGCGTGCCGGCTTGATAAACGGAGCCGAGCGGCGAGATGGAGCTCATGATGTCGGACCGGCCGCCGTACACGGCGAGTGGCATCCCGCCGCCGACGATCTTGCCGAGCGTCGTCATATCGGGCTGCAGCTGGAACATCTCCTGTGCGCCGCCGGGCGCGAGCCGGCATCCCGTCATCACCTCGTCGAAGATCGAGACGGCGCCGTGATCGCGGCACACGCCGATGATCGACTCGAGGAAGCCGGGCTGCGGCGCGACGCAGCCCATGTTGCCGACGACCGGCTCGACGATCACGGCCGCGATGTGCTCTCCGCGCTCGGTGAAGAGCGCGCGCAGCGTGCCTTCGTCATTGAACGGCAGCGTGAGCGTGGTCTTCGCGATGCCTTCGGGAACACCGCCGGAGTCGGGCGTGCCGAACGTCGCGAGGCCACTTCCAGCCTTCACGAGCAGGTGATCGGCGTGCCCGTGGTAGCAGCCCTCGAACTTCACGATGTAGTCGCGCTTGGTGAAGCCGCGCGCGGCGCGGATGGCGCTCATCGTCGCTTCGGTCCCGCTCGAGACGCAGCGAAGCAGCTCGATCGACGGATAGAGCGTCTTCACGCGCTCGGCGAAGCGAACCTCGAGCTCGGTCGGTGCGCCGTAGGAGAGCCCGCGGACCGCAGCCTCTTGCACCGCGCGCACGACGTCGGGGTGCGCGTGCCCGAGGATCATCGGCCCCCACGACCCGACGTAGTCGATGTACGCCGTCCCATCGGCGCCGACGAGACGCGCGCCCTCGGCGCGCTGGACGAAGATGGGATCTCCGCCGACCGCGCGGAACGCGCGAACCGGGCTGTTGACGCCACCGGGGATGCTCCTCAGCGCGCGCTCGAAGAGCGAACGACTCGTCGTGTCGGGCATGGCCCGCTCAACTTACTGAAGCGCGTCGCTCGGCGCGGCACAAAACGACGAAGAACGCGCGGACATCGCCCTGCGCGTTCTTCGTTCGATCACGAGAGCGTGCGCCGCCCTCAGGGAGGAGGCGCGGGCTGCTCGGGCGTCTTGCCCTCTTCCTTGTTCGGCTGATCCCAGTCGCCGCCCTGGAAGTCGGTCGCCTGCGTTCCGCCGATCGAATCGGGATCCGCCTTCTCGTTGCGCTGCTTCACGGCCGTGAGCTTCTCGCCCACTTCGTCCTGACCGCGACCGAGCTCGCCCTCGACGAGGTCGTCGACGTTCTCCCCCGCGGGGCGCTTGTAGACGAAGTAGCCCTTGCCGCTTCGGTTCGCGTTCTGCCCGACCGCGCCGCGCGTGTACTCGGTCCAGGAGAACTTGAAGACGTTGCCGGTGACCTCGCCGTGGATGTCACCCCAGCGATCTTTCTGGGGACGCTCCCACTTTCCGGAGACCGACTTGCCTTCCTGGATCAGATGAAAGTAGCCGTAGACCTGATCGAAGTACTTCCCCGTCCAGTCAGCGCCCTCCGGCATGTCGCCGGGGGTGACGCTGGCCGTCTTCGGGGCGCCGCCGGCGCCATTGCACGCGGCGAGCGAGAGCAACCCTCCGGCGAGGGCGAACATGAGCGGACGTCGCGAGACCATCATGGCGCGCGAGCCTATTGTTTCTGCGGTTTTGTGGCAAGCATCCGCGTGGTCGCGCGGCGCCGGAACACCGGACGAGCGTGCCCACGAACGTGCGACCGATGATCGGGTCGTGACGAAAACGACGTCGATCGAGCCTCGCGATCGGGCCCGACGTGGTGCAAAGATGTCTCAGTCGTCACAACATCCGGCGGTTATTGGCGCTAGGAAGGCTCCTCGGCCTACAATTTGTCGAAAGTACTCGCGGCGGCCCCATCGGGGGGTCCCTCGAACGGAAAACCAAACGGAAACTTCGTGTCGATCGTCGTCGAAAGCACTGGAGTCATCGAGACCGTCGCCCTCGCGACAAGCGCCAAGGTTGGCGACACGGTCAAGCTGATCTTCCGCGCGCTCGATGACTGCGAGCCGCCGTACACGTGCCGCATCATCTCGCCCGGCGGGAAGGTTCTGCTCGAACGCGTCCTTCGTGATCTGCCCGACGGCAAGCCGCAGAGCGCGCCCGCGCTTCAATTCACCGCGGGCGCAGCAGGCGAATACCGGGTCGAGATCTGGATGCTCTACGGCTCGGCGCGCGGTCAGGCGACGTTGAAGGTCGACGAAGTCGCCGGCTGACGCGCCGGAGCGGCTCAGCCGGCGCGCGCCTACCTCACCAGCGACGCTGCTTCACCAGCCGCACCGCTTCACCAGCCACACTGCTTGCCCTTGTTCTGCTCCTTCAGCCACGCGTGAAGGGGCGCGAAGTATTCGATGAGCGCGCTCGCGTCGGCCTTCGTCTCGCCCGACAGCGCCTTCATCGCCTCCGGCCAGGGCTTGCTCGATCCCATCGCGAGCATCGCCGCGAGCTTCTTGCCGGCCTCTTCGCTCTTGAAGATGGAGCATTTGTGGAGCGGGCCCGTGTGCCCCGCCGCTTTGCACAGCGCGCGGTGGAATTGGAATTGATAGATGTGCGCGAGGAAGTACCGCAGATAGGGCACGTTCGCGGGAACATGGTATTTCGCGCCCGGGTCGAATGCGTCTTCGCCGCGGGGCTCGGGCGGCGCGATACCCTGGTATTTGAGGACGAGATCCCACCACGCCTTGTTGTATTGCTGCGGTGAGATTTTGCCGCTGAAGACATCCCAACGCCATTTGTCGATCAAGAGGCCAAACGGCAAAAACGCGACCTTGTCGAGCGCGCGATCCATGAGGACGTTGATCTCCGCCTTGTCGTTGTCTTTCGTCTTCGGCAGAACCTTCAGATCCGCGAGGTAGGCGGGCGTCACGCTGAGCGCGAGCGTATCCCCGATACCCTCGTGGAATCCGTCGTTCGCGCCGTCCTGAAAGAGGATCGGCAGCGTATTGTAATAAAGATAGTAGTAGTCGTGGCCGAGCTCGTGGTGAATCGTGATGAAGTCTTCCTCGTTGACCTTCGTGCACATCTTGATGCGCACGTCCGTCGCGGGGCCGCCCATGTACGCGAGGTCCCAGGCGCTCGCGTGACACTCGACCTTGCGATCTTCCGGCTTCACGAACAGCGATCGCTCCCAGAACGTGTCGGGTAGCGGCTTCAGCCCGAGCGAGGTGAAGAACCCCTCCCCCAGCTTGACCATCCCGCGCGCGTCGAGCTTCTTGCGCCGTAGCGCTTCGGTGATGTCGGACGACGCTTCGTGGGGATACGGCTTGAGATCCTTCGCGATGCCGCCCCACGCCTGCGACCACATGTTGCCGAACACGTGCGCGGGGAGCGCCTTGTCGCCGATCTTGTCTTTGCCCCATTTCTCTTGGAGCCGCGTCCGCGCATAACAATGCAGATCGTCGTAGAGCGGCTTTACCTGCTGCCAGAGGCGCTCGACGTCCGCCTCGAGCTCGGCGGGCGACATGTCGTAACGGCTTCGCCAGAGCTCACCGAGATCTTTGTAGCCGATGCTTTTCGCACCTTTGTTCCCGAGCTCGACGAAGCGCTCGTATTGCTTCTTCATCGGCACGCTGATCGTGCGCCAGCCGGTCCAGGCCTCACGTCGCTCTTCGTACGTCGCGGTCTTGTCCTCGAGAATGTCCGACAGCTCACCGAGCGTGAAGCAGACCTTCGGCTTTTCGGTGGGCGCTTTGCCGGTGGGCGCACCCTTGTCCTCTTTCTTCTTGGGGGCCTTTTTGAACTTCTTGAGGGTGTCCGAGCAGTACTCGCCGGTCGCGTACGTGCTGCCCATCGAGACGCCGAGGTCGGCCAGCTCGCGTCGCTCCTTCGGGTCGGGCGGCGCCGGCAGATCCGTGCCCCTTCGTAGAAGCTCGAGCTGGCGCGCGACGTCCGGCGGCAACCCCGCGAGGTCTTTGAATCGCACCGACTCTTTGATCTTCCGCGTGACGTACGCCATCTGTTGGTCTTTGGCGTCGCCGGCGAGCTGATCGGTGTCGGACGTGATGTAGGTCTGGTTGATCCAATCGGCCCGCGCCTGCTCGCGGTAGATCTTCCGCAAACCTTCGTCGAGGTCGGCGACGAAGCGCTTCGCCTCGTCGACCGTCGCGGGTCCCGAGGGCACCGGGGTCGCGTCCGGACCCGTGAGCACCACGGTGTCGGTGCCGGCCGGCGCGGGCGGAGAGGGCGTCAACGGCGCGCCGCCCGAGCAAGCCGCACCGGCGAGGACGGTGATGCATGCAACGCGACGGACCCATACTGACCGATTGCGGAAGCTCATGAGCGGCGCAGCCTATCGAATTTCCAAGGACGGAGGGAGCAGCGTCCGGCGACCGTGGGAATGGCGCTCGCCATCGTGTACGTTCCGCTCCGTGCCCGAGCCGACGGCCTCGCCGCCAATTCCGCTTGAGCGATACGCCACGCTCCATGCCGAGATCGAGGCGTGCGGTGACCTCGATTCCGTACTCGACCGCGAGAAGCTCACGAAGGAGACGTGGCTCGCCGCACAGGCCTTTTGGCTGAAGCGAATGGCGGACGAGGCCCAACGAAAACGGTTCGAGACGACGAATCGTTATCAGGCGCTCTTCAACGCCAAGCGAAAGGTATTCGAGGCGCGCTTCGCACGCGAAAAGCGCAAGCGCGAGCGCCCCGCAATCGCGAAGCCTCCGACAGCACCGCTCGATGCCGCAGGCGCCGAGCTCGACGCGCCCATTCGAGCCCAACGTATCAAGCTGGACATCCCCGAACCGCCGAGCGTCGAGCCGATTACGGCCCGCGGCGCGCCGCCCGCCGCAGTCGGAAATGCGATGCCCTTCGGCAGACCCATGCCGTCCGCGGGAATGGCTGCTCTACAACCGTCGAGCGGGCTCTCGGCGCCGCAAGATCAGCCGCCGCGCGCGCCGCTTCCCATTCAAGCGCCCGCCATTCAACCTCCGGCGATTCAGCGTCCGCCGATTCAACCTCCGGCATTTGCCGGATCTGCCGCGGTACCCGCGCGCGTCGCGCCTTCCCCGGAGCCCGAGCCCAAACGAAAGGCTTACGCGACGATGGCGATTCCGCTCGACGCCATCGTCCCGCCGGCAGCGACGCCATTCAAGACACCCACCGGTCCTGCGGTTCCGCCGCCGGCGACACCCATTGCGCCGCGCCCCGCGTCCGATACGGATGCGGGGCCGACCACCCAACCACCTCGACGCGATCTCGGCTCGACGTGGATGGCTTCCGCCGCCGAGCCGAAGCGCGATGCAATGCCATTCAAGCCGGCGTCCGCAGCTGCGGCAGACACCGCGCCGCTCGACGTCCCGCCGGACGTGCGGAATGCGGTCCGCGAGCAGCTGCCGCGGAAGAAGGTCGATCTCGGCGCGACGATGGCCGCGAGCGATGGCCCGCCGCCGACCAACCCGACGGCGAGCCTCGATCCCAAGCTCGTCGCCGATCGCGGCCTTCCATTCGAGCGGCGTCCCGCCAATGCAGCGGCCCCCACTGCGCCGGCCCCCATCCCGCCGGCGCGGGCATCCCAACCTGCGCTCCCCTCCCCGCTCGACGACGACGACGATGCGCCGCGAACGAAGATGGTCGACGCGGGCGCGATCGCGGCCGCCATTGGAAAGGCGACGCCATTCGGACACGACGCCAAACCGAGCGGGAACGAAGGCTCCGGCAAGACGATGGCATTCGATATCGGCACCGCGCTGGGACGCTCGGGCGGCCTGCCTTTCGGCGGCGGCAATGCTGTCGGAGGTGGTGCTCGCGGAGGCCATGCCAGCGCCGCGCCGCCCCCCGCGCCGAGCCCGACGCCCGCCGCGACTGCGCCGAAACCCAAACGATTCAGCATCAACGTGTTTGCGTCGCTCACCGCCGAAATCGCTGAAAATCCTCAAGATGCGGACGCCATTCGCACGCGCTACGGCGTGACCGAAGCCGAGCACCACGAAGAGTCCCTCCGCTGGACCGAGGATTTCGCGAAGAACGACGAGACGCGGCAGCGCTACTTCGGGATCGTGCAGCGCTATCGGGGCTACATCCAGCAGCGCAAGCGCACCTGAGGTCGGGAGTCGGCAGAGCACGACTTCATCGCTCTCGCGTTCGTCGGGCAACGCCGCGAAGAATGCAACGATCGCGCGCGGGGAGCCTCGCCATTCGTCGATGGCCCGCGTAGGCTACCGTCCTATCCATGAGCGCGAAGGTCGAGTTCAAGCTTCTGGGCGAGACTCTCCCGGCCGACAACGTTCCCGCGCAGTACGATCTCTTCGAATCGCTTTCGACGCCCTACGAGGCGCTCGTCACGTTTTCGACGAAGGACGCTGCGTTCAAGCCGTCGACGTGCCTGCGAAGCTCGATGACCCTGCACGTCATCGATGCCGATCGCGGCCGCGAGCGATCGCTGACGGGAATTTGCGATCGGTGTGAGTTCGTCCACCACGAAGGGACGCAGTTCATCTTCCGGCTGCGCCTCGTGCCGCCGATCGCCGCGCTCGCGCACCGCGAGGACTGCCGGATTTATCAGGACAAGGGTCCCGTCGACGTCATCAAAGAGCTGCTCGCAGCGGCCGGCGTCGAAAAGGTCGAATGGCGACTTCGCACGGAATACCCGAAACGGGAGTACATCGTTCAATACCGCGAGACGGAGCTCGAATTCATGCACCGCCTCATGGAAGAAGAAGGGATCTTCTACTTCTTCAGCCACGAGGAGGGCGAGGCAACCATGGTCCTCTCCGACTCGACGGAGGCGATCGCCGAGGAGCTCAAGGTGCCGACGGTGCTCGCCATGTCGGCCGGCATGTCCGCGAGCGATTCGGTCGTTTCCTTTTCGGTGACGAAGAAGATCGCGACGAGCAACGTGCAGATGCGCGACTTCGACTTCGAGAAGCCGGACATGCACCCGGAGTCGGCGCAGGCCGCCGCCGAGGTCGTGCCCCAGGTCTATTACGAATATCCCGGTGGCTTCACGAAGGGCCAGGACGGCGAGCGGCGGGTCGCAGCGCGCCTGCGCGAGCTGCGCGCCAATGCGGAGCTCGCACGCGGCACCACGAACGCCTCGAACATCGAGGTCGGCAAGATGGTCACCGTCACCGGGGCCGTCCAAGAAATACTGAACCGCAAGTACATCGTCACGGAGCTCCGATCGCGCGGCAGGCAGAGCCTCAGCGGCGGAGGCGCCGCCGGCGCGGAAGGTCAGGCGGCGTCCAACACGGTCGAGAACGACTTCGTCGCGATGCCGGAAGCAGGCGTCTTCTCGGCGCCTCGGAAGACGAAGAAGCCGCGCATCCACGGCCTGCAGACGGCGATGGTCACGGGTCCGTCGATGGGCGAGGAAGAGATCCACACCGACAAGTACGGGCGCGTCAAAGTCCGATTCCGTTGGGATCGCGTCAGCCAACACGACGACAAATCGAGCTGCTGGCTTCGCGTGATGCAGGCCCCGCTCGGCGGGCAAATGATCATTCCGCGCGTCGGTTGGGAGGTCTCGGTCGCGTTCCTCGACGGCGACCCGGATCGCCCCTTCGTGCTCGGCAGACTCTACAACGCCGAACGTACACCTCCTTATGCGCTGCCCGGCACCAAGGCCTCGGGCAGCATCCGCAGCGCGTCGTCACCCGGCGGCGCAGGAGCGAACGAGATCAAGCTCGGCGACAGCGGCGGCAGCCAGGGCTTCGGCATGACGGCGCAAAAGGACCTCAACGTCACCGTTGGAAACGACCAAGCCGAGACGGTGGGAGCGAACGACGCCACCACGGTGAAGGTGAACGCGTCGCGCTCGGTCGGATCGAACCAATCCGTCAGCGTCAGCGGCAATCAGGAGACGAACGTCGGCTCCGTCGCCTCGGCGAACGTCACCGGCAATCAATCGATCTCCGTCGGCGGGAACGCGGTCGACAACGCGATCAGCAATTATGTCGAGAAGGCCGGCGCCGATCGTTCGTATTCGGTCGGCGGTGACATGCTCGTCATCTGCAACGGAGTCCGCCACAGCATCGAGGCGGACGTGTCGCGGAGCGTCGGCGCCGTCATGCTGACCGGAAGCGTCGCCTCGATCAGCGACACCATCGGCGGCAATTATGACGAAAACATCAGCATCGCGAAGCTCGATGTCTGCAAAGGCCCTTGGAACGAGACGGTCGCCGGCAACAAGAACCTGACGCTGCTCGCCGCCGATCTCCACATCTCGAAGGACAGCTACGCCTCGAGCGCGGGCGGCATGATGACGAACCTCATCGGCGGTCTGCACTACGCGAAGGTGGCCGGTGACTTCACGGTCAAGGCGCCGATGATCACGCTGCTCGGCGCCACGGGAACCTTCAAGGGCGGCGGCTCGGAGTTCAAGCTCGGAGGCGGCCCGGTGCTCATCAAGGGATCGAAGGTGGCGATCGAGACCGCGCTTCTGGTTCACCTGGGAACGGCGCTGAAAATGGGGGCGGGCTGAGACATGGCTGAGCTCGAAGGCATCAAGGCGACCCTCGACATCGCGGGGGAGGCCTACGAAATCCTGAGTTGCAAGATCACCGAGCGGCTCGACGAGATTCCTCGTCTCGAGGCGAGGCTATGGAAGGACGGCGGAATTCCGAAGCCCGCGAGCGTCCTCAACGGTGAGGTCAGCCTCCAGCTCGGCGACGTCAACGCGTTCGACGACGGCCGGCTGTTCAAGGGGCTCGTCGTCGAAGCCGAGCGACGCGTCGACACGACGGGTCGGCCCTACATCGCGATCACCGTCTGCCCCAAGCTCTGGAACCTCACCAAGCGCACCGACCTGCGGACGTTCCAAAAGCTCAAGATCGAGGACATCGTCAAACAGGTCTGCGAGAAGGCCGGCGTCGACAACATCCGGTTCAACCTGACAGGATCGTTCGAAGAGCGGGAATACGTCGTCCAGTACCGCGAGACGGACTTCGATTTCGTTCGCCGCCTCCTCTCGGAAGAAGGCATCGCGTTCGCGTTCGATCACGACGCGAACGAGGTCGTGTTCTTCGACGACCCGCACGGCCTCGGCGAAGCGAAAGAGGCTCGCCTCCCCTACCGTCCGGAGTTCGGCTTCGATCAGGTCGGCGCGTCCGTCTTCAAGGTGAGCGACGTCGAGAAGGTCGTCTCGGACAAAGTCGCCCTCCGGGAGTACGACTTCAAACGGCCTCGGTTCAACGTCGAGGGCACGGCCGAAGGCTCGGACGACGGCGAGCATGCGCTCGAGGTCTACGAGTTTCCGGCGCGCAGCGTGAAAGACGGCGTCGTCAAGACGTGGGCCCAGGTGATGCTCGACGCAATCCAATCGCGGCGGCACCTCGTCGCCGGCGCAGCCTCGTCGTGGAGCATGACGCCCGGCTTCCGCTTCTCGATCGAAGAGCACCCGTTCGAGGACTTGAACACCGAGCTGCTCGCGGTCGGCACCGTCCTCGAGCACGAAGACGAGCGCAGCCCGTTCAAACCTGCGGGGCCCGCGCGGACGAAGCTGAGCTTCGACGCGATCCCGACCGGCAAATCGAAGTACCGGCCGGAGCGCCGAAAGCGCGGCCGCGAGATCGCCGGCGTGCAGACGGGCGTCACGACGGGCGCCTCGGGACAAGAGATCCACGTCGACGCGGACGGCCGCGTGAACGTCATCTTCCCCTGGGATCGCCTCGGCAAGAAGGACGACACGGCGAGCATGCCGATGCGCACGATCCAGCTGCCGACGGGCGGATCGATGATGCTTCCGCGCGTCGGGTGGGAGGTCGTCGTGCAGCACGACGAGGGCGACGTCGACCTGCCGCTCTGCATGGGTCGCCTCTACAACGCAGAGAAGCCCCCGCCCTACGCCTTGCCCGGCGGCGCCGCGAAGAGCTCGATTCAGACCGCGACCACCCCCGGCGGCGGCTCGACGAACGAGCTTCGCACGAGCGACAGCAAGGGCAGCGAAGAGATGTTCTTCAACGCGTCGAAGGACATGACGGTGATGGTCAACAACAACGCGACCGAGTCCGTCGGCAACAACGCGACGCTCGACGTCGCCGCGGACCAGACCATCGACATCACGAACAGCCTGACGACCTCCGTGGGCTCCAACCAATCCATCGACGTCGGCGGAAACCAAAAGAACTCGGTCGAGACGTTCAAGGTCGATCAGTGCGCCGACCATGCCTACGACGTCGGCGGCAACCGCGACATGAAGGTCGGCGGTGATCACAAATTCACTGTCGGCGCAGCCGAGAGCGTCGACGTCGGCGGGATGAAGACCGACCTCGTCGTCGGCAAGATTTGCGAGGACGCCGGCGGCAACATGACGCTGGACGTCGGCGCCGCGCGCGTGTCGCTCACCGCGGCCGACTACAACTACGAAATCGGCGGCAACCACACGGAGAACCTGGGCGCCGCGAAGATCGTGGCCTCCTTCAACGCCGTGTCCTCCGACGCCGGCGGAAATGCCATGACGAAGATCGGCGGCGCGAAGGTGAACCTCGTCGACGCGGACCGCGTCGAGGCGGCCGGGGGCATGTACACCGCGGTCGCCGCAGGGGCGACCATCGTCAAGGCGACCAACATCACGTTCGAGGCCGAGGGCATGATCACGCTCGTCATGGGCGCCTCGCTGCTCTCCATCACGCCCGCGAGCGTCGCGATCCTCGCGCTGTCCGTGAAGGTCGACGGCGCCACCGCCGAAACCGCCGCACTCGTCATCGACAACTAGCCAGCGTCGACAACCACGCCATGAGCCGAAACCTCGCCCCCCTGTTCCAGATCGACGACACGGTCGCCGAGCGCATCGTCAGCTTCGAGCTCACCCGCGAGCTCGGACGACCGGCCGCGCTCGACATCGAGGTCCGCTTCAGCGAAGACCTCGGCCCGGAGAACGCCCTCGGCAAGCTCGCTTATCTCGGCTTCGGCTTCGACGGCGAGGACGTCCATGAGTTCGCAGGCGTCATCGAGTCGGTGACCGTGGTCGGATCACCGTCGGTCGGTGGCTTGAACGTCGACTTCTCCGGCTCCGCCCACAACGTGAAGCTGCGGGTGGTCTCGCAGCTCGGCCTTCTCGGAGGGTCGGTGACCGCGCGGATCTTCCAAGACAAGGACGTCAAAGAGATCGTGACGCAGGTCCTCGAGGACCACGGCATCGCCACGACGAGCCAGAAGTGGCAAACGACCGGGACGTACGCGAAACGCGAATATTGCGTCCAGTACTTCGAGAGCTCGCTCGATTTCGTGTCGCGCCTCCTGGAGGAAGAAGGCATCTACTTCTTCTCGGTCGTCGAAGAAGGCGCCGAGATGATCGTGTTCGCCGACGACAGCCCTTCGTCGGATCAGATCGACGGCGACAAGGAGCTACCGTTTCGCGGGCAGCTCGGGTTCTCGTCCGGGGGCGACGCGATCTTCGGCGTGCGTGAGCTCGCGAAGGTGCGCTCTGGCAAGTTCACGCTGAGGGATTACGACTTCAAGCGCCCGAGCCTCGACATGACGGTCGACGCGCAGGCGGCGGCCGATACCAACCTCGAGCGATACGACTTCCCCGGCATGTACGTCGAGCCGAGCGTCGGCAAGCAGCTCGCCAAGGTTCGATTGGAGGCCGAGCAGGTCGATCGCGAGGTGACGGAGATCCTCTGCGAGTGTCCGCGCATTCACGCGGGCCGCTTGCTCACGATCGGCGACGCGCCGCTCGACGACATGGTGACCGACGTGTGCGCCATCAAGGTCATCCACGCCTACGGATCCTCTTCGGGCAAGTACTTCGCCGACTTCGGCGTCGGTACGCCGAGCACGCAGCGGGCGGGCGACACCTTCGTCACCGTGGCCAAGCTCATCGCGAAGGACGTGAAATACCGCACGCCGCAGACGACGCCGCGCCCGGTGATTCACGGACCGCAAACGGCGCGTGTCGTCGCGCCGCAGGGCTCCGAGCCGGAAGCGATCCACACGGACGAGCACGGCCGCTGCAAGGTGAAGTTCCACTGGGACCTCGGTCCCGACCAGGACGACAAGGCCTCGTGCTGGATCCGCACCGCGCAGATGCAGACCTCGGGCTCGATGATCTTGCCGCGTATCGATTGGGAGGTCGTCGTCGAGTTCGTCGAGGGCAACCCCGACAGGCCGCTCGTGACGGGCAAACTCTACAACGGCAAACACATGCCGCCCTATGCGTTGCCCGAGGGCAAGACTCGTACGTCGATGCAGACGCGATCGACGCCGGGCGGCGGCGGCACGAACGAGATCCGGATGGAGGATCGCGCCGGAGGCGAGGAGATCATGATCCACGCCCAGCACAACCAGACGATCGCGACCGCCAACGACAAGAAGACGACCGTCGGCAACAACGCAACCCGCGTCGTCTCGGTGAACGAGACCATCACCGTGGGCGGCAACCAGACGACGAAGATCACGATGGGCTCGCAGACAACGGTCGGCGCGGACCAGACGATCTCGGTCGGCGGCAACCGCAACACCGAAGTGAACGCGGTAGCGGCCGTGACCGCGAGCGGGTCGAGCGCGACGTCGGTCGGCGGCAACCACTTCGAGATGGATGGCAATCCGCTCGAGGCGCTCCTCAACATCGCCGCGGAGGTCGCGATTCAAGCGGCGCAGGCGGCTGCGAGCGCCGCGCTCGATCGGGTGAACGCTGCGGTCCAGAGCCGCGTCGATCAGGTCATGGCGCCGGTCAACAACATGACGGCACAGATGGATCAGATCGGCGCGGGCATGCAGGCGGTCGCGAACGGCGACATGGGCGCGGTCGCGGGCCTCGCGTCGGACGCAGCAGGTCTGCCGATGCCGCCCGGATTCGGTGGAGCAATGGGTCGCGGCGGCGGTGATGCCGCCGGTGGCGGCGCAGAGGCAGGCCGCGTCGGTGGCGACGGCGGCGGTGGCGGCGGCCGCGACGCCGGCGGTGGTGGTGGTGACGGAGGCGGCGCGAGCTACACCGCGCAGCTCGGCATCGATTCCGCAGTGAACAGCGCGATCTCTTCCGGCATTCACGGTGGTGTCGACGCGCTCGGCAGCGCGCTCGGCTTGGATCCGGCGGGGCAGCGGGGCGAGGGAGCCGCGAACGCGGATGGTCCTGCCGGCGACGTCCCAGGCGTCGACCAGACGGACCGGGCGAAAGGCCCCGGCCACAACACGCACAAGGTCGGCGCGAACCTCGACGAGTCGAGCGGGTCGCTGCGCATCCAGGCCGCCCTCACCGGCATCACGAGCGACGTCGGCGGCAATGTGACGGAGACGATCGGCCTCGCGAAGGTGACGGGCACGTTCGGCGCGACGAACGAGACGACCGCCGGCAACAAGACCGTCAACGCGCTCGGTCAGATCGTGTTCGCCAAGGCAGGTGAATCGGAGAACGCCGGAGGCAACGCCACGAACATGGTCGGCGGCCTCGTCTACGACAACATCAAGGGCAGCTACAGCGTCGAAGGTGGAGGCCCCGCGACGTTCATCGGGGCATTCCACAAGTGGGAAGCCGCCACGAGCATCACCTTCAAGGCGGGCGCGAGCGAGGTCGTGATCGACGGAAGCGGCGTCACGATCACCTCTCCGATCGTCGCGGTCCTTTCGTCGAAGATTCAGCTGACGAAGTCGGTGTCCCAGGTCTAAGCCGCATGAGCCTTCCGAAAGTCGACAACGACACCGACTTCGTGGCGGAGCCACACCTGCTCGCGGATCGAGACGGCGAACGCCTCTGCGCCATCGTGAAAGCGACGTTCGAGCTCGTGCCCGGCCCGCCGCGCGGCGCAGACGGCTCGTTCGTGATCGCGCCCAAAGCGCGACGGCGCCCGATCCGCGCGGCCGATATTCCTTGGGGCGACCCGGAGCGAAGCAGCATTCGGTACCCGTCGGATCTGTTCGTGCGAAAACCGGCGACGGACGTCGTCGTCGTCGCCGCGGCACACGCACCAGGCGGCGCACCGGTGCCTTCGTTCGACGCTGGCGTGCGCCTCGCGAAGGTGCAGAAGGTCATTCGGGTCACCGGCACGCGCCTCTGGGTCCACGAAGGAGACGCAATGACGGAGCCTCGACCCATCCGGCATCTGCTCGTGCGTTACGACGACGCATTCGGTGGGACCGACATCAGCGATCCCGACCGCTTCGTCGAGGACGCACGCAACCCCGTAGGAAGAGGGATCGCGGCGAACCTCGGGTCGCTCGATCAAACACCGGCGCCGCAAATCGAAGACCCGGAGAGCCCGATCTCCACGGCGCGAAGCAAGCCCAAGCCCGCGGGCCTCGGCGTCATCGGCAGGCACTGGGAGCCGCGCCGAAAGCGCTGGGGCACGTACGACAAGAAATGGCAGGAAGACCGAGCGCCGCTTCCCCCGCTCGACTTCGACGACCGCGCGAACCAGTGCGCGACGCCGGACCTCATCGCCTCCCCGCCACTCGTCGGCGGCGAAGAGGGCGCGCTCACGAACCTCACGCCCAACGGAGGGACGGTCGGGTTCGTGTTGCCGCGGGTGAAGCTGGATATCCGGTTCCGCGTGAAAGGCAGAAACGACGAGATCTTCACGCCTGCGATCGACACGGTGATCCTCGACACGTTCGCCGTTCCGCGCGCGCCGTCGGAGGAAGGCGCGCCCCCCGGAGAGATCCTTTCGCCGCTCGCGGTGGAGCTCGTCTGGCGCGCCTCGGTGCGCGGCCCCCGAAGCATGAAGGACGCAGAGATCCGCGTTCAAGAGAAACGATGACGCCCACGAGGACGATGCCGTGAAGGGCCAAGGGTCCGTATTTGCGGTCGGCGCTCGGACGCCGATCGGGCTGAATGCCGAACAAACCGCGCTGATGTTGAGAACGGGTCTGCCTGCGCTCACGGCGGCTCCGCTCGTCGCTCCTGACGGGGGCTCGGTGACGATGGCCTACGACTCGACGCAGGACCCGTACACGGTCGGCGAAGAGCGCGCGGCGATCCTCGCCGACCAGGCCCTGCGCGAGATCGCGACGGTGGTCGGGGCCGCTTTGAAGGACGCGCGCGGCGCGCCGAAGCCCCTCAAGCTGCGGGTCGCCCTCGCCTTCCCCGAGCCGCGGCCGGGCCAGCAACGAAGCGAGATCGGGCGTGTGCTCGCGATGCGTCTGCGCGCTTCGTTGCGACAGACGTTCGGCGATCCCGACGTCGATCTCTCCACATCCGGCTCCGCAGGCCTCGCGTCGATCTTGCCGGACGCGCTGACCTCCCTCGCGATGCGCGAGGTCGACGCCGTTCTCGTCGGCGGGGTGCACAGCGATTTCGATCCGATGCAGATCACGGCGCTCGACGTCGCGGGAAGGCTCTTTTCTGCCGAACGAATCGACGCGGTGATCCCCGGCGAGTGCGCGGCCTTCGCCCTCATCGCCCGCGAAGACTTCGGCGCCTCGCACGGGCTTCGTCCGCTCTGCCGAATTCACGCGGTCGCGTCCGAGGCGGGCGAGATCAGCGCGTACGACGACACGAGCGCCTTCGATGCGACGGCGCTCGCGACGGTGATCCGCCAATCGACGAGCGTGTTGCCCGACGAGATGAAGGTCGGTTGGGCGATCTCGGATCACGGCTTCGAGCACTACCGCGTGCGCGAGCTCTACGCGGCGCTCACCCGGACGAACACGCTCTGGTGTCCGCCGATCGCGATCGACGCGCCGGCGCAACGAATCGGGCAGCTCGGCGCCGCCGCGCTTCCACTCGGGCTCGTGCTCGCGAGCGACATGTTCAAACGTGGCTATGCGCCGACGCCGATGGGTTTGCTGCTCGCCGGAAGCGACGGCGGCGAACGAGGCGGCATCCTCGTCGGCGCTCCGTGAGCTTCGAGCGCGCAAACGATGGTCGTGCAACCAAAGACCTTCGGAACTGAAGCTGCCGGGTTCTCGCTGGACCTCGACGCAGCGTCGCATTCGCTGCGCGTGCGGGTGTGGGGGTTTTGGAAGCGCGACGTCACCGACATCTTCGCGCAGACGGTCCTGGACGCGTGCCGTCCTACGGCGCGGATCACGCACCTCGTGATGGATGCGAACGACTTGAAACCTCAACGCGAGGAAGGTCAGGCTGCGTTCGCGACGTTGCTCGAAGGCGTTCGCAAGCACGGGATCGATCGCGTCTCCATCGTCACGCGGAACGCGCTCACGAGGCTTCAGCTCACGCGCATCGCGCACGACAGCACGGCGAACGACGTCGTCCGTTTCGTCGAGACGCAACCCGGATAGACCGAGAAGGTGGACATGACGCCCGAGGAAGAAGAGGTCGTGCTCGCGACGAAGCGCTTCTACGACGCGCTCGAGCAGATGATGAGCGGAAAGGGCCTCGCGGCGATGGAAGCGGCCTGGCACCACGGCGACGCGGTCACGAGCGGGCACCCGGCGGGAGAGTGGGCGCACGGCTGGGACGAGGTCCTCGCGACGTGGCAGGTCTTCGATTCCTTCGTGCGGCCGAACGACGCAGGCGGCAGCGAGATTCGCGACATCCGGCCTCACGTGTTCGGTGACGTCGCATACACGACAGGCGCATTCGTCGTGGCGGCGGCGTTCGGCGGCAGCACGCTGAAGGTGACGAACGTGCTTCGACGGATCGACGGCGTCTGGAAGATCATTCACCACCACGCCGACAGCGCGCCGCGGATCGAGCAGGAGCTCGAAGCGCGCGCGGCGCGGGCGTGAGCGCGGATCCGTAGGCGCGCTTCGCCACGTGCGCTCGCGCACGCTTCGAGTTGCTCTGGTCGTTCCACCGAGCTCGCGCGTTCGGTGTGGGTGATCGCGTCGTTTGACGGGCCGCGATCCAGGTGGTTCGGTTGACGTTGGGCCAATGTCCGCTGGACCGCCGATTCACCGCTGCGTGGCTCTCGTGCTCCTCGTTTCGTCGTTACCGGCGTGCGACGGAGCGGACGTCGGCCAGACGCGAACCGCGCCGACGGCGGTGAAAGCCAGCGCTGCGCGACCGACGGCGAGCGCGCGAACATCGAGGCCTCCGCTCGCGACCGCGTCGCCACGGGGCGAAGTCGCGACCAAAGCGAAGATCGACGCGATCATGCCGACGCTCCGTGCGATGGCCGCGGACGAGACCGTCGTGGAAGCAGTCCGCACGCAAAATGCGAAGCGCGTCCCGCTCGAGCAGATCAAAAAGCTCGACGGAGACTGGCGAGGCGCGACCGGCGTCGCCGACTTCATGAAGGTCTACCTCGACAACGACGCTTCCAAGGCGCTGCGCAAACACGCCGCGGCCAACAAAGCCATCAACGAAGCGTTCGCCATGGACGACCAGGGCGCGATCGTCGCCACGACCTCGCGCACGAGCGACTACTGGCAGGGCGACGAAGAGAAGTGGTCGAAGTCCTTCGATGGCGGTCGCGGCGCGGAGTTCATCGACAAGGCGAGCTTCGACGAGTCGACGCAGAGCTACTCGGTGCAGGTGTCGATCCCGGTGATGACGAACGACCAGGCCATCGGTGCGCTCACCATCGGGGTGAGTCTCGACCAATTATGACGAACCCCGGACAGCCGCGAACATTGTCGTTTCAGCTACGCCTCACGCTGTATGTCTGCGCCATCGCGTTGATCCCGCTCGTGCTCGTCGGCGCGACGGTCTCGTCGATGTTGAACGCGCAGCTGACGAGCCAAGTCCACGGGCGGTTGATGAGCGACGCGCACGGGATCGAGCGGACGCTATCCTCGACGATCTCCGAGCGACAGAAGAACATCGAGAGCTGGGCCGAGGACGCGATCCTACGCGGCGCGCTCATCTACGACTCCTTCGAGAAGAGCGAATCGAGCCTGCACGTCCTACACGAGCGCTACCCCGAATACCGCGCCCTGGTGTTGTTCACCGCCGACGGGCACGCCGTCGCCGCGAGCGACGGCGAGACGCTCGATCTCTACGCGCGGAACCAACCCGCCGTCGTCGCATCGCCCTGGTTCCGAGCCGCATTGGCCGGAGCGAAGGACGACGATTCGCTCGAGGCGCCGGATCCGATCCTCGGCGAGCGTGTGTTGTCGATCGCGCGCCCCGTCGTATCGCCGGCGGACGGGCACACCCTGGGTGTGCTCTTGGGTGCATACGCATGGGAGACGCAGGTCGGCGAGGAGGTGCAGCCCGCCATCGATCGCGCGGTGAGCCGGGGCTACCGGAGCTTCTCCGTCGTCATCACGCGACCCGACGGCACGATCCTCTACGAGCGTGAAGGCGAAGACGGCGGGCTGCGGCCGTCGGACGTCGCGCGGCTCGTGAACGACGCCGACACGAACGGGGTCGCGCAATCGGGTGACTACGTCGCGAACGCGACGAAGTCGTTCCGGGACGGCGGGCGGGGTTGGGTCGTGGTCGCGGTTCAAAACCGAGCCGAAGCGTATGCGCCGGTCCAGCGCGCGGTCCTCGTCACCGTCGCGCTCATCGTGCTGTTCGGCCTCGCGGCGGTGGTCCTCTCGTTCCTCATGGCGCGGCGCCTCGTTCGGCCGATCGACTCGCTCTCGCGCGTCGTCGACACGATCGTGCGCGACGGGGATCTCACCCAGACGGTCGTCGCCGAGTCGAACGACGAGATCGGAAGGCTCGCTTCGAATTTCGCGCGAATGGTCGAGAAGTTGCGCGAGATCCTCGCGAGCCTCCAGGAGTCGACACGGCTCCTCGGGGACTCGGTCGGCAACCTCGGGGCCTCCACGATCGAGCAGCGCGAGACGATCAACCGTCAGGTCGCGGCCGTGCAGGAGACTCAGATCACGATGCACGAGATCAAGCAGACCTCGCTGCTCGCAGCACAAAAAGCCGAGGCGGTCCTGAAGGTCGCCGAGCGCGCGGATCAGGTCGGGAAACAAGGCTCCGTCGCGATCGAGCACAGCCTCTCGGGCCTCGTGGACATCCGCGCACAGGTCGCCGAAATCGCCGATCGGATCACCGAGCTTACCGACCGCACGCATCAGATCGGCCTCATCACCGAAGCGGTGAAGGACCTCGCGGATCAATCGAACATGCTGGCGCTGAACGCCGCGATCGAAGCCGTTCGATCGGGCGAGCACGGCAAGGGCTTCGGCGTCGTCGCGCGCGAGATCCGCAGCCTCGCGGATCAATCCATCCAGGCGACGAACCGGGTCCGCGAAATCCTCGACGACATCAGCTCTGCCATTCGCACCGCGGTGTCGATCACCGCCAAAGGCGCCGACAAGATGGAGACGGGTCTCACACAGGTCAAAGCCTCCGGCGAGAGCTTGCGTGAGCTGTCCGGCATCGTGACCGACAACTCCGCCGCCGTGCGCCAGATCGCCGCCGCGGTAAGTCAACAGAACGCCGGCATCACGCAGATCTCTTCCGCGGTGAACGAGCTGAACAAGCTCACCGACGACACGGTGGCTCGGCTCGAAGCAACCACCGCAGCGAACGACGTCGTCAAGGACGTCGCCGCACGCGTCTCCACGATCGTCGCGAGCTACCGAACATGACAACGATGGCGAAAACGATTCTCCTCGTGGACGACAGCCGGACGCATCGGAGCCTCTTGCGCGTGTTTCTCACGGGCCACGACTTCGAGTTCGTGGAGGCGGCGAACGGCGTCGAAGCGCTCGACATCGTGATGCGGCAGCGGGTCGATCTCGCCATCGTCGACCTTCACATGCCGGAGCTCGACGGGGTCGGGCTGCTCAAGCGGCTGCGCGCCTCCGCGCGCAAAGACGTTCGCAACCTCAAGGTCGTGCTGCTCACCGGCGAAAAGGAGCAAGCGAGCCTCGCAGAAGCTTTGAAAGCCGGCGCCAACGAGCTTCTGCGTAAACCGGTGAGCAGCGCCGGTACGCTGAACGTCGTCCTTCGCCTCCTCGGCCCGGAGGGAGCGCCCAAGGCGTGAGCGTCGCGCGCGTCCTGCTCGTCGACGACAGCGACGCCGTGTTGGCGTACGGACAAGCCGCGCTCGGTGGAATCTACTCCATCACCACCGCGAAGAACGGCGTCGAAGCGCTCGAGAAGATGCGCTCGCGGCCGCCGGACATCGTGCTGCTCGATCTGAGCATGCCGGGGATGAACGGCGACGAGGTGCTGGACCACATTCGGGCCGACGCCGCGCTCTCCCACATTCCCGTTTTGATCGTGTCGAGCGAAGTATCGCGTGCAGAAGCCTGCCTGCAGCGAGGGGCCGACGCGTTCCTCGCGAAGCCGCTGCGGGCCGACGAGCTGAAGACGGCGGTCGCGCACGCGCTCGAGCATCGCGAACGGGTGCAACGGGTCGGCGCGCTGCGTTTGTTGCCCGTCCGCGTGGACGCGTTGGAGATGGCGTTTCCGCTCGCGCTCGTTCGCTCGGTCGTTTTGATGGCCGCGACGCGCAAGGTGTCCGGCGCGCCGTTCTATCTCGCCGAAGCGATCGACGTTCGCGGAGAGACGCTGCTCGTGTTCGATCTCGCGAAGAGGCTGGCCCTGTCCCACACAGCTCCGCTGTGGGATCGCTGCCTCGTCTTCGTCGGATTCGACGAAGCGACCGTCGCGGTGGTGGTCGATCGCGTCCGCGATCCGCAGGAGGTCGCACTCGGTGACGTCGTCACGCCCGACGCGCACGCGGTCGCTACGTGCCCGACGCTGGGGCCGGCGCTCATCGCGGTCGCCGCGACCACGACGGGCCCCGTGCTCGTGGTGGATCCAAGAACGCTCTTGCCGGAGCGGATTCGGAGCCGGATCGGCCGGCTCGTGGCACAGGTGGGGGCCGAGACGTGACGGCTGGTACGGCGTCGCTCGCGGAGCTCCAGGCGGAGCTGTGTTTCATCGCCGCCGAGAGGACCGGCGTTCGACTGGACGCCCTCCGGGTCGACGGGATCCGCGAGGTGGCAACATCGCTGCTCGCCAAAGCGGGCGATGCCGAAGCTGCGTTCGCTGCGGTGCACGCGGCTGACCCCGAGCTCATGGCGCGCCTCGAGGGTGCGTGCGTCGTGAGCGAGACGTACTTCTACCGTCAGCCCGATCACTTCGACTTCATCGCCGAGACGGTTGCCGCGATGGATCCGTCGAAAGCGCGGGTGCGGGCGTGGAGCGCAGGATGCGCGACGGGGGAAGAGGCGTGGTCGCTCGCGGCGACGCTCCGGGCGGCGACGGTGCGCGAGCTCGACGTGCTCGGCACCGACGTCCGCCGCGCATCGATCGACGCGGCGCGGAGAGGCAGCTACAAGCGGCGGGGGCTTCGATACGACGGACAGCGCGCGTCGCCCTTCGAGCCCGGCACGGGCGAGCTGATCCACGTTCGCGAGGACCTCCGCAACGTGACCAGGTTCGAGGTGCACAACCTGCTCGAGCCGCCGCCGGGGCTCGACTTCGACGTCATCCTCTGTCGCAACGTGCTCCTCTACTTCACGCCGGAAGCGCAAACGCGGGCGCTTTCGACGCTGAAGGATGCGCTTGCGCCCGGAGGCATCGTGCTCTTCAGCCCGATGGATCTTCCGGGTGCGCCGGAAGGCCTCGAGCGGGTGGGACGGTCGGAGCTACAGGCATTTCGCCGCCCAATGCCGCGGCCGTCCGTACTTCCGTCTGCACCGCCGCCGAGGCCGGCGGCGCGCGTCGAAACCGAGCGGCCTCCCCCACGCCCTCGCCCCTCCCCTTCCGTGGCCGACGACGCCGTTGCGATGCATCTGGCTGCGCTCGCGCACCTCGATCGAGGCGAGCGGCGAGAGGCCGAAGCATTGCTCGCGAGCCTCTGCGCGACGCGGCCGAGCTACATCCCCGGTCTCGTCGAAAACGCGCTGCTACTGACCCGAAACGGCGAGCGACGACAGGCGGCGCAGCTGATGCGTGAGGTCCTCGAGCGCACCGATGGGCTCGACCCTCACGCCGTTTTGCCTGGTCCCGAGCCGATGACCGTCGCGTTCTATACCGGCTCCGCGCGCGCGTTCCTCGAACGACACGGGGTGACCTCGTGACGACAGCGAGAGAGCGGAGAGAGCAGCGCGGCGGAGGAGGATTGTCGAGCGACGTGCAGGCGTTGCTCGCGCGACGGGCCGATCGTCTCCGCGCGCCGGCGCCTGTCGAAACGACCGGCGACATCGCCCACATCGCGGAGCTGATGGTCGGGGACGAGCACTGCGCGTTCCACCTCGAGCGGCTGCGCGCGGTCGTGCCGTTGAAGCTCGTGACGCCGGTACCTCTGTCGCGCCCGCACATCGTCGGCATCTTTACCTACCAGCATCAGATCCTCTGTGTTCACAGCCTCGCGGCGCTGCTGGGCGTGCGCGGCTGGCGTGTCGATCCTTCGGTGGTCCTGGTCCTCGAGATCGACGGCGAGCGGCTCGTCGCGGTCGACGCGGAGCAAGTGCCGAAAGCGTCGACGCTTCCGATGGCGCTCGTTCGCCGTGCGCGCGACGAAGGTGTCGGGCCGCTGCTCCACATGGACGTTCCCCCGCACGGACGCCTCATCGTCGTCGACGACCCGGAAGCGCTCATCGCGGAGCACGCGCGTGCCCGTTGATCCGATGTTCGCGTCGCTCCTCGTCACGTTCGTGGCGGAGGTCGAAGAGATCCACGAAGTCGTGAGCAGCCTGCTGCTGTCGCTCGAGCGTGAGGAATCCGCGGAGACACGCCGGAGACAGTACAACGAGGTCGCACGTCATATTCACAATCTGAAGGGAACGTCGGGGACGCTGGGGCTCGACGATCTCTCGCACCTGATGCACGCGCTCGAAGACATCTTCGGCCCACACGTGAAGGGTGGAAACAAGCTCGCGCCGGACGTGGCAACCACGGTGCTGTTCGGGTTCGATACCTTCCTCCGGCGGTTGCGCGAGCACACGGCAGGTGCGCCGCCGGCGAGCGGCGTGGACGACACCATCGCCGCGATGCGCGCGAAGGTGGAGGCGAAGCCCGAGGCCGAAGCGCCGGCCGCCGACGCCGACGCCGACGACAAGGCGGGCGAGCGCGTGACGGGCTGGCGCGTACGCGCCAGCGACGTGGGCGACGTCGCGCGCGACGTGGAGCGCCTGCGCGAGCTGCGATTCCGCACCGAACAGCGCATTCATCAGCTCGACGCGCTCGCCCACACCCTCCAGGGCGCGGCACACAGAGTTGTCCGGCGATCCGTCCTCGATTTGCGTCGAGGCCTCGTCACCGACCGCGACGAAGCGGCAAACCTCGTTGCGTCGTTCGAGCACTCGATCAAAGCGATCTGCACGCTGCCGGTGAGGACGATCGCGGCGCCGTGGGAGCGCATGGTCCGCGACCTTTGCCGCAAGACGAACAAGCGCGTGAAGCTGTCGGTGGTCGGCGGTGACGTCGCGCTCGACCGGCGCCTGCTCGAGTCGCTGCGGAGCCCGCTGCTCCACCTCGTGCGCAACGCGGTGGACCACGGTATCGAGTTGCCCGCGGAGCGCGAGCGCCTCGGCAAACACAGCGAGGGCGCCGTCGTGGTTCGGTTCGAGACGCGCGGCAACGTGCTCGCGGTCGAGGTCTCCGACGACGGCGGAGGCATCGATGTCGACCGCGTGCGACAAGAGGCGCTCCGACGAGGGCTCGCGAGCGAAGCGGCGCTTTCGGCGCTGACGAACGAGCAGGCCCTCCGCCTCGTCTTTCACGCCGGGCTCTCCACGCGGCGCGAAGTGACCGAGACATCGGGTCGAGGCGTGGGCTTGGACGTCGTCCGGGCAGAGGTCGCGGCGCTCCGCGGTCACCTCGACGTCACCAGCGTTCCGCGGGAGGGCTCGCGATTTCTCCTGACGCTCGCGTCGGGGCTCGGCAGCTCGGCGTCGCTCCTGGTCCGCGTCGGCGATCAGCGGCTCGCGGTACCGATGCACGCGATCGAGTGTGTGGTCCGAGCGCCTGCGCCGCCCTCGCTCTCGGAGGGCTCGCTCGGCACGATCGAGCACGTCGGCGCGCCGGTTCCGATCTGGGATCTCGGCGCGATGCTCGCGCTCCGCGAAGCGCGGGCGCCGAGCCGCGGCGACCCGATCCTCGTCCTCGCGCCCCACGGACATCCCGTCGCGATCGCGGTGGACGAGGTCTCGTCGGACGTCGATCTCGTCACCCACCCGCTGCCGACCGAGCTCGCCGAGGTCGACGCGTACGACGGCGCGGCCACCGGCAGCTCGGGGGAGTTGATCCTCGTGTTGCGACCTGCGTGGCTCACTCGAATCGAACCCGCGGTCGTCGAGGCCCCGATCCGACGCGCGCTCGTGGTCGACGATTCGATGACGGCCCGGGCGCTCCACCGCACCGTCCTCGAAGCAGCCGGCTATCGGGTTCACACCGCACCCGGCGCGGATCACGCGTTGGAGCTCGCGCGGCGAACCGCCTACGACGTCATCGTCTGCGACGTCGCGATGTCGGGCATCGACGGCATCGAGCTCACGCGACGATTTCGCGCGGAGCCGCTCAATGGCTCGACGCCCGTGGTGCTCGTCTCCGCCCTCGACGACGATATCGTGCGCCGGCGCGCGACCGCAGCCGGCGCTTCCGCGTTCCTCACCAAGCGAGAGTGCGCCGGCGGCAAACTGCTCACGACGATCGAAGCGATGGCGCCGCGCCCGGAGGAACCATCGTGACGGCATCGCCCATTCGCGTCCTCATCGTCGACGACTCGCCGACGTTAAGGGCGGCGCTGCGCGCGCTGCTGGCCTGCGAACCGTCCATCGTCGTGGTCGGCGAGGCCGCCAGCGGCGGGGCCGCCGTCGATCTCGCGCGGCGTTTGCAGCCCGACGTCATCACGATGGACGTCCTCATGCCGGGTCTCGATGGCTGGGCCGCGACCGCCGCCATCATGGCCGACAGCCCGACGCGAATCATCGTCCTCTGCGACACGTCTCGCAGTGACCACGCCGCCCTCACCTTCCGCGCGATCGCCGCCGGCGCGCTCGAGGTGATCGCGAAACCGACCGGTCTAGGCGGAAATGATCTCGCGACCTTCGGCAAGCGCCTCGTGGAGACGATCCGATTGATGGCCGAGGTGCCGGTCGTCGGACGCCGGCGGATCGGTCACCATCTAGCCGCGCCGACGAGAGCAGACGCGACCATCGTCGGCATCGTCGCGTCGACCGGAGGGCCACCCGCGATCGTGGAGCTGCTCCGCGCGCTCCCCAGCGCCCTCGGGGCGTGTGTGGTCATCGCGCAGCACATCTCGCCGGGCTTCACCACCGGACTCGCGCGATGGATCGCGGAGTCGACCTCGCTCGCGGTCGACATCGCCGGCACAGGATCCGCGTGCACACCCGGCACCGTGTGGATCGCCCCGGACGCGCACCACGTCGAGGTCGCGGCGGACGGCACACTTCGCCTCGACCACGATCCCGATGGCTTCTGCCCGTCGGGCGACCGCCTGCTCGTCTCGCTCGCCACCGCGCTCGGTCCGCGCGCGGCCGGCGTGGTCTTGAGCGGCATGGGCGCGGACGGCACGCAGGGCCTCCTCGCGATACGCCAGGCCGGAGGGACGACGATCGCGCAGGAGCCGTCGACCTGTGTCGCCCCCGGCATGCCCGAAGCTGCGATCGAGCGTGGCGCCGCGGAGTGGGTGCTATCGCTGGACGAGATCGCGCGCGCCATCGGCACGATCTGATCCGCGAACGACTACGGAAGCGCGGGGATCGTCGTATCGAGCGGAACGCGTTCGCCGGGCTCCGTTTTCATCGACGCCAACACGGGCGTACAGACATTGTCCGCGGTCGCCGAGTCGGCCGTGCAGAAGGCCCCGAGCATCACGATGTGGTGCTCGGGGTCGACGTACATCACGAGCGACGTCATCGTCTGGACCTCGACGCCGCGCGCGGTGATCCGCGCCTTCGCGCGCACCGCGAGCCGATCGTCCTGTCGTTTCACGTCGTACTCGAGGAGCTCCATCGGCGGCTGCGACATGAGCTCTTTCGTGCGCTTGATCTCGTAATCGAGCACCGTTTGCGCCGTCACCGGCGTCGAGCTCTGCCGGCTCGCCGTCACGGCGTGTTGGACGAACACGCCACCGTCTCGCCGCTCGTCTTTGCCGTGCATGCCCGCGACGTCGAGGCGCGCTTGTGGCTCGTACGCGAGGCCGCCCGCCTTCACCTGCTCGACAACCGCCGCGTCGACCGGCTCGAAGCTCAACGGCACGTCGACCTTCACGCCCGGCAGCTCCAAGACGCGGGTCGTGGGTGGTGCGCTCGGCGCGGGCTCCGGCGCGATGGGCTCCTCCGAGCGGCGATCGCAGCCCGCGAAAAACACCACCAGCAGCACCGCTCCAGCCGCCCCGGCGTCGATCGTCTTCCAACTCCCCAACGAGGCCACGGCGCGTCTCAGGCCGGGTGAGCCGCCGCGTCAAGAGAGCGGCACGACGCCGGCGGGTACGATCTGGTATCGATCGACCCTCATGGCTCGAGACGCGCCGCCCGACCCGCGCACGTACGAGGAACAGGTGCGCGCGGTACGACGCGCAAGCCGCGCGTATGCCGTGGTCGCGATACCGTTCCTCGTGGTGGCGCTGCTCGCCGCCTACGCCGTCAACAGCGCGCTCGGTGGCTACCTCGAGCGCTCGCTCTACGTGCCGGCATGCGCGAACACCTGCGAGAAACACGGCGGTCACGCCGAAGGCCACCGCGTGGGCGGCAAGAGCGAGCGCGGCGCCCTCTTCTGCCAATGCGTGGAGAACGAGCGAACGACCCGACAGGCCGACCTCGAGGGCAGATCGACCTTCGATCGTGCGCTGCACGGTGGAGGCAAAACGGTCATCATGCTGCTCACCTTCGGGACGATCGGCTTCACCGGCGTCTGGCTCGGCGCGCGAAGGCGAGCGTTCAAACAGCTCATGGACGGGTCGAAAGCGGCGGAATGATCTTGCGGGCGCGGTACTCCGCGAAGAGCCGCTCGAACATCGCCTCGGTCTCGACGAACTCGTGAAAGCCGAACCGTCTCGCCTTCGAGCCGTCGCCGAACATGTCGTAGTCCCAGGAGAACACCGCGTCGCCGAAGCGCCACGACGACACGGCCGAATAGGGGTTTTCCGCGAGGCCGTGACGCTTCACCATCTGGTTCCAGAGCGGCTCTTTGTCGGCCATGACGACGTCGAGCGACATCGACAGCGGCGGCGCGACGTCGAGCTCGAACATGCGCGCGATCCGCGGCCATAGCTCGTTCCACCGGAAGAGGTCGCCGTTCGTGATGTTGAAGGCCTGATTCGCGCCCTCTTCGTTGGTCGCCGCCCACACCGTCGCGCGCGCGAGCAGGCCGGCGTC
>JABFXY010000118.1 GCA_013361525.1 Polyangiaceae bacterium | reverse complement strand
GGGCTTATGACCCTCTGCTCTCTTCTTCCTCTTTCTTCCCTTGGCGACCCCTCTCTCGCCTTTCGGACGCTACTCGGGGCTAAACGCTGGCGAACGCCGCGACCGGGATGTCCAGCGCGGAGGTGTCTTCGCGGCCGAGGATCTCCGCGGTGAGCTTGGCGTGCGGGAGGATGTTCTTCACGAAGTAGGCGGCGACGTACTTCTTACCTTCGTAGAAGGCTCGGTCGGCGGCCGACTCTTCACCCGGGGGTAGTTTGTCGAGCTTGTCGTGCGCGATGCGGGCGGCGTCGCAGAGGAGCCAGCCACAAGCGAGCTCGCTCATCATCTCGAGCACGCGGTTCGCGGCGAGCGGGACGATCTGCATGCGGCCGCTCTGGAACCACGAGAGGAGGCGCATCGCGGTGCCGGCGACGGCCTCGTGCGCCTGCGCGAGATCCTTCACGAGCGAGCCGACGAACGGGTGTTTCTCGTTTTCGGCGATGAAGCGGCCCACGTCGCCGAGGAAGGCCTGCAGGTTCGCGCCGCCGTTTTGCGGGAGCTTGCGACCGACGAGGTCCATCGCCTGGATGTGATTCGTGCCTTCGTAGATGCTGAAGATCTTCGCGTCGCGCGCGCACTGCTCGACCGGGTGATCTTTGAGATAACCGTGGCCGCCGAAGGTCTGAATCGCGAGCTCGCAGACCTTGTAGGCCTGGTCCGTCGAATACGCCTTCACCAGGGGGACGAGGAGGTCGAGCTGGCCTTGGTGATAGGCGGCGGCCTGATCGTCTTTGCCTTTGAGGGCGCGGACACTGTCTGCGTGGAACGCGAGCTTCATGATGAGCGCGCGGGGGCCTTCGACGCGGCCCTTCATCTCCATGAGCATGCGGCGCACGTCGGGGTGGTCGATGATGGGCACGCGCGGCGCGGTCGCGTCTTTCCAATTGGTGATCGGCGCGCCCTGCTTGCGGTCTTTCGCATAATCGAGCGCGGCGAGGTAAGCGGCGGCGCCGACCGAGACGCCCTGCAGACCGACGCCGATACGCGCCGTGTTCATCAGCATGAACATCTGCTGCATGCCGACGTTCTCCGCCTCACCGACGAGCTCGCCGATGCATTTGCCGTCGTCACCGAAGTTGAGGACGCACGTCGCGTTGCCGTTGATTCCCATCTTGTGCTCGATGGAGGCGACGGTGACGTCGTTGGGCTCGGCGAGGCTGCCGTCGTCGTTTACCCGGACTTTCGGGACGATGAAGAGCGACAAGCCCTTCGTGCCCGGAGGTGCGCCGTCGACGCGCGCGAGGACGAGGTGAACCACGTTGTCGGTGAAATCCTGATCACCGGCGGAGATGAAGATCTTGGTCCCGGTGATTTGATATTTGCCGTCACCGAGTCGCTTCGCCGTGGTGCGCGCGGAGCCGACGTCGCTGCCCGCGTGCGGCTCCGTCAGGCACATCGTGCCGCCCCACGTGCCGTGCAGCATGTTGCGGACGTAACGGCCGCGCTGCACCTTCGTGCCGAAGTGCGCGATGACCTCGGCGGCGCCGTGCGCGAGGCCGCCGTACATGTTGAACGCGGGGTTCGAGCCGCAGAGAAACTCTTCCACCGCGAGGGTGAGCATCGAGGGCGCGCTTTGCCCGTCGTACTCCGGCTCGGCGGCGAGGGCCTTCCACCCTGCTTCGTAGAGCCGCTTCCACGCGTCCTTGAAACCGGTGGGCGTCGTGATCTTTCCGCCCTCGAGCTTACAGCCCTCGCGATCGCCGATGCTGTTGAGCGGCCCCGTCACCTCGCACGAGAACTTGTAGGCCTCGTCGACGACCATCGAGCACTCGTCGCGGCCCCAGTTCTCGAACGGCGGCGCGCCGAGGAGCGTGTCGAGCGGAAATTGCTCGAAGATGAGGAACTTCGTCTCGCGCAGGTCGGCCTTGTATCGGTTCTGGGGCGTGCTGGACACGGGTACCTCCACGTGGCGCCGCTGGCGCTAGCGGCTAACGAGTCCACCGCGCAAGCTTCGAGCCACAGATGTTTCGTACAGAAACAATTGTGTTAGGTACCACGCAAACGCGCTGCGTCAATCACAACTTAGGGGCTACGGTCGCGTTCCTCGACGCCCCCGAGCGAGTCGCCGTCGCGCAACACCGGCGGCGACGAACGCGGCGAAAACGGTCGTCCAAGCCGAGCTCGCCGGGGCTCGACCGACGACGCAGTCGCAGCTGCCGGAGACGTCGTCACCGTCGCCGTCGGGCGTCGCGCCGTCACCGTCGTCGCCGGAGCCACCGAGACCTCCAGGCCCCGTGGAGCCCGGCCCCGGCGCGTCGTCGACGAGCCACAGGTCACCGCTCGCGGATCGCAAAACGATCGGTCGCGCGCGCAATGGTTTGCCGGCGGGGAGCGCTGCGAGCTCTTCGTCCGAAATGATCTCGGCCCCCATCGGGTGGAACTGCCACGCAACCCCGACGATCTCGTCGGACACGGCGCGACGCCAGCCGCCGTCGACGAGGTAGAGCGTCTCGGGTGCGGACGAGGTTGCGACGAGACGCGGCGTTCGATCGAGATCCTCACCTTCGTCGATTGTGGAGAGGATGCCGTCGGACACGGCGATCTCGTCCCAGAACGGAGAGAAGTGCCACGCGTTCGCGCTGTCGAGATCCGCGACGCGCCGGCGCACACCCGACGGAAGCTCGAACGCGCAATTCATCGTCATCGGGCTGTTCGCGACCTCGGGCGCATTGGAGCTCCCGTCCGATGCGGTCGCGTGCACGACGTGATCGACGCCGTCATAGAGCGACAGCGGAGGCGGCACCTGGAACGCGTGCTCACACGAGCCGATCGCCGTGCAGAGATCTTCACGCGATAGATCGGCCAGGAACGGGTGCCCAATCGCCGTGTCCGGCCCACCGTCGAAATAGAGACGCACGTCGATCGGAGCCTCGGGGCTGCTCGGCGATTGCGTCCAGCCGCGGATGGCGTCGCAGCTCACCTCGTCGAGCGAGCCGACGGCGGGCTCGACCGGCGGTCCGATGAGGGCCTGATAGGAAGTTACGAGTGACAAGTAAGGAGGCACGTAGACGTTGCCGACCCCGGCGACGTTCTGCCGAAGATTGAAATGCATGTGAACGGTCGTGGGCGTGCCGCCGAACTCGTTCGATACCTTGCCGATGTGCTGCCCCTTCTCGACGTCTTGTCCGACGGAGACTTGGACGCTGCCCATATGCAAATAGTCGTAGCGGGTTCCGTCCGCCGCCGTGATGTACACGCTGTACGAGCCGATGTTCGTGACGGAGCCCGCCTCGGCGGCGACGACCCAATGCACGTTCTTCTCACAAGACTTCGCGCGAATGTCCTGGCCCTGGTGTCCTTGGCCCGAGGGGCAAAGCGGCATATCCCAGGAGCGCGTCTCGCAATAGTTGTCCCACCAGGGATAACTGAAGTTCTCGACGTCGCATTGGGAGCCGCCGGGGCCGGAGCCGCCGCCGTGACCCCAAACTTGAGAGTTCAAGAACGCGGGCGCCTCCTCGATGGGGAACCGCATGCCCGGCGCATAAATGGTTTCGTCGAAACGCCCCGAGCCCGACCCCGACACGAGCGTTCCCGGCGGGTTGTAGCTGAAGTCGTCGGCGAGAGCCTGGCCCGCCGACAACAGCGAGACGGCCGCGGAGGCGGACGCGACGAGCGTGGTTCCGAGCCTGCGTCGAATGCTCATTTCGCACCTCCTCGCGTCTCGAACGATCCGCCGACGAAGGCGAGGTCTTCCACGATGGCGAGCACGCGGTCTTCGGTCGCGCACCGCGCGTCCTCCGACGGGCGCGCGCATTCGAGATCGACGACGTAGGAGACGCCGTTCTCTTCCCACGACACGCTCCAGATCCCTTCGTTCTGGAGCACCCATGCAGGACGTCCGGCCCGTACGCTGCGCGCCGGAGCGACGCGGTCGATGCCGGCATGGCGGTGCACGATCTTCGTCGCGCTGATCGACAAGTGCAGCCCGCTCTCCTCCGCGGAGCCGTCCATCGACGCGGCGACGAACGCGGGCTTCGCGACGACGCGCGCTTGTTCGACCAGGACGCCCGCACGCGGCAACAACACGGGCACGACCGCCTTCGAGATCGCGTCGCGCGCTTCGCTCGGTGCACGCGAGAGGACGGCGGCGTCTATCTTCGATCGCTCCGGCCACGCGACGTGGAGCTCTTCGACCGCGCGCGCGCCGCCGATTCGCTCGTTCACCGCGGGCTGCTTCTGCGCCGTCGTTTCAGCGCCGGGCGAGTCGTCGGACGAGCGAGGATCCGGCGGCGCATCACAGGCCGACGACGCGAGCATCATCGGCGCTGCGGCGAGCAACGTTCCCCAGAGGGCGGAGAAAGGAAGGGTTCGGTTCATGGTGGCCGGGCCGGCGCGATAGGCGCGCCGTGCCGGTCATAAGCCTGCCAACACCTTTGCGTCGTCTGGAAGATGGAACGACGTACGCCAGTGATAAGCCCACACTGTAGGCTCGGTCACTGCTAAAAAGTTACAGCGAGCCGGCCTCGCGCGATCGCATCGCCGGCTGCTCCCGAGTTACCGGTCGCGTCAGGAGCGCTTGCCCATGACGCTCCCGAACTTGCCGACGACGTCGCCGAGGACGCCTTTCGATTCACCGTCGCCTCCGCGCAAGAGCGCCGGCAGGCGCGTGATGTTCTCCTTCAGGTAGTTGGCGACCTTCTCCGCTGTCGCGCGATCGATACCGGTCTTTTCACAAAGGTCGTTGATGATCTTCTCCATCGCTTCCTCCCGAGGTAGAGGCAGCAACATCGAGACCGAGCGAGGAGCGTGAGGAGGTAGCGGCGCGCCGTCGAGCAGATGGCCGTACGACCAACCGAATTCCGAGGACGCTGCCCGATCTTTGCCGGCCCGCCGTCGCTGGAACGAGAAATTCTAATGGCCGCTTTCCCGCTTCCGTAAAGGCCCCCGAAGGGAGCGGAGAAACGATGACGCGGCGTTTCGGTGCAATTTTGATTTCGGCGGCACTGGTGGGAACCGGTTGCGGCCCGTCGGTCGCGAGCAACCTGCGGGATGACCCGCAAGGCGTGAACGATGCGATGGGGTCCACGTGCGGAGAGGTTCCGGCGCCGTGGGTCATCGATCTTCCGGACGCCGAGGCGAACCAGCTCGAGCGGGAGATGAAGGGCGGCAAGCTCGTCCTCGTGAACTACAACTGCCAAAAGATGACGATCGTGCGCGGCTGTGACGTCGCGCTCGGTACGTACGACTACGGAGGGCTCGAATACGAGGCGAAGCACCGCGAGATGTTGGACTCCGACGAGGCGGGCCTCGCATTGTCGGGTGGACCTGCATTCGCGGCGAAGATGAAGGCCGAGTTCGATCGCGGATCGGTGTTTCGACTCGACTATGCGGCTGCCGGCCGCCTCTCGACGACCACCGAGGTGGTCACGCGCGACATGTTGAAAGGAGAGAAGGCGCGCTGCGCGAAGGCGACGCACTTCGTCGCTGCGATGGATTTCGGCGCGTACGTGCTCACGTCCGGTGCGGCGGCCAACATCGGCGCTGCCGCGGAGGTCTTCGGGCAAGGTGCCCATGCCGCAAGCAAGAGCGAGGTAAAGAACGAGTCACAGGGTGGCCAACCCGATTCCTGCAAGAAGGCGACGGAGAACGACTCCGATGCTCCTGCCGGCTGCAAAGTGCCTCTGCTCGTGCAGCTCTATCCGATCGAGGCGTCGAGCGCCCCGTCCGCGCCTCCGCGACGGCCACCGCCCGGCGCGTATTTCCCGAGCTGCCCGCCCGGGAAGGTCATCGACGAGCACGGGTCTTGTCGGCCCAAATCGAGCGCGAAGAGCTACCTCTGCCGGCCCGGAGATTTGAATGATTGCCGCGCGCAATGCTCCGCGGGTCATCCGATGAGCTGTGCGAACCTCGGCCTGATCCTCGAAAAGGGCGAGGGCGCGAAGAAGGATATGAAAGGCGCGGAGAGCGCTTATCAAAAGGCCTGCAACGCAGGCGTCCCGCAGGGGTGTACCGGCCTCGGCTACGTGTGGAGCAAGAGCGACGACTCGTCGCTCAAGGCGAAGTCGACCGACCTGTTGGAGAAGGGATGTGCAAAGGGCGACGGGCGCGCGTGCAGCGGTCTCGGCCAACAGGCGCGCATTCGACGTGACTACGACGGAGCGCTGAACGGGTTCGTCCGCGGCTGCAAAAAGCAATATGCGCGGGCCTGTTTCTATGCCGGAAACATCCTCGCCAAACAGAACAAGTGGGAGGGAGACCAAGAGCTCTTCTTCCGCAAAGCGTGCGCCGGCGGTGACGCGCGCGGCTGCCTTGCGATGGGCAGCTTCCTGCAAAATGGCCCCGAACGCGCCGAAGGACAGAAGTACGTGAACGACGGCGTCAAGCAGCTGACCGCCGAGTGCAACAAAGGCAAGGGCGAGTCGTGCGAGGTCCTCGGCGACTTCTACAACGGCAAATATGGAAAGATGTCCCCGCAGGGCGACAAGGCGGTCGGCTTCTATCAATCGGCCTGCGACGCCGGGCAGGAAGACGCGTGCTTCGACGCCGGGCTCATCCTCGAGTCGGGCTCGGGCGGCGCACGCTCGAATCCATCGAAGGCCAAAGAGCTGTTCGCGAAGGCCTGCGACAAGGGGCACGACGCGGCCTGCTCGAAGGTCGGCAAGAAGGCTCCTGGCGGACCGTCGTTCCCGTCGGGTCCTTCGCCGAAGGGCCCGAAGAAGCCGTATTGCAATGATCGGGGTCAACCGATCATGCCGCTGAAGCCGGGCCAGCACTGCCCCTGATCGAGGCCGTCCACGCTCGACGCCCCGGGCACGGATTGCTACGGGGCGGAGCGTGGAAGTGCTCGGGCCGTACGAGGTCGATCACGTCGTCGGGCGCGGCGGAAGCGCGACGGTCTACGCCGCGCGCCGTGCCGGCGACGACGGCCCTTGCACGATTGCATTGAAGGTCTCGCTGCCGTCGGTCGATCGAGAGCCCGAGCGACCTGTCATTCGCCGATTCCTCGAAGAGGCGAAGCGAATGGCGTCCGTCGAGCATCCGGCCGTGGTGAAGGTGGTCGAGGTCGGGGAGCTGCCCGACGGCCGAGCGTTCCTCGCGATGCCCCTGCTAGAGGGCGAGACGCTCGCCACACGCCTCGCGCGCGGTCCCTTGCCGGTCGCCGAAGCGATGCGGTTGTTCGGACAGCTCGTCGACGGCGCAGAAGCGCTGCACGATGCCGGGCTGGTCCATCGCGACATCAAGCCGGAGAACGTGTTTCTCGTCGCTGATTCGCAGCCGCGGCCCGTTCTGCTCGATTTGGGGCTCGCGCGCGGTCCGCTCTCGTCCACGACGACGCTGGAAGGAGTCGTGCGAGGCACCCCCGCGGTCATGGCGCCCGAGCGCTTCTTCGGCACGCCGGCGAGCATCGCCTCGGACGTCTACGAGCTCGCGCTGCTCCTTTATGCGATGTGCGCAGGGCGACTGCCTTGGCCCGACGACGCAGACGTCGAGTCACGGTTGAACGCGATGCCATTGAACGTCATCGAGCCGACGATTCCTGGGGCGTTCAGCGACACATTGATGACGGCGCTCGCGACCAAACCCGAGCGCAGGCCGATCGGCGCGACGGCATTGTATGGCTCGCTCCGCGCGGCGCTCCGATCCGCAGCCCCGGCACGCGTCACCGCCGATCGTCCTGCTGCACGCGTCGAACGTACCCTCGCGACCGACGACAAGGCCGAGCCGGAGCCGAAGACCAAGCGTCGCGCGCGGTCGGCCGCGCTCTTCGCGACGGTCGTCGCTGTCGCCGCGGGCGCGCTGTACTTCGTATCGAGAAGAGCGACGCTCGGGAACGAGGACCTGCTCGCTCCCGCGGAGCCTGCGCAGGCGAGCGCGAGCGGCTCGGCCTCCGGCATATCGACCGGCGAGGTCGCGCAGGGCACGGCTCTCGAGCCGGCGCCGAGCAACGCGGCCAGCAAAGTCGCCTCGGCGGACACAGCCGCAACATCGTCGGTTGCCAACGACATTGTCGGCTCGCCGGCCACGGCGTCAGCGCTGGTGGTCGACACCGCGAGCGCCGCGGCATTGATCGAATCCGCCTCGTCGGCTGCACCAGCTGCGCGGCAATTGGGGATCCCGGCGACCCTCAACTATTGCGCCCTCGTCGTCGACCTGTCGTGCCGAGCGAAAGACCATTTGTGTCAATCGTTCCGCACCAAGTGGACGACCTTCGTCCCGAGCTGGGAGGCGCAGATGAAACGCCCGATCCCGGACGACATTCTCCTTCACACCAACGAGGAGTGTCGCAAGACCTATGTCCGCGAGAAGGACGATTGGCTGAAACGCGAAAAGGGCCTCGCGCGGATCGCGGCCGTCGCCGAGTGCAACGCGGTCAAAAAGAAGTATTGCGCGCCCGAGCTCTCGGCCGAATTCCCCGGCCCGGAATACACGAAGGACTTTTGCTCGGTAGCGACCCACCGCGTCGAGGGTCTCGCCGACAAAGAAAAAGAGGACCCGGTCGAGCGCTGCCAAAAGCTGCTGAGCGGCTACGACTGGGCCCTCAAGGTCGCCAAAGAACACGCCGCCGAGAAGGAACAGCGGCGCAAAAAAGACGCCGCCGTCCAAAAGGAAATCGAAGAAGGCGACCTCACCAAGACGACGAAGTGAAGGTCGAGCGCCGCGGCGAGACGATGGAGTCACGCCCCTCGTAGCTCTCCAGCGGAATTCCGTCATGGATCGCTGCATTGAAGAGCTCGCGGTAATGCTCGTCGAGCGCGCCGGCCTTGCACCCGGAGTTGCAGGAGAAGAGCCCGTCGAGGACCGAGCGAAGCGGGCGATCATCCGAGCGGCCGTCGAGCGACTCATAGAGCCGCGCGAGCGGCTTTTTGCACTCGGCGGTCCACTCCACATCGCGCGTGGATAGGCCGTACGAGACCGGACGGTTTTCGACGACACACCCGTGAAGCTTCTCGACGCGCTTCGCGACTTCTTCGCGGTGCTCGCGCTCTTCTCGGTTGCTCCACTCTTTGACGAAGGGCGCAGCCACGTTGATGGCGATACCGAGGGCGAGGAATGCACCAATACCGATCAACGTCGCCTTCTTGGGTGCACGCAACCTCGACGGCAGCACGACCACGGGTCGAGATGCGACGAGCTCTGGGAAGCGTCGTGGAGCTTTCCAGATCTCGCCGAGCACCCGTGAGGTGAGCAGCGTGAGCCCGATCATCATGGCAATGACCTTGATGGGCATCGCAAACGGGACCGGGAGTGGAATCGCCGCGATGAGCGGGTGCGCAACGGCAAGGACGAAGACACCGCCGATGATCCCCGCTCCGACGCCCGCCCAAAGGACCCTTTGCTGATGTGATTCGGCGCGCCGGTCGTCGATCTCGATGACCATGTCGCGAAACTCGGGCTTCGAGAGATCGACGAACGGCCCGGCACCACACGGGCAGTCGCCGGGAGCGGGGGCGCGACGGCCGCAGTCGGTGCAAACGAAATGGAGGGATTGGACGTCTCGGTTCATGGTGACCAGCACATCCGCAAGCCACATGCCGGGCCCAGAAAGGCGGATTCCGCGGGGTGTCGAAGATCGCGCGTGTCGTCGAGCCCCCGAAGGGCGAGGAGCAAGCGTGTCTTCGAAGACTCAGCCGGAGCCGGAGCCGGAAGTGGAGCCGGTGCCAGGCGCCTTGTCCGCGCGCAAGCCGTGCTTCTCGAGCAAGCGATAGAGGTGTTTGCGCTCGATATCCGCAACGCGCGCCGCGTGAGCGAGGTTGTCGCCGTGCCGCGCGAGGAGGTCGCGCAAATAGCTTTTCTCGAATCGCTCCACGATTTCGGCCTTGGCGTCGGAAAAAGCGCGATCCGCCGTCGCCTCGGGCTCGCGGCGTGACGCGAGGCTCGTGCCGACCAAGACGGGAAGCTCGGCGAACGGCGCGCCGCGGTCGCCGAGCGCCACCGCGCGGGCGATGACATTGCGCAGCTCGCGCACGTTGCCCGGCCAGGCATATGCCTCGAGGCGATCGAGGTTCGGCCCCGCGATCTCGCCGGGCGTGACGCGAGCGCCCTCGCGCGCGAGGAACATCTCGACGAGCCGCGCGATGTCCGCGGGTCGCTCGCGCAGCGGCGGCAAATGCACCTCGACGACGGCGAGTCGGAAATAGACGTCGCCCCGGAACGTGCCTTTCGCGACCTCGTCGGCGAGATCGCGATGGGTCGCCGCGACGACCCGGACGTCGTAGCGGGTGTGTTTGTTACCGCCGAGCGGCTGAACTTCCCCCGTCTCCAGCATTCTCAGGAGCTTCGGCTGCATGCGTAGAGGCAGCTCGCCGATCTCGTCGATGAAGAGGGTGCCTTTATGGGCGGCTGCGAATGCACCGGTTCGATCGCGCTCGGCGCCGGTAAACGCACCTCGCACGTGGCCGAACAAATCGCTCTCCAGCAAAGTCTCGCTCGCGGCGCTCGCATCGAAGATGACGAATGGGCCGTTCTTGCGATCCGAGTGCTCGTGAATCGCGCGCCCGCAAAGCTCTTTGCCGGTTCCGCTCTCGCCGTAAACGAGAACCGGGGCGTTTCCGGCGCTCACGCGCTCGAGCACCGAATAGACGCGACGCATGGGTGCGCTCTCGCCGAGCAAATCGCCGAAGCTCGTCCGGGCGCTCGGCGCGAGCGCGACGTGCTGTTCTTCCGGCGCGAGGAGAAGCAGCGTCGTGCCGAGGCGCAAGACGGCACCGGGTGGAAGAAGAGCGCGCTCGATGGCCGCTCCGTCGAAGACCGTGCCATTACGCGATCCGAGGTCACGTACCTCGAACCCCTTCGGCGTCGATCGAATACTGCAATGGCGCGACGAGACGGCCGGGTCTTTCAATACGAGATCACAGGCCGGCTGCGCACCGACCACGATGCCCGTTGGGGGCAACGACACCTCGAGGCCTTTGTCGGGGCCGAAGAGGACCGTGATGCGCGCCGCGCGCGGGGCGGTGACGCGATCGACACGTGTCGTCGTGCGATTCAACATCGGCGGCGGCGGGTGATCGCGGCGGCGAGACAACCAGCAGCGAGCAGTGCCGCGAGCGCAGAAGGCGCTCGGCCCGTCGCCGAACAGCCCTCCTCCTCGACGGGGGCGCTGTCGTCGCCGCCGTCATCCTCCCAGCCGGGCGGGGGCTTCGAGCAATCGGAATAGTCGTACGTGCATTCGGCCGTACAAGCGAGCTCACCGATTCCGGCGTCGACCGCGAGGCAATCGGTCTGGTGCAGATCGCTGCCTTCGCAATCCTCTCCGTCGTCGAGGTGACCATTGCCGCACACTTGAGCGGCGCCGCCCTTTCCAGGGTTGGTGACGGGACCGCCTGGATCGGGATCCCCCGCGACCCAGGTGCAGTCGGGATCGCCGAGCTCCTCCCCGTTCGTCTTGCCGTCCTGATCGGCGTCGAGTGGACATAGCGACGTCCAGTCCACGTGTGCCTCCTGAACAGGGCCGCCGACGAGGAGGTGCTGGCGAGCCTGTGTTCCGAACTTGGAGAACGTCTTCGCCTCGAGCTCCCCGTGACAATTCAGACACGTGAAGGTGTCGCCGTTCGGGATGTCTTGCACGCGAAATTCGCGGGCAAATGCGGCGGATGGCACGCAGAGGAGCACGAAGACGAGAGCCGAAATGCCGCGCATTTCCGAGCATCATACTGCGGTCCGGCACCGCACACCTAAAGGACACGGCGGACCTTACGTACCGATCGTCAGCATGGAAACCCGTGAGGCCCTCGCAGCCATCAGAATCGTAGGAGCCGTCGCGCAAGCGGACGGCAAGATCGAAGCCGCCGAGGCGGACGCCCTGAGGCGCGCGCTCGCGGATTGGCAGCCGAAGCTGCCGGACGGCACCGACATCCATCGGCTCCTCGCGGAGCCGGTCGACCTCGACCAAGAGCTCGCGAATGTCACGAGCGCCATCGGGAGGCGCGCAGTTTTCGAAACTGCCATTGCAATGTCACTTGCCGATGGGTCGGCGAACGCGGCAGAGAACAAAGTACTGTCGCGCATTCGCGAGTCGTTCTCGAACACCGAGGCGAGCCCGCTCGAGCAGGTAGTCGATGGATCGATACGGCGATGGGGTGAAGCGACGCGCCTGACGCCGATTCTCGATCCGGAGATTCGCGCGAAGCGCGTCGAGGAGCTGATTCGCAGCAAAGCCCGCCTAGCCTGTTTCGCGGCGCTTCTGCCGATTCCGTTCGTGAGCGGTGTCCTCGTGTATTGGATTTGGGACGCGACGGTGGACGGCGTCGGCATGTTGTGGGGCCGTCCGCTCACCCGCGCCGATCGTATCGCGCGCTTCGGTGGCCTCCTCGGGATCGGCGTCGCCGGCGCGGCGGTCCACTCCGTTTTGCACCTCGTCCCGCTGTGGGGGTCCATCGTGTTCAGCGCCGGGGCGTTCGCCGCGACGATCGGCATCGGTTACGCCGCGAACCTCTCGTTCCAGTCGGAAGGAAAGGCCACCAAGGAGGAGCTCGCAAAGGCGTACGCCGAGGCGCGCAGCGCGGGCAAAAAGATGTACGAGGCCGAGAAGGCTGACCTCGAAGGAGCCGCGAAGTCCCACCAGGCCGAAATGACGGCCCTCGCTCGCCGTTTCGAGCAGGGTGAAATCACCGTCGACGAGTACGACCGCGAGCTCGACCGCCTGATGAAGGGTAAATCGTGATAATGGGATCGATGCGCCGTCGCCCGGACGCGCGGCGCATCGACCCAATATGAAATACCTCTCTTCGAGCACACGAGGCATCGCGGGCACCATCCTTCTCGCGCTGGGGGTGGTCGCCACCGCCTGCGGCGACGACACCACGACGGGTGGCGGCGGCGAAGGCGCGAGCGGCGGCGCCGATACCGGTGGTGGTGGCACCGGCAACAACGGCGGCGCCCCCGACGGCGGGAGCGATCCCAATGGCGGCGGCGGCGAGGGCGGAAACCCGCCCAATGAAGTGTGTGGCGACGGGATGGTCGGCGACGCCGAGGCTTGCGACGGAGCCGACCTCGACGGACATACGTGCGAGACGGAGGGTTTCGCCGGCGGTCAGCTCGGCTGTACCGATCAATGCGAGCTCGATACCTCGCAATGTCAATCGGAGCCGGAGTGCGGCAATGCCGTCGTCGAAGGCGACGAGCTCTGCGACGGCGCGGCGCTCGGGGGCGAGACGTGCGCCTCGCTCGGCTTTGCAGGCGGTATGCTCGCCTGTGCAATCGATTGCACCGACTTCGATACGTCTCAATGCACCGATTGCGGCAACATGGTGATCGACGGCGCCGAGGAGTGCGACGAGACGAACCTGAACGGCGAGGACTGCTTGTCGCTGGGCTTCGACGAGGGCGAGCTCGGATGCGCCGCCAATTGCACCTTCGACACGTCCAGCTGCGCGTTCGAGACCTGCGGCAACAACACGCTCGACCCCAATGAGCCTTGTGACGGCACGCTGCTCGGCGGCGCGACCTGCATGACGCAGGGCTTCGACGCGGGCATGCTGACCTGCTCCGCGAATTGCACGTTGGACACGTCGGCTTGCACGACGTGCGGCGATGCGGTCGCCGAAGGAACGGAGGACTGCGACGGCGCCGACCTCGCGGGCGAGACGTGCGCGTCGCAGGGATTCATGAGCGGGTCGCTCGCTTGCAGCGCATCCTGCGCGTTCGACACCTCTGCTTGCTCGACGCTCCCGGCGCCCGGCGCGGGGGCGCTCGTCATTACCGAGATCATGCAAAACCCAACCGGAACGGACACCACGGTGGGTGAGTGGTTCGAGATCCACAATCCGTCGAGCACGACGACGTTCCAGCTCGCTGGATGTGTGGTCGAGGGAGCCGCGGCCGAGTCGTTCACCATAACGGGTGACTTGCAGATTCCGCCCCTCGGCTTTTTGACGTTCTCGAACGTCGCGGCGCCGGGCTTTACACCGAGCTACGTCTATCCCGGCTCGTTCGCGCTGACGAACGGCGCGGACACGGTGCGGCTGGTCTGTGAAAATGGTCTCGTCGACGAGGTCCTCTACGACGGTGGCCCGCTCTTCCCCGATCCCGACGGAGAGAGCATGAACCTCTCCGTCGGATTGGACGCGACGGCGAACGACAACGGCGGCAATTGGTGCCAGGCGACGATCACGTCTCCCAATTTCACGACCGGCGATCTCGGCACACCCGGATTTGCCAATACGGCGTGTCCCATCGATTACGCGATTGGGTTTTGCCGGCTCCAATTCCCCACCAGCCTGACCCAAGCCGAAGGGACGACGGCCACCGTATACGGGCGCGTTTATGCTGCCGGCCTCACCGACCAGACAACCAGCAACGATCCGTCGCCGAACTTGCTCGGTGCCGTTGGTTACGGACCGGACGGGAGCGACCCTGCCATGGGCGGCTGGACGTGGACGGCGGCAATTCCGAATCCGGCGTGGAACGGCACGACCTTCGGCGAGCCGAATAACGACGAATACCAAGCAGCGCTGGTCGTACCACCGTCGGCGGGCTCACCGTACGATTACGCCTATCGCTTCAGCGGCGACGGCGGAACGACGTGGACGTATTGCGACTCCCTCGCTCCGGGCAGCAGCGACGGATACCAAACCGCAAACGCCGGCAACCTGGTGAGTCAGCCCGGTGTTGGGCCGGCGAACATTTGGATCAACGAGATCCATTACGACAATACCGGCGGAGACGTGGACGAAGGGATCGAAATCGCGGGCGTCGCGGGGACGGACCTGACGGGTTATTCGCTCGTCTTCTACAACGGCCAGGGCAATCCGGTGGGGCAATCGTATTTGACGATCGCGTTGACGGGAACGATTCCGAACCAAAGCAATGGTTTCGGGACGCTATGGTTCGCTGCCGCGGGGATGCAGAACGGCCCCACGGACGGCGTCGCGCTGGTGAGCCCGGCGAACAGCGTGATGTACTTCCTCTGCTACGAGGGAACGTTCACCGCCACCAATGGGGCCGCGAACGGCCAGACCTGCGTCGACGTCGGCGTGCTCGAGGTCGGCACCGAGGCCATCGGCTTGTCGCTTCAACTGATTGGAACGGGCGGTGGTTATGCCTCGTTCACGTGGGCGGGCCCGGTCGCTCACAGTCGCGGGATGACCAACGCGGGCCAGACATTGCAGTGATGGTGGCTTGTCGTCGGCGGCCTCGTCCCGGAGCCGCCGACGCGGGTCGCCGCCTTCACTCCGCACGCTTGCTCCAGGGGAGGAAGGCGGCGAGGCGATCGTCGCGGAGGAAGAGGCCACCCCAGACGACCGCGCCGACGATGAACGGGAAGAGGAGCGAGAAGGCCGGGCCACCGACGCGCATGTGCGTCGCGACCGCGCCGCCGAGGTACCCGGTCAACAGGACCGCGCCGAGGACCGCCGTTCGGGGGAACGCATAGAGCGCGGTGCACGCGAGGAGGATCGCGCCGAGCTTCGGCATCGCGTCGAGCGAGAAACCGAGGGTGAGCTTCTCGTCGAAGTTCGGAAGCTTGGCGATGTAGAACTTGATGGCGCCATCGAACGTCAGGAAGAGGAGCGAGAGGCCGGTCAAGATGCGGCCGGCGAGGACGCGCTTCGAGGCGACGGGCCGCTTCGAGGAGACGGGGGAAACGGCAACGGCGGCGGGGGCGATAGCTTGGCTCATGGTCGAATCTCCGTGGTTCGGGCCGGCTCCATCGCCGGCTTCGACCTGACGACGCTCGACCGATCCGCGGATCGACAAGGGGGCTTCTTTTTTTTCGCGCGCGCACGACCGCCGAGCATCGATGGGGTCTCGGCTCGAGAGCTGGCCGCGAGGCCCGTGTTCCTTTCAGCGGCAAAAGCGTGTGGTAAACATCGCGTTTACCACACGCTTTGCGCGCGCAAGAGGACTGCAGTCATGGGCGGCAGCCCAAAGGCTAGCCCCTCAGACCGGCGCGGGGTCCTTCTGGTGGAGCTTCCTGTAGGCCTCGATGGCGTTCCGGATGACCCGGACGGCGCGGCCCTGGTTGTAGAGCTCGTCGATCTCGCTGAATTTGCCCTCGAGCGACTTGTAGTCGATGAAGAAGCGGCGCAGCTCGATGACCAGGTGGGGCGGCAATTCGGTCGTCGCCTGGTAGTGGCTGACGGCAGGGTCGTCGACGGCGACGGCGATGATCTTGTCGTCCTCGCCCATGTCGTCGCGCATCTTGAAGCCGCCGATGGCGCGCGCGCGAACGATCGTGAGCGGGTGAACGGCCTCCTGCATCAGCACGAGGACGTCGAGCGCGTCGCCATCATCGGCGTGGGTGCGCGGGATGAAGCCGTAGTTCGCCGGGTAGTGGACGGCCGAGTACAGCACGCGATCGAGGCGCAGGAGCCCCGTCTCTTTGTCGAGCTCGTACTTGAGCTTCGATCCGGCGGGGATCTCGATGACGGCGGGGAATGCGTCCTCGATTCCGTCCGGCAGGGGCACATCGTGAATGGGGTTCATCGGCTGCTCACTCTCGCTCTAGGCAATCCGGACCGCTTCGGTCCAAAGAAAAGTACGCCGGAACCGATGAAGAGCCAGACGAGCTGCGTGCATCGCATGAGGAGCGCGAGCGACGCGGCCTTCGCGGTGTCTGTTTTCAACATTTCGGCGGCGAGGGTAAATGCCCCGTCGGTGGTTCCGAGACCAGCAGGAACGATCACCCCGACCGCATTCGCGACGAGGTTCACGCCTTGCGCCGCCATACCGCGCACGATGTCGGTGTCGATGCCGACCGCAAACGCCGCCACACCGATCTGAATGGCCTGGAAAAGTCGGTTTCCGAGGAGGCTCACGGTGGGAAGCGTGGCCCATAGCCCCACCTCCTCCGCGTGCGCGGCGAATTCGGCCGTTCCGGGCGCGAGCCTCGGAAAACGTTTCGCGAGCCAGCGCCCTGGGCCCTTCGCGCGGGTCATACCTCGGATGGCGAGGCCGGTGGCGACGAGAACGATGCCGTGGATGACGACGGCCCAGAACCAGACGGAGGCCCCGCTGAGCGAGAAGATGGCGATCGCGCAAGGAAACGAGAACAAGCCGACGGACAAGAGCGTCGCGGCTTGAATCGTCGCGCCCACGGAGGTTGCCGCGGGAACGCCGACGTACGGCGCGAGAAGCGTGATCTTGATGGTCTCGTTCACGAGCCTCGGCGCAGGTGCGAGGTTCGCGATCGACTGGCCAATGAGGTTCGCGCGAAAGAGTGTGAGGAGCGGGATCTCCTTCGCACGTGAGCCGAACGCGAAGTAGGCGCCCGCGGTCTCCGAGACGAAACGGCCGACCTCGAGCACGCAGATGACCGGCACCCACCGCATCGCGGGGCGCATCGTCTCCACGATCCGATCGAAGCCGATGCCGTCGATGATGAGCGCGATGGCGACGAGGCCGCCGACGCCCAGCACGATCCGAACCCAACCTCCGATCGAAACGCGACGCCGTGGACGTTGGTCGACGTCCACCGTGACTTGGCTCGCGGCGTCGCCGCTCGCGGCGGGATGGGGTGCGGCAGGATCGGATGCGGCGGGATCGGGCACGTCCGATCCACCGTTGCGTCTCACGTACCCTTGTCCCCGCGCACACCGAAGAGCTCGATCGAGGCGGCATCGACGCTGACGGGTGTGGGCGGTCCGAACTTCTTGATGCGCACCGACACACTCACGGCGGGCGACTCGGCGAGGATGCGCGAGATGAGCCGCTCGGCGAGCGTCTCGAGCAACTTGCAGCTCGTGGTGGTGCCTTCGTCGACGACGAGCTGCGACAAGCGACCGTAGTCGTAGACCTGTCGAAGGCTGTCGGAGCGCGGCAACGCCGACAGCGGCAGCTCGATCTCCACGTTGGCGACGAAGTCCTGAGGCAGACCCCGCTCCGCTTTGGACACGCCGTGGCGGCCTCGGAAACGGATCCCCTCGAGAAGCATCTTGTAGGTTGCGATGCGGGAAGTCATGGCAGGCGTACGACGATGTCCTGATGGAGGGCTTCGTCCGCCGCGCGCGCGAAGGCGACGAACGAAGGATATGCGTCCGGCGAGATGCGCCCGGCGGGGATGTCGACGATGCGATGAACGACGTAGCGACCGTTCTCCGCGCGGTCGTCGACCTTGAAGGTGCGGCCGTCGTTCTCTTTTTCCTGGCCGGCGAGCGCCGGACCGGTCGTCGCGCCCTTCGGCAGCTCGATCGTCATGTCGACCTCGATGCGCACCGCGACCGGAGGAGGAATCATGAGCGGCGTCTCGCGTTTTTCGACGGTGGCGAACATGCCGAGGTGAACCGTCGAGGAGAACGGCGGAGGGATGACGAGGAGGTTTCGGCTCTTCTGCGCGAACGCCGTGACCTCGATGTCGAGACGCAGGACGAGCGGGTCGTCGAGGTCGTTCATGCCGAGCACCTCGAGCGATGCCAGCCGCGCGCCGGGGATCGCGCTGGAGAGGATCTCCGATTCGACCGCCGAACGAAGCTTCTCGTCGTCGCCGATCTTCTGGATTTGCTCGCGCAAGACGATCGCGAGGCGGCCGGTGTAGCTCTGATCGATGGTGAGACGCGCGGAGCCGTCCGCGGAGAGGACGGCTTTGCCGCGGTGAACGACGCCGTCGGGCGGGCCGGACTTGCCGGTGGTGACACGCGCGAGCCCGGGACGCATGACGATGGCCGGTTGCCCGCGCAGCGAGCTCGGCAAGTAACCGAAGGGCGCGTACTTGTCCGCGACGACGGTCCACACGTCGTCGCCTTTACCGGTCGGCACGGCGACGGCGATCTCGGTGAATTGCTCGGCGTCGGAGAAGGGGCCGCTCGCAGGGGCGCGAAGGCGATCTTGGACGACGGCGTGTCGCGCATCGACGCCGACGAGGCGGCTCAGATAGAGGAAGGCTTCGAGGCGGCTGCCGCTCTTGCCGACGACGGACTTTCGCGGATCGATCTCGCGCGAAGGCTCGACGTTGTCGAGGACCCAGCGATAGATGCGTCGCGCGCGTTCGACGGGATCGAGCTTCTTCAGCGCCGCGTCGGCTTTGTCGGCGGGCGTCCCCGCAGTGACGATCGTCTTCGCGATGCGAACGAGGCGTGGGTCTGCGGGCTCGAGCCGCGTCGATGCATCGAGGAGACGTGAGAGCACGTTCTCCTGCGAGACGCCCCAACCTGCGCGAACGCTGGGCAGAAACTCCGCGATGGGCGCGCTGAAAGGCTCGGTCGTGACGGCCGGCGTTCGATCCATCCGCCAGCGGCGCACGGTGAAGGTGCCGTGCTTCTCGACCTTCGGGTCCGGAACGTGGCCGGTCGTCTCGATCTCGAACGGTTTGTCCGAGGGCGCGACGATGACGAACTCGCTGTGGTGGTAGTCGACGCGCTCTTCGCGGAAAAACCAGCGCGGGCTGAGGAACGACTTGCCGACGCCGCCGTCACCGGGCAGGTCGAACACCGTCTCGGTCTCGATGTAATCGCCGACCTCGAGCGGAGCCATGGTCGCGGTCGGCTTGCCCGAGACGATCTCCGGCTCGTGGACGGAGCCATCCTTCGCGATGACGCGCATGCGGAGGAGCTTGCCGCGCGGCAGACGCTGTTCCGCGTGCTCTTTGATCGCTTCTTCGGACTGCATGAAGAGGATCTCGTGCTCGAGCATGCGCGCCGAGCCGTCGGAGTGCACCCAAACGGCGGCGTAGTCGAGGACACGCGCGGCGGTTCCGCCTTTCGTCTTCGCGAGGCCTTCGGCGGCGGCGCCGCTCTGCTCGAACTCTCGGATGGCCTCGAGCGGATCGAGCCGGAACGGCTCGAGCTCGGTCGCACCGTCGACGGCCTCGATCGCGTCGCGAAGCTCCGCCGTGTCGGCGCCGACGCGAAGCGCATGCGCGAGACCGCGGCGCAGCGCCGAGTGATCGCCGATGGCGAAACGAGCGTCGGCCAGATCCAGGTTGGCGCGGCTATTCGAAGGATCGTCGGTCAGAGCCTGCTCGAGGATCGCGAGCGTCTCCTTCTTCTTTCCGGCGCGGACGAGGAGATCCGCGACGCGACGAAGGAGCCGGTTCTTCGAGGTGCCTTCGCTGCCTTCGGCGGCTTCGCGGACGATGCGGGCCGCGGCGTCGAGATCGTTTCGCGCGATCGCGCGCTCGACGGTGATGGTCGACTCGGGCTCGAGGCCCTCGATGCGCTTCGCGAGCGCGTCCGCTTCGGTGCGCTTGCCTTCGTCGTCCAGGATCGAAAGCTGCAGCCGGAGGAGCTCGACGTCGTCGGGAAAGCGCTTCGAGAGATCGCCGATCGTGCGCTTGTGCTCCGCGCGGTAGCCGAGACGCGCGTAGAGGTTCGCGAGCGATTTGCCGACCGTCGCGACCTCGGAGAAATCGATGGCGAGCTGCGAGAGCGGCAAGAGCTGTTCGTTTCCGCCTTCTTTCGAGGCGGCGTCGACCATCAGCCACAACGCCGGGTACCAGAGGCGCGCGTCTTTTTCCGTCGCGCGGCGGCGATAGTCGAGCGCGAGGTCGCGCGCGTCGTTCGCGGCGAAGATCGGATCGTTCTCGAGGTACATCGCGGCCTGCGCGAGGGCGATGGGCGTGGCGCGGGACGGCTCCTTCACGAGCGGCTCGACGATGACGGTCGCGAGATCGTGGTTGCCTTCGATGTGCGCGAGCTCCGCGGCGACGAAGCGCAGGACCGGGTCCGCAGGATCGAGCACGATGCTCGGCGCGCCGGGGCCACGCGGATGGGGCACGCCGGCGCCTGCGTAAAACGATGCGAGCACCTGCGGATCACCGAGGACCCGCGGCGGCTCGAGGGAAATGGGGCGCGACGGATCGCTCGAGGCCTTCACCGCGATGGGCGTGCCGTAGCGATCGGTGAGGCGCAGCGCCGTTTCGGGTGAGCCGAGACGACCCACGATGCGGTGGCGTCCTGACCCGAGACGCAGCGCGACGGTGTTCGTCGCCCACGTGCCGAAATCGCGTGGGTCGTGCGCGAGGATCTCGACGTCGTCGACCAACACCGACCACGCCGCGCGGACCGAGAGGAGCACATCCGTCGACTGCTCGAGCTCGAAGAATGTCTCGACGTAGTACATGCCGGGCCCGCCCGCCTCGGCTCCTCGAACCGTGCAGACCGTCTCGCCGCGCTCGCTCGCGATGACCCGCGGAGCTTCACTGCGAGCGGGGTGCGCCGGAAACACGGTCGGCCAGACGCCGGGCTTCTCCGCGTCGAACTTCGTCACGAGATCGAGCGGCGCCGGTCGGCCGAACGGGCCCGCGAACCGCACGTCCTCGAGGCAACCGAGCTTCTTCTCGGCCTCGGCCTGCAGCTGCTTCGGCTTGCCAGCGCCGCGCTTTCGCATCTCGTGAAGCCACCACTCGACGAGGTCGGCGCGCGCACGGAACCCCGCGCGCGTCGGGTGATCGATCACCTTCTCCACGGTGGGTCGAGCTTGTTTCCAGAGGTCGTTGACGTTCGCCCGCAGCAACATCAGGCGCGTCGCGACGTAGGCGGCGACGAGCTCGCTGTCGGGGCTGTCGTGGGTGCGCGCAGCGTCGAGCGCGGCGAGGTACGCGCGCGCCGACGTGTTCATCGCGCCGTGGGCCTCGTCGTCGACACCGCGTGCGAGCGATGCGTAGAGCCCGTGCTCGTCCTTCGCGACGCCGTCGAGACGGGTGCGAGCAGCGCGCGCCTGCTGCGGGCTACCGCCCGGCGCGACCAGCTCCGTCAGAAGCCATCGACCGATCACTTCGCCGTCGGTCGAATCCTCCGCGGCGTGCCGCGCCGCGAGGAGAGGATCGACGGTGGGCTTCGCGTTGCTCACGCAGCCCGACGCCGCGAGCGAGAGCGCGAGGATCGCCGCCGCGACGCGCGACCGCATCGTCATGGACGCCCGGTCGGTCCGAGCCGTTCGCGTTCGAGCTGACCGAGGAGAACGGCGTCTTCCAGCGAGGCGGTGCCGCCGCCGACGGGATCGCCGGGGGCAACGCGGCCTTGCAGGAAGCTCTCGTCGTAGCCGGCCGCGCCGCGAAGCAACGCGATCTCTCGCTGCGCCGCCGTCAGCGCGACCTCGAGCTCGCGGACGGTGACGCCGGGGTCGGTGCGCTCGGGGGAACCCTGCCGCGCGATCTCACGCTCGAGGCGCGATATCTTCCAGGTCGCGGCCATCAGATCGGCTTCGGCGCGCGCCGCACGATCGGCGAGATCGAACGAGCCGGAGCCTCGGCCCTCACCCGACGGCGTTGCACCGCCGCCGCCCGCGCCGTTCACACCGTTCGATCCCCTCGCCTGCTCGAGCTCGAAGAGGAGCTCACGGCCGACCTGCTCCGTCTCGCGGAGCTCGCGCTGCAGACGCGTGACCTCGCGGCCTCGGTCGCGCAGCGTGTCTTCGAGCGCGTGGATCTCGTGCTCGAGCGGCGCGACGCGTGTTCGGTCTTCGGTGGCCTTCTCGCGCTCGGATTCGAGCGTCGCGAAGAGACTCGCCGCCTGACCCTCCGATACCTCGGCTCGCGCGAGGGCTTCGTCGCGCTCCTTGCGGAGCTGCATGTCCGATGCTTCGGCGCGCGCGCGGGCCTCGTCGCGCTCTTTGCGGAGCTGCGTGACCTGCGCGGGTGGCGTCATCCCGGCGAGCTGCGTGTCGAGCTCGCGCCCACGGGCCTCGAGATCGCGGCCTCGCGCCTCGAGCTCGCGGACGCGTGCCTCGAGCTCGCGAACCCGCGCGACCGCGCGTTGCTCGCGCCCGGCGACCTCGTCGCGTTGGGCCTCGAGCGCGAGAAGACGCTGCTGCTGGAGCTCTTTCGATCGCAACGTCGGCGGCTCGAGGCTCGCGAGCTGCGCCTCGAGCTCGGCGATCCTTCGGCGCGCATCACCGAGGCTGACCTCGATGGTCTTCGCGTGGGCGGCCCCCGCGGCAAACGTCTCGCGCGCTCTGCGCTCCGCATCGAGCTCGGCCTCGAGACGGCGCGTCGTTCCCTCGAGGGCCTGGCCTCGCGCGTGGGCCGCGTCGATTTCGCGGGTCAGCTCCGACGAGCGTCGCTGCAGCGCCTCCATCTCGCGCTCGAGCTCGGCGGCTCGAAAGCTCGCTTGCTCGGCGGCGCGGTCGGCTCGCGTGCGGTCTTTGACCTGCTCGCGCAGCGTCTCGTTCTCGGTGAGAAGAACCGAAATGCGCGTGCGCGCCTCCGTCAGCGCGACCTCGCTCTCGCTCGGGCCGGTGACGATCCGAGGCTGCGTGACCGGCTCCGCGGCCGGTGTGATCGACGGGGTGCCGACACCCAGGCGCGCGATGTCCGCGACAGGAAGCTCGACGAGCGCATACGGATCCAGCTCGATGCGGCGATCGCTGGCGACGACGATGTACCACTCGGGCGCTTCCGGCTCCTCGAGGAGCGACGTGTCGACCGACACCTCCGGCTCGCTCTCCGCGAAGTCGACGATCGAGTAGCCGACGAACGGCGCCTGCCCGAGCATCCGCACCTCGGGAAACTGCAGCGACATCGCGTCGAAGAGCTCGTAGTAGCCGAGCGCGCGGTGCGCGGCACCGCTCGGCGGCAGAAGGAAACGCCTGGCCTCCGGGTTGGGCGACGCGACGACGACGACCCCGGACGCGGAGACGAGCCGTCGCGCCCGGCGAACGACCTCGACCGGGTCGTCGAACGAGCTCAGATCCGGGACGAGGATGACGTCGAACGCGCCGTCGCGGACGCCGAGGTCGTCGGAATATTGCGCGAGCGTCGGGCGGAGGCCGCGGGCGCCTTGGTCCGAGGCCCGCTGGGCCGCCGCGAGCGCGATCCGCCCCGCGTCGGGGTCGTAGACGTGGACGAGGCGCGCCCCACGCGCCAAAAGCTGCTCCGACAGCGGCGCGGTCGCGTCACCCAGGACGGCCACCCGTCTGCCGCGAAACAGCGACTCGGCGTAAGCGCCCAGCGCGGAAGCAGCTTCCGGTCCGCGGTCGGCGGCGTTGCCCTCTCCAGCGCGAAAACGTGCGGCATCCGCCGTGACCGAAACGTCGCTCATGGTCGGAGCGCTCATACCACGACATTGCGGCCGCAAGGGCCTTTGGCTAGGTCGTGGGCAGCCTATGAGCGTCGAAATCCGAGAGCTGGGAAAGGACAAAGGGCGACTACGTGACTTTCTCGACGTCGTCGACGGGATTTACAAAGACGATCCCTCCTACGTCCGGGCCCTCGACATGGAGATCTCGGACAAGCTCGACGTAAAGAAGAACCCCTTCTTCGAGCACGCCGAGGGAACCGCCTGGGTCGCATACCGGAACGGATCTCCCGTGGGTCGCATCACGGCGCAGATCGACCACGAACACCTGAAGCGGTACCAGGACGAGGCCGGATTCTTCGGGTACCTCGATACCTACGACGATCCCGAGGTCGCCGGCGCGCTGCTCGACGAAGCGTCCCGCTGGCTGAAGGCGCGCGGCATGAAGAAGATCCGGGGCCCCTTCAGCCTGAGCATCAACGAAGAGCTCGGCTGCCTCGTCGACGGCTTCGATCGGCCGCCGATGATCCTGATGCCGCACCATCGGCCGTATCAATCGGCCCTGATCGAGAAGGCCGGCCTCACGAAGCTGAAGGACTTCTACGCGTGGCGATACACGCCGGGCGCGGTCCCGGTGCGTGCGCAAAAGGCGCACGACGAGATCGCCGCGATGCCCGAAGTGAAGGTGCGGCCGGTCGATCCGGGTGACGTGAGCAACGAGCTCGCCATCATCATGGACGTCTTCAACGACGCCTGGAGCGACAACTGGGGCTTCGTTCCGGCGACGAAGAGCGAGCTCGAGAAAGCCGCGAAGGATCTGAAGCTCATCTTGATGCCGGAGATCACGCGCATCGTGACGATCGACGGCGAGGCCGCCGCCGTGGCCGTCGGCTTGCCGAACATCAACGAGCTCACGAGCGATTTCCGCGGCAAGCTCGGCCCGGTCGAGATCGCGAAGCTCCTCTACCGGTTGAAGGTTCGCGGCCCGAAGAGCGGCCGCCTCTACATCCTCGGCATCAAGAAGAAGTTCCGGAACATCCGAAAGTACGGCGGCCTGTCGGCGTACCTCTTCGTCGCGATGAACCGGTCCGCGCACTACTTGGGAATGACGGACGCCGAGCTGTCGTGGACGGTCGAGGACAACGCCCCCATCAATGTGGCGATCAAGCTGATGGGCGGGTGGGTCTACAAGACGTACCGCGTCTTCGAACGGCCGCTCGGGTGATGGGGTGATGCGGTGATGGTGCCCCGTTTCTGCTACGATCGACGTGTGCGCTCCCGGCTCGCCGCGCTCGGCATCCTGCTGTCGTCAGGCCTCGCTGCCGGCGGAGCAACCGACGCGTGGGCGCAGGACGCCGAGCCCGCGCCAGCCCCCGCGGCACCAGCGGTCGCTGCGCCGGCTCCGGCACGTCGAGGCGCGGTCGTCGTCGCGGTCGGCGCGGCCGAGGACGAGCTCGGCCGCTCGTGTCGCGATCTCGCGCGCGAGGTGTACCGCGTCGAGCGGCTGCGCCCGTCGCTCGACGAAGCGTCGGCGCGCGCCCTCTGTGGCGGGGATGCAGGCACCGAAGCGCGCCCGAAGAAGCTCGCCGAGCTGCGCCAGAGCCTGACAATGTCGCCGAGCAATGCGACCAGCCGGCTCGTCGCCGGGGCGCTCGCCGAAGAGCTCGGCGCGAGCGCGCTGGTGCTCGTCGGCCGAGACGACAAAGGACAGGCCGTGCGCCTCCTGCGCGTGGAGGACGTCGAAGGAAAGCAGACCCTCTTCTTCGAGCCCACGCGACTCGACGCGACGCCGAACGCCGCACCCGCCGCGACGACGATCGACTCGCCGTTCGGGATCGTCCCTTGGGCGAAGATCGCGAGCGCGATCGACATCCTCTCCGAGGGTGAAGGTGAAGCGCGCAGCGACGGATCGGCGCCGCAAGTCACCGCGATCTCCGCGACCGATCCCGTTCCGAAGACCGGCCCGCGAAAAGAGAACCTCCTCGGCGCGCGATCGACGGACGCGCCCGCCGACGCCGGTGACAAGGCCTTCTACGAGAGCCCGTGGTTCTGGGTCGCCGCGGGCGGCGTCGCAGCGATCGGCGTCGTGGTGCTCGTCGTCTCGCAAGCGACGGACATCGGCGAGGGCACCACGCACATCCAAGGCAAGGTCAACCCATGAGGCGCGGGCTCGCGACCGTCGTCGTCGGCTCTGCGTGTTGGCTGGCCGCTGCGAGAGCCGCGGACGCCGACGAGACCGACGACGCCGCGGCTCGCGAGCCCCAACCCGTCGAAGAGGTCCACGCTGCAAGCGCACCCTCCGACGTGCGGACGCCCGAGGTCTCGACCGAGTATTTCGTCGAGCACCACGAAGGCTGGAAGGTCGCCTACCACCCCGCCGCGCGCGAGCGTGTGCGCGAGGTCGTCCCCGCGCTCGCACAGATCCGCGATGAGCTCGCTCGAGCGCTCGGCGTGCCCGTCCTCGCCGAGGTAGAGCTGCGCATCGCCACCTTGCCGATCGAAGTCGACCGCCTCGTGCCGGCGCGAACACAGTCGGTCGCGACGCACGGCGGGTACTCATTTCCCGATCGAAAGCTCATCGTGATGAGCCTCGGGGGCGTCGAGACCGCGGGGGAAGATCTCGAGACGGCGCTCCGCCATCACCTCGCGCACCTCGCGGTCTCCGAGGCGACGAACGGCGCGACCGTCCCCGCGTGGTTCGAAGAGGGCTTTGCGATGCATTTTGCCGGGACGCGCGCGTGGGGTCGCTTCGCGGACCTCGAGCTCGCGACGTTCACCGGTGATCCCCCGAGCCTCGTCGAGCTCGAGGAGCGCAACGCCGCGCCGCACGTCCGCGTCGACCAGCCCGCCGAGCCCAGCGAGCCCACACCCGAAGATCCCGCGCGTCGTGACGACATGCACGACGGGCGCGACCGCTCCGATGCGCTGGCAGCAGACTTCGTGCGCTTCGCATCGGAAGAGCGAGCGATGCCGGCCCTCTTCGACGGGCTTCGCCGAGGGCTGACGTTCGACCGCGCGCTCGAGGACGCGTTCGGCAGCGACACGTCGGAGATCGATCGCGCCTGGCGTCGCGACGCGACGAAGCGCTACGGCGTCTTCCCGCTCGCCATCCTCGCCCTCTTGATCGCGAGCTGCGCGCTGTTCATCCGCTACCTCCGCAAACGTCGCCAGAAGAAGCGCACCTCGCCGCGGCTCGTGCTCCGCCGCACGCGCATCCAAGCGCGGCGCCGCGAGACGAAGCTCCGCGTTCCGGTTCACGTCGCCGATCAAGAGCTGCCGCGCGTCGAGCACGACGGCCGCTGGCACACCCTCCATTGAAGCGATCGGCATGTCGAACGAGGTGAGCGATCCCAACGCCGCGCGCGGGCGCCTCGCGACGCTCGGCATCGGCGCAGCTTGGTTTCTGGGCGTCGCGGCCGTGCTCGAGCTCGTCGCCTATCTCCTCGGTAGCTCGTCGCTGGGCGAAGCCGTCGTCGGCGCGCTGATCGTCGATCTCGCGGCCGGACGCATGGGTGTCGCCTGGACGCTCGGCACACCCGAGCGCGCGGCGCTCGTCCGCGCGTGCACGAAAGCAGGCGTCACCGGGGCGCTCGTCTGCGTGCTCGCGCTACTCGCCGGGACGATCGCCGGCATGACCAAGACGTACCCGGGTCGCATCGACGTCTACGCGCTGATGAGCGTGATCGGGATCGTGGCGGTCGCGATCCGCGACGAGCTGCTGTTTCGCGCGGTCGTGTTCCACACCGCTTCGAAGGTGAAGCTGCACCTCGGCGCGACGGTGGTGTTCTGCGCGCTGCTCTCGGGGGCCGCGGCGTTCGCACGGGGCGCGTCGCCCGGCGGCCTCGTCCTCGCGACGAGCACCGGCCTTCTCTTCGCCTCGGTGTACCGCTGGCTCGGCGGCGCGTGGCCCGCGATCGTCGCGCACGCTTCGTGGTCGCTGGTCGCCGGACCGGTATCGCGCGGCGTAATCCTGGACGTGCAATGGGCGAAGGGCGAGCTCACCGACGGCGCGAGCGCCGACGGCGTGCCGGCGTTCATCGCGGCGGGCATCGCGGCCATCGTCGCGATCGTCGTCCTACCGCGCCTCGCTCCGCGTCGTGACGACGGGCGCAAGGACACGCCAGAAGTAGAGAGCCGAGACCGCGACACCGAGCGCAATGACGCCGCTCGCGAAGAGCCCGAGGCTCTCGAGAAAGCCGACCCACGATAGGTTCTTCTGGCCGACGTTCTTGTAGACGAGAAGCAGCACGCTGCCCGCGTACCCCGAAGCGTCAGCCACGTAGATCAGAAACCCCGCGTTCGCCCTCGAGCCGCTCGCGGCCACGAGTCGATCGAAGAGCACGCAGTTGTACGGCACGTAGGCGACGTACACGCCGAGCCCGATCGCGATCATCCACGTGATCGGCCCCATGATGCCGGCCTGAAAGAGCAGCGTCGAGCCAGCAACGATGACCGCGCCGCCGATCAACAAGCCGTGGATCGCGAGGAGCGCGTTGCGGTTCGAGGTAATCCACCCGATGGCGGCGATGCCCACGAGCGCGCCCGCCGCGACAGGGAGCTCCGCCGTCGTCATGATCGCCGGGGTCTTCGCCTGGCCCAGCGCGCTCCAAATCTCCGGCGCGAAGTTGTCGCGAAAATCACGAAACGCCGTGAGCAGGACGTACGCGCCGACGAGCGGGACGAGACCCGGGGCGTACCGCAGAAAGAACGTATTGCGCGCTCGCCGATCCATCGGAACGCGCTCCGTCCGTGAGGCCTCGTCGGACTCGGTCGGCGGCGGGATCTGCGCGAGCAGGTACACGAAGAGACACATGAACGGAGCCGCGGCGAGGCCGGTCACGGCCGGCATCCACGACTCGCTCACGCCCAGAGCGAGGAACCAGCCCCCCACGGTTTTCGCTGCGCCGCTCGCGACGATGAAGCTCGCGCACAGGCCTGCGCCGAGCCAATCGCTGGTACGCCTACCCTCGAGAAAACCGAAGACCATGCCCCACACCATGCCGAGGGAAAGTCCGTTCACGGCAAGGGCAACGGCTGCGACCCCGCGCGGAAGCACTGCGAACAGAACGAGCGACGCCTCCGCAAGGCCTATCGACAAAAGGAGGGCGCGGGCGCGTTGCTTCGCGTGGAGCTCGGAGACGACCTTGATGCCGAGGAACTTCGACGCCGCATAGCCGAGGAGCTGCGCGATGACGTAAGCGCTCTTCGCGTCGAGGCCGAGGATCTTGTCGCCCTCGAAGGCTCCGGCCGCGAATGCGCGCCGGAAGAAGTACATGAGGAAATACGTCGAGAAGCTCGCGACGATCGCGAAGGCCGTCAAAACGGGCTCGGGCGCGCGCGACAAATAACGGGTGATGGAGCTCTGTGCGCGCGCGGCCTCCCCGTTGCTTTCCACCCTCGCCTTTATACCTCGTACACCTCGTCTTGCTCGATGCGCGAGAGCACCCAATCGAACTGTCCGCGCGTCACCTCGACGTTACAGCTTTCGCACTTGCCCGCCATGTTGATGCGCTCGATCGGAGCGCCGCAGCTCGGACATCCGGGGTCGGTCTTCGGCGCGCCCTTCGTCGCCCGCGCGCGGATGAAGGTCCAATATTCGCTGTAGGCCCGCGGCGTCTCCTTGGTGCCCGAGACGACTGCCCCGCCTTCGTCCACCGTGTAGTCGAGGCACGAGGCGAAAACGCGCACGGTGATCGCGTCGTAGTGACGATCGCTGCGCACCTTCGACAGGTGCACGGTCATCACGATCGCGTTCTCGGTCGTGTTGCGAAGCCCTTGAGCCTCGTACGCTGCGATCCAATACCGTTGAGTGTCGAAGAGGCCGTCGGTCAAATAGGGCCGGACCGCCGCCAGATCCCGCGCATTCCATGCTGCGTGGAACGTCGCGAAAACCCGCTCGACGCGCGCCACGAAGCGACCGAAGTCGAACGCCGGATCACGGGCGACGATCGCGTCGAACCCGGCCTGCGCGTCGGGCGCGACCTTGGTCGGCTCGCTGGTTCCGCGTTCCTCCGTCGTCCCGCGGAGCATCGGCCCGCGGATCTCTTTTTCAGTCACCTCGATGCGGTCGATCCGCCAGTCGAGATCGGCGTCTTTCGTCGTCTGCCCGCAATATCGGCACTTGCTCGCGACGAGCTTGTCGAGCGCGGCTCCACACCCCGGGCAACCGACGACGCGTGCCCGCTCCGGCGGTCGCGAGTGACGGTCGGCGCTCTTCGAGAGCGTCCAGCGCTCTGCGACGTAGAACGACTGCTCGCCAGGGCCGAGAAGCTCCGTGTAGTTCGCAGTGAACGCGGCCGCTACCTCGATGCGGCGCGAGGATGCGTCGGTCTTCACCGATTCGAGGGTCATAGCGCCGACGACGATGTCGCGGACGCCTTCGATCGACGGCGACGCGAGCCCTCGAAGGACGTCATCGGTGACGTACGGCTCGAGCAGCTCGAGCGCTTGTTTGCCGCGCGCCGTGTGGACCTCCGTGTAGAGCGAGTGGAGGAAGTCTTCGAACACGACGAACGAGAAATCCTCGTCGTCACCGCGAATCGAGTCGATCGCCGCCTGGATCGATAGGTGCCGGGGCTCCATTTGCGCACGTGGCGCTTCCGCGTCGTCGTCGGACGGCGGCGGACTCGGCTCCGACTCTCCGGTCCGATCCATGAGGCGACCGACGGCGTATCCGATCTCGCGCGCTCCCTCGCGGACCACGAACACCGCGATCCCCGCGAACACCACGCCACCGCCGACGAACAGGTAGAAGAAGAATTCGAAGAGCGAGCCGCTCGCGGGCGCCGGCTTCTTCGACGTCCTCGCCGACCACGGGTTGCGCGACGATGGCTCCGGCTTCCGCTGCGTCCACGGCGCCGAGTAGGACGGCCGCTCCGACCAAGACTCCGAAGGTTTGTCGCGATCGCTCGGCGTTCGAACGCCGCCGTACGAAGGGTGTGGGCTCTTTCCGGAGCTGCGCGAGCCGCTCGTCGACTTGCCGTTGTCGGCGTCGGACTTGCCACCGAACGTCTGCCCACCACCCGGTCGCGCCAGAGCCTCGAGCGGCGGAGCCCCGAAGGCGAGCACGACACCGGCAACCACGAGGATCCTCAGGATGCGCAACGCCGAGCGCGCGAGCGAGGGTCGGCGCATCACGGCGTCTCCTCCTCGGGCGCTTCGTCGTCGGTCGCGACGTGATCGACGAGCTCGTTCAAGTCGTCGGCGGCCCCGGGGAATTCGCGCGCTAGCACCGTGCCGAGCTCTTCGATCGCCGCGGCGAATTTGGCTGGGTCGTGCTCGCGACGGACGGCCCGGTCGAGCTTCTTCAGCGCGTCCTTCCACGGCTCGCCGAGCTTGTCGACGTCGATGCCGACGTCGGCGACGACCTCGACCGCGAGCTCGAAGGTCGAGACGAACACGAGCACGCCGTTGCGAGCCCGTGTGCGGCCGACCTTCCGATCGACGAACGCCGCTCGCGCCGCCTTGTGAACCGCATCCGCGACCGCGCTCTTACCCGCCAGGAGCTTTCGAAGCGGCGGCGTGGTCGCCGTCACGAACGCACCGAACGCGAAACCAGCTGCCTGCTCGAGCGGGAAGAACGTGTAATCGAATGGCTCGGGGTAATAGAGAAACAGACAGAGCAGCGCGAGCGCGAGGATCGCGCCGCCGACGTAGTCCGCGTGCCGATAGCTCCCCGAGATGCGCTGCACGCAGACGAGCACCTCGGCGCTCGTGCGTCGCTCGACCGACGCGACCGCCTCGCTCACGCGGCGTTTGCCGTCTTCGAGGAAGAACGCGTGCAGGCTCACCGAACAGGTGAGGTATCAGGCTGCGCGCGAGATCGAAAGGTGGACGGTGATCGATCTGGTTCACGAACGCCGCTGCTTGCGTGCGCGATCGTTCTCCTCGATCGCCTCGAACTCGGCGTCGATGACCTCCGCCTCGCGGATCGGCCGAGCCGAAGGCGCGCTCGACGCTTCCGGTGAGACCCGAGCGCGAGAAGGCTCCGGGACCTCGACGCGGACACGACCCGGCGTGGTCCACACGCGGGCCGCGCCCCACATCATGCCGCCGGCGGGCCCGAGGCTCGCGAAGGTGTAGAAGACCTCGCCCTGCTCGCCGATATCGACGCCGACGACGTCGGGGCGCTGCTTCGCCATGTCCGTGAGAAAGCCGTCGGCCTCCTCCACGCTGAGATCGAGCGCCGCGGCGGCCTCCGACGCCTGCAGGACGCCGCCGCGGTTCTGCGCGAGCGCGAAGAGCGCCTGCTTGCGACGCGCGAGCTGCGCCTCTTTGCTGTCCTCTTCGAGCTTCTTTCCGCCACTGCGGAGGAGGAGCGCCACGATGATCGAAAACGCCGCGAGCGTGCCGCCGAAGATCAGGCCCGTCGTGGTGGAGAACAGCGAGAAAAACAGTCCGACGATCAACGCGATGAACAGCCCCGCGAGGAGCGTGACCCAGCCGAACGCGTGCACGACGCTCGCGCCGACGCTCGACGGCTTGCCCGCGTGCGTGAGCGACGTCCCGCTGAAGATCACCCGCGGCGCGCCGCACGCGGCGCACGTGGCGCGAAGGCCTCGATAAACGAGCGGCGCGTTCGTTCGGCAGTAGGGACACATGCGGGTGCCAGGAAAATGGCCACCAGCCGACAGGCGGTCAACCCGTGGCCGCCTGCCTCGCTGCGCTTCGGAGGGCGCTTCAGCCCTTCACGAACAGCAGGAACACGATCGCGGTGAGGCTCATGCCAAGCACCGCCCCGAGGCCGGCTGCGAGCAGGAGCTTCTTCGGCGGCGGCGCGGGATCGTCGCGCATGACACCGTTACCGGGGTCGGAGCCTTGGAAATCACTCGCCCGACGGCGAAATTGTCCCTGCGCGCGATCAGAGGCGCGGCGTCCGAGCGATCGATAGCGGACCGCGCGAATTTCGTTGAGCGCACGCTCGAGCTGCTGGCCGACCTGCCCAGCACCGGGCACGCGCTGATCGCGGTCGCGGCGCAAACACGTGTCCACGACCGTGCAGAGCGCGGCGGGAAGCGCGGGCTTGCGCGTGATGAGCGGGTCGACGTCCTGCGTGAGGATCCGCACCATGAGCGCGTTGTAGTTGGGCGCCTCGTGCGGGAGCGTGCCGCTCAAGGTCTCGTACATCACGACGCCCATCGACCAGACGTCGGCACGACCATCGAGGTCCTCACGTCCGGAGGCTTGCTCGGGGGCCATGTACGCAGGCGAGCCGACGACCGTGCCGGTTCGCGTCAGCGTGAAGTTGTTGTTCGTCTCGAAAATCTTGCTGATACCGAAATCGAGGATCTTCGCGATCGTGTTCCCCTCGGGATCACGGTGCAGGAAGATGTTCGCCGGCTTCAGATCGCGGTGGATGATCCCCTGGCTGTGCGCGAGGTCGAGCGCCTTCGCGACCGAGACGAAGACCTCGGCGGCAAACTCCGCCTCGAGCGTCCCCTCGCGCTGGAGCCTCGCATCGAGCCCCTCGCCGTCGAGCAGCTCGAAGACGAGGAACGGCGAGCCGTCCTCCGCCTGACCGAGGTCGAGGATCTCGACGATGCTCGAGCTTCGAACGCGACCGCTGGCTTTCGCCTCGTTGAAGAACCGCTGCAGCGCAACGGCATCTTCCGCGACGTCGGGTCGCATGATCTTGAGCGCGACGTCGCGATCAATCAGCTCGTTCTTGGCTGCCCAGACCGACCCGCTCGCCCCGGAGCCTAAGAGGCGATTGAGCCGATACCGCGACTGTATGAGGTCCCCGGCTTGCACGCTTCGAGGCCGAAACGTAAACCAAGTCTCCGACGTTTTGGCGCACGAAAAGAAAGCGGCCTCTCACTAGGAGGCCGAAACCGTTTCTGCTAACTGTCGCGGCCGCGCGTAGAGCTGGCGCGTACGAAGGAGCGTGACGTTGAATCTCGAGTCGGTCCTCGCCCCTCAGTCGATCCTCGGCTCGTTCCTGGTGCTCTTCATCGGCGGGATGCTGTTCTTCCCCATCACCTCGGGGTCCAGCTACCTCTACTACCGGGTCTTCCGCCGGGAGCGGTTCTTCAAGAACGACCAGGAAAACCTCGCGAAAGAGGACGGCCAGCGCAAGACCGAGTGGCTTTGGGCCTTCTACAACGTCCTCGGCAACGCGGTCGTCACGGCGCCCATCCACCACCTGGTCGTGACCGGCAAGAGCAAGGTCTATTACGCCGTCTCCGACCACGGGTACGGCTGGCTCGCGTTCAGCGTGTTGCTGGTTCTCGTCATCACCGAGCCGCTCGTCTACTGGGCCCACCGGATCCTGCACCACCCCTGGCTCTACAAGCGGATCCACCTGCACCACCACCAGTTCCGGGTCCCCTCGCCCTGGACGAGCATGGCGTTCCACCCGCTCGACAGCTTCATGCAGGCGGTGCCCCATCACCTCCTCGTCTTCCTGTTCCCGATGCACATCGGGGTCTACATGGGCTTCATCATGTTCCTGCAGGTCTGGTCCACGTTCATCCACGAACGGGTGACCTGGGTGCGGTGGGGCTTCATCAACTACACGGCGCACCACACGCTTCATCACAAGGCCAACAAGTACAATTACGGCCAGTTCTTCACGGTCTGTGACCGCATCTGGGGCAGCTACAAGGCGCCGCTCGGCGTCGTGTACGACGGTGCGGATCCCGCCGTCGTCGCCGCCGGCGCGCCTGTCACCACTTCCTCGGCGGCCCGCCAGCCGGTCGAGAAGATTGTCGGAGCTTCGCAGTGACCTACGTCTTCGATCAGAACGTCCTTCACGATGTCGCCAAGGAATCGGTCGCGAGCGGCCTCAACCTGCGCGGCAAGGTCAACCTCATGCGGGAGAGGCTCGACGTCCTCTACCCGGGTCAGATCAACCTGAAGGACGACTGGGTCTTCAACGTCGCCGGCGGCGCGATGGGCCAGATGACGGTCCTTCACGCCTCGCTCGTCGAGTACCTGATCGTGTTCGGCACGCCGATCGGCACCGAGGGCTTCAGCGGCCGCTTCCTCGCCGACGACTACTTCATGATCCTCGAAGGCGAGCAGTGGGCCTTCAACGAGGGCGACGACGAGAAGATGGTCTTCAAGCCCGGCGACATGCACCACATGCCGCGCGGTGAAGCCCGCGGCTACCGCATGCCCGGCCATTGCTTCGCGCTCGAGTACGCGCGCGGCAACATCCCCGCGATGCTTCCGTTCGGCCTCGTCGATCAGTTCACGAGCATCCTCGACGCGAAGACCGTCGCGAAGACGCTCCGCATCTACACGCAGGCCGCCGTCGGCGCGATGCTCAACGGCCGTCGCAACATGAACGGCAACGGTCGCTCCGGCGTCCTCAACGCCGCGCGCGGTGTGGTCAAGGGCTGGCTGGGCGCCGGCTGACGGCGCGGCCGGCTAGAACGACACGTAGCTGAGCGCGGTCGCCCGCGCTTGCTCTGCATTGGCCGGCCAACAGAAGGCGCAGCGAACCCTGAGGTGAATCGCGAAGCGCGATTCGACTAGCCGGCGAGCATCGAGACGAACACCACCACCGCGAACACGAGCGCCGAGACGAGGGCGACGAGGGTGACGAACGCGAGGTGCGGGTGCGAATCGACGAAGCGCCCCATCTCGCGGAATGTCCGCTTCGTCATGGTGATATGGCATTGCACCTTCAATTTGCCTTCGCGCATCGAATGCAGCTGCCCGATCATCTCGCCCGCGGATTGAAAACGCGCGGTGGGGTCGGTGCGAAGGCCTTTGACGATGAAATGCACGAGCTCACCCGGAGGCGCCGAGTGGCTCGGGTGGTGGGCGCCCAGAACCTTGAAGAAGCCGAATTGCTCGTTCTTGATGGCATCCAACATCGAGTCGAGGGTCGGCTTGTCGTCGAGGTGGTGGCGTAAATTGAGCAGCTCGTTGAGGACGACGACGGCGCTGTAGAGATCGCTGCGCGCGTCGATGCGATCGACCTGCCCGCTCGCTTGCTCCGGTGACATGTACGCGGGTGTTCCGACGATCGAGCCGAGACGCGTCGCGAAGGCACGAGACCGATCGTTCGAGCCGGGTGCTGCGCCCATTTCGCCGCTCGCGAGCGTCGCGGGATCGCGCGTCGCATTCATGGGCTTCGCAATGCCCCAATCCATCAACACGACTTCGCCGTAACGCCCGACCATGACGTTCGCGGGCTTCACGTCGCGGTGCACGATGCCGTTCACGTGGGCGTATTCGAGCGCGTGCAGCAAGCCGATGAAGATCTCGATGCGCTGATCGACGGTGTACATCCGGTGATAGGCAGGGTCGCCTGCAGCGAGCTTCTCGATGATCGACTCGAGGGTTTCGCCGTCGACGTACTTCATCACGAAGAAGTAGCGACCGTTCTCGTCCACACCGACGTCGTGAATGGGGACGATGTTCGGGTGCTCGAGCCTGCCGACGGTCCGAATCTCGTCGACGAAGCGCGCGAGCACGGCCGGATCGGTGAGCTCGGGCAACAGCCGCTTCACCGCGACGGGGCGTGCGATGTCGTGGTCGCGCACGAGGATGACCTCACCCATGCCTCCGGCGCCGAGCGGTTTGACGTGCTCGTAGCGGACCTTCGTGTCGAGCACCAACCGGAGCGCGGGCCCGCTGTCGTCGACGCGCGGGAGCACGGTGCCGCGGCTCGCTCCGGGCGCCGCGGTGAGGATCATGCTGGCGTCGCTCGGGGCGCATGCGGTCGCCGCGATCGCGAAGTCGGCCGGGCGTCGCGATGGATCGACCAGCGTCGCGTCGGTGGACCTCACCACTTGGCGATCGACGGATCCGAGCAGTGTCGGAGCATTCGTATCCGTGAGGGCGCTCCCCGTGCGCACGGTATTCATAGCGGCGAAGACGAGCGTACCGCTCCCGAGGTTTCACCGGGAGCGGCGATCTACCGGCCTCCATGTGGGCTCAAGTGCGGCCCGAGGAGCGCAATGCCGACGTGATCTGGTGGCGGGTGCGCCGCCCCAGATCACGCTCGCGGCACCATGATCACACGGCCGAACGCGGTCCGGCCCTCGACATAGGCGTGTGCGTCCGCGGCCTTCGCGAGGGGAAAGACCTTGTCGATGACGACGCGCAGCTCACCCGTCGCGACGCGATCGAGGAGGTGCGCGATATCCGCATACGTCCGCTCGTGCTCCTTCGCGAGGGAGGTCGACAGGCTCATCCCAATCAGCGTGCCGTTCTTCGCCCAAAGCGGCAGCGGATTGAAGGCCACGGGATCGCGGCCCGCCATGCCCATGTTGATGATGCGCCCCCGGTAGCGCAGGCACCCGACGCTGTCTTGCAACGTCTTGCCTCCGACGGGGTCGACCACGACGTCGATTGCATCGGGACCGACGGCCGCGGCGACGGCCTGCACGAGATCCGATGATTTGTAATTCACGCCGTGGCGCGCGCCCATTGCGACGAGGCGCGCGAGCTTGTCGTCGCTCGAAGCGGTCGTCACGACCTCGGCCCCGACCGCGCGGGCGAGCTGGATCGCCGCGAGGCCGACACCGCCTGCACCGGCGTGAACGAGGACCCGATGCCCCGAGGCCGTCGCGCCGAGCGGGAAGAGGCACTCGTGCGCGGTCCCGAACGCAACCGGCACACAAGCAAGCTCTCGCATGTCCGCACCCGGCGGGATCGCCCACGTCGTCGCGGCGCGCGCAGCGACCACCTCCGCGTGGGACCCGTTGGGGACGATGGCGACCACCTTTTCGCCGACCTTCCGGTGTCCTGCTTTCGCTCCGACCTCGCGGACGGTGCCTGCGCATTGATAGCCCACGATATGGGGATGTTTGGCGAGCGGCGTACGTGCTCGATGTAGCGTATCGCCACCCTCGAGGCTGATGACCTCGACGTCGATGAGGACACCGTCTTCGGGGCAAATCGGATCGGGCACCGTCTCGTAACGAAGCACTTCGGGCCCGCCGTTTTCGTAATAGACCGCAGCTTTCATCACGTGCCTCCAGGTCGGTGTCGAGGATAGCGCGGTGAAATGCCACGAGCTCACCGTGAGTCCGCCCGGGCCGCCCGCTCCAAAGCTGGTATGACGCCAGCATGAATCGCAACGTCGATGCCGTCGTCATTGGCGCGGGACAGTCGGGCCCCTCACTCGCCGCGCGCCTCGCAGAGGCGGGCAACAAGGTCGTCCTCGTCGAGCGGCGCGGCCTCGGCGGGACGTGCGTGAACGACGGGTGCATCCCGACCAAAACGCTGATTGCGAGCGCCCGCGCGGCGTGGGTCGCGCGCAATACTGCGCGGTTCGGCGTCGACATCGGCGGCGACGTCACCGTCGACATGAAGCGCGTGAAGGCGCGAAAAGACGCCGTCGTTCAAGAGTCGCGCGACGGGCTGCAGAGCTGGCTCGGCAACACCAAAGGCCTCGAGATCGTTCACGGGCAGGCTCGATTCGAGAGTCCGAGGACGATTCGCGTCGGTGACGACGTCATCCAGGCCGAGCGCTTCTTCGTCAATGTCGGCGGGCGCGCGTTCGTACCCGATATTCCGGGGGTGAAGGACGGCCCCTACCTCACCAACAGCTCGATGATGGACGTCGACACCCTGCCGGAGCACCTCGTCATTTTGGGCGGCAGCTACGTGGGCCTCGAGTTCGCGCACATGTACCGGCGCTTCGGGTCGCGGGTGACGGTGATCGAGAGGGGGCCGCACATCATCTCGCGCGAGGACACGGACGTGTCCGAGGCGATACGCGAGGTGCTCGAGCTCGAGGGCATCGACATCGTCCTCAATGCGACGATCAAAGCGGTCGAGCGCAACAATGGCCGTGTGACCGTCGTCACGGCGGACCGACGAATCGAAGGCAGCGATTTGCTCGTTGCGGTCGGCCGGGTGCCGAACACCAGCGACCTCGGCGCGGAGAAGGCCGGCATCGAGCTCGACAAGCGCGGATACATCCGCGTCGACGACGAGCTCAAAACGACGGTCCCGGGCATTTGGGCCGTCGGCGATTGCAATGGGCGCGGAGCATTCACCCACACCTCGTGGAACGATTATGAAATCGTCGCCGCCAACCTGCTCGACGGTGACAAACGCCGTCTCTCCGATCGCATTCCCATTTACGGCTTGTTCGTGGATCCGCCCCTCGGCCGCGTAGGAATGAACGAGGCGGAGGCGCGCGCGAGCGGTAAGCGCGTCCTCGTCGGAAAGCGCATGATGACGCGCGTCGGCCGGGCCAGGGAGCGCAGCGAGACACACGGCTTCATCAAGGTGCTCGTCGACGCGGACACGAAGCTCATCCTCGGGGCGGCGATCTTCGGAATCGAAGGTGACGAGGTCGTCCATTCGATCGCCGACGTCATGTACGCGCGCGCGCCGTACACGGTCATATCGCGCGCGGTGCACACACACCCCACGGTCAGCGAGCTCGTGCCGACCACGCTGCAGAGCCTTTCGCCCCTCACCTGATCGACGTCTCCGCCGACCTCGCGAATCGATCGACTCAATGTAGAAACGGCGAGAGCGGACTTTTCCAGCACCACGTCGCCATTGCAACGCGCGACGAGGAAGCATGGAATTAGTGCATGAAGAACACCGGAACCCGGCCGCTGCTCTGGCTCGCATCGGCGGCGCTCACCGTCGCCGGATGCGGGGTGGAACAGGGCCAATACCATGTGTCCGGCGCCATCAATTCGACGGAAGGGTTCGTCCTCGAGTCGTCGAGTGTCATCGAGGTCACCGGAACCAACGGCATCTACGACCCGGGCGAGAGCGACTTCTACTTGGACGTCTCCGAGACAGCGGTGACGCTCAAGGGCGCGAGCGGCGGCGCGTTCTGCAAGAAGGGCTCGTTCGCGAACGTCGAAGACATCCCTGCCGACGACGAGGGATGCTCATGGGCCAACATGCGAATCTCGGACACGGAGCCAAACTCCGCCGTCGTCGCTCAAGGTGACGGGTACCTCGTCCGTGACCGCGACGGCCTGCTCGTCTACCGGCTACTCATCGTCGGGACCGACTACGACACGAGCGGTATCGCGACGGTGTATTTCGATCTGGAGCACGCCGAGGTGGAGTGAGACGTCGTGCGGCACCCGACGACGATCGGGCGCGGGGCCAACGACCAGCGGACGACGGCGGACAGCGACCGACCGAACGCGGCAGCCCGATCCGAAGTGGCACAGTTGAGCCCGAACCCAGGCGGCTCGGATCGCAGTCGCCGCAGAAAACCGATTGCGATCCCCAATCGCGGCGTTCGCGAGTATCGAATTATCGGGTTTCATGATCCGAAGTCGCTGGGTTCTGTCTGAACCACACGACTTCGGATCGCGACGGCTGTGCAGCGAACATCTCCGGCTGATTGGCGGAGTCTCGGCGTCGCCCGTCACGCCGGCGCGATGCGGTTGAGCTTGGTGTAACGGTCCGTTAGCTTCTCCGGCCATGATCCTCGCTCGTTCACTACTGGCTCTCCCCTTCTCGGTCGTCCTCCTCGCCGGCTGCTCCGAGGCGGGACCCTCCGCGGGTGCTTCCGCGAGCGCGTCGGCCACCACCCCACTGCCTGCCAAGACGAGCGCGGCCACGGCCGCGACGACGAGCACAACCCCTGCGCCGACTGCCTCGGCGGCGCCGCGCAGCGACTGCCCGAAGGACTCGCGCCACCGACAGCT
>JABFXY010000131.1 GCA_013361525.1 Polyangiaceae bacterium | reverse complement strand
GCTTCCCCGCGTTCGCCTTGGGCGAACGGAGCCTCGTGGGAGCCGCCCCGGCGTGTCTCGCTTCGCTCGACGTGGCCTGCCCCACCCGGCTCAACAGCGGACTTCGAGCACCGACGTTTCGACGGCGGGCTCGAGCGGAGCGTTGTCGTTCGCCGGCGTTCCCGGGCCGCCTTTCACCCAGCCGAAACGGTGCAGGTCCCGCGCGATGCGCGCGAGCGCCTCCGCGGTCTTCTCGAAGACGTCCGCATTCGTCTCCGCGCTCGCTGCGACCTTCGCCGCGATCGTGGCTGCGAAGCGAAGCGCGAGCGCACGCGGATCGCCCTCGGGCGCGAGCGCGTCGAGCGCTTGGGCAAAACGCCTCAGCCCGTCGGACTCCTCGGCCCAGCGGCTCGGCGTTTTTCCCAAGACGGATTGCAAAGTGCTCGAGGCCCGTCCTGCCTCGTCCAAATTCCAGTCGTCCATACTGCGCGACGAGCACATGGTCACCGCGCTTCGGCGGCGCGGCAACACGAGGATCGCGGTTTGCTTCATCAATTTCGATGAGCCGCCTCGAGCGCACCGCGACGTTCGATCGTTTGGGAGAAAGTCTCGCTTCGCCGCTTCGACGGGATCGCGCGGGTCGTGTGGTCGGCGCGCGATTCGAACGAGGGTTTGCTCCGCGTTTCGGCGCAGACGTCATCGAAGGAGCCGCGCGCTTTCGGGCTTACGCTCCGCGGGCGAAGCGATGCTCCATCGTCCTCGACGAGCCGCAAGGAGGTGAGCGCATCGTCGCGATGGATTCGCTCGGCGCCGGAGTTTATCAGGCGATCGTGCCGGGCGAGGGGCACGAGACGCTCTACAAGATTGCGCTCGACGACGACGTCTATCCGGACCCGTACGCGCTCTATCTGCCTTTCGGGGTTCACGGGCCGGCGATGGTCTACGCGTCGAGGTATGCATGGCGACACGGGCTCGGTGTCTATCGGCCGCTCTCGAGCCACGTGATCTACGAGCTTCACGTCGGCACCTTCACCCAAGAGGGGACGTTCGGCGCGGCGGAACGCCGGCTCGCCGACCTCGCCCATATGGGAGTCACCGCCGTCGAGCTGATGCCGATTTCGGCATTCGAGGGCGAATACGGCTGGGGCTACGACGGCGTCGCGCACTTCTCCACCCACGCCGCGTACGGGTCGCCGGACGAGCTTCGCCACTTCATCGACGAAGCCCACGGGCTCGGGCTCTCTGTCTTTCTCGATGTGGTCTACAGCCACTTCGGTCCCGCGGGGAACTACCTCCGGGCGTTCAGCGACGAGTATTTCCGATCCGACCGACAAACGCCTTGGGGCGAAGCGATGGACTTTCGACACGCGCCCGCACGACACTACGTGCTGGATAGCGCGCGCTATTGGCTTACCGAAATGCGGGCGGACGGTCTTCGATTGGATGCGACGCACGCATTTTCGGAGTCGAGGTCCTCGAACATTCTTCGCGAGTTGTCGGACGAGCTGCTTCTCGTCGAGCCGAAGAAGCTGCTGATGGCGGAGGACGAGCGCAACGACCCTTCGCTGGTCACATCGACCGGAATGAACGGTGTGTGGGCCGACGATTTTCATCACCAGATCCACGTGACGCTGACGCGGGAGCACGACGGCTACTACGAGGCCTACCGTCCAGGCGCCCTCGGCATCGCCGACTGCATTCGCGGCGGATGGTTGTACGAAGGGCAACTGTACGCGCCGACTGGAGAGCACCGCGGTGGCCGCGCCGATGCATTGGATGCGTCCTCGTTCATCTATGCGATTCAGAATCACGATCAGATCGGCAATCGTGAAGACGGGCTCCGTCTCACTGCGCTCGCGCCGCCGGCTGCATTCGCCGCGGCGTCTGCGCTGCTCCTCTTCTTGCCGATGACGCCGCTCTTGTTCATGGGACAGGAGTGGGGCGCGACCACACCGTTCTTGTACTTCAGTCATCGCGAGCCCGACGGTATGCAGCGCTTCGCCGCCTCCAAGCTCGATTGGGCGGAGCGCGCCTCCCCCGAACACGCGGCGCTGCTCGATCTGCATACCCGCCTCTTGCGACTACGAAGGCTGGATCTGGTGCTGTCGTCGAGCGGCCGCGATCAGCTCGGCGTGCGCAGCGACGGCACCGTGCTCGTCGCCGAGCGGTGGTCGGCTCATGGAAGACGCCTGTTCGTCGTCAATTTCAGCGACGTCCCCGCCGACGTCCCGCTGCTCCCGGGCTCGCTCGACGACTACGAGGTGCTCCTCGCGTCGAACGGCGCCGCGCACGATCGGCTCGGCGGCTGGGCGTTTGCCGTCCTCGGCGACGCGCGCGGGAGCGGGCGCGCGATGGTAGAGTAGCCCCTCCATATGTCTGCGCGCGCCATCGTCTCGGCACTCGGGCTGCTCGGCTACACGTACGTGGGTTATCCGGCCCTCATCGGGGTCCTCGCCAAGTTGCGCCCGCTGGAGCTGAAGCCGGACCCGAGCTTCGTGCCGTCGGTCAGCGTGCTTTTGCCTGCGCACAACGCCGAGGCGTACCTCGACGCGAAGCTCGATAGTCTGCAAGCGCTCGACTACCCGCGAGAGAAGCTCGAGATCCTCGTCTACTCCGACGGCTCGACCGACGGGACGAACGCGATCCTCGAGCGGCGCGCCCGCCTCGACCCCCGGATCGTTCCAATCCTGAGCGACGAGCGGGCGGGTAAACCGCGCGCGCTCAATACGATGCGCAAGAAGGCCAAGGGTGAGGTCCTTCTCATGTGCGACGTGCGCCAGCCCTTCAACACCGGCGCCTTGCGCGCGCTCGTTCGCCACCTCGCCGATCCGACCGTCGGTTGTGTGTCGGGGGCGCTCGTCCTCTCGGGCGATGCCGGTGCAGGTGTCTATTGGAAGTACGAGCGATGGATACGCGAGCACGAGGCGAGGTTTCGCAGCGTGCCCGGCGTCACCGGCGCCATCTACGTACTCCGCGCCGAAGACCTCGACGACATCCCGGAAGACACGATCCTCGACGACGTGTGGATTCCGATGCGATTGCGTCTGCAGGGGAAGAAGGTGCTGTTCGAGCCCGAAGCACAAGCATTCGATACCGCAGCGGACGACGACCGGGAGTTCGGGCGAAAAGCGCGTACCCTCGCAGGCAACTTTCAGCTCTTCCAGCGAATGCCGAAGCTCCTCGTCCCCGGGCTGAACCCGTCGTGGCTCGAGACGGTATCGCACAAAGGTTTGCGCCTCGCGGGGCCGTGGGTCCTCGGTGCCCTCGCCGCGAGCTCGGTCGCGTATTCGATGAATCCGCCGAAAGGCGCGTCCAGCGTGACCGTCAATGCGGTCCGCGCGCTCGCGTTGGGCCAGGCCGTCTTTTATGCGGCCGCGGTAGCGGGCCCTCGCGCAGGGAAGCTCGCCGGTGTCGCGCGCACCTTCGTCGTGATGAATGCCGCCGCGGCCGTGGGCTTCATTCGCCACGTCCGCGGCACCCAGCGCATTGCTTGGTAGTCTACGGGTGCTGGTAGCCCAGCATCCAGCTGTAGATGTCGTGACCGGCTGACCCGTTGTAGGTCATGTCCCAGGAGTTGTGCCCGACATCCGGATAGATCGTCACCTTCGCCTCGACGGCTTCGGGATCGGTGCAGCCGGTGAGAGCCTTGATCGGTTGTGTGCTGCCATTGGGGTTCACGGTCGTGTCGGCGCTGCCGTGGAAGGCCCAAATCGGCACGAGACCGAGCTCGCAACCCGCCTGGTTGAACGCGCCGTTGCCATCTCCGGCGATGAGGACGGCGGCCGCCACGACCTCATTGGTATGGGCACCCAGGTAGTTCCACGAGCCGATGGCGCCGCAGCTGAGGCCGGTAATGTACACGCGCTTCGGATCGACGTCGTAGTTCGCCATTGCGAACGTGATGAAGCTCTCGATCTCTTCGACCGAATGGCAGCTCGTGAACGGCGGAGCATCGTGCTGCGACGATAGAATGATGAACGGCTGCTCTTCGGCCCATTGGTCGTTCTTGAGGAGAGCGGGCAATCCCGTGTTCATCACGGCGGGGAGCTCCGCCTCCGAGCCATTGCCGCTCTCGCCGATTCCGTGGTGAAAAAGGAGCAGCGGGCGAAGCGCGCCGTCACCATAGCCGGGAGGCAGGTATTCGACGTACCCGAGCGGGGCGCCGTCGACCGTTCCGATCGGGCGCACCGTGGTCCGCTCCGACGACGGGCCCCCGGGAAGGCCGCCGCCGAGGCCGCCGCCACCGTTCCCGTTGCCGCCATTCGTGTCGTTTCCGCCGGAGGCGGCGCCGCCGTCGCTCGACCCTCCATCGGAAGAGCCGCCGCCTGGGTTTTCGCCACCGTTCGCGCCGCCCGCGCCGGCGCCACCCGACGCTTGCTCGTCGTCGCCGCAGGCGACGACACCCAGCACGAAGGCCCCGAGGAAGAAGAATCGGACGACCGTCATGTCGCAATGGTCGCGCAATATGGCGCCATTTTCCAGCCTGAAATGCCTCCAACACGAGGCCCCAAATAAATTCCGTTAAGGTGCCAAAGTTCCACCCTGCGCTTAGCTCATCTCTGGACCTCATACCGGAGCGCGAGCGATGCGTCGGAACCTCCAGCATTTGAGTTTGGTTATCGTGGCCGCTGCAGCATCGACGGCGGTCGCGTGTGTCCCGATGCGCGGCACCATGCCGACAACCACGTGGCGGCCCGAGGATCCGACGAGTCAATGCACCGCCGATGCCCTCGGCGATACGCTCGGATCCAGCTGGACGGCGTTCGGTCACTCCTTGCTCGTCGAAAAGCTCGATCGCCGTGAGACGGCGGTCGTGAGCGCGCTCGGTTGTCGCGTCGAGGTGCTCGAGGAGTGCACCGCGCCGGGCCGCTATGAGAAAACGAAAGACCGTTACGAGCTCGATGAGCCCGAGGTCGTCCTCACCGACCTCGAGGGCCGGTGCGACCGCGCGACCCACTTCGTGAAACGAGCTTCATCCGGAAAAGCCGCGCGGGTCGAGCTCGAGCCCCTGTCGCTCGGCGCCGAGCTCACGGGAACTTGGAATGGTGTCATGCGCCAACCCGGCGGGCCTTACGAGGTATACGACGTCTCGCTCGAGCTCGAGCAATACGGCGACCGCGTGAGCGGTGTACGGCATATCCAATCCGTCGACCGCCAATATTGGGGCACCCTTCGATTCGAAGGTCGAATCGAGGGGACGACGCTGCTCTATGCAGACGTCGAGGTCATGGACGATAATCTCGGTCTCTTCTACGAATGGTGCACGCTCGGCGGGTTCATGGTCGCCGACCAGAGTGCGGGCCGATTGACCGGGCCGTGGAAGGCTTTTGGGTGTGGCACCGGCAGCATGGATCTCGCGCGTGTCAGCACGTCCGAAAAGAGCCGCGACCTTCAGGCGCGACGTTGAGGAGTTGGAGAGAAACAAAGAGATCAGCGCTGGCGCTTGTCTTCGAAGAGCGCTTTGACGCCCGGCCTCGTGAGCGACCAAAGGACGTAGGCCGCGTACGGGATCCCACAACAGCTGAAGATCGACAGCGCCGCGTACACCATGGTCGAGACGCGCCCGAGGCGATGGCGGCGAAGCAGCGCCCAACCATTGAGGGGCGCCCACACGACGCCGACGACCATCCAGACGGTCATCATGAGAATGCTCAGGATGACGATGCCTCCCAACGCGATGTCGAGCGGTCCTAGATCGGAGCCGCCCGAGGACGTGGCCGGAGCGGGGCGGGGCGGGTCCGGGCGCGTCGCGAACCAGGCAATGAAACCGATATGGCCGAGCGGTGCGACGAATTGAAGGATCGCATTGGCTCGTACGTGGATGATGTCGTTGGCGGTGTCGGCGTGATCCAACGCGGCGAGCAACGCGTCCATGGTCGGGTATCGATGTTCCGGCAAAACGGAGAGCGCGCGAAGAAGTACCGGCCCGATGGCGGGCGAGACGCCCCCGACGAGGGGTGGAGGCTCGGCGCGGCCTGTCGCATAGACCCACCGCATTCGGTCGATGGGGCCGCGAACGAAGGCCGGTCTGCGATACAGCGCCTCGTAGAGGGCCGATGCAAATGCGAATTGGTCCGCGCGCGCATCGACGGCCCGACCGAAGATCTGCTCCGGGGCGGCGTATGCGGGTGTCCCGACGATCTCGCGCATCGTCTGGGCTCCGTGCGCGACCGCGAGTCCGAAGTCGGTAATGCGAGGACGGCCGTCACCGACGACCACGTTCTCCGGTTTGAAGTCGCGGTGAACGAGGCCGAACGCGTGCGCCGCAGCGAGACCTTCGCCGACTTCGCGATACATGCGGAGGACTTCTCGCGGCGCGCGGTCTTGCCTGAGCCAATCGCGCAATGTGCCGTCCCGAACGAGCTCCATTGCGATGTAGACCGAGTCGTCGACGGACCCGGCCTCGAAGACCGGTACGACGTTCGGGTGCGCGAGCTGCGCCATGGCGCGCGCCTCTTGGAGCAATCGGTCGGAGCGTTTCGTCACCTCGAATGGATGCGAGCGCAGATCGGCGCGCACGACCTTCAATGCGACGGTGCGCCCTAGATGTGGATCGTGTGCGCGATAGACCGTTCCCCAGCCTCCCGAGCCGACGACGCCTTCGATGACGAAGCGCCCGATGTGCTCGATGGGAGCGGGGCCGTGGCCTCGAAATGGATCGGGGATCGGGTGCGGCTCGTCAGCGGTTGCAGCTGTGTGGGCACCCCCGCCGGCGCCCCCGAACGACATCGGCGGCGGCGTCATGACCCGCGCGAGCTCGGCGACGAGCGAGGTGCAAGATCGGCAGCGATCGAGGTGCTCTTCGGTCGCGCGACGCCTCGACGGATCGAGCTCGCCCTTCACATAGGCGGAGATCTCGTTGTCGTCGGGGCAGGACATGGCAGTGGTGTCTCGTCACGTGGGGGCCGCGCGTAGGGACAACCCGCGGCCGTTTTGCATATCATCGGCGTGCTCCGGCGGACGAATCGGCCGGCGCGGGGCGCGAAGACGACGATGGGAGCGACGGTGGATCCTTCGGTACAAGAGCTGATTGCGTCGCTCGTCGAGGGCGCCCGCGCCGCTCATCCCGTGGTGCGCTGCGACGAAGAGTCGTTCGTTCGTCGCGTGATCGATGGCGCGAGCGCTGGAGGCGGAGTCGATCCGGCGGCGTTGCTCTCGCTCCGCGCGGCGGATCTCTGGCTCGCGATGGCGTGTGCCGCGCGTGATCGAGAGGCGCTCGCGCGGTTCGACGTGGTCTTCGGAAACGAATTCGACATCGTGCTCCAGCGCGTTCGCGCCAAAAACGTCGATCGAGACGACTTCATCCAGGTCGCGCGCGAGAAGCTCTTCGTGAAGGATCCGCCAAAAATCGGAGAGTTCTCCGGGCAGGGAGACCTGCGTCACTGGTTGCGGGTGACGCTCACGAGGACGCTCCTCGACATGACCAAGAAGCGGCGCGAAGAGCTCGCGTCCGACCCCGATCGCGGGCAGGCCTTCGACCACCCCGCACCCGGCGCCGACCCCGAGGTCGACGTGATGAAAGCCCACTACGCCGACGCATTTCGGCGCGCGTTCGAGCGGGCTGCTGCGTCGCTCGACGTCGAGGACCGAAACATCCTGCGCCAACACTTCGCGCACGGTCTCGGCATCGACCAGCTCGCCCGCATTCAAGGCGTGCACCGAGCGACTGCGGCTCGACGCATCGTGCGGGCGCGCGAGGAGCTCCTCACCCGGACACGCGCCCTGCTCATGCGCGAGCTCGCGCTCGCGCCGAGCGATCTCGACAGCCTGATGCGCTTCGTCGAGAGCCGCGTGCACGTCACGGTCGAGCGCGTGCTCGGCCCGACCATCGAGCGCGCGTAGCCTCCGTCTCTCACGCGCGGAGCGCACCCGGCGCCGGCAGAGCCGACGCTTCTGGTTTCTTCTCCGGCTTGATCAACGCGATGAGGCTCGCAATGCACGCGGCGCACGCGCCGAGGAAGAAGAGCCAATACCCCGTCGCGACGCCCAAATTCGCGCCGATCTTCCCCGCTTCGCGCGCGGCCTCGTCGATATCGGCGTACTTCACGAGGCCCATGAACACGGTGAGCAGCGCGCCGACGAACGAAAGCCCCGCGAGCCCGCGGCCGTATCGCTTCAATGCCCCGACGCCCGCGCCGATCAGCGGAAACGACAGCAAGAAGAGATAAACCGGCCCACCATTGTCCATCCCGGAGCGCGGCAACGTCCCCTCGAGCGCGGACGGCAGATCACCCGATACACTGATCCAATCGAGAAACACCGCCGCCATCGCCGCGACCGTCGCCCCGAGCACCGCAAACTTCAGACTCTTCATCGCTGCACGTCGTCCTTTCGGGCGGGCGCTTCTGCCCGCATGCCCTGACGACGAGGCGAGATCGGGGATGTCGCGATTTTTTTTCTAGGGACGGGCAGTGAACGGTGACCGGCTCCGGTGGGGGTCGTCAGTCGCCGAGCGGGGCGGAGTGGGGCCCAGCCCCTTCGGGGCTCCCCACTCCGCTCGCGGACCGCAATGCCTTGGCGGCGACCTCCTTCCTGCCCACCTACGCCCGTCACCGTTCACTGCCCGCGCGTCGGCGGCTTCCTACTTCCTCCAACTGTCGGAACCAAAACGCCCCGCACGAGCATGCGAAGGTCGGTGCTACGTTGCGCCCCGGCATGTCCACTGCCCTTCTCGTTACGTATATGTGGCCGCCCTCCGGGGGTGTCGGCGTCGGACGCGTCCTCAAGCTCGCGAAGTACCTGCCGTCACACGGCGTGACGCCGTCGGTGCTCACGGTCGAGAACCCGAGCGTCCCGGTGCAGGACGATTCGATGTTGAAAGACGTCCCGCCGGGCATCGAGGTGCTGCGCGCGCGAACCTTCGAGCCGAGCTACGCGACCAAACAGGCTGCGTGGCAATCGACGACGAAAGCCTTGGGGGCGCAGCCCGCCTCGAACGGGGCGTCGATCAAGAAGCGCGTGATGGGCAAAGCGACCGCCGTCGCTCGGCACTTGCTGGTCCCTGATCCGCAGTTGCTCTGGCAACCGCACGCGCAACGCGCGCTCGTGAAACGGCTTCGCTCGAGCCAAGCCGACGACGTCGTCTTCATGACCGCGCCCCCATTTTCGATCTTCATGGGTGCGCCCACCGTCCGTGCGCTCGGAAAGAGCGCCGTGGTGCTCGACTACCGTGACGAGTGGATCACCATTCGCTCCCATTTCGAGATGATGGGATCACTCGGCAAGATCCTCGGTGGCCCACTCGAACACGCAATGCTCCGGTCGGCGCACATGGTCACGACGGCGACCGACGCGTTCCGCGAAAACCTTCTATCGCACTTTCCATTTTTGGATCCCGGGCGCGTCGTCACCATCGAAAACGGCTTCGACACCGACGACTTCCCGACGACCCTGCCCGAACCTCAAACTGACAAGTTCCGCATTACGTATGCGGGCTCGGTCCTCGTGCAAAACAGCCCGCGCGGGCTGCTCGGCGCGGTTCGCCGCCTGCACGCTCGCGAGCCCGAGCTCGCAAAGCTTCTCCAGGTGGACTTCATCGGGCGCATCGTCGACACCGAGCTTCCCCATTTCGAGGGAACCGAGCGTCTCGGCGTTCGACGCCTCGGCTTCGTGCCCAAAGACGCCGTCGTCCCCGCGCTCGCTTCGAGCCACATGGTGTTGTGCCTGCTCGACGAAATGCCGGGCGCCGAGCGCATCTATCCCGCCAAGATCTTCGAGCTGCTCTATCTCGATCGGCCCTGCCTCACCCTAGCGCCCGAGGGCGCGCTCACGAGCCTCGTTCGTCAAACGAAGCTCGGGCAGGTCATTGCGCCGCGCGACGAGGAGGCTATTGCCAATGAGCTCGAGCGCTCACTGAGACAATTCAAAGCAGGCACATTCCCGAAGCGAGCCGGAGCCGTCGGCGTCGAACGCTTCGACCGAAGGGTCATTGCCGGGCGCTTCGCGGATGTGTTCAAGGCCGCGACGGAGCTCGCGCGTCGATAAGGTTGCGTCCCGCGCGGCTGGGCAGTGAACGGTGACCGGCGTAGGTGGGCAGGGAGGAAGTCGCCGCCAAGGCATTGCGGTCCGCGAGCGGAGTGGGGAGCCCCGAAGGGGCTGGGCCCCACTCCGCCCCGTTCGGCGACTGACGACCCCCACCGGAGCCGGTCACCGTTCACTGCCTCCCAACCAGACCTCAACGCACCATTGTTCCGACGCCGGTATCGGTGAACAGCTCGGCGACGATGACGTGCGGCAAACGCTCGTCGAGGAAATGCACGCTGTCGATACCTGCTTCGAGCGCCGAGACGGCCGCGCGCGCGCGGGTGCGCATTCCCTCTTCGATGGTGCCAGCGCGCACGCGCTCGGCGAGCTCTTCCGCCGACAGCTCGGAAAGGAGCATGCCTTCGGAGAGCAGGCCCGCGGCGTCTCCCAAAAGCAGGAGCTTTCGCGCGCCACACACCTGCGCGATTTTTGCCGCGACGCGATCGACGTCGAGCGGCGCTGTTGCGCCGACGACGAGCTTTGCCTCTTCGGTCAGCGCCGGAACGACGACGGGCACGTAGCCTTTTTGGAGCAGCGTCTCGATGACGTCGGGGTCGACGTCGATCGCCGCCGTCTCCGAGGCGTCCTGCGCGCGAGGCCACGCGAGGAGATTGCCGTCCGCGCCCGAGAGGCCCACCGCCCGAATGCCGGTGCGCGCGAGCGCGGAGACGACGATCTCGCTCGCGCCTTCCTGTACCAAGATCGGCTTGAGGCCGACCGCCGAGAGGAGATGGATGTCCTCGGCAAACGAGAGAGCCAGATCACGCCGCGAAAGCGTGGACGTTCCAAACCGAATCACCGCTCGCGTCCCCGCGAAACGCTCGATGTAGCGAAGCGCCGAGACGAGGATTTCAGTCTTGAGCTCGGGCGTCTTCGTGTCGAGCCGCTGATCGCGGCGCACCGGCCCGTCGGGATCGACGAGGACTGCCGCGTAGTCGGCGTTGATGCGAACGTAATCGTAGGAAAGATCGCATCCCCACGCGTCCGCTCGCGCCGTGCCGAGCCCGAGGTCGATGCGCACGTCGACATCGCGCTGCCGCAACAATGCACGCAGCGCATCCGAGTCGAAGGACGCGGGCGCGCCTTTGTGAAAGACCTGTACACCTTGAAGCGCGACGCTGACGCGTTTCGGATCGAAGTCGTGCCCCGCGTCGGCTGCTCGCGCGCCGAGCGCCGCGAGGATGCGCCCATAACCCGGATCCGCGCCGAAGAGCGCCGCCTTCACGAGGTTCGAGGCGACGACCGCCCGCGCGAGGGAGGCGGCCGATGTGTCGTCGGTCGCACGCTCGAGCGCGACCGTGACGAGCCGTCGCGCGCCTTCGCCATCGCGGGCCACCGCACGCGCGAGCTCTTTGCATACCGAGGCGAGCGCCGTCTGGAATGCGCGGCCCGCATCGGTATCGAGCGAGTTGATGAGCGTGTTTTCGGCGAAGCCGTTCGCGAGCGCGATCGCCGTGTCGTTCGTCGAGGTGTCGCCGTCGACGCTCACCGCGTTGAACGACTGCGCCACTGCTTCGCGCAGTGCCTCCTGGAGCGCATCCGCGGCGATGTCCGCGTCCGTGAGGATGAACGCGAGCACGGTCGCCATGTTGGGGTGCACCATTCCGGAGCCCTTGCCGACGCCGAAGATGCGTACGCGCGTCCCACCGACGTAAATCTCGGCCGAGGCCATCTTCTGGCACGTATCGGTCGTCAGAATGGCGTCGGCGAACGGCGCCGGGTCCTCCCCCAATCCGCCGATGAGGTCGTCGATGCCCGCCTCGACGCGCTCGATCGGAAAGGGCACGCCGATGACGCCCGTGCATGCAGTGAGCACCGCGGCGGGCGGCACGTCGAGGATCCGCGCGACTGCGCCTGCCATTCGGCCGTTGCACGCGGCCCCCTCCGGCCCGCTCATCGCATTGGCATTGCCGCTGGCGACGATGACGGCGCGGGCCTCGGCCGTGGGCAGGAGCGACTCGCACCAGCGGACGGGCGCCGCTTTCGCCTTCGACTTCGTGAAGCAACCCGCGCCGGCGCAAGGTCCGTCCGACACGATGAGCCCGAGATCGCGCCTGCGGGCTTTGATCCCCGAATGAATCGCGGAGAACGAGAACCCGGCGGGCAATCGATGGGTGAGGTCACTCGACACGCGCGCACCGTAGCGTCTGCGTCAGACCCCCGGGGCACAATTTGGGCTCTTTCGCTTTATGCCGGTACACTACCCGGGCCATGGACCTGAAGGACCTCTTTGCTGCGCACGTCGCTGCCGCGCTCGCCTCGCGCGTCGAGCGTCCGGATGTCATCGCGTCGCGCGCGTACGACCTCGCCGAGGCGCTGCTCCGCGAGCGCGCGCGCCGCTCCCCCGATGCCGACGACGAGCTCGTCGCCGCCGATCCGGCCGAGGACCTCGACGACGGGATGCCGGACGAGTCGTTCTTCCAGACGCAGGGCCTCCTCGACGAGCCGGCGCCCTTCAGCGATCGCGAAGGTATGGAGCTTCCGCCATCGTGGCTCGAGCGAGACGACCCGAAATGGGAAGTCGAGCCCAAATGGTCCGCGCCCGTCTCCGAGCGGCCCGGGCTCCGGCGTACGACGCCCATTCAAGCCGAAGAAGAGAAGAAGCGTCGCCCGGCGTGAACGGATGCCCGCTTCAGGGGGGCGTGGCTTCGAGAGCGCGCAACAGCTGCGAGCCCTTTTCGCGATCGACCATCATGACGTAGCCGATTTTTCCGCGCAGGTGAGCGCGGAAGTCCGGCAGCCCGTCGCGGTTCTGCGCCTCGAGGCCGGTCTTCTTCGCTGCGTGAAGCACGGCGCGCAGTCGACGAAGCTCTTCACGGGGGACGGAGAGACCGCGATTGACGACGATGCCGGTCACCAATTGCCGCCCCCCGGCGCGTTGCACGAAGACCTTGTCGGGGTGCACCGTGAAGCCTTCGTCCTCCGCGATATGGCGAATACGGGCGAGGAGCATTCCAATCTGGTCCCGTCGCCCCGGCTCGAGCGACAACGTCAGGTCGTCGGCGTAACGCGTATACCGAGCGCCGTGTTTCGCGCTCATCGCCGCCAGACGCGTATCGAGCTTGCGCGCGACGAGGTTCGAGACGGCGGGGCTGGTACACGCGCCTTGCGGAAGACCGCGCGGTCCGGCGGCTACCCAATAGGGCTTTTGCGCATAGACGACCCGCCGGCGCGGAGCCTCGGTCGTCAACAGCGCGAGGATGCTGGCGACCGCCGGCGAATAGCCGAGCGATTCGAAGAGGCCGCGGACGCGAGGAAAGTGAATCGATGGGAAGAAGTCGCGTAGGTCGACGTTGACGACGACGTCACGGCCTACGTGCGGCTTCGCATTCGAGACGGTCGAGCGGCCGGGCACGAAGCCGTGCGCATCGCCGCCGGTGGGAATCTTGGCGAGCACGTTCTCGAGGATCCATTGCTGCGCTTGTGCGAGCTTCGGCAAAGGTGAAGAAAGGAGGCGGACGCCGCCCGTCTTCTTCGGAACCTCGAATTGCCGGTAGTGGATCGTCTCCGCAGCGTCGCTGTGAAATGCGAGCCAACGAAGCGTCGGGATCGACAGCTCCATCGCGCGCGCAACGTCCGCCGGTGTCGAGAGCACCGGCAGCCCGGCTCGTTCGAGCGCTTCGACATCGCTTCGTCGATCGGCGAGCTTGCCGGAGAAGCCCCGACCGAGAAACACGATGTCTTCGGCGCGCCGCTTCGCGATTGCCTCACGCAGCCTCTCGCGACGCTCGGCCGCGGCGCGCTTCTTTTCGGCTTTTTCCTGAAGCTTTTTCTGCTTGAGCGCCTCGAGGTCGAGCTTTGCCTGCTCTTTGCCGCGCGCTGCGACGAAGGACGCGGCGTCCTTGTGCTCGAGCCATAGGTCGCCGATTCGATGGAACTCGGCAATCTGTTCTTCGGTGAAATAGCCGCGTAGGACGAGGCCCCGATCGATCAGCGCCGTGCGCTCGTCGGAGGCGGGAGGAATGACGTCGACGCGCCCGATCCACGGCGTGCGCCACGGCACGATCTTCATCGCGCGGCGACGCAGCTCGTCCGCCGACATGCCGAGTGACTGGCCCGCATCGAAGGGGTTCGACCGATAAGGTGTCGTCGGGGCCCGCGCCGGCGCGGCCGCAGCGGGCGTCGCCGGACGGGGTGGGGGCGGTGCAGCCGGCGCGACCGGCGCTACGGGTTGTGGCTGGACCCTCCGAACGCCGCTCGGCGGCCCGCCACCCGCGCCGGGGTATTCATCCGGATCCGTGCCTTCGGGGTGAAAGACTTCTCCCCGGACCGTGGACGAATAGCTGCACTCGTATCCGAGCTCTTCGAAGAGGCCTGCCTTCTTGAGCTTGAGGACGGCGTTTGCCGCGAACGTCTCGGCGGCCGACGGCGGGCTCTCGAGCTTTTTGACGACGATCCGCGCGATGTCGTGTCGGGTGAAGAGGTGTTCCTTCTTGGCCCGAACGCGGACGCGACGCTCGACGAATTGCGTGAACGCGTCGGTCGGAAGTCCCCGCTCATTGAACAGCGGCGGAGCTTCGTCGCTATCGCCGTTGCCTCCGTCGCCCCCGTCACCACCGCCCGGAGGTGAAGCGCCGCCGAAGAAGGATTTGACCTTGTCCCAAAACCCCATTGGTTCGCGCCGGCTTTCGCCTCCGGCCTTTCAAGGAACCTCGCTCCCTCGACGACTCACTGACGACGACGTCCGATCACCAAGGCCAGCCGGTCCTGCAGTCACGTGCAAACCCTCGTGGTTGCCTTCGTGAACGCGACTGCAGGACTTGGCGGCCCCCAGAACATCGGGCGTCGGGATGCAAAGCAGAGATACGGCCACCGCGGCGGAGCGCCGCAGCATGATGGGCTCGGGGGAGCGAGGCTCCTTGGAAGGTCGGAGCCGAGGTTATCGGGTCGGCGTCTCCTTTCGGGTTCGGGTGATGGTCTTCAATGCAAAAGCTGATCGCTCGAGGTCGATGACTGGCGGTCGAATGCGACGCGCAATGCGAAAAGATGACGGCAGGGCCCGGCGCGCAAGCCATTTCGATGGAAATGGCTGCACGAGCAACGAGCGCGGACGAAGCGCCCGTCCGCGTCCAGCATGGCTTCGCAAGACGTCTTTGCGGCTTTGCCGACGATGAGGAGTCGCCCCGACGGCGCCGGCTCTTGCCGTTCGAGCTGGACGGCGCGCTCCGCCAAGATTCGCTCGGCTTCGAGGATTTCTTCGCTCTCCGGGCCGGTGCTCGCTTCGGCGAGAGGCACCGGAAGGATGGATCGATAGCGGTATCGCGACGTCGCGTAGTCGAAGACGACCTGCCCTTGTTTTGCGAGCTTCACGAGGGAGCCGAGCAATAGGTCCCGGCCGGCGTCGGTTGCCCGGGCGAGGCCATCGAGTGTGGCGGAGCGCTCGGTGACGAGGTGCTTTTCGATCCGCTGCATCGTACGAAGGTCGTGACGCAGATTGCCCGCCAAGAGGTCGAGCGCGAGGCTTCCGGTCCAATCGTTGGTCGTCCACCCCGAGAGCGCGAGGACGAATCGCATGTCGCCCATTCGCACGACCCAGATGCTGGGCAGCCCAGAGCCGAGGAGTAGGACCTCGACGCGGTCGGCGAGAGGCAGTGTGCGCGCGAGCGTGAGGAGACGGCGGCGGCCCCAGATTTTGACCTCTTGCCGCGTGGGCCCTTCGTAGGCGGGGCCCCGCGAGACGAGCACTTCATTCCACGGGTCGAGGACGACCTCCGGAGGTTTGCCCGGAACGAGGCGAAACCGTATCGAGCGCGGGCCGGTCTTTTCGCGCCTTCGTTTCAAGAAGGCGAGCATCGAATAGACGAGCTCGACCGGCAGCGTCACCAGTGAGCCGCCGAGAGCCGTCGCCGCCGAGATCTGTCCGAACCCGCGCAACCAAGTGCCCGGCAGATCGATTTTCTCCTCGCGGTGATCGGCGCGACCGAGGACCTGCACCTCGAAGCCCTTCGGATCGAGCAACAGGCGCGTCGAGCGATACGTACGGAGCGATTGGAGATGATCGTAGAGCGCGTTCGAGTAATCGACGTTGGTCGTCCCGAGCGCGACGTTGCTCGCGCCCGAGAAGGCGCCGCGGTCGACATAGAGGCAGCCGTAGCTCGACTCGTCTTTCGAGAATGCTTCGAAGAAGACCGTGTCGGGCGCGACCGTAATGACCGGATCACACGGAACGAGGTGACGGAACAACAGCGGGTCGTTGCGCGACAGGTCGTTCGCCCAATCGACACGGGCTCGCCAATATTGCGAGTGAGCGCGGCGGAAGTCTTGTTCGAGATTCGGCGGAGGGGCCTTTTTCCCGAGCTTGGCGCTCTCTTTCTTCTCGGCCTCGGATGCGAATTGCGAAAGGAGCTTCGCCTCCCGCTCCGATTCCTCTTTCTTCCAACGAAGGTAAGCGGTGCGGTCCTTTTTCGGTCGTCGCAAATCGCCGACGACCACCTCGTGGAGCGCGCTCATCGCCTCGCGGAAGCGGACAGGGTCTTTGACTTCGCCGTCGAAGCTCACGCGCTCGCGGGCCAGATTGGGCGATAGCGAGAGCGTTGCGCCGTCGCCGCTGGTGACGAGCTCGCTTCGCGCGAGGTAGCTGAGGTGGACCGCCGTCACGCGACCACCTCGGTGTCGATCGAGCCGAGATCGAGCTCAGGCAAGTGCCGTGACAGGGCTGCGCGCACGTCTGCGCTCGCTTGCGCCGCGCGTGTGACCGCCCCGAGTGCAGCGCGACGCTCCGACGGTCGCACGCTCCTCAATGCGATACGAAGAAGCGGAACGATATCCTCCGCGCGGGCCGGGTGCTCGACGAGCGTTTGCGCCATCGCCAACAAGGCTTTCGGTTTGGCGCGCCCGCCGCGGTGAATCGACAAGAGTGTCGTCGACCAGAGCCTAGCGAGGGCGCCCTCGTCCAGCTTCGGCCCGTCGGGGTGAACGGGGCGGGGTATTTGCGTCGCTCGCGCAAAGAGCTCACCTACGAGCTTTTCGCGAACGTCGTTATGCGGAGACTCGGCCATGGAGGCCCAAACGACAGGGCTCTTCGAGAACCGCGGGACCTCGTCGAGCAACGACATTCCCCTCGCGCGCACGTCCGCATCCCCCGCATCGAGCAGCTCACGCACCTCCTCGGGTTTCGCCTCGGGTGCTTGGGAGAGCAGCTCTGCCACGTAGTCCGCCGCGGCCTTGCGAACGAGCGGGGCGCGCGCGGACAACAGCCGCAACAGGCGTTGTCGCTCGAGCGAACCGATGCCTTTGCCGGCGCGCTCCTTCACCCAGGCGAGGCCGAGCTCGGCGACGGCACCCGCCGGTGACAATGCCAATGTGACGCATTCCTCGAGCGATAGACGTTTGGGTGCGACGTGTTTGCGAAAAAGCCGGACGATCGTCGGCAGCGTCTCGAGGGAACCCCCATCGATGAGGGATAGCCACTCGGTGACCGGCACCTTGTCCAAGTCGGATACGTCGTCGAGCTGCTCGACCATGTATGCGCGCGTCTCTTCGTGGGCCGCACCGAGGAGACGTTTAGCGATTGCGAACGAGAGGCGCTTCATCCGTGGCGCGTGGTGCTCGCGGAGCAAGTGAACCGCGAACCGCGCGACAGGGCGCGACTGCGCGCTCTCCGCCAGGTCGAGCGCGGTGTCGAACGACCGCGACCAGATTTCGGCCTTGAATGGCGAAAATGTCAGGTCCGAGAGGGCGCTGCCCGAAGCGATACGGATGCCGCGAGGGTCACGAATCAACACGTCGGAGCCCCAATACAGAACGTGCACGAGCGACCACGCGTCGAGGAACCGGGACGGCTCGGCGAGATCTTCATCGGTGTACCGGGCGAGCGCAGGGGCGAGCGCGAGCTCGTAGCGGGTCGCGTCGCGATAGGCGAGCTGGCGGAAGTAGCGAAACGCCCGGCGGCACAGGTGGTGGCGGGTCCGCGTCGAGAAGACGGTGGCGTCATCGCGCTGCACGTTCGACACGAGGAGCGGCGAACCCACGAGCGCGCGCTCTTTTTGCATCTCGCGGGTGCTCCAATCCCACGATTCCCTTTCGACGAGCCACCGCTTCTCCATCCGGTCGAATGCGACGGCGAAGGTCGCCATCAGCTCGTCGTCTTGCCGTTTCTCCGCCAGGGACAAAAGACGCTTCACGAGCAGCTTGTGCCCCGGTCGATCACAGCCGGCGTTCACGTAGTCGAGGAGCATTCGGCGCGCCTCCGGCCGCGTGTCGTTCGACCAGCGCTCTGCAATGGTCGCAAGCTTCTTCCCCGAGAAGAGTGCGAGCTCGTCGAGGAACCGCGGGCTCGCCTCTCCGAGGAGCTCCTCGACGAGGAGTGCGGAGGATGCGCGAGCAGGCTCGGCGCGTTTCTCTCGGTAGCCTCGCGCACTGAGTTTTCGAATGGCAGTCGCGTAATGGCCGCGCGCCGCTTCTTCGTTGGCGAAGACTTCGCGCTTCGTCTTCGGCTTCTTGCCGGGCTTCGACCGAACGGTGGCGACCGTGACCCCGTCGAGCGAGATGTCGACCGCCTCGTCGTATGCGGGACGTCCCGGAATCGCCAATTGCTCGCGCGTGAACGGGTTCAACCCTCCACGAGGCGCGACAGCAGGAATGCGACGCTCGAAGCGCGGCACCGCGGCAAGCTACAGAAAAGCATCATGCGTGAGAAGCTCGAATTGGATCCGCTCGCGAGCGCCGAGCGTACTCGGGTATCGATCTCCTCATGACCGCATTTGTCCGCCCTTTCACGCCGGTCGCTTCTGCTCGCGCACGACGAACCGCATTCACGTTCGGCTGCGCCACCGTTGTATTCGTGCTCGTGTTCCCCGACGAAGCCCACGCCTGAGGTGTCTCTGCGCCCGTCGGTGCGACGGGAGCCATCGTCTCGTGCACGGGCGCCGAGGACGCGAACGCGGAGGTCGTCGCGCCTGCGCTGCGTGGACGAGCGTCGCTGACAGCGAGCTTCACGCGCTCGCACCTGCTCTTCGACGGCGAGGACGACGCGGTCTTCGATCGTTGGTCGCTGGTCGCGGGCAGTGATTTGTTCGTCGGCAAGTTCACCGTGACGTTGGCTGCCGGCTCGTTGTTCCGAGGGTCGCTGGAAGCGCCCGAAGGAACACACGTTGTCGAGCCCGGGTGGATCGGCGCCGCGGGACTTTCGTGGCGCGTGCTCGAGGACGAGGGGGCGCTGCCGTACGTGGTGCTGTCTGCTTCGATCGGCGCAGCATCGGCGGCGACGAAGCTTCGCGACGAGCGCGGCGATTACGTCGGCCTCGACTTTCGCTTCTCCGCGACGGCGGGCAAGACGTTCTTCGGTTGGTTGAGCCCGTACGTGAGCTTGCGCGGCTTTGGCGGCCCGATCTTTTGGTTCGTCGACGACGAAGCCTCGGATGATCGAAAGATCCGTTTCGGTACGGACAAGTACCATTTTCAAGGTGCCGTCGGCGCCGCATTCATCCTTCCGGAGAACCTCGATCTCTTCGTGGAAGGACAGCCGGGCGCGGAGCAGGGCGCGCTCGGCGGTCTCGGCTGGCGGTATTGAGTAACAGCGACTGGCGATTGCCCGTCACGGAATAGCCCTGTCGGGCCGGGCGTACGCCCGCCCGCCATGAAGCGCCGCGCCAAACTCGTCTATGCCGCGAAGGGGGCCGTGTTGGTCGCCAGCGCGCTGTTGCTGCTGTCGCCCGATCGGGACGACGCCGCAGCGCCTGCCGACTCACCGGGAATGGGCACGACGCCGGCGGCTTCCGGTGGGTCTCCGATACCGGCCGTCGTCATCGAGCGCGCGGTCGCGACCGACGTGCTGGTGTTTCCTCCAAAAGAGGCGCCGAGACATGCAACGTTGTCGCTTCGAGGAGAAGCGAGCCTCACGCCGGCCACACCCACTGCTTCGGCCGGACCGCCGCGAGAGCTTGCGATCGTTTCTCCACAGCTCGACGAGAAACGTCGCGTATTGGCCGGCGGCAAGCGAGTGCGCATTCGATTCAGCGAGGCCATTCGCGACGCGAAGGCCGGGGCATCGATTGGAATCGAAATGGTGAAGATGACGCCGGCCTGGGGAAAGACGGCGCGCTTCATCGATACGGAGACGATCGAGCTCGCCGATTCGAAGCCGCTGGTCCCCGAGACGGAATATGCGGTGTCGTTCTCCAAGCTCGAGGGGGCGACCGGCGCGACCATGGCGACGAGCTCTTTGACACTCGTGGGGCGAGCGCTGGTCGGCGACAAGCTCCTCGACTACGTCCCGAACCCCGGTGTTCCGCGTGCGGTAAGCGTGGATACGGGCGGGAGCAGCTCGGGACCGTTGCCTTCGATTTCGGTGCTCTTCGACCAACCCGTGGTGCTCGGCGCGAGCCTTCCGAAGGTCGAGATCGTCGACCCGAGCGGCGCCTCGCTTCCACTTTGGGTCGGCTACGCGACGTCGGGCACGTTCGAGGGAAACCCGGTGGATCCGAAGGCCGTTCTCACGGCGCGACCGCTCGCGCCGCTTCCCCGTGACGCCTATTACACAGTCCGAGTCACCGATTCGGTGACGACACTACACGACAGCGTCTCGATTCCGGCCGTTGCTCGCGTCGAGGGCCTCGCGTGTCCGAGCGGCGACGCCGCGACTTGCGCCGTCGACGAAACGACGAATGAATTGGTCGGCGTTGCGGACGGCGTGTCGATCACGCTTTCGGGCGCGCCGAAACGGCCCAACACACCAAAGTCGCTGGTGCGTGTGACACCGAAGGTCGACGACCTCGAGGTGTCGTTTCATTCGGAAGAGCTACGGCTCTCCGGCACGTTCGCCCGCTCGAAGAAGTACGTCGTCGACGTCTCGGGTCTCGAGGATCGTTTCGCGGGGCCGCTGGCGGCGTCTCGCTATGCATTTCGTACGGCGCCGGCGACCGCGAGCGTGACGATTCCGGCGGGTGTGATTCATCTCGACGACGGCGCATTGCTTCCAGCGGCTGCGCGCAACGTAACGGCCATTCGAGTCCGCCTGTGGAAGCTCGGTGACAAGGATGTAGGGGGCGCGCTCGCGGCGAGCGCGCGCGACGAGGTGCCCGGCCGCGATCCCGACGTCGCGTACGAGGTGAAGGTCGCCTCCGCGCGCGATCGCGATATGGACGTGCCCATCCCGATCGCGAACCTCATCGCGAAGGACGTTCCCTACGTCGTCGCGACCGACAGCCGAAGCCGCGTCGAAGGCGCACCGATCGCGAACGCCGACGATAACGGTGTAGAGAAGCCGACCGTTGCGGTGGTGCTCGTCGATGGACCAGACGCGATCTGGGCGCACGCGCATCGAACGGGCGATCGCGCGGCGGTGGTGATCACCCGGCGAAGCTCGGGCGAGCCCGTCGGCGGCGCGCGTGTCGACATCGGCGAAGCATCGGCGGTCACGGACGTGAACGGGTTCGCGCTGCTCGCCGCGAAGGGTGACGTGTTGAACGTCAGCGCCGGCAAAGCGCGCGAAATCGTCCCGATGACGGCGCGGGACGAAGAGGCCGGAGAAGCGCCCACCGACGTTCGCGCGTTCGTGATGACGGATCGCGGCGCTTACCGACCTGGATCGTCGATGTACGTCGCCGCGAGCCTGCGCGAGCCGAACGGCAACGCGCTTCGGCCCATTTCCGGCAAGGCACTCGACGTCCGGCTCGTCGATCCGCGCGGGGTCGTGCACGAGCGAGCTATCGTGACCACGTCCGCGCTCGGCAGCGCGTCGGTGCAGGTTCGATTTCGAGGCGATGCGCCCACGGGGGACTACGACGTCGAGCTTCACGACGGCGAAGCCGTCATCGCGCACACGACGGTGTTGGTGGCCGCGTACGAGCGCCCGCGGTCGTTGCTGGACGTCGCGCTGAGCAAAGAGCGATCGATGGTTCGCGCAGACTTCGAAGGGCGTTTGGCGTTCGGGGGCGCGCTCGCGAAAGCGCGCGTCGCGTGGCGAGCGACTTGGGAAAAGGCCGAGCTCCCCGGCCCATGGCCAGCGAGGGGCTTTTCGTTCGCGACGCGATCGTCGACCGAGCTCGCCGCGATGAAGGGCGAGGCGACGCTCGATGAAAAAGGAAAGCTTCGCGTCGCGGTGCCGGCGCGTTGGACGGGCGGCGCGCCGCAGAAGCTCGTGTTCGTCGCGGAGTCGACGGACGAGGGGTGGGATTCGGCGATCGGTCGGTCCGAGCTCGTCGTGGGCGGCGCGGGGCGCACGGTGGGCGTCAAAATCGCGAGCGATCCGATCGTGAACGGATTGCCGATCGAGCCGCAGATCGTCGTCGTCGACGAAACGGGCGCGGCCGTCGGTGGCGCTCGCGTCCGCCTCGAGCTCGCGCGTGTTTCCTACACGTTGGCTGCGTCGGTTCGCACGAGCGGAGGCTCCGAGCGCACGTGGGTGCCCTCGAGATCGGTGGAAGCGACCTGCGTCGCTCGGTCCGATGCGTCGGGCGCGGTCGGTTGCGCAATGCGGCCGAAGGGCTCGGGCGATTATGTGATTCGCGCGACGCTCGACGGTATCGCGTTCGCGGAAGGTGACGCGTACGTCAAACCGGCCCCGGGCGCGCCGGCACCGCGGCGGCCGGGCTCGCACGACGAGGTCGACGTGTACGCCGACCAATCGACCTACGATATCGGCAGCAACGCGAAGATCTTCGTGGCGAGCCCGTTCGTGCGCAGCACGGCGCTCGTCACCGTTGAGGCAGGATCGATCGTGACGGCGTTCGCGACGCAGCTCGAGGGTGCAGGGACGATCGAGGTTCCGCTCCAAGGAGTCGTCGGTTCCAATGCCCATGCGACCGTCACGTTGCTTTCGCGCGAGCGCTCCGAGCAGGTTCTACAGGGACAGGTTTCGTTCAAGGTTCGCCAAGCCGAGCCTCCGCTCGACGTGAGCGTCGCGCTCGATCGGACGGAGGTGCGCCCGCGCGAGGATGTCGAGGTGAGCGTCGCCGTCTCTCGCGACGGTGCTGCCGCGACCGGCGCCGAGGTCGTGGTGGTCGTCGTCGACGAAGCCGTCCTGCGCCTCACGAATCATGCGTATCCGAGCCCGCAGGACGCGTTCGCTCGAACGACATCCGTCGACTTCGACACCTTCGACTCGAGGCGCCTCTACGATCCGCGGGCCGGCCGCAGTCACATCGCCGGCGATGGAGGAGGTGAAGGCGTCGAGCCGCGAAAAGACTTCCGCGAGACGGCATTCTTCGCGGCAGGCTTGCTGTCGGACGCGAACGGCAAGGTGAAGCTGAAGGTCCCGCTCGGCGACGACCTCGCGCGCTACCGCGTGACGGCGATTGCGCTCGATGCGTCGGGCTCGTCGGGCACCGCGCGCGCCTCGCTGCAGGTGGAGCGTCCTGTTCTCGTCGAGCCGCTCCAACCTCGTTTCGTGGTTGAAGGCGACCAATTCGAGATCGCGGCTCGCGTCGCCAATCGCACCAAATCAGCGCTGACGTTGGATGTTCGGGAGGGCACCGACGTCACGCAGCTCGTCGTCGCGGCCGGCAAGACCGAGGTCGTGCGCCTCCAGCGTGAAGCGAAGTCTGCGGGCGACTTTGCGGTCGCTTGGTCGGTGACCGAGGCGGGTGGCGGCGCTGTGCTCGATGCGGTGCAGAAACCGATTCCGGTCTGGCCGAAAGGTGTCGTAGAGCGGCCCGCGCTCGCTGCCGCGTTCAAAGGGGCTCGCTCGGTCGACGTGAAGATCCCCGAAGGTGTCTTCGCCGCGCCCGAGGATGCGCTCGAGGTTCGCATCGGCGCCGGTTTTCCGGAGCTCGGACCCGTGCTCAGCTCGCTCCTCGACTATCCGCACGGATGTGTGGAGCAGACGACGTCGAGCACGATGCCGCTCCTCGTCGCGCGCGGCGCGCTGCCGAAGCTCGGCGTCGACAGCTACGATCCGGCGGACCTCGACAAGAAGATCGCCGCGGGCATCGCACGACTCGCCAGCATGCAGACGTCGGAGGGAGGCCTGGGCTATTGGCCGGGCGACAGTGATCCCCATCCTTTCGGCACCGCTTACGCGATGCGGGGCCTCGGATACGCGCGTCGAGCCGGCATCGCCGTCCCGAAACAGCTCGCCCTGGGCCTCGAGACCTACGCCAACAAGCAGCTCGTCGACGCAGCGACCGATGCCGATCGAGTCATGTGGGCCGAAGCGCTGGACCTCTTCGGCGCCGAGGTCCCCGCAGGAATCATCGAAGGCCTCTACGAGCGCCGCGCCGAGCTCACGCGCGATCAAGTCGCGGCGCTCGCGACGCTCGTCACCGCGCGACGCCAGACGGATCGGGCGGAAGTCCTGGCGGATCGGATCGAGCAATCGCTCGAGGCATCGCCGCTCGCGAGCGGGTCGGACGCCTATGATCCCTTCGCCTCGCCCACCATCACGCAGGCGCGCGAGGCGATGGCGCTGTCACGTGTGCGACCCGACTCGAGGTATTTGCCGGACGTTTTGCGCTCGCTTCTCGCGATCGAGCGCTCCACCACCGTCGATACTGCGTTTGCGCTCCTGGCCCTCACCGAGCATCTCGATCGGCCGGCCGAAGAGCTTGCCGACGTCACGGTGACGCTCGACGGCGTTGCCCTCGAGCGCGACGCGAGCGCCGACGAGACGGCCACCTTCAAGGTGCCGGTCGGAAAGCTCGCCGGAAAGACCGCCCGTCTCGAGCTGCGTGGTCCCGCGGACGTCTCGCTCGGCTTCGTGATGCGCGCCAGCTGGGTGTCGCGCTCTGCTCCTGCAAAGGCATCGGTCGCGAAACGCGGCCCGTCGGTTCACCGGCTCTACCTCGACGAGGCCGGCAATCCGCTCGACCCCGGCGCGATCCCGATCGGCACGCTGGTTCGCGTCGTTTTGGCGATTCACGCGCCTATCGAGCTTCCGCAAGAGCAGCGCCAGTACCTCGCGCTCACGGATCCGATCCCTGCGGGCTTCGAGCCGGTCGATCCACGGCTGATGGCATTCGAGCCTTCCGACGATCAGCCCAACGTGGCGATTCAGAAGCTCGTCGGCACGGCGCTCTCGTCGCCCGACCACGTCGACCTTCGTGACGATCGGGTGCAGGTCTACGTCGACGAGATGGACGGCGACACCGTGGTGACGAGCTACCTCGCTCGCGCGACCACGAAGGGGCGATTCATTGCACGTCCAACGTTCGCCGAGTGGATGTACGTCCCCGATGGTGACGGGCGCGGCGCCGGGACGGAGGTCGTGGTCCAGTGAAGCGGCGCAGGCGGAACGTTCCGCCTCGCATCCGCCGTGCGGCGCTGGTTCTCCTCGCCGTCGTCGCGGGGACGTTCCTGGCATGGCGCTCGGTGCGAAGCCTCGCCGGCGTGCCGGTCATTGCGGCGCGTCACGAGGACTCGCGGCGCGTCCTCGATCGCAATGGTGAGCTGCTGCGGCACTTGCCGTCGGACGAGTGGACGCGCGGCCGGCCCGTCCCTGTCGACGAGCTCGGCGAGCGCATCGTCCAGGCGACGATCGTTGCGGAGGACCAGCGCTTCTACGAGCACCAAGGCGTCGACGTCCTCGCGCTCCTTCGAGCGTCCTCGCAGGCTTTGAAACACGGCAAAACCATCTCGGGCGCGAGCACGATCACGCAGCAGCTCGTGAAGCTCGGCCGGGGCGAGCACGGCCTTCGCGGCCGCAGCATCGGCGACAAGCTCTTCGAGATGGCCCAGGCGGCGAACCTCGAGGAAGAGCTTTCGAAGGACGCGATCCTCGCGGCGTACTTCGATCGACTCTCGTACGGTCACGGCGTCGTCGGTCCCGAGCAGGCTGCGCTCTTCTACTTCGGCGTGCGTGCGCGCGACTTGTCGTGGGCGCAGGCAGCGCTGCTCGCGGTCTTGCCCCGCGCGCCGACGTACCTCGACCCCTTGCGGCACCCCGAGCGCGCCCGCGTGCGGCAGCGCGTGTTGCTCGAAGCGCTGCACGCGCGCGACGACATGACGGCACAGGAGCTGCGATACGCGCTCGCGGAGGAGGTGAAGCCGCGCGCGCACCAGCTGCCGTTCGACGCGCCGCATTTCGTCGACATGCTCGCGCGCGAAGGAAGGCTTCGTGAATCAGGGCCGACGAAGACGACGATCGATCTCGCGCTGCAACGCGATCTGCAAGTCTCGGCTCGCCACCACATTGCAAAGCTCGCCGAGCGCGGCGCTCGTCACGCTGCGCTCATCGTGGTCGACAACGTGTCGGGAGATGTCCTCGCGTACGTCGGCAATGCCGACATCGACGAGCCCACCGCGGGCCACGTCGACACTGCGTCGGCTCGCCGCCAGCCGGGCTCGGCCCTGAAACCGTTCGTGTACGCGCTTGCCGCCGAATCCCACGAGCTTCCAGCGGGGCCGCTCGCCGACGTGCCGCTCGCCTACGTCTCGGCGCACGAGACCTACGTGCCGAGCAACTTCGACGGAGGCTTCTCCGGTCCGGTCGCTGCGCGCGACGCGCTCGCGACGAGCTTGAACATCCCGGTGCTTCGCCTCGCCGCGTCGTTGGGGGAGCCGCGTATCGTGGCCGGGCTGCAGCGGTTTGGTCTGTCGTCCGTCGCGTCCTCGGGAACGGAGCATGGCGCGACCATCGCCCTCGGCAGCGCGGAGGTGACCTTGCGCGAGCTCGCGACGGCGTATTCGACGCTCGCGCGCGGCGGCAGTCGGCCCACGCTTCGTTACACCTCGGACGACGCGGCGTCGGAGCCTGTCGCGGTGCTGTCGAACGAGACCGCAGCGACCATCACAGACGCGCTCTCGGATCCGCTGGCGCGCCTCGGCGGGCCGGCCGTCCCGCGTGGTTATGGGCTTGCGTTTCCGGTTGCGGTGAAGACAGGTACGAGCTCGGGCTACCGCGACGCGTGGACGGCGGGTTACACGCGCGAGCGTACCGTCGTCGTGTGGATCGGCGACGCGACGGGTGCGCCGATGCGTGAGCTCACCGGTGCCGCGGCTGCAGGCCCGCTCTTCATGGAAGCGATCGAGCGAGCGATGCGCGACGTGGACTCGCCCGTTTCGCTCGCCGCGGACGATGCGCTCGAGGAACGCGAGGTGTGCCCGCTCTCCGGGATGTCGCCCGGGCCGGATTGTCCCCACGCTGCTCGGCGGCGCGTGCCGCGCGGCGAGCCGAAAGGGACCTGCGCGCTTCATCGGCGCGCTCGCCCGACGCGAGCTGGATGGACGTGCGACCCGCACGGCGAGCTCGTCGCCATGATGCCGCCGGCATTCGACGCGTGGATCGAGCGGCAGGGCACCGCGCGAGATGCGCACGGAACACGTCTCGTCTCTGCGAGCCGCGTGACGGGATGCGCCGACGGATCGAAGCCGGCGGCGAGCGTGAGCCTCGTCGAGCCGCGCGACGCGACGACGTTCTTGTTGGATACGCGGGGCGAAACGAGGACCGCGCGGGTTCGCGCATCCGCGCGGGTCGCGGCCGCACCGACGAGCGCGGAGGTGGAAATTCTCGTCGACGGACGCGTCGCTGCTCGGCTCGGGGCGCCGTTCGAGACGTGGCTCGACCTGCCACGCGGACATCACGACGTCTCCGCTCGCGTTCGGTCGAGCGACGTCGTGATCCGCACCACGGACGCGTCGCGCGTTACTGTTCGCTAGTCATCCGCCGAACGTGATGACGAGCTTACGCACGGTCGTGCCGCTCTCGATCGCGCGGTGCGCGTCGGCCACCTTGTCGACGGCAAAGCGCGTCACCTCCGGCACGACGAAGCGACCTTCCTTCACGCCGTCGAGGACGTATCCCATCGCCTCGTCGAGCAGCTCTCGCTTGTCGAAGAGGTACGACAGGTTGAACGCCATCACGCTCTTGTTCTTACCCAGCAGATCGAATGGGCTGAAGCGCGGTGTCCGAAGGAAGTCCCAGCCGAGCTTGATCCAATTCGGCGTGCCCTTCTTCGGCATCATCGTCGCGAAGCCGTAGACGACGAGGCGCCCCGCCATCTTCGTGTGCTCGAAGCTCTGCTTCAGCGTCTCGACGCCATTCGCATCGAGCACCGCGTCGTAGCCCTTCGGCTCCAGCTCTTTTGCGCGGGCCCAGAGATCTTCGGTGCTCTTGTCGATCACCTGCTCCGCGCCCATGCGCTTGGCGGCTTCGATCTTCTTGCTCGAGCCGACGACACCGACGGCTCGATACCCTTCTTGTTTGGCGATCTGCAGAACCGCGCTGCCGACGCCGCCTGCCGCCGAGTGCACGAGGATCGAGTCGCCGGGTCGCAGCTTGCAGAGCTCGAACAGCGCGTAGTACGCGGTCAGATAGATCACGGCGACGCCGGCCGCCTGTGCGAAGTCGAGCGCGTCCGGGCATTCGAACACTTGATGTTCGGGCACCACGACGCGCGACGAATACCCGCCGAACAAGGTGAGCGCGATGACGCGCTGCCCGGGGCGAACCTTCGTCACGCCTTCGCCGACCGCGACGACGTCGCCCGCGACCTCGAAGCCCGGCGTGATCGGCCAGCCCACGAACTCCTTCGCCGAGTCGTAGAGGCCCATTCGAACGGCCGTGTCGGCGAAGTTGATGCCGGCCGCGGCGACGCGCACCACCACCTCGCCCGGGCGGGGTGTGGGATCCGGGTGCTCTTCGACCTTCAGCTTGTCGTAGCCGCCCGCGGAGTGGATCACGACCTTGCGCATTGGGGCGCTCTTTAGATCGTCGTCCACGCGCGTGGTACCTTTGGGTTCATGCGCCAGGGGCCGCGACTCGCGACCTACGAGGATCTGCAGTCGCTCCCCGAGCATGCCAGGGCCGAGATCCTTCGTGGCGCCATCGTAACCGTACCCAGTGGGTCACCGCGGCAGTCACGGGTGCGGGGCATCCTATCGAGCTTGATTGGCGGCCCATTCGATGATGATGACGGACGCAGCGGGCCGGGTGGGTGGTGGATCTTCCTCGGCGTCACCACCCGGTTCACGCCGCACGATATTGTTTGGCCGGATCTCTCGGGCTGGCGACGGGTACGTCTTCCAGCTCCGTGGGACATGGCGCCCATCGACGTCCGGCCCGATTGGATCTGCGAGGTGCTCTCGCCCTCGAACCAAGCGCACGACCGTGTCACGAAGCGCCACCTCTACGCGGAGCACGGCGTGCCGTTCTATTGGCTCGTCGATCCGGCGGAGCGAACCCTCGAAGCCCCTCCACGAGGGCGTCTGGGTGGACGCAGGGACCTACGACGAAACCGCGACTGCTCGCATCCCCCCATTCGAAGCGGTCGAGCTCGAGGTTGGAAGGCTCTTCCCACCCCCCCACCTGACCAGGGAACTTCGAACCGCCGGCCGGCGTTGGCTATGCTGGTGACGCCGTGATGTCTGTTTCGAGAGCCTTGTGGGGCAGGCCACGTCGAGCGAAGCGAGACCGGCCGGGGCGGCTCCCACAAGGCTCGGTTCGCCAAAGGCGAACGCGGGAAAGTACAGCGTGCGCGCTCGCCCTGTGTTTCGCGCTGGGGTGCAACAACGCGCGCGGCGAGCAGCGCCAGGCGATGGCGAACGAGGCTTCGTCTTCGGCGCCCGAGGCGAAGGCGGATGTATTCGACGGCCCAATCGGTTGGCCGGAGCTCTGGCCCGAGGAGATCGACGTCCCCGCGGTCACCGGCAAAAAGCCGATCGTCGTGTACCTCGATGCCGGCCACGGCGCGAAGAACAACCCGGGCGCGAGCTCGTGCTTCTGCGTCGACGAGCAGGATTTCACTTCGTCGCTCGCCCACGACGTCGAAGCGGACCTCACGGCGCTCGGCGGCTTCAAGGTCGTCTTGAGCCGGCCCGACGCCGAGATGGTGCAATACGCCGAACGGGTCGAGGCAGCGCGCCGGGTCGGCGCGGATGCGTTCGTCAGCTTGCACTCGGACATTCGCGGCAAACCGGAAGAGTGGCGGCCGGACGGCCAGACTGTCTGTCGTCGCAGCGAGGAGGCGCCCGGCTTCAGCGTACTCTACTCCGATGAAGGTACGCCCGAGCTGGTCACCGCCCGCAAGCGGCTCGCCGACTCGATTGCGTCGACCATGCTCGAGGCGAGCTTCGCGCCGTACCTCGGCAAAGAGTACGTCGACCTCTACGAGCCCATCCCCAGCGAGACGGGCGTCTTCGTCGATCGCCACGAAGACAAGAAGCGCATCTTCATTCTTCGTCGCACGGTGATGCCGACGGTCATCGTCGAGACCCACAACGCTCTCGACCCACGCGAGGCGCTCGCCTTCGAAGATCCGATCGTGCGGCGCAACTTCAGCCGGGCGCTGGCGAAGGGGATTGCCCTCGCGCTTGGTCGCTGACTCTTCTCGCGCTCGTTACGCGGTCACGAGAAGTCGCGATTGCAGTCGCCAAAGTTCGCGACGACGTCTCTCGCTGCCGCGCAAACCGCGCGGTTTTTGCGGGCATCGCCCCTGGTATGCGCCGTGCTTAGGGCGCTGGCGGACGCTGTTCGAGAACCAACCGGGGAAATCATGAACTTCAAATCAGCCATCGTCGCCGCTCTCGCTCTCGCCGCCTTCGGATGCAACGTCGAGCCGGAGGAGTCGTCACCCGAAGACGCGTCGGACGACACTGCGGCGCCATTCGAGGAGGAGGCCACGGCGTCGACGGAGGAGGCAATCGACGACATCACATCTTGCGCCAATCAGTGTGATGACAAGACGATGATCATCGGCTGCGACGACCGCACCCGCTACAACGGGACGACGCTGGGCGTCGCGCCGTGGAAGCATGTAGGTCGACTCAGCAACGGGTGCACCGGAACGTTGATCGGTGATCGTGCCGTCCTGACGGCCGCGCATTGCCTTTACGACGACAATGGCTTCTTCGCAGGTCCGATCGGCTTTTCGCTCGGGCAGACGTCCAGCTGCAAGAAGCCGTACGGTACGCAATACGTGCAGACGGCGGTGATTCCGCATGAATATACTGTCACCTCCGGTGGCCTCGCCGGCAAGGCCTGGGACTATGCCGTCGTGATCTTGAATGCGGCGCCCCCCAATGCGGAGCCCATGGACTACGGATACGAGACATGGTCGAACCTTTCGACGATGTCGTCACTGTCGATCGGATATCCGGGGAGCAAAGCCGAAGGCTCGCTCTGGTCGACGGGCTCCAAGGATTTTCTCGGGCGTTGGCTCGACCCGGTAGACAGCAATCGAAGCGGGGTCCTCTACGTGAACAACGACGGAGAGGGCGGGCAGAGCGGGTCGCCCGTCTATACGTACTACCTCGGTGCGCGGAAGCTCGTCGGCGTCTTGATCGGCAGTCCGGAGGCCGACTGCCAAGCGGGGCGCCTTTGGGCCGCGCGCATCGTTCCCGAGACGGAAGATCGAATCGACCTTTGGAAAACGAGCCCGACGGCGCCGACGTTTCCCAGCAAGTTCAAGGTGTTCGGGGGAGGCCAGATCAAGCCCGCCGAGGCGCCGCCCCTTAACTGCATCGACAACGAGGGTTGAATCCTCGTTTGCCGACGAACCTCGAATTGTGAAGCGTGGCTGCATCCGCCAACGCCACCGCAAGTTCGGCTCGATCGGCGCGCAAAACTGGAAGACCATGGGGCGCCATGCGACGGATCCATTGCGCGTCGAGCGCCCTCGGTCTTTTCTTTCTTTCAATGCCTGCGTTCGCCGCACCGGTTTGGGTCGGCGATATGGAGACGAACGACACGTCGCAATGGGACAACGCGCTCAATGGTGAGCACATCAGCGTCGTCTCTTCGCCGGTCGTGCAGGGCTCGTACGCGGCGCAGATCCAGCTCACCAACGACGCTACTTGGCCCAATGGGCTGAAGCGCGTCGAGCTCCACCACGGCCCTGAATCCGGCCGCACCGACGAAGGGGACGAGCTCTATTTCGCGTGGAGCTTCTATCTACCCGAGACGCTCCCGGAAGATCCCGGCTCGACGATTGGGTATTGGGAGTCGGACCAGAGCTATCAGCAGATGATGGCGTTCAACGTGTCCGGCGAGCACATCCAATTCATCACCCAGCGGCCTGAATACACGGTGCAATGGGAGGGCGACGGCAAGGTCACCGCGGGAGAGTGGCATCGCATCGCGACGCACGTTCGCTGGTCGACGAACGAGGCGGATGGTCGCCTCGACGTGTGGTTCGACGGCGAGCAAGTGGTCAATCAGCTCGCGGTTCAGACCCTCGCCGACGACAACGACCACTTCACGCAGGTCGGCCTTCTGCGAGGTGCGGTCGAGTTCGGCGACTCACCAATCATCTTCATCGACGACGCAGTCGAGGGCGACACGCTCGAGGACGTGCACCCCGATCTGCCCGGCGGCGAAGGTGGGGGCGGCGGCGGCGGCGGCGGCAGCCCGGCTGAAGGTGGTGGCGGCGCGAGCGATGGCTCGGGCGGCGGCACTGGTGGTTCACCTGCGAGCGGCGGCGCACCGTCGACCGGCGGTGGTGGCTCGGGCGGCGCGGGATCCGACGACAGCGCCGACGACGGCTGTTCCCTTCGTGCGAACGGTGGCTCGTCGTCGGGCGCGATGGCGATTGCGCTCGCGGCGGTCGGGCTCGCCGCGATTCGAAGGCGACGAGCCGACCGCTGAGGTCGTTTCAGCCGATGCCTTGTGCCTCTTCGATCGCGTCGGTGCGACGCTCACGGAGGTTGCACTGCAGGACGCGCTTACGGACGCGAACCGCGTCGGGTGTCACCTCGACGAGCTCGTCGGCGTCGATCCACTCCATGGCGGTCTCGATCGTGAGCGTGCGCGGGACCGCGAGCATCACGTTCTCGTCCTTGCCGTGGTTGCGGACGTTGGAGAGCTTCTTCTCCTTGATGCCGTTGACGTCGGTGTCGTTCGGGCGGTTGTGCTCGCCGATGATCATCCCCTCGTAGACGTCGGCGCCCGGCGAGATGAAGAAGCTGCCGCGCGCCTGGAGGTGATGCAGCGCGTACGGCGTCGCGGTGCCGGGGCGGTCGGAGACGATCGCGCCGTTCGCGCGGCGAATCATCGGACCACCCCAGGGCGCCCAGCCTTCGAAGTTGGTGTTGAGCAGGCCGGTGCCGCGGGTCGCCGTGAGGAACTCGCCGCGGAAGCCGATGAGGCCGCGCGACGGCACGACGAACTCGAGACGGACGCGACCGGCGGTGTGGGCCATCTTCTCCATACGGCCGCGGCGCGTCCCGAGGCGCTCGGTGACGACGCCGACGTAGTCGGTGGGGACGTCGATCGTGACGCGCTCGACCGGCTCCATCGGGGCGCCGTCGATCACTTTCGTCACGACCTCGGGGTTGCCGAGCTGCATCTCGTAGCCTTCGCGGCGCATCGTCTCGACGAGCACGGCGAGCTGGAGCTCACCGCGGCCGAGGACGAGGAACGTGTCGGGCGACTCGGTCGGCTCGACGCGGATGGCGAGGTTGCGGAGCGCTTCGCGCTCGAGCCGCTCCTTCAGGTGGCGGCTCGTGAGGTACTTGCTGGACTTCGTCTTGCCGGCGAACGGCGAGGTGTTCACGCCGATGCGCATCTTGATGGTCGGCTCTTCGACGACGATGCGCGGCAATGCCTCGGGGTTCTGCTTGTCGGCGAGCGTGTCGCCGATGTTCGCGTCCTCGATGCCGGCGATGGCGACGACGTCGCCCGCCTCGACCGTTTCTTTGGCGACGCGCTTGAGACCTTCGAAGACGAAGAGCTGCTTCACGTTGCCGCGAAGGAGGCGGTTGTTCTCTTTGATGACCGCGAGCTCTTCCGTCACCCGGACCTTGCCGCGCGCGACGCGGCCGACGGCGAGCTTGCCGACGTAATCGTCGTGCGTCGTGTTGCACACGATCAGCTGGAGCGCGCCGTCGACGTCTGCGGGCGGGGGCGGAATCACCTCGAGGATGGTCTCGAAGAGCGGCGCGAGATCTTTCGCCTCGTGATCGAGGTGCTTCTTCGCGACGCCGAGCTTTCCGACGGCATAGATCACCGGGAAGCTCGCCTGCTCGTCGGTCGCGCCGAGGTCGCAGAAGAGATCGAACACCTCGTTCAACACCTCTTCGGGGCGGGCGTCGCCGCGGTCGATCTTGTTGATGACGACGATGACGGGGAAGCCGCGCTCGAGGCACTTCGACAAGACGAAGCGCGTCTGGGGCAGGGGACCCTCTGCGGCGTCGACGAGGAGCAGCGCTCCGTCGGCCATCATCAGCGTGCGCTCGACCTCACCGCCGAAGTCGCTGTGGCCCGGCGTGTCGATCACGTTGATCTTCACGTTGTTCCAAACGACGCTCGTGTTCTTCGCGAGGATGGTGATGCCGCGCTCACGCTCGAGGTCGTTCGAGTCCATGACGCGCTCGGCGACGACCTCGTTGACGCGGAACGTGCCCGCTTGCCGGAGCATGTGATCGACCAGGGTGGTCTTTCCGTGGTCGACGTGGGCGACGATGGCGATGTTGCGGAGGGCAACGTTCCGGGGCTTTTGCTGCGGTTGCACGGTAGTTCTCGGCTCGAGCGTTCGGACGATCCGACGCGGGGAGCCGGCGCGCTTTACCAGAGAACCGCCTACATTGCCATGATCGGTTAGGCTGCGGCGCGATGACGCCCGAGGTTTTGCGCCAGCTCGCCGAAGAATGGATCCCGTTCAACAAGGTTCTCGGGGTTCGCGCCGTTCATATCGAGCCGAGCGACGTCCTTCTGGAGGTCGGGTACCGCGACGAGCTCATCGGCGATCCGGTGAAGCGAGCGTTACACGGAGGTGTCATCAGCGCGCTCGCCGACACCGCGGGAGGTCTGGCGGTTTGGAGCGCGCTCGACGACGGGCGCGCCCGCGTCTCGACGATCGACCTGCGCGTCGACTATCTGCGCCCCGGCAAACAAGAGGACCTGCGCGCGCACGCGACGCTCGTTCGGGTCGGCAAGACGGTCGGCGTTTCGGACGTTCGGCTGTTCCACCCGTCCGACGAGAAGGCGACCATCGCGACGGGCAAAGGCGTCTACGCGATTCGCATCGTGAAGGACCAGCTCGGCGGCGAATGAGCGACGGGCTGGTCGAGCGCCTCGCCGCCATTGCGGCAGAGCTTGCTGGTGAGGGCGCGGTCGCGTCGCGCGCGAAGCTGATTTCGCGGAGAGCCGACGATCCGGTCGTGAGCGTCGGCGACGTCGTCGTCAAAGCCCACGCCGGCGACGCCGAGAGCACGGCCCTCGAGGCGCGTGTCGCCGCCGCAGCGGCGCCCGAGACGCGAAGCATCCTTGCGGCTCCGTTGCCCATGCCCGGCTACGTTCGCGTCGAGCTCGGCCGGCTCGTGACCGCGTGGCCGCGCGGCGTGCCCGTCGATCCCGAGAACCCCGACAGCGCGCCTTGGATCGACGCCGCGCGCCTCCTCGCGCGGTTGCATCGGATCGATCTGGCCGCGCTCGAGCTCGGGCTTCCGCCGTGTGGTGCACCGGATCGTGTCGTGCGCGCCGTCGATCGGGCACGTGCGCTGCCACCGTCAGCGGAGCGGGAAGCAGTGGAGCGCGCGTTCGAGACGCTCCCACCGTGGGCTCGATCGAGCGACACGCCTCCTCCACACGATCGGCCTCTTACGCTCGTGCACGGCGACTTTCATCTGGGCCAACTGGTCCTGCTCGAAGGCGCCTGGTGTTTCATCGATGTCGACGATCTCGGCCGAGGTGATCCCGCGTGGGATCTCGCGCGGCCCGCGGCGTGGTTCATCGCAGGGATCATCGCGCCGGAGACGTGGTGGGGCTTCGTTCACGCGTACGTCGAAGCGGGCGGTATCGCCGTCGACGACGCGCGCGACCCTTGGCGCTGCCTCGAGCCGCACGCCCGCGCGCTCACGGTTCAATGTGGTGCGCTCGCGCTTTCGGCCGCCGCAGGGGCGCAGCGGGCGCTCGACGAGCTCGAGACCACCTGGATCGAGCTCTGCGCTCGGATCGGCTCGATGTGACGATCACGGCAATGTGGCGCGATCGCAGGTTGCGAGACCCCGAACGAGCTGGGAGACTCCCCGACTTCGAGAGGAGACCACGTACATGTTCCAGTGCCCGAAGTGTCACGCGCCGATGAAGACCGTGAGCCGCAACGGCGTTCAGATCGAGCAATGCGAAGCGTGTAGAGGGATCTTTCTCGATTACGGTGAGCTCGAAGCGATAGGAAAGCTCGAGGCGCAATACGCGGCCGCGCCACCGGCACCACCGGCACCGCCCGCAGGTTGGGCCGGACCGCCGGGTGGCGGTTATGCGGGGCCCCCGCCTGGTTATGGCGCGCCTCCGCCCGGCTATGGCGCTCCTCCGCCGTACGGCGCACCCCCTCCGGGTTGGGCCGGTCCGCCCCCCGGGTATCACCACGCGCCCGCGCATCACTACCACTACCGGCGCCACAAGAGCTTCGCGCACGTCCTGTTCTCTTCGTGACGCTCTGTTCCCCCCTCACGAAGTGAGGGGGGTTAGGGGGGAGAAATAGCCGCCGGATTGGCTCCTTGCCGCGCAACGCCGGGCACGTAGAACCAAAGGTCAGCGCCGAACGACCACGATCGTCGTTGCGCCGTTCTCCTTCGCGCCCGCACCCGTCGCTCCTTGCCAATCGAGCGGGACGCCGGGGTCGCTCCACGTGAAGAGCGCCTCGGCGTCGAGCGGTGACAGGTTCACGCAGCCGGCCGAGACGAACTCGCCGAATCGCTCGTGCCAATAGGCCGCGTGGAGCGCGAAGGGCGGATTGAAATATTGGGTATAGGGGACGTCCGAGATCCAGAACGTCCTGTCTTTGCCCTTCTCGGGCGACATCGTCGCTGCGCGATCTTTGAACGTGATGCTGAATGCGCCCGTCGGCGTCGTGCTGTCCTGGACGTTGTCGCGGCCTTTGACCGGTAGGCCGCCGCGCCCGGGTGACACCAGCGTTGCGTAGACCGGCTCGAGATCTTCGTAGGCGACGAGTGTGCCCTGCGAGAGGCGAATGAGAAACCACTTCTGTTTCTCCTTCACGCCGTGGGGCCGATCAGGCTCGCGGTCGATGACCGTCGCGTCCGTCTCGGCGATGTAGAGCTGCGCGCCGCCGTCGTCGTTCTCGTTCACCTCGAGGTATTTCTTGCCGCCGACCTCGATGCTCGCGCCGCTGAGCGCCACCGACGTGCGGACCGCCCATTGTGCGCCCGTTTTGTCGATTGAATCACCGCGCTTTCGATACTTCGGTTTTGCGCCGACGCGCATGAACGCAATGGGGAGCTTCGTCTTGGTCGCGACGAGATCGACCCCGCGGAACGTGCTCATGCGAAATGGTCGGACGCGATCGGCGGGCACGATGGTGTGGTCCGCGGACAAGAGCCACGTTCGCCCGTCGGCCTCGAACGCCTTCGTATACGAGAGCATGCTCCCGAGCGGGATCGTCTGCTCGACGAGATCGTACGCGCCCTCCTTCGCCGAGCCGCCGTTCTGCAAGAACGCGGGCACCTCGTCGGTGGGCTCGATGACGTCGTTGGTCGCGAGCTCTTCGTGGCTTCGCAGCGTCTTCGGCAGCTTGTGAAAGACGTGCGGTTTGTGGAGCCACGGCGGCTCGTAGCGCTCTTGCTCCTTCTTCGTCGGGATCCGGTTGTACATCGGCGCGCCGTCGGAGAGCGCATACCGATATGGCAGCGCCGCGGTCGTGCCGCGCGTCGCCTCGGCGGCGGCCGCGAAGCCCGCGGGCGGATTGTCCGTTACGGTGCGGTCCGCGCAAACATAGCCACGCGGTGCTACCTGATAAAACCCGCCGGGGCAGCCAACGCCCTTGACGCGATCGTTGGACCTCAAAGGAACGGAGCTGCCCGTGCGGACATACCCGAGGAACTCTCCCTCTCTCACCTCGGTCGTCTTACGAATCCACGTCGTCTGCCCGACGCTGTAGATGCGCTTCGCAGCCGGCCCGGGTGCCGGAGCCGTGGACGAAGGCGCAGCCGTATCGATGGTCGCCGCGACCGACTCGACCGCCGCCGTCTCGGCGCTCACCGCACTGTGCATCCCTGGCGCCTCCCCACGAGGAAGCACCGGCGGCTTCCCCTCCGCCGCGGGCTCGGCAGCGCATCCTGCGAGCAGCGCCGTCGCCGAGAGAAAATAGAAGAGGGGGTCGCCAAGGGCGCCAAGGGGAGAGGAGAGAGAAGAGGGTTCGTTTCGGTAGAAGAACCAAATCTTCTCCCTCCTCTTCCTCCTTCTGCCCTTGGCGCTCTTGGCGACCATCTCTCTCGCTCTCTCTCTCTCTTCTCTTTTAGAACGACGACCCAGGTTGCCTCAGAAACTCGATCTCTTCGGGGGTCGAGGGGCGGCCCATGACTTCGTTGCGGTGGGGGAAGCGATCGAAGCGCGCGACGATGTCGCGGTGGCGGACGGCGTAGTCCGCATTGTTCTCGAGGACAGGGCGGCATGATGCCGGCGCGGTTTCGGCGAGGGATCGGAAGCGCTCGACGCAGCGGTCCTGGTGCTCGAGCGACTCGCTGTGCATGAACGGCATGTAGAGAAAGACGCGCTGCTGGATGGTGAGCGACGGCTCGTCGCCTCGCTCGACGGCGAGCGATGATGCGCGCGCGGCTTTTGCGTCGTGCGCGAAGCTGTCCGGCGAGTTGCGGAAGAGGTTGCGCGAGAATTGGTCGAGCACGATGACGTAGGCGACGAGCGTGTGCGGGTCTTCGAGCCAGCCTTCGCGCTCGCCGTTCGCGACGGCTCGATGGAGATCCCCGAAGCGCTGCCGTATCTCGTCGTCGAAAGCACTCGAGCGCGTGAACCAGCGTGCGGCGTGATCTTTGGAGGACATTCCGTCCTGGTCGAGAGGTCCGAGCCAGAACGACAGGACGGCTTGTGCTTCGGCATCCATCACGCCGGATCGTTCGTCTCATGGGAGGGCGACGTCAAGGCGACCCGCTCAATCGACCTTTGCACGGCCGTCACATTGCGACACCGACGTCCGCCCCAGTGTGCGCCGGGACGTCGTCTTGATTCGCGCCGGCCGCGCTATGCGTGTCTCAGGGTGGCAAGACCGATGCATCTACCTCGTAAGAGGCCGCCGACGTCGAGCGGCCTGGAGGTATCTCATGGTCACGCTCGAGCTGAAGGACGAGGACGCTCGCTTCCTGAGCGAACAGCTGGCCCAGCAGTTCGCGCACGTCGAGTCGGAGCTGGTCCACTCCGACACGCGTAATTTGCAGCGCGAGCTCGCGGCCGATCTTCGGCACCTGGAGTCGCTGCGTGCGGCGCTCACGGCCGCCCTCGACAGAGCCGGCCCTCGAGCGACTTGAGGGCGCCGCCGAGTACGGATAGGTCAGAGGGACGCAGTCCCGCACGTTCTATCGGCTTCGGGTCACGATCCTCCTCGTCATCTTGGTGGGTGTCGCGCTGTATGCGTGGCTCGACATCCGGAGACGCCGGGATCGAAACGAGTGGACGCGCACGCTCGACGTCGCGGTCGTCTTCGTGGTTCGCGAGCCGGTTTCGGAGACCGCGGTCGAGCAGGCGAAGGCGCGAACGACCGCGCTCGCCGATCACCTCAAGACGGAGATGATCCGCTACCGACCGGGGTACAAGCCGTTCCAGTTTCACCCGTTCGGACCTGTCTTCGAGACCGATGCGCCGCCGAAAGCCGGTGAGCCCGGGATCGTCTCCGATACGCGTTTTGCGTACGAGTCGTGGCGATACACGTCCAAGGTGGACGACCTCGCGGGGCTGAAGGCGCGGTATTACGACGCGCGCATCTACGTCGTGCTCACCCCACCGACGAACCAACAGCGAAAGCAGATCGAGGGCGCGAGCGAGCAGGGTGGACGCATCGGGATCGTCGAGGTCGAGCTCGACGACACGATGGTCGACTTCGCGCTCTTCGTGGTCGCGCACGAGCTCTTTCATACGCTCGGCGCCTCCGACAAATACGACGCCTCGGCGCGTGTGCTCGTCCCCGACGGTCTGGCAGAACCCGACCTCGTACCGATGTATCCGCAGCGGTACGTCGAGCTGATGGCGCGCCATCGACCGGTCGATCCCGTCGTCACGAAGCCGCCCAAATCGATTGACGAGCTTCGCGTCGGACCGGCGACGGCGCGCGAAATCGGCTGGAGCGCCGATCCGAATTCGCCGCGGTGACCTTCAATGCCGACCGCCGCCGCGGGAGGGCGCGCCCCTCGGAGCAGAGTGCGGAGCGGAGTGGGGCATGGAGCGCGGGGCGGAGTGGGGCATCGAGCGGGGCGCGGAGTGGGGCATCGAGCGGGGCGCGGAGTGGGGCATGGAGCGCGGTGCGGATCGGCTCGGGGCCGAGTGCGGCATCGAGCGCGGCGCCGATCGACTGCGAACGTCGCTCCCTCGGCTGGGTGTGCGTATCTCGTGCGTCCGCGGGCTGATTCGCGGCGAGCGATCCATGCGCGGCGCTCGATCGACCTGACCTCCGCGGCCGCCTCGATAGATTCGGTCGCCTCGATCGACCTGCGTGCGCGGGGACCTTATCGGATACGTCCGCGGGCTGCGCCGCACGTCTCCGCGGTCCAGGGGGCGCGCCGCCGGACGAGCGCCTTCCATTCGGAGCCGGTCGCGCCGATCGAGATCGCTTCTCCTTGCGCGTGTCCCGTACGTGCGGTCGTCGTATCGCTGCCGATCGCCGCCTCGGTATCGGTCGCCGTAGGTCCGATGATCGCGTCGCGCATCGTATCGCCGGTGATGGCGGTCGTAGTCGCGACCATAGCGATCCCCGTGGCGATGGTGGTCGTACGCTTCACGATAATGGTGGGCGCCGTGATGGCCGTGGAAATGCCGATAGTGGTCGTGGTGACGGTGGACGATCGTCGTCGGGACGAACCCGACACCGATCGGCGCCCACGGGGCCCACCAGGCACCCGCCGTGTACCAGATGCCATTGCCGTAAAACCAATACGCGTCGTTCGTGTAATAGACGGGATAGTCGTAATCCTCGACGACCGACACATAAGGGTCGACGGTGACGAGCGGCGGGGGCTCTTGCCAAGTGACGTTCTCACTCGCGTACGTCGAGTCGTCGTAGGGGACCGTTTCGGTCGTCGGCTCTTCGGCCGTCGACGGCTCATAGGCCTCGCTCGGCGTGACGTCGGCTACCTCCGCCTCGTCCGGAGGCCCCTGCCCCGTTTCGGCTTCGTCGTACGGATAAACAGGGGCGTCGTCGACGGTCGTCGGCTGCGCTTCGGGTACCGTGCAGCTCTGGGTGGCGAGACCCAGCGCGGCGACGAACGCTGCGAAAATTCCTATGCCGCGCATATCTCAATACAGGGCAAGCGCCGTGCTCGGAACACGCGCGGCATTCGACGGACGACGCTCGCAATGCCCTCGTCGATCGAGGCGAAGCGACTCGACTGAGCGATATCGCATGCTCCAACACGCGCTTCGTGCGCCGACCCGTTCTCAGCTCTCGGAGCCGCCGACGCCATAACGCTTCATCCAGCGATGAAACGTGACGCGGCTCACGCCGAGCGCTTTCGCAGCGAGCGTGCGATTCCCTTTTGCCGCCGTGAGCGCCTGCTCGAGGAGGGTGCGATCGAAGGCCTGGATCTCGGCGCGGCGGGTCGTCGGCGGTCGATACAGATCCAGCGATGCTGCATCGATACGTCCGCCCTCGCAAAGAAGCGCGGCGCGCGCGAGCGTTTGCTCGAGCTCGCGGACATTGCCGGGCCAATCGTGACGCAAGAGGGCATCGAGGCCGCCGCGTCCGAGCTCGTATCGGCGGCCATATTGGCTTGCGAGGCGCGCGAGGATCGTCTCCGCGATCTCCGCGATGTCCTCGCGCCGCTCTCGAAGCGACGGCAACACGACGCGCGCGCCGAGCAGGCGATAGAAGAGATCTTCGCGGAACGTGCCTGCGCCGACGGCCTCTTCGAGGTTGCGGTGCGTCGCGGCGACGATTCGAACGTCGACGCGGACGTTGGCGTTGCCGCCGAGCGGGCGAACCTCTCCCTCTTGCAATACGCGGAGGAGCCTCGTCTGCATTCGAAGCGGCATTTCGCCGATCTCGTCGAGGAACAGCGTGCCGCCGTCGGCCATGCGGAAGAGGCCCGCGTGGTCGGTGACGGCGCCGGTGAACGATCCGCGCTTGTGACCGAAGAGCTCGCTCTCGAGCAACGACTCCGGCACGGCGCCGCAGTTGACCGCGACGAACGGTCCGGCGCTTCGCCCGCTTCGCGCGTGGACGAATCGAGCGAACAGCTCTTTTCCGGTGCCGCTCTCGCCGCGGATGAGGACGGGCAGGTGGCTCGGTGCGACGCGCTTCGCGACGTCGAGGGCGAGGCGGAGCTTGTGTGATCGGCCGACGATGCCACCCTGCGCTCTGGTCGTTTCATCGCGCTCGTCGCGGGTCGCCTCGAGCGCTGCGACGAGCCGCTCGACCTCGGCTGCACGCCGCTCGTTCTCGCGCGCAATGGCTTCGTTGCTGCGCTCGAGGTCGGCGGCGCGGCGCTCGGCCTCGGCGACGAGCCGCGCATTTTCCAGCGCAACGCCGACGATGTCGGCGAGCGCACCGACGAGCTCCACCGTTGCTTCGGCGAACCGGCCTCGCTCGAAGCGGTGGTCGACGTAGATCGCGCCGAGCGTCGACGACGGTCCGCGGATCGGAACGCAGAGGATCGAGCGCAGGCCGAGGTCCATGACGCTCCGCGCTTTGCCGAGCTCCGGATCGTCGGGCGCCGATGCGGTGACCACCGTCTCGCCCGAGCGGATGACGCGCTCCACGACGGAGCGGCTGAACCGAAAGCGCGGACCGCGCAGCGACGTTCGATCCATGTTGCGCGCCACCGCGACCTCGGGCGCGCCGCGCGGGCGTGCGAGGACCAGCGACGCGCGCTCCGCGCCGGTGAGCGTGACGGCCTCGTCGATCGCCGCCTCGAGCACGCTGCTCTCGCGGCCTTCTCGCAGCACCCGCCGGACGAGGCCGAGGAGCTGGCGCGCGGGCGGGCTCAGCACGGCCGTCGACTCCGCGGGTGCGGATCGAAAGCGGCCTCGCATGACGCGGGCCCGCTCCGGTGCCTCGAGGAAGCGATCGCGCATGCCGGACGGCAATGACGCGGCGACGGCGGACATCTCCTCGCGCGCACGGTCGAACAGCGCCGCGCCGGTGCCTTCGGTCATCGCGTCCAGCGCGGTGGCCTGCTCGAACAACGCACGTGCGAGGAGCTCCCGGTCGTCGAGCGCGAGCGCCGCGTCGGCCGCGGATTTCGCCCACCTCGACGCGAGGAGCGCCTTGTCGTTTTTCGCGTGCCCGCGCGCGACGAGCAATGCCGAGCGCGCTCCGAGGCCCGCCTCGTCGAGGGCTGCGCGCCGCTGCTCGACGAACGCCAGGGAGCGTTCGACGCTCCCGAGCGCGACGCCGATCTCCGCTTCGAGAAGCGCCGCCTCGAGGGCCTGTCGTTCGGCGCCGGCTTTGGTGAACGAGGCTTGCGCGGTGCGCGCGAGGTCGAGCGCCGCCACGACATCGTGATCGCGGACGAGCTCGGCGCGCAACATTCGAAGCTGCGCGCCGTACACGGCATCACCGATGGCTTGCGCGGTCTCGTCGGCTTCGTCGAGCAGACGCGCTGCTTCGACGCGCGCGCCGACGAAGGTCCACAGCCCGGCGAGGTTCGTCATCGCGGCGAGCCAGAAGCCACGGCGACCGAGGCGGCGCGCGAGCGCGGCGGCCTGCTGGTAGTGCTCGATCGCGCGATCGATGCGACCTGTCGCGTGCTCGCTGGTCGCGAGGTTCGCGATGAACGCGGGGAGGGAAGCGACGTCGCCGCTCCGATCTGCGTGTTCGAGCGCGAGCTCGTGGTGGATGCGTGCTTGCTCGGGCGCGCCCGAGAGCGCGTGCACGGCAGCGAGCCGCGCGAGGCTGTGCGCGACGAGGCCGTCGTCGCCGCTGTCTTTCGCAAACGCGAGCGCAGCGCGCGCGAAGTCGAACGCTCGAGACGTGTCGCCTGCGCGGAGCGCCGCGTCGCTCCGCGCCGTGTGGAGGCGCGCGACGACATCCCTCGTGCGCGCGAGCAGGCCCATCGGCGCGCGCTCGGGGAGTGACACCGCGCGAGCGAGACCTTCGCCCGCGAGGCGCTCGGCCTCGGCCGGATCACCCAACGCGAGCGCGACATGTGCGGCCACTGCGCGCGCCGCGACACCGATCGACGAGTCCGAAGCTTCGAAGAGCGCACGAGCGAGCTCGTGGGCCGGCTGAAACGCGCCGCGCTTCTCGAGTCTTTGTGCATACGCGAGACGTTCGCTCTCCGTCGCGCCGGGTCCCGGGACGTCGGTAGCGCTCGCGTCGTCGGTGTCGGGGGCGCCGGTCGTCGCGACACCCGGTCGCTCGATCGCTGCGACCTCGCGCTCGACGTCGTCGATCGACAGATGTCCGCCGGCGGTCGCGCGCGCCAGCGCGCCGAGCACGCCGACTCTTCCTCCGCTGCTCGTCACTGCGTGCTCGATTGCGCCGGCGCCGGCGCGTGTGCCGGCGAGCTCGAACATCACCTTCGCGTCGTCGATGGTCGCGGCCGGTGCTCGTACGAACGTCGCGCCCGAGGTCGATGCGTCGCTCTCCTCCAGCGCGCCGACCACCGCGAGGCAGCCCGCGCGCGCTCGATCGATCGCGACGGTCATCGCATGGACGAGGTGCAACGAGGCTCGGTCTTCGACCCGCATCGCGATGGCGATCCCCGCTCGCGAAGCGCGCACCGCCACCCGGGATGCATCGCGCGCGTCGTCTCCCGTTGCTGCGAGCTCGAACACCTCGAGCCCGCGCGCGAGCCAGGTCGAATCCGACGACACATCGATCGACCACACGGAGCGCCCGCGCTCGAGGCACCGCCGGCGCGCGTCACCGAGGAGCCGCGCGATTCCGCTGCCCCGCGCTGCTTCGACGAAGACGGCCCGGCCCTCGCCTTCGATCATCGAGCGCGACACGAGGTCGAGCACGTCGCGTTGCCCGAGGCGAGGGAAGCCGCCGAGCACGTCGAGCTTCGGCCGGATCTCGCCCAGCGCCGAGATGCACGCGAGCGCCGACGCGGGGCGGTCCGCCGGGCTCGCGCTGACGCAGGCTCGAACGAGCGCTTCGGTTTGTGGATCGAGCGACGAGACGGCTTCTGTGACGGCAGCACCCAACGCATAGAGGTCGCCGGGCACGGACGCGGTGCCACCCGCCAAATACTCCGGCGCCATGTACTTCACCGTGCCCCCGCGCGGATGTGCGCCGAGCGGAAGCACGAGGCCGAGATCCAAGAGCCTGCCCCGACCCGCGCGGTCGACGAAGAGGTGCTCGGGCTTGAGATCGCCGTGTACCAGGCCACGCGCGTGGAGGTGCTCCAGGCCCGACAAGATGTCCGCGAGCACGCCGCGCAGGCGTGAGGGATCGATCGCCGTCGCACCGAGCTCCGCGCCTTCGACGTATTCGAGCGCGATCCGCGTCGGGCGGTTCGAGGGACCCTCGACGTCGAGCACCGATCGAAAACACCGGTGACGTGATCCCAGGAGCACTTGGGCTTCTCGGCCTAGGGCCTCGGCAACGAGATCGTCGCTGCCATGGTTGGCGCGGTCGGCCCGTTTCTCGACACAGGCGATTCCGCCGAGCCTGTCGCGAGCGACCGCTACGCCGGGACCCAGCGGCCGCTCGGCCTGATACCGGGTGTGCCACGAGAGTGTTTCAGTATCGATACACCTTGTTACACGCGATACAGACTCGACGGCAACATTGTGCTGAAATCAGGGACAAGTTGGTTGGCTCGGTCTTTGGACATGGTCAGGCACCAAGGAGCCACGCCATGACGCTTATCCGATCCGGAATCTTCGCCGCCCTCGCCTCCGTCCTGCTCGCAGCCTGCGACGCCACCATCAAAAACGACGGCGACGGCCCCGGGCCGACGCCTTGCCCCGAGACCGATCCGGGCTGCGAGCCGGCCGAGTGCCCGAGCGCGGACGAGCCGACGGTCCACTACATCACGGACGACCCGGCTGAATGCGGGCTCACCGACTGCGGCGGTCCCGAGAGCGATTGCATCCCGTGCGCCGAGAGCCAGGAGTACTTCGAGAACGAATGTGGATGCGGCTGCATCGACGTCGGTCCGACCGAGCCGGAGTGCCCTAGCGAGGCCGATCCGACCGTGCATTACATCTCGAACGATCCTGCGCAGTGCGGGCTCACCGATTGCGGCTCGCCCGAGACGGACTGCATCCCGTGCGGCGACTACCAGGAGTACTTCCAGAACGAATGCGGCTGCGGCTGCATCGATATCGAGCCGCCTGCGCCCGTGTGCCCCGACCCGACCGACCCCGCGGTCCACTACATCTCGACCGATCCCGACCAGTGCGGGATGACCGACTGCGGTATCGACGTCGACTGCATCCCGTGCGACGGCGACCAAGAGTACTTCGAGAACGACTGCGGCTGCGGCTGCATCGACCAGATCTGACCGAATGAAATTGCGGCTGGTCCTCATTGGCATCGTCGGCGCAGCGTGGTCCTGCACCGCGACTCCGTTGCCCGTCCCTCCGGTCGAGTACGAGCTCGACGTGGAGAAGCTCGAGGTCACGGACCAGCCGCTCGTCTTCGAAGGCAACCCGGGCGCCGTCACGCCGGGCGACGTCGAGATCCGAATCACGCCGGGCCCGCCCGACGGCGACCCGGTGGTGGAGGACGGCACGGGTACCGTCGCAGCCGACGGCTCGTTCACGATCCTCGTCGAATCTCCGCTGCCAAACATCTTTTTCTTCGAGGCGATCGAGGAGGACGAGGACGTGTTCTTCGGTGCCGTGCGGGTCGACGCCGCCGGCAACGTGGAGGAGGCGGATCCCGGTCCCGACGGAGACGACGACGGCTCACCGGACGCGATCGACTGCGCGCCGACGGACCCGGAGCGCGGCGGGCGCCGCTGCTAACCGCAGCGCGCTGTAGTTTGCCGACGCGCTCCGTTCGTGCGATCGCAGCGCTCTTCGATGAAAAAGCCGAAGCACACCTGGACCTTTCGCAAATCCGGCGGGGTGGATCAGGTCGTCCTGAAATCGGGTGAAGATCTCCTCAAGCTTCACGAGCTCGATCTCAAGCTGTGGCTAGCGCTCGCGTGCCCGACGAAGGGCACCGAGATCGACGAGGAGACGCTGAAGCTCATCGACACCGATCACGACAGCCGGATCCGTCCGCCGGAGATCCTCGCGGCGATCGAGAGCTGCGGCGAGGTCTTCAAGTCCCTCGACTTCTTCTTCAAGAAGGGGGCGTCGGTTCCGCTTTCGGAGGTGGACGAGGATCACGAAGCCGGGCAACGCTTCTTGAGGAGCGCCGAGCGCGTGCTCGCCGACGTCGGCAAGCGGGACGAAAAAGAGATCTGCCTCGACGACGTAGCGGCGATGGGGAAGGCCTTCGCGGCGACGCGCTTCAACGGCGACGGCATCGTTCCCGCCGACGCCGCGACGGAGCCGGAGACGCAGGCCGCCATCGAAGACGTCATGACCGCGCAGGGATCGCTCCTCGATCGCAGCGGGAAACAAGGCGTCGATCGCGAGCGCGTCGAGACGTTCGCCAAACACGCCGACGAGCTCCTCGCTTGGTACGTCGAAGGTGACTCCGAGACGGTGAACGTCGTCGGAAATGGCAAAACGAAGCTCGCGTTCGATGCGCTGGTCGCGGTCGAGGAAAAGCTCGTCGACTTCTACACGCGCGGTCGCCTCGCGGCGTTCGATGCCCGCGGCGCAACGGCGCTGAATCCTGCCGACGCGGACTTGCAGAGCCTCACCAGCAAGACGTTGTCGTCGAAGGACGACGGGGTCGAGCGATTGCCCATCGCGCATGTGGAAGCGTTGCGCGCCTTGCCGCTGTCGTCCGGTCTCAACCCCGCGTGGGCCGAGCGCGTTCAGACGTTCGCGAAGGTCGCGGTCGAGCCGATCCTCGGCGCGCGCTCCGAGCTGAAAGAGTCGGACTTTCAGACCATCGTCGCGAAGCTCGAGCCGTTTCGAAAATGGAGCGCCGCGAAGCCGACGACGGGCGCCGTCGCTGTCGCCCGCGAGCGCTTATCGTCCTTCGTCGACGGTGGGTTCAAGAACAAGATCCTCGATCTCGTCGAGCAGGACCTCGCCCTCGCGCCCGACTACGAGAAGATCACCGCGGTGGAGAAGGCCGTGCGCCTCCGGCGCGATCTCGTGCCCTTGCTCCGCAATTTCGTGAACTTCTCCGACTTTTATGGAGGGCGCGGCGGCGCGTTCCAAGCCGGCACGCTGTACCTCGACGGTCGGTCGTGTGACCTCGTCGTGTTCGTGCAAGACGCGGGGAAACACGCGGCGCTCGCGGGCCTCTCGAAGGCGTACCTCACGTATTGCGACTGCATGCGCGAGGGCGAGAAGGTCGCCATCGCGGCTGCGTTCACCGCCGGCGACGTCGACAACTTGATGGTTGGTCGCAACGGCGTCTTCTACGACCGCAAAGGTCGCGACTGGGACGCGACCATCACCAGCATCATCTCGAACCCCATCAGCATTCGGCAGGCGTTCTGGACGCCGTACAAACGGCTCATCCATCTCATCGAAGAGCAGGTCGCGAAGCGCGCCGCCGAGAAGGAGAAGGCGTCGTCCGAGCGTGTCGATGCGGCGGCGCTCGCGACGGTGAACTCCGCACAAGGCCCGACGCCCGCGCCTGGAGCGCCCGGCGCAGCTGCTCCTGGAGCGCCCGCACCCGCACCCGCAGCTCCTGCGGTTCCACCTGCGGCGCCGGGAACGGCAGCGGCAGCCGAGCCATCGAGGAAGCTCGACGTGGGCATGTTGGCGGCGCTCTCCATTGCGATTGCCGGCGTCGCGACCTTCCTCTCCGGCATCCTGATGATGTTCCTGGACTTGGGGATCTGGATGCCTGTCGGCATCGCCGGCGTGCTGCTCGCGATCTCGGGCCCGTCGATGCTCATCGCGTGGCTCAAGCTCCGGCAGCGCAACCTCGGGCCGATCCTCGACGCCAATGGTTGGGCGGTGAACGGGCGCGTTCGCATCAACATCCCGTTCGGCGGATCGCTCACGTCGCTCGCGAAGCTGCCGGAAGGATCGACGCACACGCTCGCCGATCCGTACGCCGAGAAGCCGACACCTTGGATTCGCTACGTCGTCTTCTTCGTGCTCTTGATGCTCGGCCTGGTCTGGATCCTCGGAAAGGCGGATCCGTATCTGCCGGACAGCGTGCGGTCCGACGAAGTGCTGCACCGAACGCACGACGCGAAGCCCGATGGCTCCGCAAAGCCCGCCGATTCGGCAGCGCCGCCGGCACCCGCGAAATAGAAGCGCCGGTCGATCGAGCGGCCTCCTCGCCTCGGTCGATCGCACACTGTTGCTCCTCGCCTCTGCGCCTTCACGTCGCAGCGCGATCTCCGCGCCGTGCGGTCTGGCACGCCATTTGGCTAACTAAGATCGGAGCGTGCGATGGTGATGCGAAGCCAACCCCGAGCCGTGACCGGTGGCCGCGCCGACCGGACGTTTTATCGCGAAGTACAACGAACCGCGGCGTTGGGAACGCTGACCGAGGCGCGCAGCGCTGCTGCTGCCGTCGTCGGAGCCCTCGGCGATTTCCTCGCCCGCGACGAAGCCGAAGCCGTCGCGCGTGTCGTGCCTTCGGACCTTTCAGCGCTGCTGCACTCGCACGCGCGCGGCACACCTCCGCCCGCGACGCTCGACACCGTCGCGCGTGACGTCGAGGACCGCGAAGAGATCCCGTTCGGATTTGCGATCGAACACACGCTCGCCGTCTGCGAAGCGATCGGCGCGCGCCTCGCACCGGATGCACGACAGCGCCTCGTCTCGGATTTGCCGGCGGATCTAGGAAGAGCGTTTCGGCGGCGCGAGCTCGGACGGCCGACCCGTCGATCGCACGAACGTACCCAATCCGAGCCCCGTCGCACGCTCGCGGAAGGCAATCCGGCAAGCCTCCACCCATTGAGCGAGGCCGCGCCGAAAGGTGCGCAATCCGGGTCGGTCGCCGAACCGAATCCACATGCGGACACAAAGCTCTCGAGCGCGCGTGGGCTCACACAGGAGCGATTCGGAGACACGCTCGCGGAGGGTGATCCTCCCGCGCCGAAGCGAACGGTGAGCCGCGCACATTGATGTCGGACGCCAGCTGCTAGGATGCGCGCCTGGCAGAATGAACCTCGGCTTCGCGACCCAGTTCGTTTCGCGTGGCCCGCACCGCGCCGAGCTTCTGTGCGCCGCGTGGGAGGCGCTCTCCGTCAGCCTGTTCGCAGCAGCGGTCGCGCCGATTGCGCTCGGGTCGCCCTGGCCCGGTCTCGTGTTCGGGGCCTCGATGATCGCCTCCGCTGCGTTCGTCGGTGTCGCCGGAAGGCTCGGTGAGCGAGGCATCTATTGCGCGAGCGCTGCGAGGCTCGCCGCGTGGCCGCTCGCGGTGTGGGCCCTGCCTGGCTGGATCGACCCGCGCCTTTGGATCGCGACGCTCACGTTCGGGCTGATGGCCGCGGGGATGCGTCGCGCGATCTACCGGCGCGAGCTCTTGCCGCCTCCCGCCGGGCGGGCGGACGCCGGTCCTGAGCTCGCGGCGTGGATGCGCGGTCGCCTCGGCGAGAGCGCAGCGATGGCGGGCATTACGGGCGGCCACCTCGTCCTCCTGTTCGGAGTCGCGTTTCTTCGCGCGCAGAGCAAAGACCTGTTTCGTGGGTGGTGGCAGTTCGTTCCGCTCCTCGCGGTGAGCGCCACGCTCGCCTACACGCTCGCGATGTTGTTCCTCACGCGCGACATCGCGAAGACGCTTCGCGACGGCGCGTGGCAGAACGCGCGCCAAGCGATCGCCGCGATGAGGACGCTCCCGAAGCGCCTTTCGCGACTCAACTTCATGCTGTGGATCGCGTGCACCGGCGCCGGCGTCTTCTACTTCCGGAGCGGGACGAGCAGCTTTCGCAAGACCGACGCGTTCATGCAGATCGGCTACGCGGCGCTCTTCTCTTGGGGCATCGCGTATTACCAGCGTGGGTGGGATCGCGACACCGTCGCGCAGGTCGAGTCGATCGTCGTTCGCTCCGCGGGCATCGAGCCCGACGCGCCTCCCGACTCGACCGTCGCGGCGCGCAGTGGGTCGGCCGTCCTCGCGATTCGAGAACGGATGCTCCGAGACTTCGGCTGGCCGCTCGTGTTCGCCGCCGCGCTGATGCTGTTTTCGTCGGTGTCGCTCTACCGATCCCTCGGTACCGCGGAGAGCGTGCCGGAGAGCGAAGCGGCCGTGCTCGCCCTGGTCGCGGCCTTCTTCATGTTGGTCATCGCGGTCGGCGGTGTCATCGCGCGCGTCGCACGTGAGCTCTCGCGTCCCATCGTCCAGGTCTCGGAGGCGGTCGAGATCGTCGCTTCCGGCGAGCTCGAGAAGTCCGTCCCGCACGTCGAAGGCCCCGACGAGGTGGCGCGCCTTTCGCGCAACGTCGAGCGGATGCGGGAGCGGCTCGCCCGCACCATCGCCGAGCTCGAAGGCGAGCGCGCGAACCTCGAGACGAAGGTCGAAGCGCGCACGAAGGAGCTGCAGCAAGCCCTGTTCGAGCTTCAAGAAGCGCAGGCGGCGCTCGTCCAGGGGGAACGCCTGGCCTCGATCGGAGAGCTCGTCGCGGGCGTCGCGCACGAGATCAACAACCCACTCAACGCCGTCGCCGGCAGCGCCGAGCCGCTCGAGCAAGTCGTCCTCGACGTGCGGCGCGTGCTCGACGCCTACCGGGCCGCGGAGAGAGAGCTGCCCGCCGCGCGCCGCAAGGAGCTCGAGGCGCTCCGAGTCGAGCTCGATCTCGACGCGTCGCTCGACGATCTCGTGGGCATCTCGACCGTCGTGCGCCGCGCGACCGATCGCACCGTCCGCATCGTCCAAAACCTGCGCAACTTCGCCCGCAGCACGCAGGAGGCCGTGCCGACGGATCTTCACGCGAACCTCGAGGAGACGCTGGTGCTCCTCGCGCCGAGGCTCCGGCAGAGCTGCATTCAGGTGACCAAGTCGTACGGCGACCTGCCGCTCGTGGTCTGTCGAGCCGGCGAGCTGAACCAGGTCTTTCTGAACCTCGTGATGAACGCGATCCAGGCCCTCGAGGGCGTCGCCGGCGAGACCGAGGAGGGGGACGCAACCAATCCGAAGGAGATCCGCATCGAGACGTCCGTGGAGCGGGCGGTCGCCGAGGTCTCCATCATCGATAACGGTCCCGGTGTTCCCATGGACTTAAGGAACAAGATTTTCGATCCGTTCTTCACCACCAAGCCGAGAGGTCACGGGACCGGGCTCGGCCTTTCCATCTCGACCGACATCGTCCGTAAGCATGGAGGGACGCTCCACGTCGAGCGGCCCGACGGGGGCGGCGCCCGCTTCATCGTCCGCCTGCCCGTCAGACCGGAGCCCCGTGGGGCAGGCCACGTCGAGCGAAGCGAGACCCGCCGGGGCGGCTCCCACGGGGCTCGGTTCGCCAAAGGCGAACGCGAGTAAATAGAGCCTCGCGCGGCATCGCGCGCAGGTTGAAAGGCCAGTCACAGCCCCCTTCATGTCGGCCGTTGGCCCACCAGGAAGCGCGGGATTGAGCCAGGAGGTGGCTTTTTCGATGCTGTGCTCACGCATCAGGCAACGAAACGTAACTGCGCCGACCGCCCCGCACCCCGGTCGCTGCAGGCGCACGCACATCCGCGAGAGGGTGCGATCGAATCACGCGCGTCGAAGGCGGGAAGGGTATCGACGCGGCTCATGACGGGTTGGTACATTCCGCCGAAGGACTTGATCACCGTCCTCGTAGAAGGAGCGTTCGCGTGGCTGTAAGTTCGGCACGGCGCGGATCCACAGCGGATCCCCTGCTCGGCAAGGTCGTCGCGGGTCGTTACAGGCTGGAAGCGCGGCTCGGTGAGGGGGGCATGGGTGTCGTGTATCGCGCCCGCCACGTGCTCATCGATCGGGTCGTGGCTCTCAAGCTCATCCGGCCCGATCTCCGCGGCGAGACCCACCTGCGCGCGTGGATGTTGCGCGAAGCGCGCGCGGCCAATCGGGTCGATCACGCACACATCATCGACATCCACGACATCGGCGAGACGGAAGAGGGTGAGCTCTACCTCGTCATGGAGTACCTCGTCGGCACGCCCCTCTCGCAGGAGCTTGCGCGCGGTCCCATGCCGATCACCCGCGCGATCGACATCCTCGAGCAGATGTGCGCGGCGCTCGCGCGCGCTCACGACCTCGGCGTCGTGCACCGCGATCTGAAGAGCGACAACATCCTTTTGACGCAGCGAGGCGGTCGCAAGGACTACGTCAAGATCCTCGACTTCGGTCTCGCGGCGATCGCGCGCGATCCGCGCCTCGCTCCCAAGGGCGCCGTGTTCGGAACGCCCGAGTACATGTCGCCGGAGCAAGCGCGCGGCGAGGACGCGACGAGCCACTCGGATCTCTACGCGCTCGGCGTGCTCTTGTTCGAGATGCTCACCGGACAGCTTCCGTTCCGGTCCAACGATCGCGAGCAGCTGCTCGAGATGCAGCGCTCCGGCCCGCCTCCGCGCCCGCGCGGCATCCGCCCGGACGCGCACCCGCAAGCCGAGGCGATCTGCCTCCGCCTCTTGGAGAAGGACGCGCGTCGCCGTTACCAGGACGCTCACCATCTGCAAGAAGAGCTGAAGGCGCTTCAGCGAAGCTTGCCGACGCAGGCTTGGGACATCGACGCTGCCGGCGCCGAGGTCGTCGCGCCGCCGCCGCCGCCGCCGCCGCAGTCTGCGGGCGTCACCGAGTGGGCGAGCCGCGCCGCGCTCTTCGGTCGCATGATGTCGCGCGCCTACCCCGCGAACGCCGCCCCGCCGGATCTCACGACCGGGCTCGCGAAGCTGTGGGATCTCGCTGCGCGCGCGAACCAGCTCGAAGGTGAAGTGTCGAGCTACACCCGAAAGCTCGACTCGCTCGAGCGACGGGGCCGCGCGCTCCGCGCCGAAATCGGTCGCAAGGTGGAAGAGCTCGCGCACGAAGAGTCGCGTGTTCTTCGCGAAGCGGCCGCCGACGGCGAGGACGTCGAGAAGGTTCGCGTCGAGCTCTCGAGCGCAGAGAAGGCCGCGCTCACCGCGCGGCAACAAGCCGACGTCGCGATGCGCGCGGGCACGTTCGATCCGGCGATCTACGAGCGCGCGGGCGCGGCTGCAGCAACGGCGAAGGCCAAGCGCGAGCAGCTCCAGCGCTACGAGGCGAAGAAGTCGACGCGTGAAGGCACGGCGCGCGACCTGCGACGGCAGATCGACGATCTGCGCGCGCAGCTCGTCCGATACGCCGAGGCGCTCGAGGAAGACCTCGCACAAGGCCGCGAGAAGGTCGCGCACAAGACGCGCGAAGGTCTCGCGTTCGAGAAGTCGTTCAGCGACGCGTCCTCACTTCTGCTCTCGCATCTGCGCAACCGCCCGGAGTGCCGCGATCTCGTCGCGCAGCTCCTCAGCACCGGTGTGCAGGCGGACGCACCGCCCGAGTCGAAGGTCGTGCGGACGCAGCCTCAAGACAGCTAGCGTCGGCGCGACATGACGCTCTCGACGAAAGCGGCCCGCGATCGCGCTTCGAGCGCGCGCGTGCCGCTCCTCGGCGTTTATTGCTTGTCGCTCGCCGCCTGCAATCTCGTTTGCAACATGCCCGAGGGCACGCAGCGCACGGGTGGGGAAGGCGGCGTCGGCGCGACGGCTGAAGCGGGTGGGCCTGCGAGCGGCGGCGGTGGCTCGTCGGGCGGAGGAGGCAGCGGCGCTCAGGCGCCGATCGGCGGCCGTGGCGTCGGCGGTGGTGGTGTCGGCGGATGCCCGCCCGAGGAGCAGGCGAGCGATGGGACGGAGCTCTTGTCGAATGGCTCTTTCGAGCTCGGAAACACCGATTGGAGCTCGTACCCGATCGATCAGGTGCCTGGAGGCTTCTGCGGATGTTCCGCGGGTTCGCTCATCACACCGAGCAGCTTCGACGACATCCGTCACTTGATCGACGACCCGCTGCCTCCGCCCAACTCGATGATTCACGCGCAGGTGCGCTTGAAGGCTCCCGACACGCTCGATGCGGAGCTCCTCATCTTTCACGACAGCCTGGTCGTCGAGCCGCCCATTCAGTTCAAGCTCGACGCGCAGGACGACGAGGGCGCCGACGGATGGCGCATCGCCAAAGGCACGTGGGCCGTCGGCGCGACACAATGGAAGTCGACCTATCTCTCAATCGCCTTCAGCGGACCGGGAGATCTCGAGATCCTCGTCGACTGCGCGAGCTACACCTACGAGCCCGCTTCGCTCTGATTCGTTTTGCCGTCCGACCGGACGGCCCAGGGTCATCAGGCCCCGTACAATCCTTCGTCGCCGCCTAGCACCAATCCTGGCGCTGCCGCGACCTCCAACAGGTACGTCGTATTCGGCGTCAGGTCCGCGGCGCCGGTGCCGACATCGATGAGCGTCTCGCAACCGTCCGTCGTCGCGGCCGCGGTCTTCACGAGATCACCTTGGTGCTGGTCGACGACCTCGTAGAGGTTCATGTCGAGGAGGTTCCCCGGGAAGCCCCAGCAGAGCGCCATGTAGACGCCGGACACGTCGCCACCCGTCTTGAAGACGAAGTAGTCGACGTCGTCCTCGGGGTTGATTGCGGTGTAGGGCTCCATGAAGCCTGCCCAGATCGGGCCCGTCAACGTGCCCATCGGCACGGCTTGCGAGGGCGTGTCGTTGGGCTCGACGTCGACCCACTCGCCGTCCATTTGCGGACCGGGGTCGGGGATCATGCCGGCTTGCATGCCGCCCTGGTCGCTGCCACCTGGCGCCTGGCCACCCGGAGCTTGTCCGCCCGTGGACGCCGCACCACCGTCGCCGCCTTGTGCGGTGCCACCTTCGGAGCCGCCGCCGGGACCGGAGCCGCCCGTCGTTCCGTCGTCGCCGCAGGCGAGCGCGAACACGGCGGCCAAGGAGAGCCACGCGACCTTTTTAAGCATGCGCGCGATGTTAGCACCGAGGCTCTCGTCGGGCCCTCACAACATTTCAATGCTCGAACACGGAAAGCCGAGCTTGCTCGAAGGAGAGCACAATCAGGGCGGAATCCTCATTGCTCTGGGATCGTGAAATGGCGAGCGCGATCGGGCCCCGCGCTACCGGGTATTCGTAATGCTGCAACTGGGCTGTCGGCCCCATCCATACTTCGAGCTCGTGCTCGATGATCCCGACCGCCGCGAGATCGAGATTCCCGTCTCCGTCGAAGTCGTCCGCGACCACGTCATAAAGAGCCGGCTGCGCTTCGATCGACGTCACCGTGGGCGCGTCGGAGATGGGGTTTTCGACGAGGAGGATCTCCCCGTCACAGGCGACGGCGATGGTGGCGCTTCCCATCGCCGCGGTCGCGCGCGGCGCTTCGCAGGGTAGGTCGAGGGTCGTCGACTCCCCATAACCGGCGCCCTCGCGAACGACGATTGCGAGTGACGTTTGTGCCGTCGCGAGCGCGACGAGATCGAGGTCCCCGTCGTCGTCCACGTCCGCGAAGCGCAGGCTCGAGGCGCTCGCAAAAGGCACCCCATCACCCGGAGCGAGCGACCCGGAGCCGAACGGAATGATCGTGGCCTCCTCCTCGAACCCCACCGCGGCCGCGAAGTCGGTCACGCCGTCGCCGTCCGCGTCGGCACAGGCAACGGCCGTCGGCGGACCGTCGACCTCCACCGTTTCTCGCTCGACGAGGTCGCCGTCTTCGAGCTCGTAGCGGACGACGCTCGCGCTGCTCGTCCCCGCGACCAACACGTCCCTCGACGAAGCGCAGATCGCGCGCGGCCCTTTCGGCGCTTCGAGCTCGAACAAGCTGGCGAGCGAGCCCGGTTTCAACGAAATGCCGGCGATGTCGCTGTGGAACTCGCTCGCGACGAGGGCGATTGGTGGCGCATCTTCGACGATCGCGAAGGCGCGCCCTGGCGCGTCGAGCGGAAACGTCTCTGCGAGCACGAACGGGTCGTCGTCGCCGGGATCGATCGGATCGGGCTCGTCGTCACACGCCGGCACCGCGACACACGCGAGCAGCGCGGCCGCCGCGATACCGCGGAACCGCCGAGCTCGTCGTGAGCTGCGCTCTATCGACACGACCAACGGCGGTGATCCTAGCGACAAACCTTCACGACGCATTCCGTGCGCGGGAGTGTTGGCCCACCTCCCGTCACGGTGTCGCCACGTGAGGGCGATCCAGGTGGAGGACATGTGATCCACGTCAAGCTCAGCTAGAAACCACATGTTTCGCGGGGTTCCGAGGTCGGATCGCGTGGCCCATGCCTTGCTCGAGCGGCGGGCACCATGATGCGCTTCGCACGAGCCTGGGCCGCAGCACTCCTCCTGTCGATCCCCGTCGTCGCCGCAGGATGTGTCGAATCCGACGAGACCTCCGACGAGCAGGACGCGACCGCGTCGACGGGTCGCTTCGAGACCTTCGTCGGCGAAGACGGCTCGCACTACTTCCAGCTGCTCGCGAAGAACGGCGAGCGCGTCCTCGCCTCCGAGGCGTACACGAGCCTCTCCGGCGCGAAGAACGGCATGACGTCGGTGAAGAAGAACGGCGTCATCGAGGCTCGGTACGAGGTGCTGAGCACCGACGGCGGCGAGTTCTATTTCAACCTCCTCGCGGGCAACGGCCAGGTCATCGGCTCGAGCGAGACGTACACGACGCAAGCGAACGCCGAACGCGCCGTGAAGACGGTGATGGAGGTGCTTCGCAACCCGACGAGCGCCGCCGTCGAGGAAGATGGCCCGCGCTTCGAGACGTTCGTGGGCGCAGACAAGAAGACGTACTTCCGCCTTCGCGCCGGCAACGGCCGCATCGTGGTGCAGTCGCAGGGCTACACGTCGAAGAGCGGCGCGCAGGGCGGTATCGACTCGGTCAAGACGAATGGCATCGACGCCTCGCGCTTCGAGGTCTTCGAGGGAGCGGACGGGCAGCACACGTTCCGTATCCGCGCGAGCAACGGGAAGATCATCGGTCGCGGTGAGATGTACGCGAGCAAGTCGGGCGTTTTCGAGGCGGCGGCGCGCGTGCGCGAGATCCTTCGCGAGCTGACCAATGCCGACGAGCCCAGCGACACCGACATCCGCGCGGAGATCGAGCGCGCCGCGACCGGTCTGACGTACATGAGCGAGTCCGACTATCCCTTCACCTTCGTGAGCGCCGAGCTCGCCGCGGGCGCGGAGATCGACGAGAGCGTCGTTCGAGAGGCGTTTGCCTCGGTGGTCGACGCGGATCCCGACGCCGACAAGCCGCTGGCGGATCTGGTCTCGATGACGAGCTCCTGGCAGGAGTGGAAAGACGCGGAGCACAACTGCGCCGACCCGGAGGATCCGGTCGCCGCCGAGCTCTGTGTGAAGATGCGCGACCTTGAGCAGGTCCTCGAAGCGAACCTCGACGGCGTTGGCGTCTACTACTTCGGCGCCAACGGGTCCGACGGCAATGTCGAAGGCACGGCGGTCTCGATCTTCATCGTCGGCCGAAGCCCCGACGGAAACCTCGTCGGCGTGCGGACGCTCGCGATCTGGACCTGAGCCGATCTCCTTGCTCGGGCTCGTCTTCGCGGCACCGCTCCTGGCATCGGTCGTGAGCGTGGGATGTGCTGCCGCGGTGGTGGATGGTTCGACGTCGAATCGTTCGACGTCGAATCAATCGGCGGCGCAGACGTCATCCGCCTCCGCTTCCGCTACCGAGTTCGCGGATGCCGCTCCCGCGGAAGGCCTGCTCCCGCTCCTCGGTATGCTCTCGCCCGAGCACCCCGGCCCACCTCTCGATGCGGCTCAGCGGACGGCCCGAGCGCTCATGCCGGAGCGGTTCGACGTTCGAGGAGCGCGCGTCGTGTGGGACCCGTCGACGAACACGCTGGTGATGCTGACGGCCTCGTTCGACGAGGAGGATCACCTCGAACGTCTCGCCCTCGTGTTCGACGACGACCATACGCAGGTCACCGTGCCCGTGTGCGAGACCGAAGCCTGCGTTGAATCCGGGCCCATCCTCCTCGACAAAGCGTTGAGGACGCGCTCGGTGCCGGACGACCCCGTGCCGTTGGAGCCGCTCCCGAAAGCCTCGCTCGACCCGAAGTCGCCGTCGTTTGTCGAGGCGATCGGTGGACGCATCACGTGGGACGGCCACCGCCTCGAGCTCATCAAACACGGCCAGGCTCATCGCCTCTTCGAGAGCGCGTGGATCAAGGGCAACGGCTCCGAAACGGAGCCGCTCTCCGTGGTCGTCGTTCCGGGCGGCAGTCGGATCGTCGTCACCGTCGGAACGATGCAGGGGGCTCAGATACGCCGCCTGAGGCAGGACGTCGTAAGGCCCCCCGGCAGCGCGAAGACGTCGCGCTGACGCGTGCGGTTTACGCCGGTAGCTTGGCGGACAAGAACGACGTGAGCTTCACGATGTTCTTTTCATCCCGGGTGAAGCTCGGCGGCTGATAGCTCGCCGCCCAAGCGTCGAGCTCGCCGATGAAGGCCGAGCGCGTCTCCGCGTCGTCCACGATCTCGTCGGTGGTGCGGCCGCGCGCCGCGCCGTGGACGAGGTTTTCCACGTAGCGCTCGAGCCTGCCGTAATCGGCGCCGAGCAGCTCTTCGATCAGCGCGTTGCCTTCGGCGATGCGCGCGACGAGACCATTGCCGATCTCTTGCCCGTCTTTCTGGCTCGCGAGGCGAGCCGCGACGCGCAGGACGAACGCGTCGTCGAGGAAGCCGAGGTCCTCGATGCCGTCCGGGATCAGATCCAAGGACTTGAAGAGGTAGTTCAGCGCGGAGGCGATGTGTCTGCGCGTCGCGGCGGGCACGTCGCCGTCATCGAGCAGCGCGGCCAAGTCCGTCGCGTCTTTCGGCAGGTTCGTGAGCCATTTGGGAAAGGCATCGAGACAGCGCGCGTTCAAGTCGCTCATCGTTCCTACTCAACCATCTTCTCTCTCGGATCGCGAGAGAGAGGTCCGCTGTACACGCTCAGCTGGCGACGAAGCCAGCGATGAACCCGAGAATGAAACACGCGCCGCCGACTGCACCGACGACCCACCACGGGACACCCACAGGGGGCGGCGTGAGCACCTCGACCGCGGGGCTTCGCATTCCCGCGGCCATCGTCGGAACGCCCGGCGGACGTTGCTGGCTGAACTGCGTCGCAGGGTTTTGGTTCGGGACCGGCGCGGGCAACGCGGACGGCGGCGGGATCGATCCTGCCGAGACGTAGCTCTGCGGCGGTGGAGCGCTCGCGCGGCCTTGATGAGGTGTGGCGTTCATCGCCGGCCCCATCGAGTACTGCGCGTGAAGCGAAGCTGGCTGCGCGAAAGAGGCAGCAGAATGTTGTTGTGCCGAATACGGCGCGGCGGATTGTTGCGCCACCGCCGTGGACATCGGCGCCGGGTGACGCTGCGCGGCCGGTGAGTTTTGCGTGTGCGGGTTCGGCTGCGACGGCACGTTGAGCGCGACCGTGCCGCCGTCGCGACCCTGCGCGCTCTGCGAGCCGGACATCATCGCAGCGACGGCTTGCGCCATCTCCTGTGCCGATTGAAACCGTCCCGCCGCGTCCTTCGAGAGCGCGCGTTTGAAGAAGCTCCCCCACGCGGAGAGCTGGGGCGCGACCTCGCCGATCGGCTTGATCTCCTGCGTGAGGACGAGCGTGAGGCGGGTGAACTCGTTCTCCGCCGGGAACGCTTCGCGGCCGGTCATCATCTCGTAGAAGATGACCGCACACGACCAGAGGTCGGATCGCGGGTCGACCGCCTTCGAGTTCTTGATCTGCTCGGGGCTCATGTACCCCGGCGTTCCGAGCAGGACGCCCGTCTTGGTTTTCGAGCCCATCCCGCCGGCGACGTCCATCACCTTGGCGATGCCGAAGTCGAGCACCTTGACTACGTGGTTGCCTCGGCCGTCGGGCACGAGGAACAAGTTGTCGGGCTTGAGATCGCGGTGCACGACGCCGCGGCTGTGCGCAACCGTCAGCGCTTGGAGCACACCGAGGAGGATGCCCGCCGCTTGCGCGGACGCGAGCGGCCGGCCCGGGTGCATGAAGCTCGAGAGCGGCGCCCCCTGCAGCAGCTCCATGATCAGGTACGGCGTGCCGTCCTCGGCCCGACCCTGGTCGTAGATCTGCGCGATGTTCGGGTGCTGGAGCTGCCGCACGGCCTGCGCTTCGGCCATGAAACGCGAGAGGATCTGGTCCTCCGCGATGAACTCGGGGTGGAGCACCTTGATGGCACGCGTGCCCTCGTTCCGGGTGCCATGCGCCTCGTATACGGCGCCCATTCCGCCTTCGCCGATGAGACGCGCGAGCCTCCAGCGTCCGTTGAAGACGGCGCCGACCAGCTGTTGTGCCGCGGACATCTGATCCATCGCGTGGAAGCCAGGACGATATAGGTTTCGCCTGGTTCGCGTAAGGCCTTGCCAGGGATCCGAGGAACGCCCGAGGGGGCCTGCCTCTTCGCCGTGGCGGGCTGGAACATGCCGGGGCAGATCGACGCGGGGGATTTCAGCGTCGTGCCCGCTGATTCGCGTCAGATCCGGGCTATCGCGATCTGATTGTTACTGCCCGGGTGCGCGGCACACCGTCTGCTTTCCGACTGCGCCGCTCGTGCAGGGGGCAGAGGGGATGGTCCGCGTGAAGAGCTCCGAACAGATGCAGCGACTCCATCCGGCTGGGCTGGCGACGCTGCTCGATCGCTGGGCGTTACGCCACGAGAAGGTGCTCACGGTGCTCGATATCAGGGCTGCCCGCGAAGCGAGGCACCTGGCGCAGGCGTGTCGCAGCCTCGCGACCACCGAGCGCGACGGCGTCTCCGAGGTCGAGTCGTGGGAGCGGGACTGGCGGGATGTTCGCCTTCGCGCGGCGCTCCTCCTCGACGGGAAACGGGCGAACAGCCCGGCGCGGCTCAGCGCCGCCCTCGCCGATGCAGCCGAGGAGACGCGCCACTCGTCGCTTCGCACGCGCGACACCGAAGAGCTGGTGGCGGTGGAGGAGTCGAAAGAGCGATCGGCGTGACCGGGGCTGCGCCCACTGGACGTCGCTCCGTTAACCCGTCTTCCGCTTGTCCGGCACCTTGGAGCTCACCGTCGTGATTTCGCCGAGCGCGCCGCCTTCGTAGAGCACCTGGTAGACGAAGTAGCTCGACCAGACGCGCTTCACGTAGTTGCGCGTCTCGGTGTAGGGAATTCGCTCCACCCACAGATCGAGGTCCCACGCGGGCCGCTCTTCGATCCAACTGTCCGGCGCTCCCGGCCCCGCGTTGTATCCGGCGATCGCGAGCGCGCGGGCTTCGCCGAAGCGCTGGCGAAGCCCTGCCAGGAAGCGCGTCCCGATGCGCACGTTGGCTGCCGGATCGTAGAGGAGCGCATCCGAATACTTGAGACCGAGCTTGCGCGCGGTGCTTCGGCCCGTCGGCGGGATGAGCTGCATGAGGCCGCGCGCGTCCGAGACCGAGAGCGCCTTCGGAAGAAAGGACGACTCTTCGCGCATCAACGCGAACACCAGCGGTTGGGGGACGTTGCTTTCCGCCGATGCGGCTGCGACCTCGCTCGAGAACAGCCGCGGGAACGCGAGCTCCCAGACCGCGCGTGCCTCGCCGCGCGGGAGCTCGAACGCGAGCGTGTCGCAGTCGAACCTTCCCGTGCCGTAGTCGCGCTCGCGCGCGGTTCGGAGCAGCGCGTGGGATGCCTGCGGATCACCTGCCATCGCGAGGAGCTTCGCACCGAAGGCATAGGTGGCAGCCTCGGCCGTGTGGTCGTAGACGCCGAGGGCGCCGAGCGCATCGCCGACGCCGCGCGGATCGCCGAGCCCGGTCAAGAGCAGCGCTGCCTCGACCTGCGGCTCCTTCGCCCGCGATGCCGCGAGCGCGGCGACGGGTGACGAAGGCCCCTTCGCCAGGAGCTCCGCGAGGAGCGTCGTGGAGCGGCCCGCGCTCGCTTCGTCGAGCCGCGCGGCCGCGAGCGCCGCGTAATAGGAGAGGGGCGCTTCGACGAGCGTTGCCGTGTAGAGCTTGTCGCTCGCGCGCGCATCGCCGAGCTCGGCCATCGTGCGCCCGAGGAAATAGGTGAACCGCCCGGCGCGCAGATACACGCGCTCTTTCGACAGCTCGCTCTTCGTTCCGAGCGAATCGGAGAACAGGAGTGCGCCGCGCTCGAGTGGCCCGCGTGCTTCCGACCACGCGCCGCGCTCCATCGCTTCGATCGCGAGCGCGAACAGCGCGTCACCCAGCTTGTCGCCCTTCGGGTGATCGTCGGGCATCGAAGCGAGCATCGACTTGAACTTGGCGGCGTCGCCGCCGTCGAGCGCCGCGCGTGCGCCCTCCAGGCGTGCATCATCGGCGTTGAAATGGGTCGGAAACGCAGCCTCGAAGCGCGCGAAGTGCTGCATCGCTTCGTCGTTCAGGTGGGAGCGCGCGGCGGCCCGCCCCGCCGCCATCAACGCCTCCGCGAGATCGTCGCCTGCGCAGGTCTTAGCGGCGACGGCGAGCTCTTCGTATGCCTCGCCTTTTCGCTTCACGCCGCCGAGCGCCTTCCCGCGCGCGAGCGAGAGGGCACACGCTTGCGTCGTGTCGAGCTTCTCTCGCTTCTTCGCGATCTTGTCGAGGATCGCGAGCGCGCGTTTGGACTGATCGATGTCGGCGAGGCGCCGGCCCCGTCGAAGGAGCGTGTCGGTGTCCGGCGTCTTGTAGAGCTTCTGCTCTGCGCTCGGCAGCCTCGAGACGAGCTCGTCGGTGAGTTTGTCCGCGTCGCCCGCTCCTCGACCTCGCGCCGAATCGAAACGGATCCAATCCGCGATCTCGATCGCCGCGCGCGCGTGCTCCGCGGTCGGCTTCTTCGACAACGCCTTCGCTACACGAAGCGCGAGCGACGCCCACCCCGGCTTGCGCGACGATGGATCGCCGAAGAGCCGCGTCGCCGCGGCCTTCACGTCGGCGACGGAGCCGGCGCGCGCGAGCGACTCGATCGAAGCCGCATCGATGCGTGCGCGGGTGATCGCCTTTTCGTCGATGCGAGCCGCGAACGCGACGGCGGCGTCGTGTTTGCCGAGTGCGCCGGCCGCTTCGGTCGCCCGCAAGAGCGCGTGCGCTTTCAACGGGCCTTCGAGATTCGCGCACGTTTTGAATGCGTCGAGCGCCGCGTCGGGCACGCCGGCCTTCGCGTAGAGCACCCCTTCGAAGTACAGGAGCTTCGCGCGATCCGCGTCCGCCGCACCTGCGGCTTCGGCCGCGACGCGAGCCTCGTGAGCAGCGCGTGCCGCGGCCAGAGGCTTGTCCGCATCGAGCTCTCGCTTCACCGCTGCGAGGCGCGCGTCACTCTCCCAATGTTGAACTGCCGTCGCGAGATCGAGCGCGTCGACCGGCGGCGCCGGTGCAGGCTCGGTCGAAGCGGTCGCGGTCGCGATCGCTTCAGCGTCGCTCGGCGACGACGTGTTCACCGCCGGCGCACCCGACGTGTTCGTGGCCGGGGCGCAGCCTAGGGCGACGAAGCCAGCGAGCGCGAACAGTCCGAGGCGAGACCCCACCCCGAATCGGTAGCGCGCCGGGCTTCACCTTTCAATGCGTCACGCGTGCGCGCTCGTGCTGCCGAACGGTTCGTCGCTCCGGGGTGGGTGTGATCGAAACCGGCGGCAGGTACTCCCCGACAGGCTCGCGCTTCCACCATTGTCCGGTCGCCGCCCGCTCCTCCTTGTCGGTGAATTCGTAGAGGAACAGCCGCGCGCGGATCCACCGCGGAGGGAGGTCGGGGAAGGGGTCGACCTTCAAGAGCGTTCGCATGGACCGATCCCCTTCGAGGAGCTTCTCCACCATCCGCACGAACCACAGCTTCGGGCGGAGGATGCCGCTCAGCGGCAGGAACCACATCAGCCAATCGAGGCGAAGGTGATACGGCGCGACCTGCGGCGGCCTTCGACGCGGGTCGCCGGGCTTGCCTCGGAAGCCGTACTCTTTCCACTCTCGACCTTCGGCGTCCGCAGAGCCTTCGAGCACCACCTCGAGCCGTTCGCGCGTCACGCTGCCGAATGCCCCGTACGCATTGACGAGATGGATCGGGTTGTAGCTGAAGTTCATCAGCTGATCCTTGGACCATAGGTTCTTCGCCGGCTTGATGCTGAGCAGCACCGTCGCCGCCGCGAGCGCATAAAGCACGATCTGATAGGCGAGGGAGCGAGGCTCCGTCGCGGGCACGTCGATCGGCGAGACCGCGCCGAGGACGCCATCGCCGAATGCCGTCAGGCCGAGGACCACCGTCAGCCAATTCAGCCACGCGTAGTTGCCGCTCACGATCAGCATCAGCTGATGCAGGATGATGAACGCGCCGGCGATCGACGCGACGGGCTGCGGGAAGAACAACCCGAAGGGCGCGACGATCTGCACGAAGTGGCTGAAGACCACGCCCGCTCGATGCGCCCGCTTCGGCAAATGGTGAAAGTGCCAGCTCAGCGGGTTCGGTAGAGGCTGCGTCTCGTGGTGGTAATAGAGGCACGTTCGATCTCGCCAGCACGGGTCGCCGCGCAGCTTGATGAGCCCTGCGCCGACCTCGGTGCGGAACAACATCCATCGCAGCGCGAGGATCGGTACGAGCGACGGCTCGACGTGCGCGGGCCCGAGGAAACAGGCGAAGAAGCCCGCCTCGAGCAGCATCGACTCCCATCCGAACGCGTAGAACGTCTGCCCGACGTTCACGATGGACAGGTAGAGCGCCCAGAGGCCGAGCCACACCGCGAACGAAAGCCACACAGGCCCCATCTCCGGCAGCCCGAGGAGCGCCGCGCTCGACAGCACGATGCCCGTCCACGCGACCACGCCGAAGAGTCGATCCGAATATCGATAATGGAAAAGGCTCGGCGACTCCTTGAAAGGAACGCGCGACACGAACACCGGCACGGGCAACAGCCCGCGCTCACCGAGCAGCGGCCGGAATTGGTTCAGCGCAGAAACGAACGCCACGAGATAAATCGCGGCGAGCCCCCGCTGAAAGAAGAGACGGACCAGCCAAACGCCGTCGAAATACCAATCCACGCGCGCGCCTCACTGCATCAATCACGATGCATCCCCCGCGCCACACCGTAACGCGACATCCCCGCTGAAGAGGCCAGAAGAAGAGGGTTCGCCAAGGAGGAGAAGGAGGAAGAAGAGGTTTTGGTTTCGAACGAAATTGAAACCTCTTTTCTCCTCTTCCTCTCTCTGCCCTTGGCGCTCTTGGCGTCCCCTCTCGTCTTCAGTTTTTCGCGTCAGACGCCTGTGCCGTGTTGGCGGATTAGCCCTTCTTGCGCGCTCGATGCGACGAGGAGGCCTTCTCGCGTGAAGATCTGGCCGCGCACGAGGCCGCGCGCGCCGGTCGCTGCGGGGCTGTCGATCACGTAGAGCAGCCATTCGTCGACGCGGAACGGCCGGTGAAACCACATCACGTGGTCGAGGCTCGCGACCTGCATTCCAGGTGTGAGCCAGCTCACGCCGTGCGGCAGCAATGAGGTGGTGATGAAGCCGTGGTCCGATGCGTAGGCGAGGAGATAGGCGTGTAGCGCCTGATCGTCGGGGAGCTTTCCGACGGTCTTCAGCCACACCATTCGCTTCGGCGGCTTGGGCTTCGGCACGAACGGATCGTCCAGGTCCGCGACGGGACGCAGCTCGAAGGGATGTTGCGCGAGCGCGCGATCGCGCAGCACCTTCGGCAAGCGGTGCGCGAACACCTTCGCTCGCTCTTGCTCGGTCGGGACCGACTCGGGCGGCGGCGCTTCGGGCATCGGGTCCTGGTGCTCGAATCCCGACTCGAGCTTTTGGAACGACGCGGCGAGGTTGAAGATCGCTTGGCCTGCCTGGATCGCGACCACACGCCTCGTCGTGAAAGAGCTCCCGTCGCGGATGCGATCGACGTTGTAAACGACCGGGATATCGACGCGCCCCGGGCGCAGGAAGTACGCGTGCAGCGAGTGCACGTGACGGTCGGCGGGTGCGGTGCGCACCGCCGCGGAGAGCGCCTGGCCGAGGACGTGTCCGCCGAACAGCGTCCCCCAGCCGAGATCCTGGCTCTGTCCGCGGAAGAGGTTTTCTTCGATCTTCTCGAGGGCGAGCAGGCCGACGAGCTCGTCGAGGATCTTGGAGGTGGCGCTCATGGCTTGGCCTGGTCCTTCATCGCGACCACATCGGAGAGGCGCTTCTTTTGCGTATCGTCCAGCGGCATCTTCGTGCCCTCGAGGTCCGTGACGAGGCGCTGGAAGTCTTCGGGCGAGCCGGCGGCGAGGGCCTCGTCGATGCGTTTGTCGAAGCACTCCGCCACGAGGCCCTCGACGCTGCGGAGCTTCGCCTTCTTGGGATCGCCGCCTTTTTGGAAACCCTCTTCGAGCGCGGCGCAACCTTCGGGCGCGCGCCCCTCGCTGAGGAGCGTCTCGGCTTCGCGGAATTTGCGCGCAGGATCATCAGCCGGAAGGTCGAGGCCGGGCGGTTTCATCACGAGCGGCATGAATGCCGCGACCAACGAGAACAGCGCGAGCGAACCCACCACGAGCGCGCCGAGGCCGAGCATCGAATCGCTCATCTCGCCGAGCTGAGGTTCCTCCGGCGCGGCAGTCGCGCCGGCTTCACCATCCGCAGCTTGGGGCTTGGCTTCGCCCTCTTTGACCGCCAGCCCTCGCAGCGTGCCGATTGCGGCGCCGACGAGGCCGAGGACGCCGAGCGCCACGCCGAGCTTCGACAGGTTCGAAGACTCCGCGTACCCCTTCACCGTGAGCTGCGTCTTCAGCGGCTCTTCGAGGGTCTTGACCGCCTGGTCGGTGGCGATGCGCGCGCGCATGACGCCCGCGACCGTCAGCGTGCAGGTGATCGCGACCAGTCCGAGGGCCCCGAGGCCGACCTTGGCGCCGAGCCGCTCCTTGCTGCTTGCGACAGCCAACGCCCCGGCCACGATCGCCGCGAGACCGGCCGCGAGGATCGCAAACGCAACCACGCCGTGGGTCTTGAATAGGTCGACCATGAAGCTCCGCTATACCGATCCGGAAGCCCGAATCGAAGCCTCTCGTGGACGAGAAGCCCTAGGTGGACTAACAAGATGCGCCCGATGTTGCTTTCGCCCCCTGCTCTGACGCACCTGCGGCAGCTCGAGGCGGAGAGCATTCACATCATCCGAGAGGTCGCCGCCGAGTTCCAGAACCCGGTGATGCTCTACTCGATCGGCAAGGACAGCTCCGCGATGCTGCACCTTGCCCGGAAGGCTTTCCACCCCGGGCCGCTGCCGTTCCCGCTGCTCCACGTCGACACGACCTGGAAGTTTCGCGCGATGTACGAGGCGCGCGACGAGGTCGCGAAGATGCCGGGCGTCCGCCTTCTCGTCCACGTGAACCGCGACGGCCTCGCCCAAGGGGCGAACCCGTTCGACTGGACGAGCCAGAAGTACACGACCGTGATGAAGACGCACGGGCTCCTCCAGGCCCTGTCGAAGGGCGGCTACGACGCGGCCTTCGGCGGCGCGCGGCGCGACGAGGAGAAATCGCGCGCGAAAGAGCGCATCTTTTCGTTCCGCGATCGCGAGGGCCAGTGGGACCCGAAGAACCAGCGCCCCGAGCTCTGGAATCTGTACAACGGGCGCGTCGACAAGGGCGAGTCGATCCGGGTGTTTCCGCTGTCGAACTGGACCGAGCTCGACGTGTGGCAATACCTCTGGCTCGAGAAGGTGCCCGTCGTTCCGCTGTACTTCGCGGAAGAGCGCCCCGTCGTGGAGCGAAATGGCGCGCTGATCATGGCCGACGACGATCGCCTGCGCCTCCGCCCCGGCGAAAAACCGGTGATGAAGCGCGTGCGCTTCCGAACGTTGGGCTGCTACCCGCTCTCCGGCGCGGTGGAGAGCACCGCGACGACGTTGCCCGAGGTGATCCGCGAGATGCTGCTTTCGAAGAGCAGCGAGCGACAGGGCCGCCTCATCGATCACGACGAAGAAGGATCGATGGAGACGAAGAAGCGCGAGGGGTACTTTTGAGCACGACGCCGTCCCCCGACGCCGCGGGCCCGCTCGCCGACATCGAGGATTTCCTCGCGCGGCACGAGCGAAAAGAGCTCGTGCGCTTCACGACGGTCGGCTCCGTCGACGACGGCAAGTCGACGTTGATCGGCCGGCTTTTGCACGACACCGGCGCGGTCTTCGACGACCAGCTCCGCGCCGTGAAGAAGGCGAGCGTCGGCCGCGTCGAGGAGGAGATCGACTTCTCCCTCTTCACCGACGGCCTCCTCGCCGAGCGTGAGCAGGGCATCACGATCGACGTCGCGTACCGCTATTTCTCGACCGAGACGCGCAAGTTCATCATCGCGGATACGCCCGGCCACGAGGAGTACACGCGCAACATGGCGACCGGCGCCTCCACGGCCGACATCGCCATCATCTTGCTCGATGCGCGCCTCGGCGTGCTCCCGCAGTCGCGTCGCCATGCAGCGATTGCGTCGCTCCTCGGCATTTCGCAGCTCGTCGTCGCGGTGAACAAGATGGACCTCGTCGACTACGACGAGGCGGTCTACCGAAAGCTCCTCGCCGAATTCGGCGCATTCACCGCGAAGCTCTCGTTCGACGGCGTCTCGTTCGTCCCGGTGAGCGCCAAGCGCGGTGACAACGTCGTGATGCGCAGCGAGCGCATGCCGTGGCACGCGGGCCAGACGTTGCTCGGCCTGCTCGAGATGCTCCCGGTTCGACGCGCGCGCAGTGACGAGCCATTTCGGTTCCCGGTTCAAGCAGTGTTGCGCCCGAACCTCGACTACCGCGGCTTTGCCGGTTGGGTCGCCCGCGGCATCGTCCGCGCCGGGGAAGAGGTCGTGGTGCTTCCCTCGGGACGTACGACCCGCATCGCTGCCATCGACACCTACGAAGGGTCGCTGTCACACGCGCCCGCGCCGCTCAGCGTGACCCTCCGCCTGACGGAGGAGGTCGACGTGAGCCGCGGCGAGATGATCGCCTCGAAGGAAGCGCCGCCGACCGTCTCGAACGACGTCACCGCGAGCCTCGTCTGGCTGTCGGAGCGACCCTTCGACCCGCACCGCAAGCTCTTGATGAAGCACACTTCGCGCTGGGTCCCCGCTCGCATCGCCGGGATCGAAGGGCGCCGGGCGCTCACCACGCTCGAGCTCGAGCCGATCGAGCAGATATCGATGAACGACATCGCGATTGTTCGGCTCCACACGACGCGCCCGATCTTCTGCGACCCCTACACGACGAGCCGCGCGACCGGCGCCTTCGTCCTCGTCGACGCGCTCGACAACGGCACCGTCGCGGCCGGCATGATCACGGGGGCGACGCCGGCGCGCGACCGGCGCTTCGACGGCCCGGTATCACCGACCGAGCGCGCCGAGCGCCTCGGGCACCGCGCGGCCGTCGTTCGCCTTTCGGGGGAGGCGGTTCGCATCGAGCGGGCCCTCTTCGAACAAGGCATTTACGCGATTGCGCTCGACCCGCCCGCCGCCTCGCCCGACGTCGTCGCGAAGCTCTGCGAAGCCGGCCTCGTCGTCCTTCTCCACGACGTCGACGACGCACGCTACGAGGTCTGCGTCGCGAAGACGGCCTCGGTCTCCCGCCTCGAGGGGGCGCTGTCCGTTCCGATCCTGGACATGCGAGCGGTCGCCGGCGACGTTGCGCAGCACGTGCTCGAAGCTGTGACCGCCGCCGACAACGAGAGCGGCGCCGGCATCTAGCCATACCCACTGGCCGCACCCATATCGGCGTCGTCCCATTCGTCTGATTGCGGCGAAACGACGCGCGATCGAGCGAGGTGCGCTTCCTGCGATCAAAGCCCAGCTTTCTGGGCATTCGCGGAAAGTAATGGGATACGCTTATGCAATGAGCTTGCTTCGATCTGTGCTCGTCGTCGGCTGTCTGAGCGTCTCGGTCGGCTGTGGTGCCAACGTCGTCTTCGGGGAGCCCGGTGAGGGCGGCTCGGGCGGGGACGGCGGCACCGGCAACGCCGGCAACGGCGGACCGGGCCCGGGACCGGGGCCCGGCCCCGGCGGCGCACCGAACCCCGACACCAGCACGTCCACCGGCATCGTCACGGGCCCGGCCGACACCTGCGGTATTTTCTGCGGGCAACACGCGAACTGCATCGGGGACAACTGCGAAGAGGTCTGCAAAACGCTCTACACCCCAGGCTGCGAGACCGAGGCGGACAACTTGCTTCAATGCCTCACCGGTCAGCTCGACGAGAGCTGCAGCGCGCCGCCGGGCGCCTGCGAGTTCGAATCGCAGCAATACAACGAGTGCGGCGGCGGCCCGGATCAGTGCTTCACCGACTTCTGCGAGGTCGGTGACGGTTCGTTCTGCACTTGCTACGGCGCTTGCTTCGGCTCGGAGCTGCGCCAGGAGTGCAACGGCCAACCGGGTCCTGGCAATCAGTACATCTGCGATTGCTTCGTGGACGGTGAGTACTGGGGCTCTTGCGACGACCAGGGCAACGTCTGCTCGATCGAAGAAGGCTGCTGCCAATTCCTGCTCGGGGTCGAGCCCGGTGGCGGCGGCGGCGGCATTCCAGAGTGACTTAACGGGCTCGGCGGCCCGACGAACGAGGAAACGCGATGCTTAGCTTTCGGTGGCTTGGGTGGGTGCTGCTGATCTTCACGCTCCTTTCGTCGGGCTGTGGCCGTTCGGCCATCGACGACTCGAGCCTCGAAGGCGGCTTCGGCGGTAATGGCGGCAACGGCGGCGAGGGCGCGCAAGGCGGCGGCCCGTCCTGCGGCGCCGATTGCAACGGCTGTTGCGACGGCGAGACCTGCCTCCCGGGCAACCAGAACGATGCCTGCGGAAACACGGGCGAAAGCTGCGTCGCGTGCATCGACGGCATTTGCGATCCGGCGTCGAAGACTTGCACCGGCCAGTGCGCCTGCGGCGACGGCGTCTGCAACGAAGCCTGCGAAGACCCGGTGATTTGCCCCGGCGATTGCAATCCCTGCCACGTCGAAGTCTGCGGCAACGGCAACTGCAATCCTCAATGCGGCGAGAGCGCGGAGACCTGCCTCCCCGATTGCGGCCAAGAGTGCATCTGCGGCGACGGCTTCTGCGACTTCCGCTGCGGCGAGCCCGAGTTCTGCTTCGAGGACTGCGGCAAAGAGTGCATCTGCGGCAACGGCTTCTGCGAGGCGGAGTGCGGAGAAAATAGCTTCAACTGCCAGTTCGACTGCGGCATCTGCCCGCCCGAGTCGTTCTGCGGCGACGGCGTCTGCGCGGAGGAGTGCGGGGAGAACGAGATCAACTGCAACCTCGACTGCGGCTTCTGCGGCGAGTGCGGTGACGGCGTCTGCCAGCAGTTCTGCGGCGAAAACGAGTTCAACTGCAACGTCGATTGCGGCTTCTGCGACTTCGGCTTCTGCGGCGACGGCTTCTGCGATCCGTTCTGCGGCGAGAACGAGTTCACCTGCTCGCCCGATTGCGGCGGCTGCCAGAACTCCTTCTGCGGCGACGGCCTCTGCGACTTCGAGTGCGGCGAGGACGAGTTCTCCTGCAACCTCGACTGCGGCTTCTGCGGCGAGTGCGGCGACGGGATCTGCCAGCAGTTCTGCGGGGAGAACGAGTTCAACTGCAACGTCGATTGCTCCTTCTGCGACTTCGGCTTCTGCGGCGACGGGTTCTGCGATCCCTTCTGCGGGGAGAACGAGTTCACCTGCTCGCCCGACTGCGGCGGCTGCCAGTTCGCGTTCTGCGGCGACGGCGTTTGCCAATTCGAGTGCGGCGAAGACCAGTTCAGCTGCCCGTTCGACTGCGGCCAGGTCTGCTTCTGCGGCGACGGTTTCTGCAACCCCGCCTGCGGTGAGAACACCTTCACCTGCGGTTTCGACTGCAACCCCTGCGTCTGCGGCAACGGCGTCTGCCAGCCTCAATGCGGCGAGACCCCGGAGACGTGCTTCGACTGCGAGCAGGTCTGCGTTTGCGGCAACGGCCAATGCCAGCCCCAATGCGGCGAGAACAGCGGCAGCTGCCCGTTCGACTGCCCGAGCAACTGCGTCTGCGGCAACGGTGTTTGCCAGCCGCAATGCGGCGAGAGCCAGACCACTTGCGGGACCGACTGCCTCGAGCCGTGCCTCTGCGGTAACGGCCAGTGCCAGCCTCAATGCGGAGAGACGCAGGCCAACTGCGGCGTCGATTGCGGTCAGCCGTGCATCTGCGGCAACGGCCAATGCCAGCCCGCCTGCGGCGAGAGCTCGTTCAACTGCGCCCCCGACTGCGGGATGAACTGCTTCTGCGGCGATGGCCTCTGCGACCCGGCCTGCGGCGAGAGCTCTTCGACGTGCTCGATCGATTGCGGTCAGCCTTGCCTCTGCGGAAACGGCGTCTGCCAATCGGAGTGCGGCGAGAGCGCCCAGACCTGCTCGGCCGATTGCGGCTCCAACTGCCTGTGCGGCAACGGCATCTGCCAGCCGCAATGTTTCGAGGACGGCTTCAGCTGCCCGCAGGACTGCGAGCAAGAGTGCTTCTGCGGCGACGGCGCTTGCGACCCGAGCTGCGGCGAGAACAACGGCACGTGCCCGTTCGACTGCGGCCAGCCCTGCATCTGCGGCAACTTCAACTGCCAGCCGCAATGTGGTGAAAACTCGACGACCTGCCCCAACGATTGCTTCGTGCAATGCCAGTGCGGCAACGACATCTGCCAGCCCGAATGCGGGGAGAGCGCGGCGAGCTGCAGCAACGATTGCGGCGGCGGCTGCCTCTGCGGCAATGGGCAATGCCAGCCGTCGTGCGGCGAGACCCCGGGCAACTGCGCGTCGGACTGCGACTCCGACTGCCAGTGCGGCAACTTCCAGTGCCAGCCCGAATGTGGGGAGAACGTCCTCACCTGCGGGCAGGACTGCGGCGTCTGCCAGTGCGGCAACCTCTTCTGCGAGACTCAATGCGGCGAGACGCCGGCCTCGTGCCCGAGCGACTGCGTCACGTGCCAATGTGGTGACGGGCAGTGCCTCGCGTCGTGCGGTGAGAACGCCTCGACTTGCGCCGCCGACTGCGGCTCCACCTGCATGTGCGGAGACGGCACGTGCGACGCGGCCTGCGGTGAGAACATCATCTCGTGCTCGCCGGATTGCGCGACGCAATGCACGTGCGGCGACTTCTTCTGCGACGCGTCTTGCGGCGAAGACAGCCAGACCTGCCCGAACGACTGCTTCTCGTTCTGCCAGTGCGGCGACTTCTTCTGCGACTCGTTCTGCGGCGAGACGATCGACACCTGCCCGTTCGACTGCCAGTTCCAGTGCACGTGCGGCGACGGGTTCTGCGACCCGTTCTGCGAGGACTCGTTCAGCTGCCCGCTCGATTGCGGCACCTTCTGCCAGTGCGGTGACTCGTTCTGCGACCCCAATTGCGGAGAGACCGTCTTCAACTGCCAGACCGATTGCCTCCAGCAGTGCGCGTGCGGCAACTTCATCTGCGAGCCCTTCTGCGGGGAGAGCCCGTTCGTCTGCCCCAACGACTGCGGGACCTGCGTTTGCGGCGACGGGGTGTGCAACGCGTCATGCTTCGAAGACCCGTTCAGCTGCCCCTTCGACTGCAACGGCGGTTGCGTGTGCGGCGACGGATCATGCGATCCGGACTGCGGAGAGGACGTCTTCAACTGCCAACCCGATTGCCTCGGACTGTGCGTCTGCGGTAACGGATTCTGTGAAGCGTTCTGCGGCGAGAGCGCGTTTACTTGTCCGACCGACTGCTGACCCGGCTGCGAAGACGGCGGCCGGGCTTCCTCCGGAAGTCACATGGCTGCAAACTCACCCCCTGAAGCCCCCCCTCCCGAGCTCGGAGGGGGCGACGCGTGCCAGCTGTCTCCCCTCGGCCTCGCAGCGTTCAACGCGGCGTTCTGGCCGTACCTCGTGGGCACGAGCGCCCTCGCGTTCTTCCCGATGGTGGGCTGTTTCGCGCTGTCGGTCTTCGACAAGGAGCGGACGATCCTCCGCCGCTTCACGGAGGAGTGGGGAGCCCACTACCTCGAGCGCGCGCCCGGCGCGGGCGTGACGGTCGTCGGTCGCGAGCGCGCGCCGATCGGGCAGCCTGCGATCTACGTGTCGAACCACGAGTCGATGGTCGACATCCTCGCCATCTTCTCGGCGCGCCTGCCGGCCCTGTGGGTCAGCAAGGTGGAGAACTTCTACACGCCCGTTCTCGGCTGGAACATGTACCTGAACGGGTACATCTCGCTCAAACGCGGCTACCTGCCGAGCATCATGAAGATGGTGCGCAATTGCATCAAGACGCTCGACAGCGGCCGGTCGCTCATCGTCTTCCCGGAAGGCACGCGCTCCGAGGACGGCAACCTCCGGCCCTTCTACCGCGGCGCCTTCATGCTCGCTGCGCGGGCCAAGGTGCCGGTCGTTCCGATCATCCTCGACGGGACCCGCAACGTCCTCCGCAAGCGGAGCATGACGGTGCGACCTCAGCACGTGACCCTCAAGGTCCTCGATCCGATCGATCCCAAGGTCGTCGACTACGACAGCCATCGGCTGCGTGATCTCACCCGTTCGGTGATGGCCGACGAGCTCGCAGCGCTTCGAGGCGGGCGCACGGCAGGCGCTCTTCGTCCGGCTTCGACCGCGCCCGCTGCGCCATGACCTGCATCGTCGGCCTCGTCGAGCGAAAGACCATCTACATCGGCGGCGACTCGGCTTCCGTCGCCGGGTGGACGTCGCGCGTCACGCGGCTTCCAAAGGTCTTCAAAAAAGGTCCGTTCCTGATCGGGTACACGACGAGCTTCCGCATGGGGCAGCTCCTCGAGCACTCGCTGCACGTGCCGCTACAGCCCTCGTCGGAGCGCGACGATATGCGCTTCATGGTGACGGTGTTCGTCGAGCACGTGCGCCAGCTCCTCAAAGATCGAGGCATGGCAAAGGTGGAGGCGAACTCCGAGAGCGGCGGGCAATTCCTCGTCGGGTACCGCTCGCGGCTCTATTCGATCCAGGCCGACTTCCAGGTGAACGAGATGGCCGACGGCTACGACGCGATCGGCAGCGGTGCGGAGTACGCCCTCGGCGCGCTCACGGCGCTTCGCGGTGCCGCGCCGACGCAGCGTTTGAAGCGAGCATTGGAGATTAGCGCGAAGTTCAACATGGGCGTTTGCGGGCCGTTCTTCGTGCGGTCGATGAAGATGCGGTAGCTCTGCCGCGGGGGGACGGGGTGTCTTCGGCTCCGGCGGGGGGTCGTCAGTCGCCGGGCACCGCGGAGTGGGGTCCCCCAGCCCCTTCGGGGCTGACCCCACTCCGTTCGTTTGCCGCAATGCTCGGGCGGCGACTTCCTCCCTGCCCGCCTACGCCGAAGACGCCCCGTCCCCGCTGCTCGCTTCGACGAACCGGGGGCGCGACGCGGCGTCGATCCGATTGAGGTGCTTGTCGGGTTGGCGGCCGCGTCCGTCCTGCGTCGAACGGGGCGGTGCTAAGCTGGGCGGGGTTCATTCATGGGAGATCCGGCGAAGAAGAAGGCGTCGTACGCCGATCTCGAGGCGCTGCCCTCGAATGTCGTGGGTGAGATCCTCTTTGGAGTGCTCCACGCCTTTCCTCGCCCACGTGTCCGCCACGGTCGCGCGACGTCGCGGCTCGGCAATCGGCTTGGACCGCCATTCGACGAGGGCTCGGGCGGGCCCGGTGGGTGGATCTTGCTCGACGAGCCCGAAGTACACCTCGGCGAGGATGTCGTCGTCCCGGATCTCGCTGGCTGGCGCCGCGAGCGTATGCCCGAGTTGCCCGACGTCGCGTTCTTCACCCTGGCGCCCGACTGGGTCTGCGAAACTTTGTCCCCGTCGACGCGCACGTACGACATCACCGACAAACGCGCCATCTACCAGCGCGAGCGCGTGCAGCATCTGTGGTTTGTCGATCCCGACGCGCGCACGCTGGAAGTGCAGCGCCATAGCGAGAGTGGCTACATCACACTCTCCACGTGGCGCGACGACGCTGAGGTGCGCGCCGAGCCGTTCGAGGCGGTGGTCTTGCCCCTGGGGGTTCTGTGGGCGCGGTAGTGCGCGCCGCGTCGATGGATTGGGCGCGGTTTGGCGGCGGCCCCTAATCGTTCGGTTTCGGACGAATGCGCGTTTTCGGTGTCCTTGTTCGCGCGCCGGGCTCTACTCTCGGGCGCGCGATGAAGCTTTCCCAGCCTGTTTTTGCAGCGAGCGTGACCGCGCTGCTGATCGCCACGTCCTCCGCGCACGCGGATGAGGTCGAGGAGTCGGGGAAAGAAGAGCCGGCCAAGGCAGAGCCGGCCAAAGAAGAGCCGGGCAAGATGGAGGCGGTCAAAGGCGAGCCGCCGCAGCCCGCGATCCCGGTGCACCGGATCCAATACGACGCGACCCTCGGCGTCCGTGTGAACCCACTCGGGCTCGAGCTGCAGAGCAACCTCGCGTACAGGCATCGGCTCTACGCTTCGGACTCTCGAGCGCTGCGCGACAATTACTTCGGTGTTGCCCTCAGCCCGACGCTCAATCCGTCGGTCTTTCGCATCGGCGGGCACATCGAGTTTCGGCCGCTCACGATGTTGAACCTGCAGGCCGGCGTTCATCATGTCGGCTACATCGGCTCGTTCGACAATTTGCAGAGCTATCCGGTCGCGTCCGCGGACTTTTCGGACACCGCGCGCGACGAGGGCGACAAGAAGGGCAAGTCGTATCCGACGCACGGCTTCGAGGCGTTCGGGCGCGCGATCGCGCTGGCCAAGGTCGGGCCGATCGTCATCCGCGACGACCTGCTCTTCACCTTCTCCAAGCTCGAGCTGATGCCGGGTGACACGGTCTATTACAACCCGCGCTTCGACGTGCTCGCGCCGAACGAGGGGTGGTTTTTGCACAACGACTCCGACGTCGTTTACATGTCCGACTTCGGTCTATTGGCAGGCGCCCGTGCTTCGGTGACACACGCCTTCTACGACGACAAGATCATGGGCACCTCCGCGTCGGAGGACAACGTCCCGATGTTCCGTCTCGGGCCGATCCTCGCGTACACCATCTTCGACACGCCCGGCGCGGCCTTCAACAAGCCCACCTTCATCGCCTCGGCGCAGTGGTGGCTCCAACACCGGTTTCGGACCGGCGAGGATGTCCATCAAGGCATCCCGTACGCGATCGTCGCGTTCCGCTTCGAAGGCGATCTCTTCCGCGGCGACTAGCGCTCATCACGTCCCGCGGCTGCGTCGGGCGCGGATCGCGGGTGGCGAACCGTCCCGGCAACGCCGTCGTGCCTCAGCGAACCCGCACGAGATCCGCGAATAGTCAGCCTTCTTCGTTCGGCACGACAGTTGACTGCCGCTGCGTGCGCCTGCGTCGCGCGAGGAGGGTGGTCATGGCGTTCGTCGATCCGGATGCGTCGCGGGCCATCGCTGCCACGCGCGGGCTCCTACGTGACATCGGCCTCGACTCGTATCTTTTCGAGCTGCAGCCGACGAAGACGGGGTGGATCGTGTGCATTCGCTACCTCTCAATCACCGGCTGGCAAACGAGTCGATTCGCGATCTCGCGCACGCGCCTCTTCGGAGCGAGTGCGCACGCGCCGATTCGCCCCGGCGTCCTCGAGGAGTGGTCCGACTGGCTCGCCGATCGTCGCCGCCCATCGCGCCACGTCCTGCGGCCCGTGCCCCCGGCGGGGCCGAAGCGCAAGAAGACGCCCGCGCCGCAAGAGCAATCCTCCGCGGCGGCGGATGCCGAGTAGGAAGGGCTACTGCACGAGCCGCTTGGTCATGCGGATCTCGTTGCCGCGCTCGTTGAAGCTGACCTCTTCCATGAAGGTGCGGATCAGCATGAGGCCGCGGCCGCTCGCTTTTTCGAGGTTGGTGAGATCGGTCGGGTCGGGCAGCGTCGACGGGTCGAAGCCCGGGCCCTGGTCGGTGATGACGTACCGAACCTCCCCGGGCGCGTAGCGCGCAACGACCGACACCTTGCGATCGCGGTACGGCGCCTTTTGCCTCCGCTCCTCGATCGCTTGCGCGAACGCCGCACCGCCGTCCTCGAGCAGGGAGGAGCTCACCTCGAGGTTTCCGTGGACGATCGCATTCACGATCGCCTCGCGGAGCGCGACCGCTACCTGCACGACGAGGGTCTCGTCGGCCGGGCCCATCTGCAAGAGGTGCGCTTCGAGCTGGCCGACGACGTCGCCGAGAGCCTGCAGATCCGTTCCGAGCTGAAAGCGCATCTCGCGAACATCGAGCGGGTCGACGGTGCTGATGCGCCCGACGTCGTGCGAGATGGCGACGACGGCCTCGATGGTGTCGCCGAGGTCGTCCGCGAGGCGCCGCTTCGGGACGAAGCTCGCCGCGCCCGTCTTCAGCGCGAGCATCGCGATCTGCTCGCTTCCGTGTGCGGTCATCAGGATGACCGGCAGCGAAGGAAACCGTTGCCGAACGGCCTCGACGAGCTCGAGACCCGTCATCTTCGGCATCTGCAGATCCGTCACCACCGCGTCAGGTCGGGCCTGCTCGATCCGGGCGAGCGCATCCTGACCGTCCGTGGCGTACTCCACGTCGAAGCCGCGCTTCGCCAGCAGCGCACCGGCGAGGCGGCGATCGATAGCGGAATCGTCGACGACGAGAACGGACGTCACGCCGCTGCATAGTAGTACTTCCGGCCGCGACGTCGTGCCTGGATCTGCTCCCGCCACGCGTTATCGCCGGACGAAGGCTTCGACCTCGGCGAGCAGCTTTGCGTACGCGGCCTTCAGCGCTGCGACGCGCGCGACCGCGGCCGGCAGGGAACCTTCCTTGCCGAGCTTCTCGATGTCGCGTGCCACACCCTGGGCTTCGCGCGAGCCGAAGTGATCGGCCTGGCCCTTCAGCGTGTGCGCCATGCGGGTGGCCGTCGGCGCGTCCCCTGTGGAGAGCGCAACCTCGAGCTCGGCGATGAGGCGCGGCGCCTCATCGAGCAGCATGTTGCCGAGCTCCTTCGCGAGCTCGCGGTCGCCGCCCGCGCGATTGACCGCTGCGTCTTCGTCGAAGGAACGCGCCGCTTCGGGGCTCGCCGGATATACCGACGGATCGGAGGGTCTTCCGACGGGTGTGTCGCGCTCTGCACCGTCGAATTCTCCCGTCGAGAGGCGATCGATCTCCGCGAAGAGCTCTCGAATGACGAGAGGCTTCGTGACGTACCCGTCGAAGCCGGCGGCGTAGCACTTCTCCCGGTCGCCCTTCATCGCGTGCGCGGTTACGGCGATGACCGGAAGCCTGACGCTTCCGGCCTTCGCTTCGCGCCCGCGCAACTCGCGCACCGTCTTCAATCCGTCGAGCACCGGCATCTGGATATCCATCAGCGCGATGTCGAAGCTCGCCGACTCGAGCGCGACGAGGGCCGCGCGCCCGTCCCCGACACCCGTGACGGTATGCCCCGCCTTCTCGAGGATGCGGGTCATCAGCTTCAAGTTGACCGCGCTGTCCTCGGCAACGAGCACACCGAGGCTCCGCTTCTGGTGGTCGAGCAGGCGCCGGCTCGATGGGGCGTCGTCGAGGCTCGGGCCGAGCCCGAGGGCCGCGAGCGCGCTTTCGCGCAGCGCCTCGACGCCGACCGGCTTCACGGCGTACGCGGGAAAGCCGAGCTCTCGGCATTTCGCTGCGCTCTCGTTCTGCGTCGTTGCCGTCAACATCATCACGACCGGCGCCTTGGTGAGCGTCGTCAGCCGGCGCGCGAGCTCGATGCCGTCGGTCGGCTGCCCGCCGACGGATTGATCGATCACCGCTAGCCCGATCGCCGGTCCGTGCTCCTTCGCGACCCCCTCCGCCTCGGCGATCGATCCGCTCGAGAGGACCTTCATCTCGAGGCTCAACAGCGCCTCTTCGACGACCGCGCGCGCGGTCGCGTTGTTCTCGACGAGGAGCGCCGTCACGCCGCGCACGTCGGGCGGTGGCGCGAGCGACGCGGGCTGCACCGTCTTGTCGATCGGGAACGGCGCTTCGAATTGGAAGGTGCTGCCCTTCCCGACGTCGCTCTCGAGGGTCAACGTCCCGCCCATCATCTGCGCGAGCCGGCTCGAAATGGTGAGCCCGAGGCCCGTTCCGCCGAAGCGTCGGCTCGCCGATCCGTCCGCCTGCGTGAACGCCTCGAACACCATCTGCTGCTTGTCTTTCGAGATGCCGATGCCGGTATCCCGAACGCAGAATCGGAGGCGGGCTTCGCCGGCCTCCTCGTCCCTGGAGACGAGGTCGACCGTGACGACGACCTCACCCTCGTCGGTGAACTTGATGGCGTTGCCGACGAGGTTGATGAGGATCTGACGCAAGCGCTGCTCGTCGCCGACGAGGCGCTTCGGAACGGAGCGCGGCAGGTGGTAGACGAGCTCGAGGTTCTTCGCGTGGGCGCGGAGCGCGAAGCTCTTCATCACGCCGGCGACGGTCGGCGCGAGATCGAACGGTGCCTGGTCCAGCTCGAGCTTGCCCGATTCGATCTTCGAGAAATCGAGCAGGTCGTTGATGAGGACGAGGAGCGCTTCCGCGCTCAGCTTCACGGTGTCGAGGTATTCGCGCTGCTCGCGCGAGAGCTCGGTGTCGAGCGCGAGCGTCGTCATCCCGAGGATGCCGTTCATCGGCGTGCGGATCTCGTGGCTGACGTTCGCGAGGAAATAGCTCTTCGCGTGGTTCGCCGCTTCGGCCGCTTCCTTCGCTTGCGACAGCTCCGCTTCGGCTTTGCGGCGTGCCGCGAGGAGCGCGAGGAGCGAAGAGGAGTGCTCGCGCTCTTGGCGGATCGTCGCCTCTGCATAGCGCTCCGCCGCGCGCTTCGACAGGCCGCTCATCACGACCATGATCGGCGTCGTCGCCAGGTGAACCAGCACGCGAAGGAGCGCATCCTCCGTGTAGCGGAACGACCACGCGGGCTCCGCGTGATACCCCGCGAGGTACGTCACCGTGATCAACGCGGTGACGAGGCCCATCTTCATGCCTCCCGTAAAAGCGGAGAACACGCAGATCGTCATCAGGATCGCGGGCGGGTTCGGCACGCGCAGATCCAGTTGGTTCGCGAGCTCCACGACGAGGATTACGCCGAGCGCGAGGAACGGCCCGAACAACCGGTTCGGCCTGCCCTTGCCGAGGACCTTCCCGACCGCCTCTTCGTCGTCGCGGTGCGGATCGCTCATGCGAAGCCCCCGCTGTGCGACGGCGCTTTCATGGCCCGAAGAACGCGCCGGCGAGTGTCACGCCGGTCGGCCCCACGCTGAATGCGAGCTCGACGTTGCGGTTCGAGCGCGTCGTCGTCGACGGTCCACCCGTCGCAGCCGCGCTCGTCTTGTCCTGCCCGATCGTGAAGAACAACGCGGTCGCCGCGCCGACACAGGCGAGCCCGCCGATGCCGAGCCCCCACGCCGCGTATTCGTATTGCTGCCCCCGCTCCGCGACATCTTTCAATGCAGGATCACAACCCGTGTCGGTGCCGCTACAGCCGTCGCGCACCTCGCTGATCGACGCCTGTCGGAGGCCGATCATCACACCCGATCCCACGAGGCCCGCGATACCGACCGCGCCGACCACGAACGAAGGGATCTTGTTTCCCGGCGTCGTCTCCGAGTGCACGGGCCCTTCCGGCTTCGAGCCGATCGGATCCGGCTTGGGCCCGGCGACATCTTCCGTGGCGCGCGCAGGCACGACGATCTCGAGCCTCTCACCGGCGAGGACCGTCACCTTGCGGAGCGGCGTCGTTCGACCTCCTTCGACGACGGAGATCTCGTGCGGTCCGGGGTCGACGAGCAGCTCACTGCGCTTGTCGATGAGGCCGATGTTGTCGCCGTCGACGACCAACTCCGCTGCGCCGGCGTCCGCGACCTTCAGGACCAGCACCGGGATCTGCTGCTCGAGATCCGCGAGCCGAGCGGGCGCGGAGTCGAGCACCTCTTTCGCGTTTTCCGGCTCCGCCTGCGCGAGCTTGAGCGCCTCCTGGTAACCGACGCGGGCCGTCTTCAGCCTGCCGAGGTGCTCGTTGCAGAGCGCGATGTGAAACCGCACGTGCGGGCTCATCTTTTTCTTCGCGACCTCTTCGAAGACCGTGAGCGCCTCTTGCCACGCCTGCTTCGACTCGAGGGTCATCCCCTCGCGAAAGCGCTTTCGTAACGCGTCGAGATCGACGTCGCCCGCCTCCTGCGCCACCGCGGTCTTCACCCCGCCGTCGTACGACACCACGAGCGCCGCGATCCCGAGCGCGGCCGCCACGGTGACGCGCGACCTCCGCGGACCAGAACAGAGATGGTCGCCGAGGGCGCCAAGGGCAGAGAAGGAGGAAGAGGATTTGGAACGAAAAATCACTTCTCTCTTCTCCCTCGATCTTCCCTTGGCGCGCTTGGCGACCATCTCTTGGTTTTGATCCTACGCGACGTTGCGTTTGTGGATGAGGTAGAGGCCGTTCAAGGTGAGGTCGCCGTCGACCTCTTCGATCGACACCGTCTCTTTGCCGATGAGGGGCGCAAGACCTCCGGTGGCGATGACGCGTGCGTCGTCGCCGAGCTCGCGTTTGAGGCGAGCGCAGAGGCCGTCCACCATCGCGGCGTAGCCGAAAATCAGCCCTGCTTGGATCGATTGCGTCGGGTTTCGTCCGATGGCGCGCGGCGGGACGGCGAAGTCGACCCGGTGCAGGCGCGCGGCGCGCGCGAAGAGCGCATCGGCGCTGATTTGCACGCCCGGCGTGATGATGCCGCCGAGGTATTCGCCTTTCTTGCTCACGCAGTCGAACGTCGTCGCGGTGCCGAAATCGACGACGATCACCGTCGATTTTGCCCATTCGAACCCGGCGACGGCGTTCACGATTCGATCGGCGCCGACCTCACGCGGATCTTCGTAGAGGATCGGCATGCCGGTCTTCACACCCGGGCCGACGACCAATGCGTCGACGGAGAAGCCGCGCCGAATGAACGCGACCATCGTCTCCGTCAGCGCGGGCACGACGCTCGCGACGATCGCCGCGTCCACCTTCTTCGGGTCGATGCCGTAGAGATCCATCATCTGCCGGACGACGATCGCGTACTCGTCTGCCGTCCGCTGCCGCGCGCTCTCGCACCGCAGGTGATGCACCAGCTTCCCCCGTTCCAAGAGGCCGAAGCTGATGTTGGTGTTCCCGACGTCGACCGCCAGCAGCATCACCGCTTCCTTGCGAGCATGATCCCGTCTCGAATCGACAAGAGGACATTGTCCACGCGCTCGTCCTTCGTGACGAGCTTGTTGTAAGCGTCGATGCCTCGATCATCCTCCGACTTGGGGTCGAGGACGCGGCCGCTCCACAGGGTGTTGTCGGCCACGATGAGCCCGCCCTGCCGAACCATCGGCAGCGCGAGCTCGAAGTAGTCGACGTACGAGCGCTTGTCGGCGTCGAGGAAGACGAGATCGAAGGGCTTCGACGCCGCGTCCTTGGCGAGCTCGCGGATCGTCGCCCGCGCATCGCCCAAGCGGATTTGGATCTTCTTTCCGTGCGGGCTTCGATCGAAGAACGACTGCGCGACGCGGGTCACCTCTTCGTCGATGTCGCAGGTGATCACCTCGCCGTCGTCGGGCAGCGCCTCCGCCATCGAGAGGGCCGAATAGCCGGTGAAGGTTCCGATCTCGAGGACCCGTCGCGCGCCCGACATCGTCGCGAGCATCCGCAGGAAGGTCCCTTCGACCGAACCGACCTGCATGTTGTAGTCCCGCATCTTCTCGCGGGTGACGCGGGTCAGCTCCTGGAGCAGCGCGTTCGCGGGTTTGGTGTGCTCGTGGGTGTAGCGCTCGAGCGCCGGATCGATGAGGGGAACCATTTCGTTGGCTATTATCATCCGAGCGTAGCGGCGGGTGGCGCGATTGGGGAATGACTCACCCTGCAATCGGCCGCCACGGTGGTACGACGGAACGAATGATGCTTAGCTTCTTCGAAGAATACCGCGTGTTTCGGCGCCGGCTCGCGCTGGGGCTCATCACGATGGCGCTCGGGTGCGGCGCTCGTACTGGGCTTCACGTGGACGGTGGTGACGAAGGCGGCGCCGGTGGTGCGGGCGGCGCTGCCGGGGGTGAAGGCGGCGTCGGCGCGGATGGTGGCGGAGGCGGCGTCGGCGGCGTGGAGCAGCTCGCGCTCGGCGCAGGACACAGCTGCGTTCGCACGTTCGACGGAGCCGTCTATTGCTGGGGTCGCAACGGCGACGGCCAACTCGGGATCGGCACGTCGGACGACTCGTTGACGCCCCAACGCGTAGCGCTCGACGAGCGCGCGACCTACCTCGCGGCGGGGTCGTTCCACACCTGCGCAATCGGAGAATCGGGCACGATCTTCTGTTGGGGCCGCAACTCCGCGGGGCAGCTCGGGACCGGCAACGCGGAGCCCTCGACCGTTCCGGTGCGCGCGAGCATGGAGCCCTTCGCGGGTGTCGTCGTGGAGTCGATCGCGCTCGGTGAAGCGCACTCCTGCGCGACCGCGCGCGACGACTTCGGCGGCTCGTCGCTCCTCTGCTGGGGCTCCGGTGAGTCGGGGCAGACGGGCCCGCTGGGCAGCTCGGCGGTCCCGATCGTCGTCTCCACCGACGCGGGTCAGGTCACGGCGGGCGCATTCCACACGTGTTTCGTTTCCGCGAGCTCGGCGACTGCTTCCTGCATGGGAGAGAACACGCAGCTGCAGTGCGGCGTGCCCGGGCCCAACAACATCTCGAACCCCGAGACACCCGAAGGCCTCGAGCCCATCGTCGATCGCGTCCGCGCGGGGCGGGGCAATCACACCTGCGCGATCGAAAAGAGCGACTTCATCCATTGCTGGGGCGAGAACGACAGCGGCCAGCTCGGTGTGTTCGCGTCCGAGGCTGCGACGCCCGCAGAGACGACGGCGTTCGAGCTCCTCGGCGGCCTCGTCGATGTACAAGCGGGGTTCGCCCACACCTGCGCGCTCGCCGGGAGCGAGGTTTGGTGCTGGGGGTTGAACGAGTCGGGCCAGCTCGGCACGCCCGGCCCCTCACGTCCCGACCCGGTCATGGTCCTGCCTATGACCGGCATCATCGCGATCGGCGTCGGCACCATCCACACCTGCGCGATGCGCTCCGCGACGGAGATCTACTGCTGGGGTGGCAACGCTTTCGGCCAGCTCGGCAACGGCACCGACGTGGACAGCAACAGCCCGGTAGCCGTCACGCTCCCGTAGGCAGATGCCCTCGTCTCGCAGCTTTTCGCGTCCTCTTCGAAAATTCTGTGTCGACCCACGCACCGGAGGGCCATGTCCGCCGCAGAAATCTCGGAACGCCTGCCGGCACGACGCTTGCGATTCGCGCTGTCCCGTGACCGACCGACGGTTGTCGATCCACTTCTTTTCCGGCGTCGCGTGGACGCTGCTCGTCGTCGCGACGTTTGCGTCGACGGCGCGCGCAGATGACGCGATCGCCGACGAGGCGAGACCCGAACAAACCGCGTCGTTGCGCGTCCAAGACGACATCGTCCGGATGAGCCGGCGTCCCGCCGTCCTGCCGCAAGGCACCGCGAGCGCGTCCACGGCGATCGGATGGGAGAGCGAGTTCGAGCCTTCGACGACGTGGACGATGGGCATCGAGCTCGCCGCCACGGATTGGCTCGCCGCGTACGTATCGCCCGCAACGGTGCGCGTCGATGAAGCGGAGTTCGGTACGACACAGCTCGGCCTGCGCGCTCGTTACCCGATCGGAAAGATGGAGCTCGTCGGCGAAGCGCGCGTCGCGATCAACGGCGACGGGGTCGTGATGCTCACGCCGTCGACGACCTTCGTGCTTCACCACTCCACCATGTTCCGGCTCGATGCCGGGCTCGCGCCGACGTTCACGTTCGATGGTGGACGCGGCATCATGGCGCTCGCCAACCTCGCGACGCCGAGCCGTTTGATGCCCGGGCTGCCGCTGTCGTTCTGGTTCTCGCCGGCGTCGTCGTTCTCCTTCTGCATCTGGACCGGTCTCGGCGCGACGAACGTCGAGGCGTTCGAGTCCACTGGTTACGTCGGGCTCGGCTCGACGTGGGTCGCGACGATCGAGCACGAGGGAAAGCCGCTCATCGATTTGCGCGTCGATACCGGCCATCCGCGCCTCCACCATTTCGATTCGCCGTGGCCGCTCTTCACCGTGTTCGAAATCACCGGAGGCGTCGCGTCGCATGTCGACCTTTTCTGATCGAGCTCGCATGACGATGGCGTGTGTGGTGTTCGCCGGTGCGGCGTCCTGCGCCGATCAGAGCGATCCGCTCTGCCCGATGCCGGAAGAGCCGCTCTCGTCGGTTGCGATCGTCGGCGGCGTGGAGGTGCCCGCGGTGCCGTGGCTGGTCTTGATCGATATGCAGGCAGACGGCGAGACGGTGTCCATCTGCTCGGGCGCGCTCGTCGCCCCGCGCGTGGTCCTGACCGCGGCCCATTGCGTCGCCAACACGGACCGCTTCCGGATCTACGCCCCGTACGCCGACCACCAGGTGGCCTTCAGCGAGAAGGTCGCGACGTTCGAGCCACGCGCCGTGGTGGATGCCGCATTCGGGCAAGATTCCGCGCGCGAGGCCTTGCCCGACGGCTTCGTCGACGTCGCGGCGATCATCCTTCGTGAAGACATCGTGCCCGAGCGATTTCCTTCATTCACCGACGAACGCGCGCAATGGGGCGACGACGTCGTCACGTTCGGCCGGCGTCTCGATGGCGTCGATTCCGAGCCGGCTCGCCGCGATTCCAACGTTTACGTGAGCCCCGTCGTCACGCTTGGTCCCGAGCCTGGTGTCGAGTCGTTGCGCGGCAGTCACGTCGCGTCCGACACTGGGACCTACGCAACCTCGGCGACGCCGATCATGGCCGGCGACTCCGGAGGTCCGGTCGTCATCGCCGGGACGGAGCGGATCATGGCGGTCAATCACGCGGCGGGCGGCTGCTTTTCGCTTTTTGCCCGCATCGATCGCGCTGCCACCTGGCTCGATCATCTCATCGAGGAAAACCCCCCGCGCGGTGGCGCGCCGGCCTCGTGCGGCGAGGTCTCGGAAGAAGGCTCGTGTGAAGACGGTGTCCTTCGCTTCTGCGACGGCGGCGCGCTGGTGAGGCTCGATTGCGCGCCGCTCGTTTGCGGCGCCGACGACGACGGCCTCCCCGACTGCGTCCCAGCCTCCTCCGATGACGAGTGAACGCGACGTTGCACGTTGATTCGCTCGGACCGCCAAGCGATGCCCGAGCCATGCAGACCGTTGCGGTTACCGGCATCACCAGCGGCGTCGGGCTTCGCTTCGCGGAGATGGCCGTCGAGCGCGGTATCACCGTCCGCGCGCTCGTGCGCGACCCCGCTCGCGCGGACGCGAAGCGCCTCGCTTCGATGGGCATCACGCTCGAGCGAGGGGATCTCGACGATCGGCGAGCGCTCGAGGCGATCTCGCGCGGCGCCTCGTCGTTCTTCCATTTCGCCGCGCACGTCGGCGATCGCGGCGAGGCGTCGGAGTTCGTCCGCGTCAACGTCGGGGGCACGCGCAATGCGCTCGACGCCGCAAAGGCCGGAGGCGTCCGGCGCTTCGTGCATCTGTCGTCGACGGCCGTGTACGGGCGACCCGATCGCGGCCGGGTCGACGAGTCTTGGCCGACGCGGCACACGACCGTCCCTTACGACGACACCAAAGTCGACGCCGAACGCCTCGCGTTCGCGCGCGGGGCGGAGCTCGGCCTCGAGGTGACAGCCGTGCGCCCGCCGATCATCTACGGCCCTTACGATCGCAACTTCATGCCTCGCGCCGTCGATTCGCTCCGGCATCATCGCTTCCTCCTCGTCGGAGGTGGTCGCGCGCCGCTCAACGTCGTGTGGGTCGATCACGTCGTCGACGTCGCGCTCCTCGCTTCGGAGCGCCCGGAGGCGAGGGGAGAGGCGTTCAACGTGATGGATGAGGTCGACGCGCGGCCTCCGAGCGTTCGCGAGGTCGGAACGACGATCGCCGAAGCGGTCGGTGCGCCTCCGCCCCGCCTCTCGCTGCCGTATTCGGTCGCGATGGGAGCGGCGCACGTCGTCGAGCGGGTCACGAAGCTGCGCGATCCGAACGCCGTTCCCCCCATCTCTCCGTTCGTCGTGAAGATCCTCACGCGCGATGTCATCTACGACGCATCGAAGGCGCAACGTCTGCTCGGCTGGAAACCGAAGGTTCGCGCCCTCGACGGGCTCGCACGCGAAGCGCGTTCTTTTGCAGAGCGCGAACGCCGCGCATAGCGGCCGGCACTCAAGCGGGCGCGCGGCGCAGTTTGCGAACGAGCCCCGTCACGAGGCCAACCGGCACCACGAAGACGCCGATCGACGCGGCGACGGCCGACACTGCCAGGCCGGCGACGGCGTACCCGGCGAACGCCACGCGGTCCGCGAACGAAGCCTCCGGCGCGGAAGCGTCGACGTTCGTATCGCGGCGCATCTCAGCGACCGTGCGTCCGAGCATGTCGTCGAGCGGCCTTCCGTAGAGGCTGTCGGTGCTGCGCCCGCGAATGAAGGCGCGGTACACCCTCGACGGCGCGAACAGCACACCTGCTCCGAGGCTCGACAGATTCAAGAACCACGCGGCCGCGAAGTCTTTGCAGCCCGCTCCGACCTCCCACGCGCCGATCTCCAGCTCGCCGATGAAATCGGTCTGATAGCCCGTGAGGATGTGGTGCAGGTCGTGGACCTTCACCGCGCGAATCCGAGACTTCGTGTTGGGGAACGGGCAGTACAGGGGGCCGATGTGGAAGTCGACCCAGGCGTCCGAGTACCCCCCGTCCACACCGAATCCGTTGATATCGAAGTACTTGTCCCGCGCCTCACGCATCGTCGAAGCCGGGTCGTACGTGATCGATGTCGTTCCCACCGGAGCCCTCCGCGTTGTAGACTGACCTCAGTCAGTGACTATGCTCAGTGAGTAAGGTCATCCAAATGCGCCGTCAAGAACCGGCCCCGAAAAAAACTGCTCCGAAGCCATCCGCCCTGAAGTCTGTCGCCGGGGCCGATGGTCCGGCGCGCTCGCGCAAAGAGCAGAAAGAGAGCACCAGGGAACGGGTGCGCCTCGCCGCGCTCGAGCTGTTCTCGACGGTAGGGTTCGACGAGACGACGACCAAGGCCGTCGCGGAGAAGGCGGGGGTCGCCGCGGGGACGGTCTTCGTTCACGCGCGGGACAAGATGGATCTGCTCTGCCTCGTCATGCAGGACCTCCTGCGCGATGCGACCGAGCGAGGCTTCGCGTCGGTTCGCAAAGACGACGATTTGCTGACGCAGCTGCTCTGCATCTTTCGATCGGTCCTCGAGATGTACGGTGACAATCCGCGTCTAGCGCTGCCGTTCGTGCGCGGGTTGCCGAGCGCGGCCGGCCCGAATGGCGAGGTCGTCAACGCGCTCACGTTCGAGTTCCTCGGCCGCCTCGCAGCGCTCGTCACCGAGGCGCAAGCGCGCGGCGAGATCGACCCGACCGTGATGCCGCTCCTCCTCGCGCAGAACATCTTCGCGCTCTACTTCTTCACGCTCTATTCGTGGATGAGCGGCTACGCGACGATCGAATCCGCCCTCGATCCCCAGCTCAAGATGTCCCTCGAGCTCCAAATCAAGGGCATCACCGTCTCCGACAGCCGCCGGTAACTGGAGGCGGCCATCGGCCGCCGTCGGCGCCAGCTTCCAGGTTGGAAATGGGCGCGCACAGGCTTGGGTGCCCAGTGCGAGCGCAGCGAGCACACCCCCCAGGCGGGACCCGAGCCGTCGTGCGCGCGCGATCGAGCGAGCGAAGCGAGCGGGAAACTACTCCGCGGAGCGGAGTCTCTTCTGCACGATGTGCGCGCAGAACAGACCGATCAGAATGCCCGACAGGGTGATCGCGACGCCCCACGCGGTCGTCGAAGCGGTGAGCCTGCCGAGCCGCTCGGCCTCGGACGCTCCCTTGGCGAAGGGCCCGAAGAACGCCGCCGCGAGCGTCTCGCGCGTTCCGAACCCCTGCGGCGTGATCGGCAACGTCGCCGCGACGAGGACGATCGGCAGGTAGAGGAGCGCGGTGCCGATCGGGATCTCGATCGCGAAGAATCGATACGCGCACCACGTACCGAGCACCAACACGAGCAGGTGCGGCAGACGCGCCACGAGCGACACGGCATGCCCGCGCAGCCCAGCCTCGAAGAGCGGCGCGAGGAGCGTCGTCTTCGCGAGCCGCTCGGGCCGAAGTTGGATCACGACGAGGTAGAGGACGCCGGCGCCGAGAATGATCGGGACGTAGCCGAGCGGCAGTCCGGCGAGCGGCAGCGCGAGCGCGACACAGCCGAGCAGGCACCCCATCCAGCCGGCGTACGACACGAGCGTCGCCCCGGCGACGCGCGCGATCGGGATCTTCGCGAGCTTCGACATCAGGTACGTCATGTACGCTTGCCCGATGTGATGGTTCACCATGCCCGGCAGGTACGAAGCGCCGCGGAAGACGTAAAAGTCCGTGTAGCGCACCGACGGCATCGTGAGCCGGTACGCCGCGTAGTTGCCGAGGGCATCCGCGCCGAGGAGCGCGATCTGCCAGGCCATCGCGAACGACAAGAACGACACGTAGTCGAGGCTCTTGAGCGTCGCGACGAACGCGTCGAAATCGATTCGCGACGCGACGAATGCGAGGAGCGCCGTCGCGACGACGAACGGCAGCACCTTGCGAAGGGCGGAGATCTTCGTCGGCGGACGCGACTCCGTCGGAGCGGCGGTCACCGCTTGATCGACGTCGCTCGACTCGGACGAGGCGGCCATGAACGCGAAGTCCTTAACTCGGTTCTGCGCTGGTTCCCAACGATCCTCGCCGTGCGAGCGTATGGCGCGACGGCTCGCCCCTACTTCTCCCAGGCGTTGACCGTCCGGGCGGACACGATCCGAGCTTTGTACCCCTGCATGTAGAGGTTCTTCATCATCTCCTCGAAGCCGTCCGCCGAGCACGCCGGATACACCGCACCGACGACCGCGCTTCGACTCGGGTAGTCGACGTCCACGCGCCGCACGCCGGCGACGTTCGCGAGCGCGCCGCGCACCTTCATCGGACAGGCCTCTTCGCAGGCCATATTGGGCAAGCTGAGCGACAGCTCGCACGCCTCCCGATCCGGAACGCGGCTGAAGTTGCCATAAGGAGAGCCGCCGCATGCGACCAGCGCTGCGACCGCATAGATCGCCAGGCCGACGGCGACGCTCAGCGCCCGTCGAGGTTTGCGCGTAGGTGGATGGCTCGGCGAGGAAGATCCGGAATTCACCACGAGCGACGAGCGTAGCAGCCGTTCGTGCGGGCGACCAATTGCCCGCGTCGCGAGCGGCGGCTCGGCAAGGGGCCCGAGCGGCGTGTAGCGGAATCGCGCTTGCTGAATTAGGGTCGCTTCCCGTGATTGGCGTTATCGGCGGAAGCGGGATTTACCAGGTCGACGGGCTCGAAGGAGCCCAATGGAAGCGCGTCGAGTCTCCCTTCGGGGAGCCGTCCGACGAGCTGCTCTTCGGCAAGATCGAGGGCCACGAGGTCGTCTTTCTGCCGCGCCACGGACGAGGCCATCGAATCTCGCCGACCGAGGTGAATTACCGCGCCAACATCGACGCGCTGAAGCGCGCGGGCGTCACGCGCGTCGTCGCGCTGTCCGCGGTCGGCTCGCTGCGCGAGGGCCTCTCGCCAGGAACCTTCGTACTGGTCGATCAGTTCATCGATCGGACCTTCGCGCGCCAGAAGTCGTTCTTCGGCAAAGGTATGGTCGCGCACGTGTCGGTTGCGCACCCGGTCTGCAAGGCTGTCGGCGACGATCTCGAGGCAGCTGCCGTCGGCGTCGGAGCGTCCGTGGTTCGCGGCGGAACCTACGTCGTGATGGAGGGGCCGCAGTTCTCCACGCTGGCCGAGAGCAATCTCTATCGGAGCTGGGGTTGCGACGTCGTCGGCATGACGAACATGCCCGAAGCCAAGCTCGCTCGAGAGGCGGAGCTTTGTTACGCAACCCTCGCCATGGTGACGGACTACGACTGCTGGCACCCGAGCCACGACCACGTCACCGTCGAAGATGTCGTCGCGGTGCTCGGCAAGAACTCGGAGACGGCGCGCAAGATCGTGAAGCGCGTCATCCCGGCTCTTTCGTCGCGTATCGGGCCGTGCCCACACAAGTGCGACCGCGCGCTCGACAACGCGATCATGACGATGGAATCGGCGCGTGACGAAGCGTTTGCGCGAAAGCTCGACGCGGTCGCCGGTCGCGTCCTCAAATCGAATCGGAGGGATTCGTGATCGATCTTCGCTCGCTCGTGCGCACCATCGAGGACTTTCCCAAGAAGGGGATCCTCTTTCGGGACGTGACGACCCTCCTCGGCCACGGCGCGGGTTACCAGCAGACCATCGACACCTTCGTTGCTCGCTACAAGAACGAAGGCATTCAGAAGGTCGCGGGCATCGAGGCGCGCGGTTTCATCCTGGGCGGCGCCATTGCGCATCAGCTCGGCGCCGGCTTCGTCCCCCTGCGCAAGAAGGGCAAGCTCCCCGGCCAAGCCGTCGGCCACGATTACGAGCTCGAATACGGCACCGATCGCATCGAGATGCACATCGGCGCGATCACCCCCGGTGAGCGCGTGCTCTTGGTCGACGATCTCATCGCGACGGGCGGTACGGCGGAGGCCGGTATCCGCCTGATTCGAATCGCGGAGGGGGTCGTCGTCGAGGCGTGTTTCGTCATCGACCTTCCGGATCTCGGCGGCGCAAAGCGCATCGAAGCCCTCGGCGTGAAGACCTATTCGCTCTTCGCGTTCGAAGGCCATTGAGCGTCTTCGCGTGCGCGTAAACGACGAGCACCGCCGCACGATCGCCCTCGCCTCCGACGGTTGGTCGGTCGACATCATCGATCAGACGAAGCTGCCCGATCGGTTCGAGATCGTGCGCATTCGATCCGTCGCCGAAATGGCGCACGCCATTCGGGTCATGCAGGTCCGGGGCGCGCCGCTCATCGGCGTGTCTGCGGCCTTTGGCCTGTGCCTCGCGCTTCGCGAAGATCCGTCGGACGTCGGTCTGGAACGCGCGTGGTCTTTGCTCCACGAGACGCGGCCGACCGCGGTGAACCTTCGCTGGGCACTCGATCGAATGAAAAGCGCGCTCCAGCACGTGCCCCCCGGCGAGCGCGTCGAACGCGCGTATACGCTCGCTTCGGAGATCACCGAGGAAGACGTCGCGACCTGCGAAAAGATCGGCGAGCACGGGGCCGCGGCGCTTCGCGAGATCTACCGCGCGCTCGGCCAAGGCCGGCCTTTGCGCGTGCTGACCCATTGCAATGCGGGTTGGCTGGCAACCGTCGATTGGGGCACGGCGCTCTCACCGATTTACCGATTGCACGACGAGGGCGTGCCCGTCGAAGTGTGGGTCGACGAGACGAGGCCGCGCAATCAAGGCTACTTGACTGCCTGGGAGCTCGGGCAACACGGCGTGCCCAATACGGTCATCGCCGACAACGCCGGCGGCCATTACATGCAGCAGGGTGCGGTCGACGTCGTCATCGTCGGCTCGGATCGCACGACGCGCACCGGCGACGTCTGCAACAAGATCGGCACATACTTGAAGGCGCTCGCGGCGCACGACAACGGCGTTCCGTTCTTCGCCGCTGTCCCTTCCTCGACGATCGATTTCCGTCTCCGAGCCGGTCGCGACATTCCGATCGAGATGCGCTCCCCTGCGGAGCTTCACGAGCGGCCCGGCGTGCGTGCGGAGAACCCGGCATTCGACGTCACGCCTGCCCGCTTCGTCACCGGCATCATCACCGAGCGCGGCGTCGCCGCCGCGAACGAAACGTCGCTCACGGCGATGTTCCCGGATCGCGCCTGACGACCGGGAGCCGAACCGTAAACGTCGATCCCGTCCCGGGCGTGCTCTGCACGTCGATGCGGCCGTCGTGCGCTTCGACGAGCTTCTTCACGACGTAGAGGCCGAGCCCGACGCCGGGGACGGTGCCTTTCGAAAGCCCGACACGCCGGAACGGCTCGAACATCGAGACCTGATCCGTCTCGCTGATCCCCACACCCGAATCCGTGACCGACACGACCATTTCGCCGTCGGACGTGTTCACCCTGATATCGACATCGCCACCACCCGGCGAATACTTGATGGCGTTGCTCACCAGGTTGATGAGCACCTGCTGGACGCGGAGCGCGTCGCACTCCACCGGGATCGGCTCGCTCGGTGCGGAGAGCTTCAATCGATGTTTGGGCGAGGTGCCTTCGAATAGGTCCGCGACCTCGCGCACGATCCGTACGCCGTCGTGTTTTTCGGTCTTGAGCTCGAGCTTTCCGACCTCGATCCGCTCGATGTCCAAAAAGTCTCCGATCATCCGCTCGAGCTGCGTGAGCTGCCGATCGGCAATGGCTGCGAACCGGCGAAGCTGCTCGTCGGAAGGCGCCGCCTGCCCGGGTCGAAGCAAGGCGAGCGACATCTTCAAAGCGGACAGCGGATTGCGCACGTCGTGCGCCACACCGCCGATGAAGGCGACGTGCGCCTGTCGTTGTGCGACGAGGCCATCGGCCATTTGGTTGAATTGGTAACAAATCGCTCGAAGCTCGGCGGCGCCCTCGACCTCGGCGCGCACGCCGACGTCACCCTGACCGAAGCGCTGCATCGCCCCGGCGAGCGACGAGATCGGCGCGAACGCGCGCGCTCGCAACCACACGAGCAGCGATATGGCGACCGCGACCGCGAGCACCCCGGCGCAGAGCCCCATCCAACGGCTGACCTGGTTCCATTGCTCGGCGCGCATCTGCGCCGTCTGCGACTGCGCGACGTTCACGTCGCCGAGCCGCTCGAGCGCCTCGATCGCCGCCTCCTGCTTCTCGAGGACGGCCGGGGACGTGCGGCGCTCCGCCTCCGCCGCGGTGACGTAGTCTTCGACCCGCTTGCGCGCTTCGTCGAGCGCGGCGAGCTCGTGCGTCGACGTCCCGTAGAGGCGAGCCTCCGAAAGGCGCGTCCTCAGGCGCGACCCAATCACCAGGCGCGCCGGCTCGTGCGCCTCGCGGGCATGAAGGAGCACATCGATTTCCGCTTCTTCCGTGACCCGAATCGTTTCGGCGGCGGCGACCGCCTCGTTGGTCGCGCGCCGCAGCATGGTGCTGAGGATGATGAGCGCGCCGGCCACCGACAGGCAGAGCGCGGTGACGACGATCGTGACGACCCCGAAGATCGTTCGCAAGTTCGCCACCCTCGAACCCATTGAGATTGTTGATACCCCGATGGGGCGGCCTCGCCATTGCCAACGCCGACTTTTCGAAGTTTTGCGGTGTGTCAGTTTGCCTCGCCCCATGGACCGGTCGCAGATCCGATGGCGCAAAAACGAAAACGCAGCGCGATTGCTCGCGCTGCGTTCCCGCTGCCGACCTGATCAGAAGATCGCGATCAGAGGCTGTTCATGTACGCGACGATGTCGTCGATTTCAGCGTCGCTCAGCCCCGACACGTCGCCGTGCTCGGTGCCGCCGCAATTCGGCTCGAACCGATCCTTCAGCGTCTTCGCGCAGCCGTCGTGCATGAACGGAGCGCGGTTGCGAACGCCGACGAGCGAAGGAACCTGCGTCGCCGCGCCCTTGCCGATCGACATGGTCTTGTTGTTCGTGAGCTTCGCGCCACTGTGGCACGTCGCGCAGCCGACCTCGGTGCTCTCGAACAGCGCCTTGCCCCGTGCGATCGCGGTGGAGTCCACCTGCTCCGGCAGTCCGATGCGGGGGATCGTCGCGAGCCACGAATGAAGCGCGTCGACGCGAGCCTCCGACTGCGGCGAGCCGCCCATGCGGTGCTCGAAGACCGTCGTCATGACGTCCTCGAGGTTGTTGAGATCACCGTCCCAGTGGAACGGCTCCGTCCCGGTGATGTCGCCATAGAGCGACTGCGTGCGCCGCTCGCCGATCTCGGTGAAGAGCCAGGTGTGGCCGTCGTCGCCGCCTTCCGGGTGGCACGAAGCGCACGCGATGGTCGTCGGTTGCTCGGGGTTGCGGTGGAAGAGCGTGTGCCCGCTGTCCGCGCGCGAATCGCCGCCGAGCGCGATCTCCGCGCGCCAGTTGAGCGTGTTGCCGTCGTAGATCACGAGGGCCGCAGGCTCGCGTAGCTGCACGACGAGCTCACGCGCGCCGGTTTCGACGTTCGTCGGACCGAAGTCGAGCGCGATCGGCTCGGGACCGACCGGAGCGACGAAGCCCTGGAAGAAGTTGTCGTCGCAGGCATCGAACTGATCGACGGTGGACCAGTTCGTCATCATCAGCTGGTCATTTCCGGCGCCGATCATGGCGATCTGACGCTCGCCCCAGTTTGCGCTCGCCTCGTCGGACAGGGCGACATCGACCGGCAGCAGCGCAGGGCCGATGCCGCCACCACGCTCGGACGTGGCGACGTTGCCGTTCGAGTCGAAGCGCGAGACGGCTGCGTTCGTGATCGTCGAGCCGCAGTCGAAGACCTGCCCGCCGTACCCATCCGGCTCTTCCTCTTCGATTACCACCGGCACCATGGCGGCGCGCTGATGGATCATCGCGGCGCCGCCCGGCGCAGGGATCATCTTCCACGCGACGTTCGGCAAGAACATCCGCTCGGTGAAGATGTTCGAGTACGCCTGAGGCTTGCTGCGGTTCTGAACGACACCGGTCGGGCCGATGGTCAGCACCTCCGCCGAGCGGAACGAGCTGACGAGGAGCTTTCGACCCGCGGCCGTTCCGTCGCCGCTGACGACGACGTCGCGGAGGTCGGGCTCGAGCTGTGTGGTGCTCACGACCTTGCCGGTCGGCGCCGCCTCGATCTCGACGACCTCACCGCTCGCGCATGCGACGACGACCGTCTCTTCGCCGCCTTCGATCGGCTTGAACGTCGCAACGCCGCGGGGCGATGCGCAAACCGAGCGTCGACCCGCGACCGACCAAGTCGCCGGATCAAGCGTGAGGAGCGCGCCGCCTCGGCGAAGCGCGACGTGCACGCGGCCCTCGCTGTCCTCCGCGACGCGCCCGGGCTCGTCTCCTTCTTGAAGCGCAATCTTCGCGATGACGTCCTGCTTCGCGAGATCCACCACGACGACGCGATCACGATCCGGGTCTGCAGCGATTGCATGCAACCCATCGCGGCTCACGATGAGCGTTCCGCCGCTGACGGCGGGAGGCCTGACGTTGGAGATCACGACCTCTTGATCCTCCGGGTCCACGACCGGCGGGGGATCCTCGATGATCGGCTCGACGGGTGAGTCAGTGTCGCAGCCTACGAATCCCGCTGCGGCGGCACCCAGCACGACGGTCAAGAAGCTAAGTCGCTGCATATTCATGGCGCGCCTCTTGTGCAACATGTTGGCCACTCCGTTCTTCGTGCGGTGCCCCTGCCCCCGCAGCCCCTGGTCTGAGCCATGATGCGCCCGGTCTGGCGTTCCGATCATGGGTTCGTTGTCGAGATTGGTTTTTCGTGAAGCTCGTAACGCGGATTCACCCGGCTAACGGGGACGGTCACGTCAGGTTCCCCCGGTGGGTCCCCGCCGTGTGCAATCGCCGCGCCAGGGTTCGTCGAACCCTCGTCGCTCGAGCCTGGCCGCATAAGTGGAACGGTCCGCGCGGCGCCATTTGTCATCTTCGGAGGCGAAAGAGGTCGCGCCCAAGATCACACGCTAATGGCGCTCGGTCCGTCGATAGAGCCACCAAGTGCCCTCGTGTCGTACCTCTTCGATGCTCGGATCTCTGCCGAAGAGCCGTCCGGGGTCCGAACGGGACCGCACCAAAAACCAGTTGAAGAACGGGCCGTGCCGCTCGACGCGAAACTGGCTCGGCTGCCACTCCCACCGAAGGGGCACCGGCGGCGGGACGGTCGCGTCCGGGTCTCTGCGATAGCGTGCCGGGGACGCGTCCCACATCGCGAAGTGAAACGACAAAAAGCCTCCCCGTTCGGCCTGAACATAAGCGGGCAAATGGATGAACGGGGTCTGCAGGCGCGTGGACCCGCTGTGATCCATCACCAGATAGAGAAGCCGCGGCCCCTGCGGGATGCTCTCGATGATGCGGCTGAAATCGCGCGTCGCGCGGTCGAATACCTCGTAATTGCGCGCGACGACGGTGCTGGCGCTCCACGCCGACCACGAAAACGCGGCCACCGCGACACCCTTGGCCCAGATGGACCGTGGCAGGTCAGGGACGAGCGCCATCGCGAGGTAAAGGACACTCGTCGCCTCGCGCGGGAACACGTACCACCAAATGCCTATTTCCATAGGCAGGACGAAGTAGCCGACGAGCATCACGACGAGCGCGCCACCCACGGCTGCCGTGGCCAGCCATGCGAACGACGTTTCGCGCGCGGAGCGCTCCGTACGCGGGCGGGTTGCGAAATGCAGCGCAGCGGCGACGACCGCGAACATGACAACCATGACCAAGTGGAGCTTCGCGACCTGCGCTTCCGCGGGGTCGGCGAACGTGCCGATGACGTAGTCGAAGAGCTTCTCTCGCCGCGCCCACTCGAACGTGAGCGTCACGCCGCCGCTGACCGCCTTCGGTCGCACGAACCAGAAGATCGAAAAGAGCACCAGCGAAGGCAGCGCCGCGATAACGATGGGGCGAATGCGCTTCGTGCGCCGGTAGAACAGCACCGTGGCGATCCCCATCGAGGCGACGGCGTACGGGAATCGAAAGACGTGCGTGAAGAACAGAAGGACGAGCGCGCCACCGAGCGCGATCTGCAGACGGCGCGTCGGCTCTTCGAGCACGCGGAGGGTCAGGCCGAGCACCGCGGCGAAGATGCCGAGCGCCGCCATGTGATTGATGAAGCCCCAATGCGTGAGGTTGCACCAGACGAAGGGCAAGCCGAGCATCCCGAGGATCGGTGATTTGCGCATGCCCCACGCGAGGACCGCGAGCCCGCCCGGCACCGCGAGGAGCATGACCGCGGTGGCTGCTTTCACCGCGGGTACCGCAGGCAGCACCAGCATGAACAGCGCGCCGAGCAAGTAGCTCGAGACGTACGGAACGGCGAGCGGCGTTATCTCGAATTGCTCGCGGAAGTGGTACGACGGGTCGAAGTAATGGCGGAAGATGGACGTCTGCGCGGCGTGAAAGGGCAGGTCCGTCATCGGCGGATAGGTGGCCGCCCAAAAGGGTCGCAGGACGGTCACGACGCCGACGACGACGGCCACGGCGTACAGGATGCGGTCGAATCTCCGGTCCAAAACGCCGGGGAGGGTACCACCCTGCGAACCGAGCTCGTCGTCAGTCGCGTGCTCGTCGCCTTCGCGACGCTGTGGATGGCCGCCGTCGTGTCGTGGGAGCTCTTCGGGCCGATCCTCGCCGGCCATTACGCCTCCAACGCCAGCATGGGAATCATCGCCGAGAACATGGCGCGCTGGCGCATCCCCGCGCCCGTGTGGAGCTACTCCGCGGCGGCGCCGGACCCTTCGCAGTACTACGCGCACCATCCGTGGGGCATCTTCTGGACGACGACCGCGTTCTACGAAGTTTTCGGGCGCCACGATTACGTCTGTCGATTGCCTGCTGCGCTCTTGTCGATTGCCACCCCGCCTCTCGTCTACAAGCTCTGCAAAGAGGTCTATCGACCCATTGCGGGCGCATGCGGAGCCGTCGCATTCGTGGGGCTCCCCATTTCGCTCTCGTTCGCAGCATTCAATGCGCTCGAGGTGCCGGTCATCGCCTACGGAACGCTTTTTCTTTGGGCATGGGTCCGCGCGAAAAGGAGTGGCAGCCGCCGTGCCCTCGCCTTGACCACGGGCGCCGCGCTCCTCACCATGGGCTCCGACTGGCCCGGGTCACTCCTCGTGATCGCCGTCCTCGTCGTCGAGACCATCGCATTGGTTGCCGCGCGTCGTCGTCCGAACCGAGCGGCGATGACGCGCGGTCTGGTGCTCGCCGCCGCAGGGCTCATCGTGGCTGGTTTCTACCTGGCCCTGTTCGCCCATTACGGCAAGCTGGGCGATCTGTTCGGTAGTTATCGGCTCCGCTCGCACGGCACGGAACGCTCCCTCTTTGCAAAGCTCGACGATCGACGCCATTGGATCGAGTTGATGTTCACGCCCATTGCGATCGGCATCGGCAAGGCTGCCGCCGTCGTCGTCCCTTTTCGCATCTGGGCCGAGAAACGCGCCGAAGAAGCGCTGCCGTTGTGCGTCCTCGCGATGGCGACCGCGCAATACCTCGCGTTTCCGCAGGGGGCCGATATCCACGTCTTCTGGCCGCACCATTTCGCGCTCTATGTGTCGCTCTCGGTGGCGGCTCTCGTGGCCACGGTCACGCCGCTGCTTGCGCGGCGCTGGGGCGAGGTTCGAGGTCTCGCGATCACGCTCGCCGTCACGCTCCTACCGCTCGTCCTCGTGCTCCGCGACGGCGTCGAAACGCTCGTTTGGGCACGTCGAACCGGCGGTCGCTTCAGCGAGAAGGGACACTTCATTCAGACCGACGGCGACAAAATCGCCGTCCTTCGCCACGTCGCCGCAGAGCTGCCACCCGACGCGAAGATTGCGTTGCACGAATCGATGGGCGCGACCTGGGCGCAGGTATGGTCGGGCGGCGGGCGGGTCGTCGGCACGCCGCCGTTTTCGGAGACGACGCTCGCTCCCTATGACGTATGGATCGCGGATCTACGGCAGCTGCGCCATTTCGAGGCGACGACACTGCTATTCCAATACGACGTACACGCGTATGGGCCGTACCTCGTTGGCCGGCGAGGCCAAGCCTTCGACGCGGTCGGGATCCGTGGTCGTGAGCCCACGCCGGTCGAATGGTGGCTTCGCTCCGGGACGGAGCCGGTATGGTCCTTCGAGCCGGACCCGTTTCTTCGTTGGGAGATTGCGTTCCACTATGGTCTCGACGCCGAGCCCCCGACCGAGGAGCCGCGCGGCCTCGAGCAGCTACGGGTCGCACACAACGTCGCGCTGGAGCGCGGCGACCACCAGGAGGCCGCGCGAATCGAATCGCGGCTCACCGAACAAATGACCCACCTCGGCTGGGCGTTCGAGGGCGACCTCGAGGTCGTCGGCGTCCACCTGGAGGGTGGTGTCCAGCCTCGCGCAACCGTGCTGTTTCGCGCGGGCAAGCCGCTCCGTGGTGGTGTCTTCCCGAAGCTGCGGGGGCGTATCGTCGAGCGTGCGCCCCTGTCGACGGTCATGGTCGACCCGACCCGTCGCGACGTCGCGCCGCGGCCATTGATTGCGCCGGTGCTCTGGAAGACCGGACATCTGTATTCGCTGGTCGCTCCACTCTTGCCGCGTCCAGGCGTCGAGTCGTTCGAGCTCGTCTTTGCCGGCGTTGGGGCACCACGTCCGATCGCCGGCCGGCCCTCCGCGGAGCTATTTCGTTGGCCGGCCGAGTGATTGGCGCGCCTGCCGACGCGAGTCGCGCCAGCACGATTGCGTCGGAACAACCGCCCGCGGCACGTGGTTCGGTCGTCACCATGGCGAGGCGCGTCGCGAAGCTGTCTCTGTTCTTGATCATCCTCCTACTCGTCGGGTGTGACCACGCGACCAAACATGCAGCGACCGTGCACTTGCGCTCGAGTGGACCCGTCGATGTCATCCCCGGCCTCCTCGACCTCCGCTACGCGCAGAACCACGACACCGCGTTTTCACTTCTCTCGCGTTTTGGCATCCAAGGTGGTGGGCTCGCTCTCGCGATCATGGCGGCCGTGGTCCTCATTGGCCTCTGCGCGTTTTGGTTCGGCCGGCGCCATGTCGCCGAGCGTCTCGAGCACGTCGGGTTCGCGTTCGCGATCGCGGGCGCCGTCGGCAACGTCGCAGACAGGCTGATCCGCGGCTACGTCGTCGACTTCATTCACCTGCGACACTATTCGGTATTCAACGTCGCGGACGTTGCCATCGTCGTCGGAATGGGGCTCGTCCTCCTCTCCAACTGGAGAGCGCGGCGAGCGACGCCCCCACCAGCGCCCGCGGCGTAGACCGGTGCTACCGTTGACGGCGTGCGAAGACGAACAGCCTCGGCCGCGTTGACCGTGTTCCTCGCGGCGTCGGCGTGCGGCGCCGAAAAGTCTGCCCGTGAGGCGGAGAGCGGCTCGCCCGTCCCGTCTGTTCAAGCAACCACGACGCCCGCGCCCGAAACCTCCGCCGACCTTCAGCGCAAGCTGGAGGAGGAGCAAGCGGCGGCGGAGCGGGAGCGCGCCCTCCAGGAACAAGACGACGACGCGCGGAAACAAGTCATGAGAGGAGGAGTGGAGGGGGCCGATCCGTCCCCAACCCCCGAAGCCGCGCTCCCCGGGAAAGAAGACAAGAGCGGCAAGCCGCGCATCTTCCAAGCCGTGGCCTCGGAGCTCGAAGGCAAGATCGCGCAGGAAGACGTCTCCAAAGCCCTCGACGACCAAGCCGAAAAGCTTCGCGCCTGCATCTCCGTCGACTCCACCGCCACCGTCCGTCTGAAGGTCCAACCGTCCGGCAAAGTCACCGAAGCGAAGGTCTCGCGCACGGTGCCGAACGACGCGCGCATGCGCGATTGCATTGCGACCGTCTTGCGGACCATTTCGTTTCCGCGGCTGAAGGGGAACGAGCAGGCTTCGTTTGCCGTGGATTTGATGCTGAAGAAGGGGCCGTAGCGAGGGGACTCCGCCGACCGGTGGCTGGATGACCCGCGGCGCGGTTCGACGACATCATGGCAGACACCCGAGACTCAGCCGGCGGCGCACCAACCATCATCAATCGCGGCGACATCTTCTGGGTCGCGCCGGACGACTCGAGAGGACCTGCCCCGAGCTATTCACATCCGCACGTGGTGGTGCAGGACGACGTCTTCAATCATTCACGCATTGCGACCGTGGTCGTCTGCGCGCTGACGTCGAATCTCCACAAAGCGGGCGAGCCCGGCAACGTTCTGCTCGACGCGGGGGAGGCGAATCTGGCAAAGCAGAGCGTCGTCGTGGTCTCGCAGATCTCCTCGGTCGAAAAGACCCGGCTCGGCGAGAAAATCGGCACCGTGTCGGACGCACGTGTCGAGCAGATCCTCGCGGGTTTGCGCTTTCAGCAGCGCTCGTTCTTCGCTCGGTAGGTTCGGACCAGGCCTCGAGGCCACCATGGCCGATACGCCGGTGCCACGAGTGCGCGGTGACGAAACGAACCATTGGGGCAAACATCGACTACGTCGCGCCCAATGGTTCGCCCGCGCTCGACCGATCGCCATTACGGCGGCGTCGTCATGTCGCGCGTCGCTCCGGCGGGCGGTGGCGCGGGCGGCGTTGCAGGGGCCGGTTGGGGCGCAGGGCGACGACGCGCGCGCTCGGGGAGGGGGCCCGCCGCAGGCAGCGGTTCCTTCACTTCGTGCTGGGGAACGCGCTCGCCGAGGACGTCGAATTTGCCCGACACGCCGGCGAACAAGAACGTGCTGATGCGGTCTCGTTGAATCAGCTCGTTCACACCGGTGCCCATATTGAAGTCCCAGAGAAGGACGTTGAGATCGGCGCCGATCATCGGGCCGATGGCGAAGCTCTCGGAGGTTCGGAAGTCGACACCGAAGTTCGCTTTGAGCGGCTGAAAGCCGTGGTACATGTGATTGTCTGCGGGCCCGTCGGGTGAGACGAACAATAGACGATAACCCGCGCCGGCAATGAAATACGGGTCGACGAGGTTGTACGGCCGCAGGTGGAAGTTCGCCGCCACACCGCCGGCGCCGCCGAACACCATTCCACCGTCGAGATCGTCGCCGGTCGTCAAGTGGTGGAACCCCCCGTAACCCGACAAGCCGAAGAGCGGCGAGATGCGATAGACGAGCGCGCCGCCGCCGGTGAATCCAGCCTGTGCGACGTCGCTCATGGCGGTCGTCCCGGTGAGCCCGCCGAATGGCTGCGTGTACCCCGCCTCGAATTGGAGCTCGAGCGCGTTCTTCGGCGCGAGAATGGTCCCCGGCGGGGCCAGCGGCTCGACGTCGGCCTCCTCCGGCGGAGGGATGGGCGCGGGGGCCGCTTGTTGCGCGAATGCCTCGGGTGTGACCAAGCACACCACCGCGGTCAGACCAATTGCAATGTTGTGTCGCATCTCGATGAACCTTGTTGGATGAGACCCAGTCGGTCGGAGGAGCACCGCGCGTGCCACCGCCCTACAAGGACCGAGGCATCCAGAGTCAGCATTCGCGGAGGCGATGCGTCTCAGATCGGTTGCCGCCTGAGGCGATTCGGCACATCGATGCTCTGGCGAGGAGGAGCAATCGGACCATGGCGCTCAACGTCGACTCTGTCCCGCAGAGGTCACGTTATGGCCGGCGCGATACCGTTCTGGTCGCAGCTCGTGTCGTAAATCGGGCTCAGTCGCCCAGCCCGACCTGATACGGCTCTTCGGCGCGTCGCATGTAGACGTCGAAGTCGCCGATGTTTTCGGCGAATTCGTAATGGTCGTCGATCATGTCGCGGAGGGCGGGAAACTTCGATAGCGATACTGCAGAGTCGTCGGCGCTGCCGGTGACCATCGGGAAGACGTCGTGGTGCTCGACGACGATGGAGACGGGGGGCGTCTTTTGGAGCTCGATCATGAGCGCGTCCTGCATGGGTTTCGCGCTCCAGATTGCTCGCTGCGGCACGTTGTAGATGTAGCGCGTCGCGAGCGGGCGATCGGCCATGTCGTAGATGGCGCATTCGAAGCCCCAGACGAACAGCGGGTCGGTCGGCTTGGTGTGCTCGTTGACGTATTTGGCGACGGCGCGGTTTTGCACGGCGTCGACGTCGGCAATGCAGGCGAGGTCGTCCCAAGCGGTGACGGGATCCGGCGGCGGCGAGAGGAGCAGCTCGAGGCGCTCCTTGGTGCGGTGGCCGAACGAGCCTTCTCCGAAGTTCGGCGCGGAGCACTTCGTATAGGCGGCGATCGAAAACAGGACCGCGAATGCACCGACGGCGATGGGACCGCGACGCGCGGAGAACGTGAGCGCCTTGTCGAGCCCGAGCGCAGCGATCAGCGCGGTGAGCGGGAAGGTCGCGCCCCAGTGATAGGGAAAGAACTTCCCCTGCATGACGATGCCGGCGATGTGAATGAAGATGCAGCCGAGCACCGCAATCACCGCGGGCAGCTCGCGCCGGGTCGGCCGAAATGCGAGGAGGCACACCATACCGGCGAGGAGCGCGCTCGAATAGCTCGTGAGCCATTCGACGAAGCCGTAATAGGCCATCGGCGCGACGCTCTGCTTCTCCCAGCTGATTTTCGTGTATTCCGGCGTGAAGACGAAGAGCACTTCGTGCAAATCGTGGAGGGCGCCTTTCGCCGCGAACCACGAGAGCACGATCGCGAATGGGAGGGCGCCCCCGACGACCATTCCGAGCGTCGGGACCCACGTCCGCAGCGCATCGCTTCGCGACCACGATCGTTTCGATACGAGCTCGCGTGCGACGACCAAGAAGACGATGACGGCGCCGGCTCCGGCGAGCGGCGGCTTCATCAAACCGGACGCGCCGAACAGGGCGCCCGCGCCGATCCACAGGCCGAGCGCGCGGCGGCGCTCCGTCGTGTCGAGCGCGCGGGCCGAGAGCACGAGGCCCCAAATGGTCATCGTGCCGCCGAAGGTCTCCGGTTGCGCGGTGTGCCAAAAATCGAGCTGCGCGTGGACTTGTGACGCGAGCGCTGCCGCGTAAAGGCCGACGTTGCGCCGGCCGAAGAAGATTTCGGAGAGGCGGACGAGACCCCATGCGCTCCCGAGCATCGCACCCACCTCGAGGATGCGAATGCCGACCATCGCCGGTCCGAAGAGCGCGCGGGCGAACGCGTACACGAGGAAGATCCCCGGCGGCTTGAAATCGAACGCATCGCGGTACGGCATGCGTCCGTCGAGGATTTCCCGCGCTACCAGCGAGTAAATCGATTGATCGCGGCCGTGGTCGAACGTCAGGACGAGCGCCGCGGATGCGACCACGACGAAGATGCTGATCCACGACGCCACGGCCGTCGTCGTGCGAACGAACGCGTTGCGTTCTTCCGGGCCCGTTCCCGCTGGGGGAGCATTTTCCGCGGTTGCCGCGCTGGACACGGCTCCTCTTTCACCCGTGTCTCTGGTTGAAGCAACCACAAGCGATCGGTCGGCCGCCCGCACGACTGCGTATGACAGGAAGGTGACACCCCGTGATGGGCCAGCGCCTTACGCTCCCCGCCACGATGCGGGTGGTTGCGGTCGTCAATGAAAAGGCTCGACGGGGTGGCCCCGCCGTCGCACGTGCACTGAAGCAAGCGCTTCCCCGGGCGGAGGTCGTTGTCACACGTTCGCTCGCGGATCTGGATGACGCATCGCGCGGCATCGCGGCCGATCCCCCGGACCTTCTGCTCGGGGCAGGCGGTGACGGCACGGCGATCGCGCTCTTGAACTCGCTCAGGCGCGCCGCGCCGCCGGCCGGCACCGCTCGTCGCAACCTCGTTCGAATGGGCCTTCTCAGGCTCGGGACCGGCAACGGTTGGGCTCGGGCGCTCGGTGCACCGCCGATGCAGCGCGCGCTCCAGCTCCTGCGCCGCGCCGACGAGCTTCCGTCGCTCCCGCTCAAGCGTTTCGATCTCGTCGAGGTCGAGGGTCTCGTCGCGCACTTCGCCGGGACCGGGTGGGACGCGGAGCTCATCGACGATTTCCACGCGCAGAAGACGGGGCCGAGCGTCCTGCCGCGGCGCGTACGTTATGGCCTCGGCGGCTACCTCAATGGCCTCCTCACACGCGCCGTCCCGCGGAATCTCCGCCTCCCGCGCGTGCAGGTCGAGGTCGCGAACACCGGTTCGTCGGCGCTCGGCATCGACGCGCGCGGCCGCGCCTTCGAGCTGCCCTTCACCGCCCCGGGTGAGGACCATTCGATCCTCTACCGCGGGCCGGTCAGCGTTTGCGCCGTCGGCACCGCGCCCGAGTGGGGCTTCGGCTTCCGCGCGTTCCCGTTCGCGGGCCTCGTCCGCGGCCGGTTCAACCTCCGCATGTTCGTCGGCACCACGGGTGAAGCGCTCGCGCGGGTCCCGCTCTTGTGGAGCGGCAAACACCCGCTCGACAAGATGCTGACGTGGCTCCTCACGAGCTGCGAGGTCCGCTTCTCGCGTCACGTCCCGTTCCAGGTCGGCGGCGACCTCCTCGGCCATTTCGATCGCATTCGCTACGGCGTCGCAAACGACACCGTCGACGTCCTCGATTGGCGCGCCCTCGAGCGCGAGCTCGAACCCCGCCGCCTCCCCCAAGCCCTCGGCGACCTCATCGAACCGGCGCTCTCGTCGATCATCCGCTGATACGGAGAGCGAGTCCCCGAGCAAGTCGCCAAGGGCGCCGAGAGAAGAAAGAGGAAGAGGAGAAAGAGGTTTCTCTTTTCTCCAATTCCAAATCCTCTTCTTCCTCTCTCTCCCCTTGGGGCTCTTGGCGACCCCTCTCTCTTCCCTGGTCAGGCGAGTGTGAGCAGCACGCTTTTGAGGTGCGGCTCTTCGCCGGGCGGGGGCGGGTAGTCGGTCGGGGGCGGGAAGTTCTTCATTTGGCGGACTTCCCGTTTGGCGAGGCGCGCGGCACCGTGGAGGCGTTTGCGGAATTGCGCCATCGAGATGCCGCGGTGATTGGTGCACGCGAGGAGGCGGCCCCCTGGGGCGATGATCTCCAATGTGGCGGCGGCGAGCTTTTCGTAATCGCTCTCGGCGCTGAACGTGGACTTCTTCGTCGTGGAGAAGCTCGGCGGGTCGAGCACCGCAATGTCCCACGTGCGACGCGTGGCTTTGGCTCGTGCGAGGAACGCGAAGACGTCGGACTCGACACTTTCGTGTCGTGCGGGGTCGGCGCCGACGCGGCGGAGGTTTCGCTCGGCCCAATCCAATACGATGCGGCTCGTGTCCACCGTCGTGGTCCCTTTCGCGCCGGCAGCTGCCGCGACGACGGAGAACGCGCCGGTGTACGCGAAGAGGTTCAATAGCGTCTTGTCCTCCGACAGCGCGGCGATCCGTTTTCGATTCTCGCGCTGGTCGAGGAAGATGCCGGTGGAGAGGCCGTCGGCGAGGTGGACCTCGTACGGCGTGCCGTGCTCCGAAATCTCGAACGACGCGGGCGCCTCGGCGCCGGCGATGGGAGTCGCGGGCGCGATATCCTCTCGTCGAGAGTCGACGATTCGGCTCGCGTGTTTGGGGCGAAACTTCGCGTACACACCCGCAATGCCGCAATCGACGATGGCGTTCGCGAGCGCGTCGGCCTCTCGTCGCTCGATCTCCTCGTAGAAGGAGAGCACCGCGTGGCGACCATAGAGATCGATGGTGATCCCGGGAAGCCCGTCGCCGGCGCCATGCACGATTCGAAACGCATTGGTGTCGCCGAGGGCGACGACACCATAACGTCGCTCGGCGGCCTCCTCGATGCGGAGCGCGATTTCGTCTCGGGACGTAGGCCGCGTGCTCGCCTCGCCCCGGAGCGCGCGCGCAAGATCCGCGGGGATCGGCGCTTGGATCGACAGGGGTTTGCCCGTCCGGGGGTGCGATAGACCGATCTGCCGTGCGTGCAGCATCAATCGCGTATCCGGCGCACCTCCGTACGCGGCGTCTCCGACGATGGGTGCACGAATCGCGGCCATTTGAACGCGCAGCTGATGGGTGCGCCCGGTCTTCGGGGAGAGCTCGACGAGGGAGCGTTTGCCGCGGCGTTCGAGCACCTTCATTTCGGTGATCGCCTCTTGCTCTCCGCGCCTCGGCCTTCGATCGAATGCGCGCGCCGTCCGCTGCCCGTCGGCGGTCTCACCGATGTAATGGTGGAGCGACGTCTCGTCGGGAATTCGGCCCTCGACGACGGCGACGTACACCTTCTTCACGAGGCGCCGCTCGAATTGCTCCGCGAGCTTCTTGTTGTCGTCCTTGTGCCGGGCAAACAACAGCACGCCGCTCGTTTCGCGATCGAGCCGCTGATGCACACCAACATAAGGAGAAACGCCGCGCGCTCGGTAATGCTGGCCGAGCCAGGAGATCACGTCGTCGTGCCGGCTCTCGTCCGGTGCGTGCGTCGCGAGGCCGAACGGCTTGTCGACGACGACGACGCTCTCGTCTTCGAAGAGGATCCGCCGGGCCGGGAATGCCGCGTAGAGCGGGATCGTCTCCGCCGCGACCGTCGTCGTCGAGCCGTTCGTCACTTGACGATGTTCGTGCCGGCGGGCGGCGTAAACGTGAACTCGCTCGCGTCGATCTTTGCGGGGAAGCTCTGATCGAAGAGCTCGAAGCGATTGCGATTGCCCTGCGCGTCGACGATGAGCACACCGGTGACCGCGCCCGGGTCCTTCTTCTCGAGCTTGGACTTGTCGACGTAGAAGAGGACCTGCTCGTATTGCGGGTTCGCCGAACGGGGCTTGCCGACGAGGATCGGGCCGAGCTCGAACTTCGCCTTTTCATTGAAGGTGAAGTCGAAGCTCGGGCGAATGCCGCTGCCCATGATGAAGCCGAACGCGCCCGGGTATTCGGTGTCTTTGACCGGGTGCTCGATCATCTGCTCGTCCTCGGCGACGTAGAGCTTCAGCGTGCTCCCGTCGGAGACGATGCGGTTCTTGTTCGGGGC
>JABFXY010000021.1 GCA_013361525.1 Polyangiaceae bacterium | reverse complement strand
ACTCAACGCGACGCTCTTTTACATCCCGGGGCTCAACCAGATCCTGAGCTTCTTGAACGTCCACGGCCTCGTCGAGCGCGCGCGCCATCAGCGCGGAATCGCAGCGCCCGCGAAGCCCAAGTGGATGTACCTGATCGTTCCCTGGTACGCGCTTGCGTCGGATCTCAACGATTTTGCGCGGTGATTTCCCGCTCGCTTCGCTCGCTCGGTTGTCGCGCGCGCACGACGGCGGCCGATGGCCGCCTCCTGAAGCCGGTCGATTCTTATTCCAGGTCGTAGGGGGCGACCGTGACCTCGACGCCCGGCAGCGCTTTCGAGAGTGCCTCGCCGGTGTCGTCGTTGGTGGCGACAACCGCGACGAGCAGGTCGTCGAACGGCATGCGGCGGCGAAGCCCTTCGTTCACTTCGTCGCGCGTCACGGCGGCGACGCGCTCGAGGTACTTGGCGTGGTACCCGGGGGGGAGATCGTAGAGGGCCTCCTCGAGCGGCTGGTGGACACGCTTGCGGGGGGTGTCCACCTCGAATGCATGCGAACGCGCGAGGTATTTCTTGGTGAAATCGAGCTCTTCTTCCGTGAGGCCGTCCTGCCGCAACGTCTGGAGGAGCTCGACCTCGAGCTGCATACACGCGGGGGCGTCCGTGGAGCTCGGGGCGGTCCACATCGTGAAGGCGTCGCGGTGCCGCTCGAACCCGACGCGGGACGATGCGCCGTAAGACCAGCCTCGCTTCGCGCGGACCTCTTGCATGAGGCGCGAGGTGAACGTGCCGCCGAAGGCGGTGTTTCCGACGAGCCACGCGATGTGATCCGCGTCGTGGCCGTGTGTGCCGAGCCAGCCAATCACCATTTGGGTCTGGGTTCGCTCGGGTTTGTCGACGATGACCAGACGCCGGCCGCCCTTCGGCGACGGCTCGGGAACGGCGTCGGTGAAACGCTCGCCTTCCGGCAGCTTGGAAAGGAGGCGCTCGGCGATCTCTTGCGCGCCCTTTTCGGTCACGTCCCCGCTGATCGCGACGAGCGCGTTCTCCTTCGTGAAGTGGCGCTTATAGAAGGCTTCTATATCTGCGCGTCCGATTGCCTCGAGCGACGGGAGGGTCCCGGCGACGCGCCGCCCGTACGGGTGGTTGTCGAACAGGGTTCGGCGAAACGCGCGGGCGGCGAGCGTCCGATCGCTGTCGCGCGCCTCGATGAGCTCGGCCTTTGCTTCACGCAGCAGGCGGCCGAGCTCGTCTTCGGGGAACGTCGGCGCGCCGATGAGGTTCGTGCAGATCTCGAGGAAGGGCTCGAGCCGGCGGGAGATCACCTCGGCGTGCGCGGTCGTCGCGCCCGGCGAGGCATCGGCGCCGAACTCACCGCCGAGGGTATCGATGCGCGCTTCGATGGCGTCGGCGTTCCACCCTTCACAACCGCGTCGGAGCATGCGCGCCGTCGTCCGGCAGAGGCCCTCGCGGCCCGAGGGATCGAAGGTGGAGCCTGATCGGAAGGCGATCGCGATGGAGACAATCGGGAGCTTGGCGCTCGTTTCGACGAAGAGCTTCACGCGGCCACCTCGTCGCCCTCGTCCTCGCCCTCACCGTCCGGCTCGTCGGCCGTCGGTCGCACGAGCACGAGCGTTCTCACGTCGTTCACGAGGCAGCGGCGCGCGACACGAAGAACGTCGCTGCGCGTGACCCTTCGGTAGGCGTCGAGCTTGGTGAAGAGCGCACCGGGCTCGCCGAGGACCGTGTCGTAAAAGCCGATCGTCTCGGCCCGCCCCGAAACCGACTCCAGGCTCTGCAGCGTGCCGAGCTCGAGGCGGCTCTTCGCTCGATCGAGCTCCGCCTCTTGCACCGGATCCGCGAGAACCTTCGCGATCTCCGCGTCGAAGGCGGCGAGGAGCGCCTCACCGGTCACGTCGTCGCGCGCCGTCAGGCTGATGTCGTAAAGCGAAGGGTCGCGGCCCGTTCCGACCCAACCGCGGACCTCGGTGGCGATCTCCAGCTCTTTCAGAAGGCGGCGGTGAACGCGGCTCGAACGCCCGCCGAACAAGATCTCGTTGAGCACGACGAGCGGCGCGTGATCGAAATCACCGAGCGCCGGACACTTGTAGCCGATGGCGACGCGATGGGTCGGCGAGGGCTTGTCGACCTCGATGCGACGCTCCTCCGTCTGCGGCGGCTCCGGCTTCACGTCCTCGACCGGGATGTCGCTCGCGACGAGCGCGCCCATGTGATCGGCGATGAGACCGAGCGAAGCCTCGAGGTCCACGTCACCGACGAGCACCAGCGTCGCGTTGTTCGGCGCGTAATACGTGCGGTAGAAGCTCACACAATCCTCGGGCGTGAAGCCGAGGATGTCCTGCATCCAGCCGATCGTCGGGATGCCGTACGCGTGCGTCCGGAACGCCTCGCGGTACAGGATCTCGTTCACCGCACCGTCCACGTCGTCATCGACGCGCTGGCGGCGCTCGTTCGCGACGACTTCCTTTTCGCTCGCGACCTGCGGCTCGCGCAGGATGAGCTTGCCCATGCGCTCCGCCTCGAGCCTCAGGCCCAGGGCGAGCGCCTCGCGCGGCAGATTCTGGTGGTAGTAGGTCCAGTCGAGTGAGGTCGCTGCGTTCGTCTCGCCACCCGCCTCTTCGAGCATGCGGTCGAACGCGCCGTGCGCGCTTTCTTCGGTCTCGCCGAACATCAGGTGCTCGAACAGGTGGGAGATGCCGGTTTTGCCGGTCTTTTCGAATCGAGAGCCGACCCGCATCCAGGTCTGGAGGCAAACGACGGGCGCCGCCGGGTCGACCTCGATCAGCACGCGAAGGCCGTTCGCGAGCGCGAAGCGTTGAACGATCATCCCCTGCCCGAACGGCGCGGGCCCTTCGTAGCGCACGTGACGGGCGTCGGGCCGCGAGGCGTTGAGCTTCGTCACGATCGCTTCGATCTCCGCGTGGGGCGACGCCCCGACGACGGCGGACACTTCGGTCATCTGTCTCTCCCATCGAGGCCGCGCGTGCGAGCGCCGTGGATACGGCGCCGAACGACGAAGCCGAGCATCACCATTGCCAGGACGCCGAGCGGCCAGCGCGCCGGCGACGACGTTTGCTTCGCGGCGCAGCCGTCGTCTTCGACCGGCGGCGGCTCGGCAATGTCTTCATGATCGATCCAGAGGTGGCTCGTGAGCGTCACGGGTTGCGTGCCGACCCACACCTCGAGCCGATATCGATCGCTTTTACCCTCCGCCGGATTCGCCACCGGAAGCACGAGCTCTTGGTCGGCACTGGTCACGTCGACGTAGTCGCTCGGCTCGCCGTTCACCACCCAGCGTGCTTGCGTCGACTCGCCCCCGGTGACCCGCGCGACGACGGAGAGCGTGCCGCCGTCCGAGCTCTTCTTCAGCTCGACCATCGGGTCTTCGGGCCCGCGGATCTTCACGACCGTGCGCGCCTGCCGGACACCTTCGAGGATGCCGGCGACCGAGAGCTCTTCCGCGTAGACCATCGTGGCCGGGGATCCGATCGGCGTCCCGAACGAGCCTTCATCGACACCCGCTCGGTGATCGTCGCTTCCGCCGACGGCGGCCACGCGGCGGCCTTGTGCCGCGAGCCCTTCCCAAAATGCGATCGTCGCGTCGTAGAAAATGACGGAGCTGCCGGCGGTCGCGACCTCGACGGCGTCGATCTTCGATACGTCGAGCTCGTGGCCCCACGCGCACCCGATGCAGAGCTCGCCGAGGTCGAGCGCGGGGTGGTTGATCGAAAAGAGCGCGCCCTGGTCGTGGAATGCGTCAGCCGCCGCGTCGATGGTCACGCCGGGCAGGCCGATCTTGTGATCCACGAAGCGCGTCGCGCCGATGCCGTTCGCGTGTCCGTCGTAGGTCGTGTACTCGACCCCCGGAATCAACAGCAGCGGGCTCGCGTCCGCCTGCGCGGCGTTCATGAAGTCGAGCTGGCTCGTCGTGTTGTGCTCGGACAGCTCGACGAAATCGAGGCCTCGTCCGCGCGCAAACTCCACGATCTCTTCGATCGAAGGCCCTGCATCGCCGCTCTCGCGCGAGTGGACGTGGAAGTCGCCCGCGTACCAGCGCGCTTCGGGGACGACCGCGCCCGGGTCGACGTACGGCTCACGCTCGGGCTGAGGCGCGAGAGTCTGCGCGTCCTTCAGCACGACCTCCAAGTGATAGTTGGCGGTGCCGTCGACGAGCTTGGCCTTGCCGATGACGACCTTCCACGTGCCGGCCTGAATTGGGCCCGTGAGGTAGCTCCGCGACGCTGCGTCCTCTGCGACGACGATGGGCTCGCTGTTCCCCCCGCCCCACCCGCGGAAGCCGCTCGGGTCGTAGAGGCCCCAATCGAGGATGTCGTCCGCGTCGAGGTCGTCGTGGCGAACCTCGATCTCCGCCGTCCCGGCCGGCACCTCGAACTCGACGAACACATGATCCGGCGCTTCGTCGGTGACGGTGCCGTCGATGGGGATGGTCGTGTCCGCGAGAGCGGGAACCGCCCAGCCGAAAATCGCGAACGTGAACGCGACGAGACCACCCCAACGGGCCGAGCCGCGGCGACGAGCCGGCACGGGCGCGGGCTTGGGCACCGGCGCGGGGGCCATCAGTCGACCTTGAGGATGGCGAGGAAGGCTTCCTGCGGGATTTCGACGCTGCCGACCATCTTCATGCGCTTTTTCCCCTCTTTCTGCTTCTCGAGCAGCTTGCGCTTTCGGCTGATGTCACCGCCGTAACACTTCGCGGTCACGTCTTTTCGCATCGCCCGCACCGTGGTGCGCGCGATGACCTTCGATCCGATGGCGGCCTGGATGGCGACCTCGTACTGCTGGCGCGGGACGAGCTCCTTCAGCTTGTCCGCGAGATCGCGGCCGCGGTTGTAGGCCTTGTCGCGGTGAGCGATGGTCGAGAGGGCGTCGAGCGGGTCGCCGTTCACCAGCATGTCGACGCGCACGAGATCGTCGGCGCGGTAGCCGACCAGCTCGTAGTCCATCGATGCGTAGCCGCGCGAGATGCTCTTCAGCTTGTCGTGGAAGTCGAAGATGACCTCGCCGAGCGGGATGTCGTAGGCGATGATCACGCGGTCGCTGGAAGCGTACGTGAGGCTCTTCTGCTCGCCGCGCCGCTCCTGGCAGAGCGCGAGGACCGGGCCGACGTAGTCGGTCGGCACGTGGATCGTGAGCCTGTAGATCGGCTCCTCCACGCGATCGATGCTGCCGACCGGCGGCATCTTCGCCGGGTTCTCGACGGTCTTCATCTCGCCGTCCTTCAAGTACACGTGATAGACGACGCTCGGCGCGGTCGTGATGAGGTCGAGGTTGTACTCGCGCTCGAGCCGCTCCTGGATGATCTCCATGTGGAGCAGGCCGAGGAAGCCGCAGCGGAAGCCGAAACCGAGCGCCTCGGATGTGTCCGGCTCGTAAGCGAACGACGCGTCGTTCATCCGCAGCTTCGACAGCGCGTCGCGCAGATCCTCGTACTGGGCCGAGTCCGTCGGGAAAATGCCGGCGAAGACCATCGGCTTCACGTCCTTGAAGCCGGGAAGCGGCTCGGTCGCCGGGTGGACCGCGTCGGTAACCGTGTCGCCGATCTTCGTGTCGTGGACCGTCTTGATGTTGCCGGCGATGAACCCGACTTCACCCGGTCCGATCTCGGAGAGCGCCGTCGGAAATGGCGTGAAGACGCCCATTTCGGTGATCTCGTAGTCACGGCCGGTCGCCATGAAGCGTACCTTCTGGCCCTTCTTCAGGGTTCCGTCGACGACGCGGACCATACAAACGGCGCCGCGGTAGCTGTCGTACCAGGTGTCGAAGATCAGCGCCCGCGGCGTCGCGTCGGCCTTGCCCTTCGGCGGAGGCACCTTCCTCACGATCGCCTCGAGGATGTCGACGACGCCAGCGCCCGTCTTGGCGCTGGCGGGGATCGCCTCCGAGCAGTCGAGCCCGATGACATCCTCGATCTGTTGCTTCACGGCGTCGGCGTCCGCGCTGGGCAGATCGATCTTGTTGAGGACGGGGAGGATCTCGAGGTTGTTGTCGAGGGCGAGAAAGACGTTCGCGAGGGTCTGCGCTTCGACACCCTGGGAGGCATCGACGACCAAGAGCGCCCCTTCGCAAGCCTGAAGGCTGCGCGAGACCTCGTAACCGAAGTCGACGTGGCCGGGCGTGTCGATGAGGTGGATCGTGTAGGTCTGGCCGTCCTTCGCCTTGTATTTGAGGCGGACCGTCTGCGCCTTGATCGTGATCCCGCGCTCGCGCTCGATGTCCATCTTGTCGAGGAACTGCGCCTGCTTCTCGCGATCGGTGATGGCACCGGTGGCATCGAGAATGCGATCGGCGAGCGTCGACTTGCCGTGGTCGATGTGCGCGATGATCGAGAAGTTACGGATGGTCGTGGGATCGCTGGGCATGAGGCCGCGATGTCATTAGCACCACCCGTCCTGCTCGTGCGTGCCCGTCTTCGGAAATCCGAGCCCGCTTCTCGGGGAACGGCCGCTTTGGGCAACCCCGCTTTTGGCAACCCCGCCGGTCGAACACACGGCCGGGTGTGCGCCCGCGCTCAGGATCGCTTGACCGGCGGCGGCGGAGGCGTCGACGGCAGGCCGGCTTGCCCGCCCTCACCCGGGGCGCGCATCGGGCTCTCGAGCGTCATCTGGCCGGGAAGGACGTGCTCGTAGTGCTTGAGCACCATGTCGATCCCCTCGCGGATGAAGACGGCTATCGGGACCTTCGTGCGATCGTGCAGGAGCTTTAGGCGGTCTGCCTGCTCCGGCGTGATGTAGATGGTCGTCGAAACTTTCTTCCGCGACATGACGGGACCACGCCTCTCGCACGAAACGACGCTGTCGGTCTCACGCAATTGCCTGCGCGAACGGCAAACACCTCGCGCGAGCAACACTTCGCGCGAACAAGCCAACTACATCTGCGGGCACCAGCACCCGCGGACTGGCCGGGGACGCTGATCGTAAGTCACGGAGCAGACCCGGACTGACAAGGCGTTACCCTAGATGCTGGTACGTGTGTTGTCAATCAGTGCCTGCCCGTTGCGAGGCTAGATCTCGGGCGATAGACTCCAGCCACTCATGCCCTTGAAATCCCTTCCCGTGCGGGCCCCGCGCACCGCGCTGCGGCGAGCTTTTGGTAATGGGACGCTCCGTCTCGGACTTTGGGCCGACGGAGGTCGGGTGGCTCAGGCGACCGTCTGGGCTTGCTTCCTCGCGATCGGATGCAGCGGCTCCGATAGCGCGAAGCCGGCCTCCGCGGAGAAGAAGCTCGAGATCGTCCACGAGCCCTGCGACGTCGATTCAGGCTCGGCGATCCGCACCGACGTGAACGGCGACGGCAGCCCCGACATCATCAAGGTCATGAGCGGCAACAAAGAGGTGTGCCGCGCCGTCGACCTGAACTTCGACAAGGTGAAGGACGCCTTCATCTACTTCGACGGCGCCGGTAACGAGCGCAGGCGCGAGTCCGACTTCGACAAGGACGGGCGCCCCGACGAGATCGCCGTTCGCGAAGGAGGCGTCATCGTCAGCAAAGAGCTCGAGACGAACTACGACAAGAAGCTCGACACGTGGGAGACCTACGTGAACGGCCGCTTGGCGAAGGCCGAGCGCGACAGCGACGCCGACGGCATCATCGACGAGTGGTGGGACTACAACCAGCCGGACAAGCCCGAGTGCGCGGTGGTCGTCTCCGACAAGAACCAGGACGGCGAGCCCGACCCCGACACGGCCGTCGACATGTGCGGCGAAGGTTATAAGCCGCCGCCGATCAACTACACCTCCGGGTCACCGACCGCGACCGCCACGGCGTCGGCACCGGGCGCGTTCACCGGACCTGCCCCGACGCCCGGAACCGCCGCGACCAGCGCGAAGCCGGCGACGTCGGGCCCAGCGCCCGCAACGAGCGCGTCGGTCGGTGCTGCCGTCGCTGCGAGCGCGAGCGCCGCCGCGAAAACGTCGGCCAGCGCCCCCACCCCGCCCTCGAGCGCAAGCGCCGCTCCGAAAGGAAAGCCATGACACCGCGTTCGATTGCAGCGCTCCTCGCCCTGATGGTCTCCGCCGCCGGATGTGCTTCGACGCCGGAGGCTGCGTTCAACAGCCAGGCGCAGGCAGTCGAGGTGAAGCGCCTACCCGACGGGTCGATCGACGACCAATCGCGGTGCGAGTGGCGTAACCGCCAGGACCGTGACGTCGTCGAGACCGCCGGCACCGGCTCGGTCGTGCCGAACGTTCGCCGCGTCTTCGCCGTCGTCGGGCAAGGCATCGATCGGAGCCGGATCCTCGTCTGCCGCGAAGCCGACACCAACCTCGACGGTGCGAAGGACGTCGTCCGCAAATACAACGACAAGGGCGAAGCCCTCTTCGAGGAAGCGGACACCAACTTCGACGGAAAGATCGACGTCTGGCTCGTGTTCGCGAAGGGCCGCCTCGCCGAGGAGAAGCTGGATACCAACTTCGACGGCAACCCCGACGAGTGGAAGTACTACTCGAACGGGCGCATCACTCGGGCGAAGCGCGACTCGAACAACGACTCCAAGCCCGATGTTTGGGAGATGTACGCCCCGAGCGGGAAGCTCGAGCGCATGGGCGTCGACATCGACAACGACGAACGTGTCGACCGCTGGGACTACGACACCGACGCGCGCCGCGAGCGTGACGACAAGGAGCGCGCCGAAGAGGAAGAGGCCGCGAAGAAGGCCGCCGAGAAGGCGGAAGAGGCGCGCAAGGCTGGCGAGTACGCGACCGCGCAGGACGAGGCCGCCGCCGAAGGCGACAAGAAACCGGCGAAGAAGAAAGAGAAGACGCCCGCCACGAAGAAGGCGCAGGAAAAGCCCAAGGCTGAGTAGCGCTCACGCCTCGCGCGTCAGGAGGCGGCCATCGGCCGCCGTCGGCTTTGCCGCTCAGGTCAGAACAGGGCGCGCACAGCCTTGGGTGCCCAGTGCGAGCGCAGCGAGCACACCCCAGGCGGGACCCAAAGCGTCGTGCGCGCGCGGAAAACCCCTCAGGCCTTCGACGTACCTTCGCGTCCGTAGACGTCTTCCAAGCGGACGACGTCGTCGAGCTCCGGCGTCGAGACTTCCATCACCTCGACGTCGGTCTCCGCGATCATGCGGTGAATCGTGCCCGGCGTGACGTGAAAGACGTCGCCGACGTTCATGGTGCGGCGCTCGATGCTGTCGGCCGGACCGACCTCGAGCGTCATGGTGCCCTTCGTGACGAAGAGCGTCTCGTCCTTCACCTTGTGGTACTGCCGCGAGAGCTTGTGGCCGGCGGTGATCGACAAGACCTTGCCGACGTAGCGGTCAGTGTGTGCCCAGATGATCTCGTGACCCCACGGTTTGTCGACTCTTCGCATGGTACGGCGCCCTCTCTATCGCAACCTGCGCCCGCCCGCAGCTCGGTGTTGAGGCGCACGCGGGCTCAGCGGATCGACAGGGCGACGCCTCGAGCCCGTGTCGGCGATTTGTTCTTTAGCGTCGACCCGGCCGAACGCCGCGTCTAAGGGAGGCGACCATCATGCGTGAGCGACTGCAAAAAATCATCGCACAGGCGGGCCTCGCGTCGCGTCGCCACGCGGAGGAGCTGATCACCGCCGGCCGTGTCCGGGTGAACGGCCGCATCGTCACCGAGCTCGGGACGCAGGCCGACCCGCGTAACGACAAGGTCGAGGTCGACGGCCGGCGCCTCGTCGCCGAGTCGCTCGTGTACCTCGTCTTCCACAAGCCGAAGAACGTCGTGTCGACGATGAGCGACCCCGAGGGCCGGCCCACCGTCGCGACCTACTTCAAGGAGGCGGGTGCGCGTGTTTACCCCGTCGGCCGGCTCGATTTCGCGACGAGCGGCGTGCTGCTCGCGACGAACGACGGCGAGTTCGCCAACGCGCTCCTCCACCCGAAGAAGGACGTGCCGAAGACGTACGTGGTGAAGGTGCGCGGCACGATGGAGGACGAGGACCTCAACCGCTGGCGCAAGGGCGTCGACCTCGAGGACGGACGGACCCTGCCCGCGAAGGCGAAGCTCATCCGCCACGAAGAGGACAAGACGTGGTTCGAGATCACCATCCGCGAGGGACGGAATCAGCAGATCCGCCGCATGGGTGAAGCGACCGGCTTCTTCGTGATGCGGCTCGTGCGCACGAGCTTCGCGGGCATCGATCACGAGGGCCTTCGTCCCGGGCAGATGCGGATGCTTTCTGCGGCCGAGCTGAAGGCGCTGCAGGAGACATACGGCGTGCCGAAGCGGATCCCGAAGGCCGTTCCTCAGCGCGCCCGAAGCGCCCGTCCGACGGACGAGAGCGTCAAATCTGCGCGAACCGCCCGCTCCGGAACGAAGCCTCGAGCAGCTGGCCGACCCGCGCCTCGATCTCCCGCGCGCGAGGGTCGGGCAACGCAGCGAGGGCGGTCTTGATCTCGCCGAGCGCCTTGAGCTGACTGAAGAGCTGCACGTCGCCGAGCGCAGCGCCGCCCGTGAGGATCTGACGGATGCGGTCGACTTCACCGGCGAGCGCCTCCAACCCGACGCCGACTGCACCGACGCGCCTGCGATCGGGATGCTCGCGGTAGAAGGCCTCGAGCACCGGCTGAACGATGCCTTCGAGGATGTCGGCCTGGTCCTCGTTGTTCCAGACGTGCTTCAGGACGAAGAAGTCGGACGCGTCGGCGGACGGTCGCCCTTCGAGGAACGCGCTGGCGGCGAAGAGCTTGAGCATCTTCACGACGCGCCGATCCGAGAGCGAAATGCCCTCCGCGCGGATCTGGAAAACGAGCCCTTTGTAGACGGAGAGGAACGCGTCGGAGAAGTTCATCCGACGGCCGAACGAGCGGCCCATTTCGGTGAGCTCGCGCGCCGACAGCAGCGGCTGCACCGGCTGGCCGCCCATCTGCCGGACCTCGTTCGCGAGCCCGCGCTGGAGCAGCTCGGAGAAGTGGTACGCGTCGAGGTTGTCGCTCCGCACCCGGAGGAGGAACCGATCAAAAATCGCGTTCAGCGTCTCATCGCCCGGGACTTCGTTCGATGCAGCGAACACACTGATGAGCGGGCAGCGGATGACTTGGCCGCCGCTCGTGTACTTGCGCTCGTTGAGGAGCGTCAGGAGCGCGTTCAAAATGGCGCTGTTGGACTTGAAGACCTCGTCGAGGAAGACGACCTCCGCCTCGGGCAACATGCCCGTCGTGTTGCGCCGGTACTGCCCCTCACGGAACGCGGCGATGTCGACGGGGCCGAAGATCTCGTTGGGCTCGGTGAAGCGCGTGAGGAGGTACTCGAAGTACCGCGCCTGCATGAGCTCCGCGAGCGAGCGGATGAGCGCGCTCTTCGCGGTGCCGGGCGGGCCGAGCAGCACGCAATGCTCACCTGCCACGACCGCGATGAGCAGCAGCCGGATGATCTCGTCCTTGCCGAGGAACTGTCGCTCGAGCGACGCCGCGACTTGGCGAAGACGTTCGCTGACGTCCGACTGCGGCGGGGCGGGAGCCCCTTGCACCACCGGTGCGGACACGACGCCTTGCGGGCTCGCAGGCACGGGACCCGATCGCTCGGGTGCGTTCTTTGCCGTCATAGATGAAGAGCGCTGGTCGCGAGCGCGCGCGACGACTCGTCAGAAGCTATTGCCCTCGGGATTCGCTCGCAATAGGGTCGACGTGCTCGGGGGTCGCTGGTGAATCAACGCGCGCATCCTACGGTCCGCCCATATGCGCTGGCGCTCGGGGTTCTGCCTCGGCGAGGCATCACGGACCAGCTCGCGTTCCTCGGCCCCAGTCTCGCGGCGGATCTCGCCACGGCGCTGCTTCTCGACACACTCGGCGCGCTATCGACGTTCCCCGTTCGCCACAGGCTCGTCTTCACCGACGGCGCCGATCCCATCACGACCCACGCTCGGCTGCCCGCGACGTGGCGCGAGCTGCCCCAGCGGGGCACCAGCTGCGTCGACCGCACGCACGGCGCCCTCGACGATCTCATCGCGCTCGGCGCCGAGGCCATGCTGCTGGTCACCGCTGACGGCCCGATGTTGCCGCTGGGCCAGATGTTCGACGGGATGATGTGGCTCTTGCCGAAGAAGCGCGTCCTCGTCGGCGCGGCGGAAGGCGGCGGCCTCTACGCCCTCGGCACGGCGGAGCGGCTGCCCTTCCTCACCGAGGCGGACTTCCCCCAAGGGCTCGGCGGCGACGCGCCCATCTCCACGCGCGGCGAGGCCTCGCAGATCGAAGACGCCGTCGCGAAGAAGTCCGAAGCGAACGGTCTCGATGTGCAGCGCTTACCGCACTCGTACCGCATCGAGGGCCCGCAGGGCCTTCGCCGCCTCCGCAAAGAGGTCGCCGAGGGCATGTTCGCCCCGCACTGCCGCAAGCTCTTCGAGCGACCGGACATCGCGCCCCACGTCGGCTGAGCGCGTTGAACCCGCCTGCGACCGAGGAATGGCCAGGAACAAGCACAAGTCCGCGAAGCGGATGAGCTTCAAGAGCCTCAAGGTCAAGCTCAAGGCCGCGAAGCGCAAGAACCCCGCGTCGGTGTATTCGGTCCTCAGCCGCAAACACACGCGCCGCCGCCTGACGAAAAAAACCGTCAAACACAAGGGCGAGGAAGCGATCGAAGCCAAAATGGACGAGGCCAGCGCTTCGACGACGGGCATCACCTACGACGTCAAGCCCTGGGGCAAAGCCAAGCTCACCTACAGCGCGTACATGAACCAGATCATGGTGAGCACGCGCAACGAGGACTACCCGAAAAGCACGGGGAAAGACTGGGCGAAGTACATCAAGTGGGCCGCCGTCCTCGATAAACACGGCGAGCCGGCCAAGGTCGCCCAAGACATCGTGGCGGTGATGACCGAGAGCCCTACCCCGGCGCTCCTCGCGAGCTACACGGACAACGAGAAGCGCGCCGCCGCCGCCCTGATGCTGGTCATCGCTGCCGCAGAAGAGTGGCGCATCGACGGCAATCGCAAAGCCGGTCGCGCCGCGTTGCGGATGATCGCCGATGGCAAGCTCACCTTCACGGAGGCCTTCGGCGACGACGCCGTCTTCGGGCCTGCAATGAAAGGCGGGACGGCCTGGCAGCGTGCGCTTTTCGACGGTCTGCGCAAGCCCACGGACGAAGAAGACGAGCTCGCCGACTACCTCTCCTCGTCCGACGAGGAAGACGACGACGAGGACGAAGCCAAAGACGACGACTGAGCGCCTTCGAAAGCGCAAAGGCCAGCGAGGTCGTTCCTCACTGGCCTTTCACTTGGTCGATACCCGCGTCCGAACGGTCCGCGAATTACACCCGTGCGCGCAATCCCTTGCGCGCACAATCAACAGAGCGGGAGAAGGGATTCGAACCCTCGACGTCAACCTTGGCAAGGTTGCACTCTACCACTGAGTTACTCCCGCAGCGGCGACGGGGCGAAACATACTCGCCCCGACGGCCTGGTCAAGAGGTTTTCTTCACGACGTCATTTTGATCGCGCAAAGATGGCCTCTCTGTCGGGATTTTCGCGCCGTTGTTAACATCCGCGCTTCGCGATGCGTCGGTTCACCGCGCCGGCCGGTGCCGAGGTCACGCAGATTTCGTCCAAGCGGTCCGCGCTCGTCGCGGACGTGACGCTCGCGGCGTGTATCGCCCTGCTCTACCGGGTGCTGCTGACCGTCGGGAACGGGACCATGCTCGCCGGGTACGACCTCGTGCAGCAGCTCCACTGGGTGCACGGCTTCGTCGGCGGCGAGCTGCGTGCGGGGCGCCTGCCGCTCCACGATCCGTACACCCTGGGCGGAGCGAGCCTGACCAATCCGCAGGTCGCTCTCTTCTATCCGCCGACCTGGCTTCACGCGCTGCTGTCACCCGCGCGTGCCCACGCGTGGTTCGTGCTCGGCCATCTCGCCGTGGCCGCGATCGTCGTGCGTCGCCTGCTCACCCACGAAGGCATCACGAGCCGCGTCGCGTGGGCCGCGGGGCTCACCTGGTCGGTGACCGGTTTCGTGGCGGCGCGCGCACAGGAAGGGCACCTGTCGATCCTGGCGGCCGCGACCTGGTTGCCCGTCGTCGTCGGGGGAACCTGGAGCTTCGTTCGGACGAAGCAACTCCGTGACCTCGTGTTGGGAGGCGTCGGTGTCGGCGCGATGCTCCTCGCGGGCGACCCTCAGCTACTGCTCTACGCGCTGCTCGCGTCGCTCGTCGGGGCGGCGTGTCGTGCGAAGCAGGTCGCGCTTCGGCCGGCGGTCGTCGATCCGGTCGTCGCGTGTGCGGGTGCGCTCGCGATCGGTTGCGCGCTCGGAGCAGCAGCGCTCGTCGCGACGATGTCGTTCGCGGCCGGCAGCGACAACGCCGACCCCAGCTACGAGCTCTCCACGCTCATTTCGACGGACCTGCGGTCGATCGTCGTTGGTCTGGTGCTTCCCGACGACGGCGCGGATCAGATCTTCATCGACGGCGGCTCGACCGGCTTCGACGTGCAGAACGAGCGCGCGTGCGCCATCGGTGCGCCGCTCGTGGCTCTCGGCGTCGCACGACTCGCGCGCCGCTCGCGCGACTTCGACGCCCTGGCGATGTTGATGCTCGGCGTGTTTCTCTCGCTCGGCTCGTCCAGCGTGTACCGCGTCCTTCTCGAGGTCGTCCCGGGGCTGCGGTTGTTCCGCGCCCCTGCGCGCGCGGTGGTCCTCGTCGCGTTCGCGCTCGTGATCCTGGGCGCGCGTGAAGCGAGCGAGCTCGAGCGGTCCCTCGCCTCTCGCGCGCACGCGGCGGGGTTCGGCGTCGCTGCGCTCCTTGCGCTCGGCGCTGCCGTCGTCTGTTTCGCGGTGCCGGTGTTGTTCAATGTCGACACGCACCGCCCAGGCGGCGTGTTCGAGCGTGTCGGCATCGCGAGCCATTTGTTTCTCACACCCACGCTGGGCTTCGCCGCGGCGGCCGGCGCGCTCGCGCTCGCGCGGACCGGCCGGGCCACGTTCGCACCGGTCGGCGCGTTCGTGGTAGCGGTCTATGCCGTGCTGACGGCGCGTCCGCTGTCCGTCATCGACGACGACGTCGCTCGGGGGGCGAGCGCCCGAGCCGCCGAGCTCCGCGACGAGCTCGCACCGACCAACGGCGCTGTACGCGTCGATCTCCCGGCGGAGATGCTCGGGGCCGCGAACGCGACGATCGATGCGCGCGTCGAGAACGTCAACGGCTACGCCGGCCGGCGCCCCGCGCCGTTGATGCGCCTGCTGTCCGGATTCGAGCCGCCGCCGGGGCCCGCGAACGCGCACCATCTTCCGCCGAGCCACTATGCAACACCGGGCATGACGCAGCGGACGGACCTGCGCCTCTTGGGCGTGACGTCGACGGTCAAGCTCCACAAAGGTCGCTACGAGCTCGTCCGCGTCGACGATCCGTTGCCGCGGGCGTGGCTCGTGCCCTCATGGGAGGTGGTCGAAGACGCCGTCGCCATAGAGCGCATCGGCGATCCCACGTTCGATCCGCGTGAAACCGCGCTGCTCGCGAGCCCCCTGGAGGCTTCACCCGGCGCCGTCGACGGGAAGATCCACGCCAGGCGTGAGCCCGATGCCTCACTCCTCGTCGAGGTCGAAACGAGCCGCGCGGGCCTCCTGGTCGTCTCCGAGCCTCCGCTCCCGGGTACCAACGTGTTCGTCGACGATATCAGGGTGCCGTGGGCTCGCGCGGATCTCGCGCTCCTCGCGGTATCCGTGCCGGAGGGGCGACATCGGGTGCGCGTCGAACATCGTCCGCGCGCGGTGCTGGCGGGCGCGATCGTCTCGGCGGCGGCCTGGGTCGGGCTGGCGCTGCTGTCGCTGCGCGCTCGGCTCCGCGCGAAGCAGGTGCGAGCAACGCCATGAGCGAGCGAGCGCAGCGAAAGCTGAAACCATCGCTGGAGAGCCTGCACCGGTCATTTTCGCGCCTATCGCCCGGGCTCCTCGCTATCACGGCCTTGTTCGTCGCAGGCGGTTGCATCGCGATTCCATTCGTGGCCGCGACCTTCCCGAAGATGGTCGACCTGCCGATGCACGCTGCGCAGACGGCGGTGCTTCGCTACTACTTCGAGGGCCGCCCCGACATCCGCGCGCAGTTCGAGCTGCATCCACTGTCGAATCCGTACATGTCGAGCTACGTGCTCGGTGCGCTCCTCATGAGCGTGATGCCGGTGCTCACCGCGGTTCGCGTGGCGACCGCGCTCATGTTGTGTTGGGTACCGGGCGGTGTGGCCACCCTCGCGTGGGGGATGAAACGCTCGCCCTTGATCGGTCTCGCCGCGGTTCCGCTCGTCTTCTGTGAGCTCGCGAGCTGGGGCTTCATCAACAGCCTCGCTGCGATGGGCATGCTCGCAGCGGTCATCGGCCTCACGCTGCGTTTGCTCGACGAGCCGACCAAAGCCCGATGCATCGCGCTCGGGCTTCTGCTGGTTCTCCTGTTCTTCACGCACATCTTTCGCTTCCCGCTCGCGCTCGCAGGCATCTTCGCGACGACCGTGGTGATGACACGGGATCCGCGGCGGTGGCGACCGCTCCTCTTTCCCGTTGCGGTCGCGCTCGCGCTCCTCGTCGTGTTCATGGTTTTTCGGCCGCCTTCGATGCAGGCGGAGGCGCCGGAACTGAAGCTGCACACCGAGCGCCTGCCGGAGATTTTGCTCGACGTCGCCGGTCGTGAGATCGACGAAAAGCTCGCGGAACGGCTGCTCGATCACGCAATGCTCGTGCTCGCCCTCGCATCGGCCGCCTGGGGGATCTCCCACGCAAAGCGACGAGAGCAGAGCGACGACGCCCGTTCGTTCGCGCGCCGCTCGCTCGTCGCCGTCGGAGCTTCGATCGCGCTCTCGGCGTTCGCGTACCTGATCCTGCCGTGGAGGATGGGGACCTGGGCCTACGTCTACCCGCGCGAAGCGACGATGATGACGATCCTCGCGCTCGGTATGGTCCCGCCGCTTCCGCGCGAAGCCTGGATGCGGTGGGTCGCCGTCGCCGCGCTGTCGGTCTCGTCGTTCCGCGTCGTCGATCGCGTCGCCCTTCAATACGGCGCGTTCGATGCGCGGCTCGAGAGCTTCCGGATCGTCGCGGCGCGCATCCCTCCAGCATCGAAGCTCTGTTACCTGGTCTTCGATCGCGAGGACCCTGCCGACATTCACGTGCCCGCGTACGTGCAAGCAGAAAAAGGCGGCTATCTCAGCTTCCAGTTCGCGAACTTCGCACACGCGCCGCTCCATTACCGAAGCGATCCCGAAGCCGTCGTCCCGCCGATCAAACCCCACCTCTGGGAGTGGAACCCCGAGTGGTTCGAGGTCCAGCGCGACGGCGCGTTTTTCGATTGGTTCCTGATCCACAGCAAACGCGACCCTTCCGACAAGCTCGCAGCGGATCCCACCATCGTGCCTGTTGCGCACGAAGGGACCTGGTGGCTCTACGTGCGCGAGGGGCGATGAAGCTCTTCGACGAGCTGGCAAACATCGTGAAGCGTCGCGGTGACACCGCGCTCCACGTCGTGGCGTTCGTCGGCGCGTTCGTCGCGCTCGTCGCTCCGTTCGCGCTCGTGACGTACCCGCAGATGGTCGATTTGCCGATGCACGCCGCGCAAACCTCGGCCCTGCGTCATCTGTCGGACCCGAGCTACGCCTTCGATCAGCAGTTCGAGCTGCACCCGCTCGGCTATCCGTACATGTCGAGCTACGCGCTCGGCGCCGTCCTCATGAGCTTCATGTCGGCGATCGCCGCGACGAAGATCGCCAACGTCGTCCTCCTCGCGTTCGTGCCCGCCGGGCTCGCGACACTCGCGTGGGGGATGCGCCGATCCCCGCTCATCGCGCTCGCCGCGGTGCCGTTCGCGTTCAGCGGCATGGCGCTTTGGGGCACCGTGAGCTCGCTCTCCGCAATCGGGATGATGGCGATGGCGCTGGGTCTGACGCTGCGCGCGCTCGAACGGCCCTCCCCTCGCCTCTTCGTCGCGACTGGAGCCGTGCTGGCGCTGACGTTTTTTACCCAGGTATTTCGCGCTCCAATCGCGATCGCCTCGGTCGCGATTGCCTGGGCCTTCTCCGACAAGCGGCGCGAGACCGTTCGACCGCTACTGCTCGCGTGTCTGCCGACCGTCGCGCTCCTCGTGGCGTTCCTCGCTCTGCGACCGGCGGGGCTTCGGCCGGATATCGGGCCGATCACGCTCCGCACCGACCGGCTGTCTCTCGTGTTCGACACCGTCGTCAGCGAGCTGATGTCGAAGCCGGAGCGAGCGGCTGCGCGCCGCCATGTGGCGGTCGTCGTCGCGATCGGATTTGCAACGTTCGGCATCGCTTGGGCGAGGCGCGCGACGCAGCCGGCATCCTCGTTCGAGCGACGCGCGCATTGGACGTTGGTGTGCACCATCGCCCTGTGCTGCCTCGGGTATCTCTTCTTGCCGGACCGTCTCGGCATCTACTTCGGAGCGGCCGCGCGCGAAGCGACCAGCGTCACCTACCTCGCGATCGCGCTCATCCCGAACCTCCCACGAGAGCTGTCGCTTCGAGCCGCGGCGGTCGCCGCGATGCTCTGGTCGGCGCTTTCGATCACCGATCTCGCGATCCTGCGCTTCGTCCCGTTCGACACGCGCCTCGAAGCGTTCACCTCGATCAGCGAGCAGATCCCGAAGGCGCCGAAGCTCTGCTACCTCGTGTACGACGAGGAGTACGCGATGACGCTCGTCCCTGCCTACGTGCAGGCCGAAAAGGGAGGCTTTCTCAGCTACCACTTCGCGAGCATCGGCGCGTCACCGTTCGCCTACCGTACCGACGAAGCGGCGGTGGTGCCGCCGCCTGCACCCGGCGCCGAACGCTTTCAGTGGCGACCGGAGCTCTTCGACCTCGCGGAGCAGGGGCCGTTCTTCGACTGGTTTTTGGTCGTCTCGAACGTCGATCGGTCGTTGATCTTCGTGGCGGACCCGACGATTCGGCTCGTGGACCACCGCGGCGACTTCTGGCTCTACACCCGCACGACAAAGCCGTAAGCGGCGCGATCGCGGCCTACTTCACCGCGACCATGTTGAGGCTGATCGGCGTGTCGCCCAAGACCGCGTCGCTCGTGTCCGGAAAGAGACCGAACGAGCCGACGCGGTAAACACGCTGGAATCCGGCCTTCATGAGCAACCACCCGAGGTACTCGTCCCAGAGCCCGACGTAGTGGAAGTCGTACGGATCGAGCTGTCCGCCGAACATCATCCGCATCGCCTCGATTCTCGTCTCCGGCGTCGCGGCTTTGTCGGTGAAGAGGCGTGCAAGGGTCATGAGATCCGGCACGCTCGCGAAGAGGCGTCCTCCCGGTCGCAAGATCCGTCGCACGGCGCGCAGCGTCTTCGGCAAGTCTTCTTGGTAGCCGAGGTGCTCGAGGACGTGCGACGCGTAGACCATGTCGAAGGAAGCATCGGAAAACCGCGACAGATCCCGCACGTCGCCGAGGTGGTCGACGTAGTCCGCCTCCACCGCATTGAAGATCTGCCACCCCGGCTTCGGGGTCGTCCCACCCAGATGGAGACGATCCGGTCCCGACTCTTCGAGCAGCCCTTCGGGCAAGGCGTTGATCGACCGGCGCTCCATCGTTGGGCGATCTTGGCATCCCGGTTCGCGCAGCTGCAAAGAAACGAAACGCTCCGACCACCGAGCGATCGCCGGTCACTTTCGTTTGTGGGACGCGACGGCCTGGCGGAGCTCCGACTCCGCCGCGCCGAGCTTCGTGCGCTGCACCGGGGTCATTGCGTCGAGCGCCGCCGTCGCGCCGTCCACGTCGTTTTCGGCGAGCCGCACCACGGCCTCCATCAGCCTGGTGACGCCGCAATCCGGACACCGCTCCTCTTGCAGAGCAAGGCCTGCATCACGCTCCTCCCGCACGGCGCTCGGACGGATCCGAAGCGGATCGACGAAGCGCAGCGGGCTCGAGGACGCCCACGCCGCGGTCTCCGGCGCGTCGAGACGTGCGTAGATGAGCGCGTCGTCGTCGGCATAGACGAGGCTCCAACGCGCAGGGTCGTTCGCCGCTGCGCGCGCGAGCGCGTCGTATTGCGCGAAGATCCACGATGCACCGAGATCGTCCGCGAGCGTATGGAGGCCCTCGCTGGTCTTCGTCCCGTGCACATAGCGCTGATAGAAATCGCCCGAATAAAGGGAGCAAACGCGCTGATCGATCGCGACCTCTGCGCGCCCTTCGAGGCAATGCGTGAGAAACCCTCCGACATCGAAGCTGTTGAGCATGGCGCCGGGCGGAGGGTTTTCGCGGACGAATGCGCAGGCCTGCACCGGGTAAACATCCGGCGCGAGATCGAGGGAGAGCTCGCGGTGCACCTTCTCGCCCGCGAGTGAGCCCGTGGCGTACGTGAAGACCGCCAGCGCGCCTGCCGCGGCGACGAGACGAGCACGGTCGCCTTGCGCGACGACCCACGGATGTTGCGCGATCACGGCCAGGTTGGAGGCCAACGATGCGAGACACGCGATCGACGCGACGGTCACGAAACGTCTGTGCGTCGACGTGAGCCCGATCAGGGCGAGCGCGAGGGCGAGGCGTCCGATATCCGCCTTGGACGGCTCGAGAACCAGCGCGGCGATCGCGGAAACGACGAATGCCAATCCACCGAGCACTTCGATCTCGGTGGCCATCGTCAGGAGGAACGGTTGCCACTCTCTCTGGTCGTTGCACCCGGCGTCGAGCATTCGGTAGACGAGGACCGTTCCGACGCCCTCGGCCGAGAGACAGGCGGCCAGCGTCGCCGCGACGACGGTCCCGAGCCACAAGAGCGCGCCTCGTCGATCACGCGCGAGGCCGCGCCGACACGCCATCTCACACGAGGTCAGACCGACGGCCAGCAAGCCGACCGCGACCGAGCCGTGGAGATTCGCCCAGAGACAGATGAGCCCGATGACCACGACGCGAGGCTGCCAGCGCACCGTTCTGCGGGCTCGCCCGAGCATGAGCAACACGACGGCGAAAACCGCGAAGGCGAGCGTCTCCGGGCGCAGGTAGAAGCGCGCCCACGCATCGGCAAGAAACAGCAGGCACAGCGCGCTGGCGGTGAGGAGGGCGAGGCCCGCTCGTCGCGCATCGAGAACCAGCGCGGTCACGAGCACGAGGAGCGCCGCGCTTCGAACCACGTAAGCGCCGATGAGCCCCGCGGCTCGGTAGGCGCCGGCCAATAGAACGTCGCCGAGCCACGCCGACACGGTCATCCGCGCGCCGCGGTACGTGTGGCTGAGCGTGTCGACGCGGTAAATCGCGCCGTTGTCGAGCGACCAATCCCCGAGCGCGAGGTGCCAGTGAAAATCGCCGGAGTACTCGGCGACGAAGCCCAGGGCGGCCGCGACCACGAGGACGAGCACGAAGGCCGCGATGCCGAGCTGCGCAACGACCCGCGCTCCGCGGGAAGAACGGCTCGTCTGCCTCACGCTCGAGCTCACCGGTCGCGTCTCACCCCTCGACGAACGCGAGGCTCGCGTGGCTCACGATCGAGCCTTCGTCGGGGTCGATGTTCTGCGTGTAGCCGAACAGCTCGCCCTCGGTCGCGCCGGCGGCCTCGAGCGCACGCAGGAGCGTGTAGAGCGGCCCGGTTCCGCAGACCCGCCGCTCGTCCAGATCTTCGGTGACGTGATCGAAGAAGCCGGCGGCGTCCCGCGACATGAGGCGACGGATCGACTCGCCGTCGCGCTCGGCGAGTTCGGCGCGCTCTTCGCGATCGAGCGCTGCGCCGTCGCCGAAGCGAGGACCGACGTGGGCGAGATCCGCGCCGGCGACGACGAGCGCCTTGGTGCGGGCGAGGCGGTTGACCATGGCGTCGAGGACCCGCTCGACCTCGGCATCGTCTCTCGGATCGCTGCGACGGGCCTGCGCACGGCCGAGACCGCAGAGGATGGGAACGATCCGCACGTCTTTGCGGCGTTTGCCGAGGACGTGCTGCAGGTGCACGACCTGAAACTCGATCGAGTGCTCGCCCTGGTGCTTGTACTCGTCGGCGAACACGTCGACCCCCGACGCCACCGCGACGCCCTCGACGAAGTCCTCGTCGGTCCGCGCGACCCCGAACGGCGTGCGAAACCCCTTCTTGGTGAACGCAAACGCGCTGTGCATCCCTGCATGACACGTCCCTAGAACGACGATGGTCTCGACGTCGGTCGGGAAATGGTCACGAAGCGGCGCGTACGCCGCGGCGTATCCGTCGGCCGCTCGCCAGAAATCCATGTGCGGCGAGACGAGCCCGCGCACCGCGCCTCGAAGCGGTCGCCGCGCGACGCGTTCGAACGCGTCGTCGATGAAGCTTCCGAGCGCGCCCGGGTCGTCGTGGTACGCGCCGCCGGCGAAGCTCGCGGGGCGCACCTTCGCGGCCTTGAACGCCGCGACGAGCGTGCGTCGCCGGCTCATCGCCGTCGGCCCTTCGAGCATGGCCGCTCGTTCGAGATCGCGCGCGAGGCGCTGGACCGTCGCGGTATCGATCGCCGCGGCCCCTGCCCCTCCCTGCGAAGCCGCGCTCGCGCGGACGAGGCGGGCGATCTCCGGGCAATCGTGCCGCCCGTCCATGAACGCGAGCGCGAGGTCGAGCGGCGCGGGAACTTCGAGGTTGTGAGGCGCGACCTTCTCCGAGTCGCGCAGCAAGGTCACGAGCCCGCCACCACGTTTTTCCGGGACCCGGATGATTTCGACGGCGCGAAGCCTCGGCCTCGCAAGGGCCCGCGCGCGCGCGGCACCGTCTTCGTCAGACGCGCTCGACATGGACGACGCCCGGGATCTTCTGCAGGCGGCGCATGACGTTCTTCAGCTGGTTCAGGTCCGAGCACATGAACGTGAACACGTTCAGCGCGCGGCCGTCGTCGCCCGCGCGGCACTGGGCCTCGCTGATGTTGATGCCTTGCTCGTGGAACGTCTGGCCGATGGTCGCGAGGATGCCGAGCCGGTTCTGGGTCGTGACCTTCACCTGCACCGGTCGGTTGATCTTGGCCTTGGCGTCCCAGGTGATCTCGACGCGACGATCGGGATCGGCGTCGAAGGCCTTGGGACAGTTGCGACGGTGGACCGTCACGCCTCGGCCGCGCGTGATGAACCCGACGATCTCGTCGCCGGGCAACGGGTTACAGCACTTCGTGTAGCGGACGAGGATGTCGTCGACGCCGTTCAGCCGGATCCCCGGGCCGTCGCGGCCGGTGATCTTGCGGACGAACTGCTCGAGTTTGCCTTCTTTGAGGCTCGGCGGGACGCTCGGCGACGTCGCATCGGCGGCCGGCGGAGCGAGGAAATCGATGACCGCCTTCACCCCGAGCTTGCCGTACCCGATGCTCACGCAGAGCTCTTCGAGCGACGTCACCTTGAAGTGCTCGAGCATCTTCTTCAGCTCGTCGTCGCTCTTTTGGAGCTTCGAGAGGCTGAGCGACGCCGAGTGCATCTCCTTCTCCAGCAGGCTCTTTCCGAGCTTGAGGGACTTGTCGCGCTGCTCGCCGCGCAAGTACGCGCGGATCCGCGATCTTGCGCGACCGGAGACGACGAAGTCGAGCCAGTCCTTCGACGGCGACTGGTTGGCGCTCGTCATGACCTCGACGACGTCGCCATTTCGGAGCTTGTACCGGAGCGGGACGATGCTGCCGTTCACCCGGGCGCCGGAGCAGTGGTGTCCGACCTCGCTGTGAATCGCATATGCGAAGTCGATCGGCGTCGACCCTCGCGGGAAGACGCGCACGTCACCCTTCGGTGTGAAGACGTAGACCTCGTCCTGGAAGAGGTCGACCTTCACGCTCTCGAGGAACTCGGCCGGATCCTTGAGCTCCTTCTGGAACTCCATCAGCTGGCGGAGCCAACCGAAACGAGCTGCGTCGCGCGGATCGATGCCGCCCGAGCGCTCCTTGTATTTCCAGTGCGCCGCGATGCCTTGTTCGGCCACCCGGTGCATCTCGTGGGTGCGGATTTGAATCTCCACGCGCTCGCTGCCCGGGCCGATGACCGTCGTGTGGAGCGACTGGTACATGTTCGGCTTCGGCAGGGCGACGTAGTCCTTGAAGCGGCCCGGCACCGGGGTCCACTGCGAGTGGATGACGCCGAGGGACGCGTAACAGTCGGCGACCGACTCGACGAGCGTGCGGAACGCGATGACGTCGTAGACCTTGTCGAAGTCGCACTGCTGCGACTGCATCTTGCGCCAGATGCTGTACAGGTGCTTCGCGCGGCCGGTGACCTCGGCCGCGAAGCCCTGCTTCGCGAGCTTGGTCGACAAGATCTTGCAGACCTCGGCGATGTATTTGTCGCGCTCCGGGGCGCTCTTCTTCACCTTGTCGACGAGCGCCTGGTAGGCGTCGGGCTCGAGGTATTTGAACGACAGGTCCTCGAGCTCGCTCTTGATCCGCGCGATACCGAGGCGGTTCGCGAGGGGCGCGTAGATCTCCATCGTCTCGCGGGCGATGCGGTCCTGAGCCTCGGCCTTCATGAAGTCGAGCGTCCGCATGTTGTCGAGGCGGTCGCAGAGCTTCACGAGGAGCACGCGGATGTCGCGCGCCATCGCGACGACCATTTTGCGGAAATTCTCCGCTTGGCGATCTTCGCGGGAGATGAAGTTGATCTTCGACAGCTTGGTGACGCCGTCGACGAGGAACGCGACCTCTTCGCCGAACTCGCTCTCGAGGTCGTCGACCGTGGCCAGGGTGTCCTCGACACAGTCGTGGAGCAGGCCCGCACAGACACTCGCCGTGTCGAGCTTGAGGTCGGCGATGATGCCCGCCACATTCGCGGGGTGGATGAAGTACGGGTCCCCGCTCTTTCGCGTCTGGCCTTTGTGGGCGTTGGCCGCGAATTCGTAGGCTCGTTCGATCAGCCCGGCGTCGGCGTTGGGGTGATAGGAGCGGACTCGACCGACGATTTCCTGCGGAGAGATCATGCGAAAGGCCGGCTCTGCCTGCTAAAGGTCAGCTGGCATTGCGGGTAGGTTGAAGGTAACACCCGTGGATCTGTCCGGCAATTCTGTGCGATCCCTCCTCGTCTACGTCCACTTCCCGTACTGCCTGAAGAAGTGCCCGTATTGCGACTTCGCGTCGTATCCGGCCACGGCCGACCGAATCGACCATGTCCGATACGCCGACGCGATCATCGCAGAGCTCGGGCTTCGCGCCGGCTCGATCCCGGCGGACGCCGAGCTCGCGAGCGTGTTTTTCGGCGGCGGGACACCTTCACTCTGGGAGCCGAAGGAGCTCGGTAGAGCGCTGAAAGCCATTCGCGCCGCCGTCCCTCGCGAGCGCGGCGACCTCGAGGTGACGGTCGAGTGCAACCCGTCGTCGTTCGACGAGCGCCGCGCCTCGGCCATGCTCGACCAAGGCGTCAACCGCGTGAGCATCGGCATCCAGTCGCTCGACTCGGAGCGGCTCGCCTTTCTCGGTCGATTGCACGACGCCGACGGCGGGCTGGAGGCACTACGCGCCGCGATGCGGGCTGGTTTCACGCGCGTGAGCGGAGACCTCATCTTCGGCGTCCAAGGAGGCCGCCCGCAAACCTCACAGGCCGCATCGTGCGAGGTCGACCGCGTCGCGGAGACGGGGGTCCGGCATCTGTCGGCCTACGGTCTGACGATCGAGTCCGGCACCCAGTTCGGCGAGCTTCATCGCAAAGGGCGCCTGCCCGTCGCGACCGACGACGTGGTCGTCGACTCGTTCTTCGCCATCGAAGAGGCGCTCACGGCGCGCGGATTTTCACACTACGAGATCTCCAACTACGCCGTGCCCGGCGAAGAAGCTCGCCACAACCTCGGCTATTGGCGAGGCGCCGACTACCTCGGCCTCGGATGTGCCGCAGTCGGCACGATGTCGCGCGCCGACGGTACCGCCCTCCGTCACAAGAACCACCCTGATCCGGGGCGCTACATGAAGGGCGTCTTCGCCGGCGCGCCGACGCTCGCCGAGGAAGAGGTGCTTTCGGCCGAAATGCGCCTCCAAGAGCGCATCATGCTCGGCCTCCGCCTCGAGCGAGGCCTCGACCTCGCGGAAGCCGGCCGCGCCCTCGGCGTGGACCCCTTCACGCCGGAGCGACGCGCGGCGATCGACCGCCTCGCAGCGTCGAACCGCCTCCTCGTCGAAGGTTCCCACCTCCGCGTCGCCCCCCAAGCCCGCGCCCTCACCGACGGCATCGTCGCGGCGCTCTTCTAGGCAGCGCCCGCGAGAAACACGAAGACGAGAGGGGTCGCCAAGGGCGCCAAGGGAAGAAGGAGGAAGACGAGAAAGAGTCTGTTTTGTTCGAACAGAAACCTTCTCTCTGCTCTCTCCCCTCTTTCTCTTTCTTCACTTGGCGCTCTTGGCGACCCCTCTTCGTCTTTTCTCTCAGAAGGTGCCGCTGACGCCGCCGCCGAGGAAGCCGGGGCTGAGGGAGATCGACGGCGTGATGTCGACGTCGGTGTCGGTGCCGTCCCGGGGGGTCGGGGTTTGGCGGCGCTCGAGGGAGGGGGCGATGACGGGGTCGGGCTTGTCGAAGACGAGAAGGCCGGTGCCCAAGATGAGGAGCGCTGCGCCGCCGCCGCCCAGGCCGAAGGTGAGCTGCGTGTAGAGCGTGCGGCGGCTTCGGGCGTGGTCGTATTCGTCGAGCTCGGCGCGGGTGAGCGGCCGCTTCTCGCGCTCGAGGAGGAGGTTCGAGGCCACCGATTCGCGCTCGATCGCGAGCGCCCCGAAGACCCCGGTCGCGATGCCCAAGACGCCGGCGGAGACGAGGACGACGTAGGAGGCGTCGCGCTGGGTCGTCGCTTTGAGGTCGATCTCGATCTTCTTGCCGGCTGCGCGTTCGAGCGTGATCTCCGACTGGAAGGTCTCGTGGCCGTTCTTCGTGACGGCGACGAAATGTTTGCCGCTCGGCAGCTCGATCGGTCGCGCGAGCGGCGTCTCGCCGACGAAGCGACCGTCGACGCTGATCTCGGCGCGGTCTTCGACATCGAGCGCGAGCTGCGCGGGGCGCTCTCGCTGCGGAAGGTTCGCCGGGGCGATCTCCCCTTCGCCGACGCGGATCTCGCGCTCCTCGTCGAAATACCCGGGCGCCGTCAGCGTCACCTTGTGTGGACCCGGAACGACCTCCTCGTTCACCGGCGCGTCCTTCGGAGGTCCGCCGTCGATCGACACCTTCGTTCCGGGGACGACCACGTTCACGACGATCCGCGTCTTCAGCGTCTCGGTGGGCTCCGGCTCCGCCGTCTCGGCCCCGAGCGTCGCCACCAGAGGAGCGAGCTCGCCCAGCGCTTTGACGGCGTCGGCGACGCGGCCGCCGGATTTCACGCGGTCGACGTACTCCTTGTAGAGCGCGACCGACCGGAGCAGGTGCTTCTTCTCGTTGGTGCGCGTGAACTGGCGCCGATGCGCTTGCGCCATCGAGAACATGATCCCGTCGCGCGGCGCGATCTTGAATGCCTGCTGAAAGGCCTGAATCGCCCCCTCGAAACGCCCCGCCTCGTATTCGCGCGCGCCCGCGTCGAAGAGCTCTTTTGCGCGCGCGAGATCGTCCTGGCTCACCTGCACCTTCGCGGGCTTCGCCGGCTGCGCCCACACCACCGCGGGGGCGGAGAGCGACGCGAGCACCGCGAGCGACGCGATCGTTCGGTCGATGAGTCGCATCACTCCACCACCTCTCCGGGATCGTCGCCGAGGAAGCTCAACCGCCGCGGGAGCACGACCGTCCGGTCCGGGGCGACGAGGACGACGTCGTCGAACTGATCGCCGTTCACGTCACCGACACCGAGCGCGACGACGTCGGGCATCTCGAATTGAAACGTCGTCGGGTCGAGCGAGGATCCATTCCATCGGAAGCCGCGCGCGCCCCAGCCGCTCAGCGCGACGACGAGGTCGGCGCCGTCACCGGCAGCGCGGCCCAACAAGTCGATGGCCGACACGCTCGTGCCCTCCTCGAGGGCGACGTCGATCGACGTTGCATTCCCATCGACGTCGAAGAAGACCCGCAGGACCGGCCCCGCCTCGTCATGACCGCCGACGAGGAGCTCCTCGGCGCCGTCGCCGTTCAGATCCGCCGCGACGACCACCTCCACCGTGGCCCCCGGGAGCCCCAAGTCGAACGACGCGATCGAGCTTCGCAGATCGTCGGTGATCTCCTCCGTCTTCGCCGGAAACGCAGCCCAATCTCGCACGATGTGGACCTGCTGCGCGTCGACGACGGCGACCGACTCGGCTCCTTCACCAGAGAAGTCCCCGATCGCGACGCGCAACGCGGCGCCGTCTCCGCTCTCGTCGTCGGGCAAGACGATCGTGTGTTGTTGCTCGAAGCTCACGTCGTTCGGTGTCTCGAGGACGAAGACGACGACGTCCTCGACCTCGACACCGGGCGGGTCGTAGGCCTCCAGCCGCTCACCGACGACGGCCGCGAGCGGGGCACGCCGCGACACCGCAAACGACCGTGGCACGTACGGTACGAGCGCGTCCGGCCCCTCACCTTCTTCGATCACGTCGAGCAACAAGAACGGCGCGGCGACGCCTCGGTTCGCCGCGCCGAAGAACACGCCGATCCGGAGGGTGCCGGGGTCGTCGGCGCCCGCGCTGCAACGGGTGATGAGGCCGAAGTCCGCGATGCTGTCGCGTTTGTCGAGGCGCGGAAGCCGGCCGGCGGTCATCTGCTCCACCCCAGGCAACCGCGCGAGCACGCGACGCTCCTCGAGCCCTTGCGCGCCGCCGAAGCGAAGGACCACGTCGTCGGTCTCGCCACACGGCGCCGCGTTGCCGACCTCCACCTTCGCCGTGCGCTCGCGCACGACGAGATCGTCCGCACCGTCGCCGTCGAAATCGCCGACCGTGAGCGCGCCCGTGCTCCCGAGCGTCGGGAGCGATCGTGGATTGAAATACGAGAGATCCGCGCTCGAGAGGAGGTCCAAGTCCTGGTCCGGAAGGCCCGTCGAACCGACGACATCCAAGGCGCCGCTGCCGTCGAAATCACCGACGACGGCTTCCACCCACGCCTCGTCGGAAGGTGTGCCCGCTCGGAAGTACGACGGTGTCGCGCCGGCGAACGGCACTTGGGTATCGGAGAGGAACACGCCGTCGGAGCGAACGAAATCCGGCTCGAGATCGCCGTCGATGTCGGCGATGAGAAGAATCGGCGCATCCTCCGCGCCGACGACCGCTCCGAGCGCGGCCAGCCACGCTTCCCCCTCGAGCGCGTTCGTGTTGCGCGCCTCGTAGGTGTACGGCCCGACGCGTTCGACCACGACGAGCCTCGTGGCAGCGCCACCTTCCGGACCGATCGGCACGAGCAGCTCGGTCTCCGGATCCGCGTCGAGCTGCGCCGGGTAGACGCCTTGCGGTGTGCCGCCGAGCGCAACGGGATAAACACAGTCGTCTTCACAGGCCGGCGAGCCGAAGGCAGGATCACCGGCTTCGTCGCAGAAGGAGAACACCGTGATCGTGTCGTTGTCCCCGCGCGCGACCGCGAGCTCGTCACAGGCCTGCGACGCGGGTCGATCGACGAGGCTCGCCCGCGTGATGCCGCGGATCTTCGCGATCTCGATCGGAGGAACGACCGAGGCCACGAGCGGGGTGCTGGCGTTCTTGTAAGGGTTTCGTAGGTAGAGCCCCGTCTGCGACGGCGGAAAGTTGAGAAGCACGGCTTCGATCGACGCATCCGGCTGCAACAGATCCGGCTGAAGCGGGTCGTTGCCGGCCGCACGCGCGGGAGCGGCGACGAGCCTGCCTTCCGCCTCGAACGCGAAGGCCGTGAAGGCCTCGCCGACGAGCGCGCGATCCGTGGACGTGCTCGAAAGGCTCGACAAACCGGCCTCCGATCCAACGAGCAGGTCGAAGCGATCGTCGCCGTTGACGTGTCCGCCCACGACCGTCGCCTCGTCCACCGCGACGCGCGTCTGCGCTTCGACGGAGAGGTCGGGCTTGAAGAACGTCGCCTCGAGCAAACGGTCTGTGTTGGAAGCGATCGCGAGGTCGTCGATGTGATCGCCGTCCAGGTCGGCCACGACGACTGCTTCACCTCCGCGATCGAGCTCCACCGCCTGCTGGAACTTGTCGCTCGGCCGCCCGCAGACGTTCGAGGCTCCACACGACCAACCCGCCGGGCACTCGCTCGCTTCGGATGCGTAGTTGCACGTGTAGTGGCACGCGGCGGGCTCGCCCGGCGGAGCGCAGCTTCCGTGGCCGTCGCAGTCTTCACCTGGGTCGAGCACGCGGTTGCCGCAGACGCCCGGCTCGATATCGTCGAGCGCGGCGCATGAGCCGATCGCGCCGACGCCGAGCGTCGCGAGCACCGACCACGCCCCCAAGATTGTCGTTCGCCCGAGCTTGGTCATGTCGTGTCAGAACTCGAGATCGCCGTTCGGTGTTCGTGGTCGAGGCCCGGACGCCCGCGTGAGCTTCGCGTCGATCGCGCGGTCGGCGTCGGGGACGAACGCGACCTCGCGCGACGCGAAGCCTTTCTTTTGGAGGGTGATCTGAAGCGCCCCAGAGCCTTTTTCGAGCTCGATCGGCGCGTCCGTCGTTCCGAGCTTCTTGCCTCCGAGAAACACTTCGGTCTCGGGCGGTGCGTGCTCGAAGGTGATCTTCACCGACGCATGTGGGCTCGCGCTCGCGCTGTCGACGACGACGACCGGCGCTCGCGACGAAGGCAGATCGCTGGTGACCTCGGTTGGGGCCGCCGACGCGGGCGGCGCGTCCGAAACCGTCGCCGCAGACGAAGGCTTCGCGCGCGACGGGCCGTGCACCATCGCCACGAGCCCGGCGCCGATACCGAGGATCGCCATGCACCCGAGGACGACGTACGCGGTTCGCGCCCTCCTGCCCTCCGAATAGGTCGGCGTTCCAACCGCGACCGTCGTCGCAGCGGCGAGTGTCTCCCGTCGGACGCCGTCACCGTTCGTGACGTATCCGCGATCGCCCGAATCGTTTCGCTGCGAAGAGCTCGCCGCCACGACGCGCTCTTGCGCGGTCATCGTGACGCGCACGCCCGAGCGCTCGGCCGCCGCGTAGAGCTCCGAGACGGCGTCCATCACGCTCTGTGGCCGGCGCGCCGGATCTTTTTCGAGCATGTGGAGGACGGGCTCGTCGAGCGCGGGCGGAAGGTCCGATCGCAGGCTCGACATCCGAGGCGGCTGGCGCGTCATGTGCGCAGCGAGCACCTCCATCACCGACCGACCATCGAACGGAGGCGTGCCCACGATGGCTTCGTGGACGAGCACACCGAGCGAGTAGATGTCGGACCGAGGGTCCGCCGGCTCCCCTTGGACTTGCTCCGGGCTCATGTAGAGCGGTGTTCCCATCGGGATGCCGGAGCGCGTCTTGTGGATCGAGTCGGGGCGATCGCGCAGCTTCGCGATGCCGAAGTCGAGGAGCTTCGGCGTGGCTGCGCCGTCTTCGTCGTAGGTGACGATTACGTTCTCGGGCTTGAGATCGCGATGCGTGATCCCGACGGCGTGGGCCGCCTCGAGCGCGCGTGCGAGCTGCCGCACGATCGGAAGGATCTCGGCGACCGGCAGCGGCCCACGGCTCTTGATGACCTGATCGAGCGTCGGACCGCCGAGCAGCTCCATCACGCAGTAGTGCCGGCCGTCCGGGAGCGTCCCGAACGCGAAGATGTCGACGATGTTCTTGTGCCGGATCTGGTTCACCGCGCGAGCCTCGGTGATGAAGCGGCTCACCACCTCCGGGTTCGCCGACAGCTCGCGTTTGAGCACCTTGATGGCGGCGCTCTTTCCGATCACGGGATGAACGACTCGGTACACCGCACCGAAGCCGCCCTCGGCGATTGCAGCCTCGACCACGTAATCGCCGACTTTCGTTCCTTCGGCGAGGGTGCCTTCGCTGGCGGGCGCGCCAGCCATGGCGTTCACCCTCGTCCGGTCGAGGTCGGCCGGCCCCGCGTGATCGGCGCACGCACCTCTCCCCTCGGAGAGCGCAGCGATGCACGCAGGACACGTCGTCATCGTGCCGATCGTATCAAACACGAATCATGCCGCGACTTTTCTGACTCTGCGGCGTGGAGATCGCTCGCGTTATTCCGAGCAGACGAACGGCGTTGCGCAGGCATGTTCGCACTCGACGCAATCGAGACAACCGCGGGCCGCGTCGTATTCGTCGACGCCGGTCGCGTTCTGCGCACGGCACGTCTCCCAACATTCGTCTGGAGTTGCGCCGCAGAGCGCGAGGCACTCGTCGATTGCAACGCACGTCGGATTGTCGAGACAGACAGCGATCTCGTCCGCGCAAGGTCCGTCGCCCGCACATGCGCGGCAGGATTCGCAGTCGGTGAGCTCGCCGCACTCGGATTGGGCTCCGCCGCCGGCGCCCCCGCTGCCACCGCTTCCGCCGCTTCCGCCGCTTCCGCCTCCCCCGTCGCCGTCGTTCTGCTTCGGGCGAAGCGTGCACGAGCTCAGCGCGAGGGCCGACACCACAGCGAAGAAGAAAGGACGGGCGTGCACGGTTCAGGGCCGTAGCACGGGCCTTCGCAGGGGGCCAAACCACGCACGTGGCCCGCCCCCACTCGGCTCTTCAGCGAACGACGGGCAGGCGCTTCGGCGATCGCACGTTGGCGCGGCGCGGCGCGCGCGGCGTCGATTCCGTGCTCGCGGCAGCGTCGCTCGACGCGTCGACCTCGTGGAGCTCGCCGACGAGATCGCAGTCGCTCGCTTGCGTGATGGTGACCCGACGCAGCTCACCCGCGGTGCACTCGCCGCCCGACAGGTAAACCTGGCCGTCGATCTCCGGCGCTTGTCCGCCGTGCCGGCCCATCATCACGAACTCGTGCTCGTCGCTCATCCCCTCGACGAGGACGTCGACGTCGCGGCCGATCATCGCCTTGTTCTTCTTGTCGAGGATCGCTCGCTGGATCGTCGTGAGCTTGCGGTAGCGGCTCTGCGCGGTTCGCGCGGGAACTTTGCCCTCGAACGTGAAGCTCCGCGACGACTCCTCGTCGGAGTAGCGGAAGAAGCCCACGCGATCGAACTCCGCCCAGCGGATGAACTCGCAGAGCTCTTCGAACTCTTCCTGCGTCTCACCGGGGTGGCCGACGATGAACGCGCTTCGGAACACGAGGTTCGGGACACGGTCGCGCAGCGTGGAGACGACCTTGCGGAGGCGGGCGCCGCCGTGACCGCGACGCATGCGACGGAGCATCCCGTCGGCCGCGTGCTGCAGCGGCATGTCGACGTACGGGAGCACCCGCGGGTGCGACGCGAGCAGCTCGAGGAGCTCGTCGGTCAGCGTCTCCGGGTAGAGGTAGAACAGGCGCGCCCACACGAGACCGGGAACCTCCGCGACCGCGCGCACGAGATCCGAAAGCACCGGTCGCTCGGGACGGTCGCGGCCGTAGGCGACGGTGTCCTGCGAGACGAGGTTGATCTCCTTCACCCCGCGGGACACGAGCGCTTCTACTTCGCGGACGACGTCGTCGATCGCGCGGGAGCGCTGCTTGCCACGAAGCTCCGGGATCACGCAGAACGAACAGGTGCGGTTGCACCCTTCGGCGATCTTCACGTAGGCGCTGCCCGGGCGCGTCGAGAGGACGCGCGGCGCCGCGGCGCTCGTGAGCCAGTCCGCGGGCGTGCCGACGAGGATGCGATCGGCGTCGCCTTCGAGCACCTTGCCGAGCTTCATCATGTCGCTCGAGCCGAGGAGGTGATCGATCTCGGGGATCTGGTCCGCGAGCTCTTCCGGGTGGCGTTGCGCGAGGCAGCCGGTGACGACGAGCTTCTTGCAACGGCCCGTCTCTTTTTGGCGGGCCATCTCGAAGATGGCGTCGATCGACTCCTTCTTCGCTTCGCCGATGAAGCCGCAGGTGTTGACGAGGATCAACTCGGCATCGGACGCGTCGTCGACGTGTCGATATCCGTCGCCGAGCGCAACGCCGAGCATGACCTCGGAGTCGACGCGGTTCTTGGGGCAACCGAGGCTTACGAAGTGGACGGTCTTGCTCATGCGGATGCGACCATGCGCTCGCGGAATCGCGCGAACAGGTGCAGCGTGTCGTGGGGGCCGGCTGCAGCCTCGGGGTGGAACTGCACCGAGAACGCGTCCGCGTCGGGGAGCTCGAGCCCTTCGCTGGTGCCGTCGTTGAGGTGCACGTAGGTCGAGCGCGCGCCCTTCGGCAGCGAAGGCACGTCGACGACGAAGCCGTGGTTCTGTGACGTTATCTCGATGCGGCCCGTGTCGAGGTTCTGCACCGGTTGGTTCAGACCGCGGTGGCCGAACTTCAGCTTGTAGGTGCGGCCGCCGCTCGCAAGCGCGAGCAATTGATGGCCGAGGCAGATGCCGAAGATCGGCTTCTTCCCGAGCAAGCCGCGGAGCGTGTCGATGGCGTACGTCACCGCGGCGGGATCGCCGGGGCCGTTCGAGACGAAGATGCCGTCGGGGTTCATCGCGAGGATCTGCTCCGCGCTCGTCGTCGCGGGGACGACCGAGACCCTGCAGCCCACGTCGACCAGGCTGTGCAGGATGTTGCGCTTGATGCCGAGGTCCATCGCAACGACGTGAGGGCTCCCTGCGCCTGCGAGCTCCGGGCCCGGCTCGCCCAGCGAGCGGAACTCCGCGGGGGTCGGAGCGGTAAAGGTGTACGGGGCCTTGCAGGTGACGCGGCCGACGAGATCGAGCCCTTCCATCTTCGGCGCGGAGCGCGCGCGATCGACGAGGGTCGCCGCGTCGCAAACGCCGATGGCGCCGTTCTGCGAGCCCCGGTCGCGCAGGTGCCGGGTGAGCCTTCGCGTATCGATGCCGGTGAGCCCGACGAGCCCGCTCTTCGCGAGCCAAGACTCCAGCGCGCCTTCCGAGCGCCAGTTCGACGCGACCGAGCTCAGCTCGCGGACGATGAACCCTGCGGCGAGCGGCTCACCGTTGCTCTCCGGGTCGGAGGTGTTGACGCCGGTGTTGCCGATCTGCGGCGCCGTCATCGTGACGATCTGCCCGCTGTACGAGGGGTCGCTGAGAACCTCTTGGTAGCCCGTCATGCCGGTCGTGAACACGACCTCACCCGTCACCGCGGACGAGGCGTCGAGCGGCGCGCCGAACAGAGCACCTTCGAAGACCGTTCCGTCCTCGAGACAAAGCCGTGCAGGGCGCAATTGTGCCGCCATAGGTGCGCGCTCTCTAGCACATGTCGCTCCCGTGAGCAGGACGGCGTCGCGGCGCCTTTCGCGGCGCGTCTGGTTTCCCAACCGATCGAACGAAAACGGGGCGGAAGGCCCTGCCGGAATCACTCGAGGTAGCAGCTCACCGAGTCGGCGCCGGGCGGAGCTTCGACGGCGCCGCGCTCGTTGCCGCCGTCGCAAATGCGATGGGTCCCGAGCGCCGACCCCTCCACGGAGACCCAGAGGCCTTGGCAGGAGCCGCGGTCGATCGCGATCCGCTGCGAGGGTCCGCTGACCGGGAACGTGTGCACGACGCGAGAAGACGGCGTCCACCCCACCAGGATCACCTCCCCCGGGACCGCACCGACGACGTCGACGGTTGTCGGACATCCTCGAAGCTGTCCGATGAACAGCCCTCCGCTGCGAAACTCGACCTCGTACCCGAGGGCGACGAACGCGTCGGCGTCCTCCGCCGTCCCGTAGAACAGGACGTCGTCGAACGAAGTGCCGAACGAGCCCAGGCGCACGAGCTCGGCGCGCCGGACCTCCGGGTCGGCGTCGGCTCGGAAATACTGCGCGTAGTCGCGGCGAGGCACGCGGCTCAAGCGCTCGAGCTTGTTCTCGATGAGGTGGATCTCGGGGATGTACGAGAACGTGTACGGAACGATCGCCTCGCGATCGACGCCGTACAGCTGTCCGAGGTTGAGCAATGGGAGCGCGTGACGAACAGGCGCGTGGGGGTCGTCCCGACGCGCGACGATCTCCGGCCGGGCGACGATCGGAAGGAGCGTACGCCCGGGCTCCGACGGGCGGCCGAGGCCGGCGAAGGCATCGGCGTGCTCACGCGCAAAGGCCCGATGCATCGACGCGGCCCACAGGTTCGAGCCGATCGCAAGGCCGAGGAGCGCCGCCGCGGACACGCGCTGCACGGTTGCAGAAAAGCGCTCGACCGGAATCAAGACCGCCGCGGCGATCACCGCCGGCGGGATGAACCGCGGTTGCATGAACTCCCAACCGGCTGTGTGCATCGGCGCGAAGCAGGTGCCGGCGATGCCGTAACCGACGATCGCGAGGACCGCGAGGTCCCGCTCGTCGACGCGCCGACGCGCGAGCGCGGCGGTGCTGGCGGCGATGCCCAGCGCCGCCGTCGCGAGCAGCGATGCGCTGCGCCAAACGGGTCCACCCATGAAGACCTTGAAGAGCCCTGCAGCGCGGTCCGCAAACGTGAGCCGCCAGGTCTCGACGCCGATCAGCCCTTTTTGCTGCGCGTCGTAGAGGGCGTCCCTCGACAGAATCGTGATCGCGAAGACGGGCAAGCAGAAGATCGCCGTCGCCCCACAAGCGCGAACGATGCTCCCTTTTTGCGCGGTCGCGACCCGAAAGGCGAAAACCGCGAGCGCCGCGAACTGACCACCGACGGGATGGAACAGAGCGGTCACGACGAGGAGCGCGTAAACACACGCCTCCCGAAGCGGGGACCAAACGCGCGCTTCGATCGCGACCGCGACCGTCATCAGACCGAGTCCCACGCTCGTCGCGTAGTTGACGAACCCCATGTGGACCGACCAGTGAAAGGCCGCCGCGACGCCCACCAGACCGAGCACGGCGCGCCTCGGATCGAACGCGCGCGCAAGACGGTAGGTCGCCGCGGGCAAGAGCAGCACGACCATCGCGAGCGCGAGGCGGTAAGCCCACCTCCACGGAAGGATTCGCTCGAGCGCCGAATACACGAACGGAAATCCGAGGTTCGTCAGCGCGTCGGTGCGCCGGAACTCGCTGGCGAAACCGGGCTCGGTCACGTGCGACCAGACGTGCGCCGCGTAGAGCGTCTTCGGCGCGTCGTGCGTAGGAAGCACGGGAACGCAAAGCAGCGCGACGACCGGCGCGACGGCCGCGAGCGCGACGAGCAGCGCGGGATGAAATACAGCGCGCCACCGCGGAAACGACATCGGTCCTTCGCGCAAGATCAGGTCAGGGTCACCGATCGCCCGCGCAGCGTAAAGAGGAGCCCGAGCCTCCGATTCATCTCGGCATCGTCGCCGCCGCGCTGGAAATACTCGACGAGCAGCGCTTGGTGTCGCTCCGGCTCGTCGTAGCTCGAGCGCGCTCCCCATCGAACGATCGCCTCGATCGAGCGAAGGCGACACCACGCGGGGGCTTGGCCGTCGCCGTCGCGGGAGCACGAAAGGAATTCCCCGCGGGCCGTGTCTTCGACAGCGGGGAGCGGCGAAAGGGCCTCTGCGACCAGCGCACGACGCCCGGTCTCGATCGCGAGCCGTGCGTACGTGAGCCGACCGCCGACATCGGTGTCGTCGAGCGCCGCGGCGCTGCGGTGGAACGCAGCCTCGAGGAGCTGGGCGCGGCGCTGGAGTGGAAGCGTCGCGCTGCGAGCTTCGCGAAACGCCGCGATCGGCGACGCGATGTCGATCGAGGCGACCGGGTGACGCACGACCTCGAGCGACCCGAACGAAAACCGAGGGCGCACGGCGAACACCGACCGCGAAAGCGGGCAGAGCTGTTCGTCGGAGACGAGCCGCAGCGCACCAATCGCGGGCACCGCCCGATACACCTCGAGCCCCGCGGCACGGAGTGTCTTGATCGCCCGAGCGCCCTGTTCGGCATCGTCGAACCGGACGCGAAGAAGCGTCCGATCGCCGACGCCGAGCGCGAGTACGGTCGGCACGGTCGCCGCTCTCACCTCCAGCACCGATGCCCGCTCGACGTCGGTCGCGGCGATCGCGTCGGGCCGGATCGACACCGACGCAAGATGCAGGCGCGCGACGCTTGCCGCGCCGAGACGATGACGAGCCTCGTCACGCTCGAGGACGGTGAATTCTGCGCCGTTCCGTCGGGCTGCGGACGCGAGAACGTGCGCGAGCACGCCCGGCCCCCCCTCCGCGACGACGACTGGACCATCGCTCGAGCGCCGCTCGATGAACCCCAGCAGGAAGTCGGTCTCGGCGTCGCGCTCCACGCCCTGCTCGAGGGCGACGAACGTCTCGCGGTCGTCGAGCGCGGCCGGCACGTAGCGCCGAGGCTCACGATGGCCGAGCCTCGCCGCCACCGGCGTCGCCGCGGGCGCCGAAGCCACGTGCCGTTTCCACATCGAGCGCAACACCGATTCGAATTCGCGCGCGAAGGCGCTCCCGTCTCCGAGAACGCAACCTCGGAGCCGTTCGCGCAGCGTGCGCCGGAGCGTACGGCGACGTGCGCCGTCGCCCGCGAGGGCAACGACCGCGCGCTCGTAGGCATCCCAGTCGGACGTCACGAGATCGACGAGACCAACTTGGTGCAAAAGACTCGCGCCGACCCGTGACACGTGCGAGTCGCCTGCGAACGTCACGACCGGGACGCCCATCCAAAGGGCCTCGCAGGTCGTCGTCGTCCCTGCGTACGGATACGAATCGAGGGCGATGTCGATCTCGTTCCAGGTCTCGAGGTGCGCCGTCGCATTCGCGACCCAGCCCGTGGTCCGGATGCGCTCGGGCTCGACGCCTTCGTGCTCGGCGATGGCGACGATTCGCGCGCGGGCGAGCGGACTGTCGAGCCCCCTGCCCTTCAGCACGACCCGCGCATCGGGAAGACGCCGAAGAATTCGCGCCCATGCTCGAACGACGCCGTCGCCGAGCTTCGTCGCGCGATTGAAGCTCCCGAGCACGATGGGAGCGTCCTCGCGTCGCTCGGCGATTGCGACCTCGTCATCCAGCGCGAAACACCACGCCGACGAAGTAAGCCGCTCGAGCGACTCGGTGCACAGGTGATCGGTCACGCCCGGCGGATCAGCGAAGTTGTCGGTCAATCGATGGCCTATCTCAGGGACGCCGGTCGTCGCCGGCCACCCGAGATACGTCGCTTGCACGCCGGCAGGCGCGTGCGCGAGCGCCGGAATCGTGAGCGACGAGGTCAGCCCCGCGAGCTCGATGGCGATGTCGATATCATCCGCGGCGATTCGCCGAGCGATGGCCGCAGGCGTGAGGCCATGCACCTCGTGATACGCGAGATCGAGCGCTCGGATCGCGTCGGTGGTCGCATCCGGGTTCGCGACGAGCGAGTACAAATGGACTTCGAGCCGCGCGCGATCGTACGAGCGCAGAAGCGGTAACAGGAACTTGGTGATCGCGTGCGAGCGCAGGTCCGGCGAGACGAGCGCGACCTTGAGCCTTCGCTCCGGGTCCCGCGATCCGTCGTTGCGCGTCGTCGTGACGCGGGCGACGCCGAACCTCTCCGCCCAACGGGTCTGAAGGTCGCGGAACACCTCGGGCTGCAGCGACTCGTCGTGGAGCGCGACGAAAAGCATCGCGGACATCGCTCGCTCGTTGGAGGGATCCACCCGCAACGCCCGCTCGAAGGTCACCCGTGCTTCTGCGTTCGCGCCGATCGCCGCGAGGAGATTTGCTCGCTCGCAGAGGACCTCGACGTCGGCCGGGTCGATGGCCTCGGCCTCATCGAGCGCACGCGAAGCCTCTTCGAGGCGATCGTATTGGGTGTCGTGAAGCGCCATCGTCGTGCGTATCCGCACGGATCGCGGGAACGCCGCGAGCCCTCTACGCGAGGCCTCGACGAACGCTGCGTGCTGTCCCATGCGCGAGCACGCACGTAGCCATTTCACGTAGAGGGCCTCCGACGATGCGCCCGCACGCAGGCCTTCGTCGTAGACCGCGACCGCACGGTCGAATCGGCGCATCACCTCTTCGACCGTGGCCTCGGCGACGATCGCCTCCGCGTCGGTCGGCAAGCTGTGGCGCGCTGACTTTGCGAGGCCGAGCGCTTCTGGAAAGAGCCCAGCGGCCGCGACAGGTTGGACGAGCTGAAGCGCCATCGCCGGCGTCGGAGAGAGGCGAAGAAGCGCATGAATCGCGTCTTCGAGCGCGTCTCGGCGGCCCGCCGCTGCGTGCACCATCGCGGCGACGAAGACGCCGTCTTTGGTCGGCGGATCGGCGTGCCGTACCAGGTCGAGCGCGTCCTCGTGGCGGCCGGCCTCGAAGAAGGCGCGCGCGAGATGATCGCGGTACGTACCCTTCGGCTCGAGCGTGTGCGCCTCGCGAAACGAATCCAGCGCGGCGTGGAATGCCCCGAGATCGCGTTCGAGTTGCCCTCGTCGCGCGTGCAGATGCGCAGCCTTCGGCGCGAGCTTCGTCGCCGCCGTGACGGCGTCGAGCGCCTCTTGTTTCCTCCCCTGGCCCTTCAGCAAGAGCGCGAGGTTGGCGTGCGGCTTGTACGACGTCGGATCGAGGGCGATGCTCTCGTGGAACGTCTTCTCGGCGGCCTGGTCCTGGCCGCTCCTCGCGTACACCGTGCCGAGCAGCGTGTGCGCCTCGGCGTCATCTGGCCGCTCCGCTACCGCCGCCATCGCCGCCTCGACTGCCCCAGGGGCGTCGCCGCGCGCGAGCCGCTCGTTCACCAGGGCGCTCGTCGCAGCCAAATCACCGCCGCTGGAGCCCACCTTCGACATGCGCGACGGCGTCGAGCAAACGCCGAGGAGCGCTACATGTCAACGACGCCGGATCCCCCCAGGCGACGTCTCTTTTGGTGCGAAGCAGAGGACTTGAACCTCCACGGGAGTTACCCCACTGGAACCTGAA
>JABFXY010000125.1 GCA_013361525.1 Polyangiaceae bacterium | reverse complement strand
GAGCAGCTCGACCGGCACCTGACAACGACTCAATCCGGTCCGAACGCGTAGCGGACGTGGCGTACGAGGTGTCGATAGAAGGACAGGCGGTTCATCGTTCGATGCATCGTCTGCTTCAGCGCAGAGCCTCTCGATAGTCGGTCAATCAGCTCGGGCATCCCGAGAAACTCGACGCACTCGAGGAGGTGAAGCCCAGGGACTGCCTTCTCGAGGTCGCGCGGATCGTCCATTCCCCAGACGAGGTGCACCTTCTTCCCGCTTATTTTCAGGAAGCGTGAGACGGCGCGGGTCATGGTGCCGCTGTAGCCGTCGAAAGCGATCTGCCCGCTCGGAAACTTCTCGACGATGCGGCGGAACAACGCAGTTCCATCTCGCTCCTCGAGATACATCACGAGGCCCTCGCCGACGACGAAGACGGGTCGATCACCTGCAATCGAGTCGAGCCATCCGGCGTCGGTCACGGAGGTCGCGATGCGATGATATCCCGGCCGCTCCTGATAGAGCTGCTCGCGAAGCGCGATGACCGGCGGCAAGTCGACGTCGAACCACCGCACGTCGGGCCCCGGATTGATTCGCTCCACGCGGGTGTCGAGACCACACCCGAGATGAAGCACAGTCGATACCGGATATTGCGCAAGGAACGCGCGTGTCCAATCGTCGAAGTGTCGGGCTCGGAGCGGGAGCGTGATCGCCGCCCCATTTGGCAACTTGAGCGTCCGAAAGTCGAAGTCGATTCGTGCCACGGCCTCGGCAGCGAATCGATCGCCGAGGATGGGCTTCTCCGCATCCGCATCGAGCGCCTTGCCGTAGAGGGTCGCGAGGTACGGCTCCGTTTCGTTGGTGAGACCGACTTTCTCCGATCGCATGTGTGGATCAATGACACGAAGGCGGCGGCAAAGCTTGTTCAGCGGTCGGGGCGCCTCCCGCCGGTTGCGACGAGGCGGGCGCAGGAGGAGAAACGTCAAAGATGCCTTTCGCCCAATGAAACGCGAGAGCGATGTGAACCGTCCCGGCGACCGCTAGTAGCAATCCGGCAGTCTGTCGAATGCGTGGATCTCGAACGCGACGGCGAAATCCCTCTGCGAAGATCCCGACGAGCACGGTCGCCGGTAGCGTTCCTGCGCCGAACGCGGCCATCACGAGGAAACCGCGCCCGGCGGTGCCCGAGAGTGCAGCGAGCCCCGCGGCTCCGTAGACGAGCCCGCACGGCACGAGCCCCCAGACCATGCCGTGGACGAGGCGGGCGAGGAACGTTCCTCGACCGAGGCTTCCCGTGCGCGGCACCAGCCGTGCGAACAGCGGCGCCGTCAGCCGCTCGATCGCAGCGAAGCGGCGTAGAAAGCCTGCAGCGTAGAACCCGACGACGATGAGCAACACCGCCGCGGCGATTCGCACGCCGAGCTGCACGACCTCGAGCGGCAGAACCCGCCTCACCGCACCGCCGAGCGAGCCGGCGAGCGCGCCGATCACGCCGTACGTGAGGAGGCGACCGGCGTGCGGGACGAGCCCCTTTGCGCTCTCTGCGCGTCCGCGCCCTCCGCACAGAACGGCGGCGATGGGTCCGCACATCGCGACGCAATGGACGCTGCCCATGAGGCCCATGAGCAGCGCTCCGCCGAGCTCGAGCGCGCTCATGACCGCGGCCTCGCGAGCGTCGCCGAGACGCGAAGGACCTCTCCGTCGCCGACCCGTTCGACCACGAGGTGCCAACGCGCGATCGGCGCGTCGGATGGCGTGGTCACGACGATCGGAACGCGTGCATCGCTCATGGCACCCACGTCGACGGATGGGGGAGCCCCCGCGAGCCGAACGCCCTCCGCTGCAATGAGGAAGGTCGCAGGTTCGTCCCGCTTGTTCACCAGATGCACGACGAACGAGTTTCGGACTTCACCATCCTCGATCACATAAGGGACGCCCGAGGCGCGCACGACGTTGGCCTCGAAGCTCGTCCGACGGGTGATCGCAATGGTCGTCGCGACCAACCCGACAATGCCCAATACGGCATAGACGGCGAGGCGTGGCCGCCAGAACCGGCGTGGACCGGCGCCGGCAAACGCGCGCTGCGCGTCGTATCGAATGAGACCCTTTTCGCGGCCGACCTTGTCCATCACGTCGTCGCAGGCATCGATGCACGCCGTGCACCCAATGCAATCGAGCTGGAGACCGTTGCGAATGTCGATGCCGGTCGGACAGACGACGACGCAGCGTTTGCAATCGATGCAGTCACCGCGCCCCTCCGCTTTGAGCTTCCCGCGCGGCTCGCCGCGCCGTACGTCGTAGCCGACGACGAGGCTGTCCTCATCCACGAGCGACGCCTGAAGCCGGCCATAGGGACACACCACCAAACAGATCTGCTCGCGAAAGAAGGCGTAGTTGAGATACGTCGCGAGCGTCACCACCGCCGCCCATGCGAATGCCGCCGGATGCTCACTCGGGCTGCCGACGACCATCCGAAGGGTCGTCGAGAGCGGGACGAAGAAGCTCAACAGGATGTGCGCGATGACGAAGGACGCGAGCAGATAGAGAGCGTGTTTCGTGACCTTCTTGCGGACCTTTTCGAGGGACCAAGGGGCCCGGTCCCGCCGAATGCGCTGCTCCCTCGGCCCCTCCACGAGGCGCTCGATGGGCCGGAAGACACCGTCCAAGAAGACCGTTTGAGGGCACGCGAAGCCGCAAAACACCCTGCCCCAAAGGGCCGTGGACAGGGCCAGGACGAAGCCGACGGCCGTGACGGCGAAGAACGACAGCCATGCGTCTTGTGCATTGAAGGTCGCGCCGAAGAGGAAAAAGCGCCGGCGTTCCACGTCGAGGAGGACGAGCGGCCTTCCTCCAATGGTGACGAGCGGCAGCGCCACCCACACCGCAATCAAACCCGCAAACACGAACTTCCTCAACCGCGCGAAGCGGCCGGTGACGTCGGCGGTATAGACGTATTTGCGCCGGCCATCGGCGGCAATGGAGCTCTGCCTGGGCTCGTCCGACGTGACCGGCAGATGAACACGCTTTTGCATGACGGCACTCAGTGCTTCTCGCCCTGAGGCGCCTTGCCGCCGGCGGCGTTCGTCCCCTTGAGCGTGAGGACGTAAGCCGCGACCGCTCGGACCCGATCCTCACCGAGCTGCTTCCCCCACGCGGGCATTTGCTTCGACAAGAAACCATCGCGGATCGTGCCGTAGACATTCATGGGCTCGCCGCCGTGTAGCCAGTAGTCGTCGGTCAGGTTGGGACCGATATTGCCCTTTCCTCCCTCGGAGTGGCAGGTGACGCAGTTCTGCGAAAAGAGCTCCTGACCTTGCTCGACGGTACCGCGATCCTTCGTGAGCATCACGAGCATCTCCGGCGTCACGGTACCGGCTTGTTTGATGCGCTCTGCTTCTTCGGCGATCTCCTTTGCTTTGATGCGGCCATACTCGCGCGATGCGAGCTCGCCGCGGTCGAAGCTGTGGAAGTACACCCAATAGCCGGCGGCGAAGGCGATGGCGCCGAAGAGCGTATAGACCCACCACCGCGGCAAGCGTTGGTCGAGCTCGATGATCCCATCGTATTCGTGCACCACCGGCGGGTCGGGCGTGTTCCGGTCCGAGGGCGGGGGCACCGCTTCCTCTACGTTATTCACGGTCACGCTCCTCTTCGTCGCTCGCAAGCGGTAACGCGGACAGCGCATTCATGTCGGACGCCCGTTTTCGGTACGTCGCAATCAGGATCGCCGCGAATGCGACAAAGAAGATCGTGAGTGAAACGAGGGGCCAGACGAGAAGTGGGCTTTGATGAAAGAGCTGTCCCATCAGACGTGACATGGTGGTCTCTCCTTGCTCGTTTTCGGGTTCAACGAAGGCCGGAGGCCTGAACCTGCTCCGACGACGGCTTCATCGAGGTTGCGTCCGACTGCAGCCCCAGGCTCTGCAGGTAGGCGATGACCGCAACCATCTCGGAGTCGGGGGCGATATGCACGCCCTGCTCTGCGAGATCGGCTGCGATCGACTCTGCCTGCTCACGGGCGAGCGCCTCCGAGCGTTGGACCTGCTCGACCGTGAACGGAACCCCGACGAGACGCAGGGCTCGCATCTTCGCCTCGGTGCCCTTGAAGTCGACACGGCCCTCCGTGAAGTGCGCATAGGAGGGCATGTTCGACCCCGGAGAAATCGAGGGCGGGTCGTTGAAGTGGAGATAGTGCCAGAGATTCGGGTTCTTCCCGCCCTCACGCGCGAGGTCCGGGCCCGTGCGCTTCGACCCCCATTGGAACGGATGGTCGTATCGCGATTCGTCGATGGTCGAGGCGTCTCCATATCGGCGCGCCTCGAACGCGAGCGGCCGAATCATCTGCGAATGGCAGGTGTAGCAGCCCTCGCGAATGTAGATGTCGCGTCCTTCGATTTCGAGAGGCGTCGCGACGCGAACCTCCGTTCGGCCGGGCGCGCTGGGCGAGACCAACACCGCCGGGACGATTTGCACGATGCCTCCCACGAGGACCGCGCCGACCGTCAATACGGTGAACACCAGTGCTCGACCTTCGAGAAGCCGATGCCAGGTGGGCTCGCTTCCGCGCTTCGAGACGGCGTCGATGAGGAGCGTTCCGCCGCCGACGACCGCGAGCAGGACCAGCCAAGCGAAGCTCGTGATTGCGTCGCCTCGCCCGAAGAGAACCAACAGCACCAGTGCGACGGAGCTCACGACGACCGGTTTGCCGACGACCAGCCGGGACCATCGAACCTCGGCTTTCACCTCCGGAACGACGACCTCCGCGATGCCGTCGACCGCTCTTCCGGCGCGAACCGTCCGATAGAGGTTCACCGCCATCATGATCATGCCGGCCAGGTACATGAGCCCGCCGATGAGGCGCATGAAGTACATCGGCCGAATCGCGATGACCGTCTCGACGAAGCTCGGATACGTGAGCGCTCCCCCCTCGTCGGCCGCGCGCCACATGAGACCCTGCATGACGCCGCTGATCCACATCGACGAGATGTAGAAGAGGATGCCGATCGTCCCGATCCAGAAGTGCGCCTCTGCGAGCCTCGTCGAGTGGAGCTTGGTCCCGAACAGGCGCGGGACCATCCAATAGAACATGCCGGCTGCCATGAATCCGTTCCACCCGAGCGCGCCGGAGTGGACGTGACCGACGACCCAATCGGTGTAGTGCGCGAGGCTCGAAATCGACCGAATCGAAAGCAGCGGGCCCTCGAAGGTCGCCATCCCGTAAAACGTCAGGCCTGCGGCGAAGAACTTCAGAACGGGGTCGACCCGCACCTTGTCCCAAGCGCCGCGAAGCGTAAAAAGACCATTGAGCATGCCGCCCCAGCTGGGAGCCCAGAGCATGATGCTGAAGACCATGCCCAGCGTCTGCGCCCACTCCGGCAGTGCCGTATTCAACAGATGGTGTGGGCCTGCCCAGATGTAGACGAAGACCAGCGCCCAGAAGTGGATGATCGAGAGCCGGTAGGAATAGACCGGCCGATCCGCAGCCTTCGGCACGAAGTAATACATGATGCCGAGGATCGGCGTCGTCAGGAAGAAGGCGACTGCGTTGTGGCCGTACCACCACTGGACGAGCGCATCCTGCGCGCCGCCGAAGACCGAATAGCTCTTCAGTGCACCGACGGGGACGACGAACGAATTGACGATATGGAGAACCGCCACCGTCACGATCGTCGCGATGTAGAACCAAATCGCGACGTAGAGATGTTTTTCCGCGCGCCGCGCGAGCGTCCAGAAGAAGTTGACGGCAAAGACCACCCACACGACCGCGATGGCGATGTCGATCGGCCACTCGAGCTCGGCGTACTCTTTCCCTTGGGTGAAGCCGAGGGGAAGGGTTATCGCTGCCGAGACGATGATGAGCTGCCAGCCCCAGAAATGGATCTTTGCGAGAAGGTCCGACGGCAGGCGCGCCTTGACCAGGCGCTGCGTCGAGTAATAGATGCCGGCGAACAGCATATTGCCGACGAACGCAAAGATGGCCGCGTTGGTATGCAGCGGCCGCAGGCGTCCGTAGGACAACATCGGATGGATGTTCGCGCCGGAAAAAGCCAGCTGAAGCGCGATGACCACGCCGAGAAGTAGAGCCACGAGCGCCCAAACGACGGACGCGCCGACGAACCACCGCGAGATGGAGTCGTTGTAGACGATACGCCGCGTGACGAGCGGCCTTTCTTCGATTGCCGAGCTCATGAAATAGGCTCCGTTGCGTTTCGTTCCTGCTCCGCCTCGGAGAACGATCGTTCCCGTCCAGTCGACGGGTCGCCCTCGAGCGGCAAAAGCGCGAGCCTGCCGGCGTGCTGGTGGTCTTTCTGTTTTGCGCTGTAGGAAAACAGAATGATGGACCCCAGCACGAGGACCAGGCTCACGAACACCTGCAATATCAAGACCTCCATACGGCCCCTCTCTGCCCGAGGGCGCGAATGACGAGCGCGATCGACACGAGCGACGAAACCGGCATCAAAACGGCGCAAAGCAGCGGTGTCATCCAACCCGCGTACGACAGTGACAGGGCAATGACGTTGTAGGTCACGGCCCATCGAAGATTCCCCCTCAGCGTCCGACGCAATGCGCGCGCGACCGTGAGACCTTTGCGCACGGGTCCCAGCCCGGCGGCGAGCAAGTAGAAGTCGGCGCGCGAGGCGAGGAACGCGCGCCCGGCAGCCGGCGTGCCCGAACAATGGGCCCTTTGCACCGCAGGGCCGTCGTTCACCCCGTCACCGATCATGAGCGTGTCGTGCCGGTCGAGCTCGGCAATCAATCGTGCTTTGTCCTCGGGGCTCTGCGCGGCGCGCACATGGGCGTCTTCGATTTCGCATGCCTGCGCGACCGCGGTCGCGCGCGCGGGGATATCCCCGGTCGCCATCCAGATCTCGAAACCGTCCGCCGTGAGCCCCTGAATCTCTTCGCGGGCATCGGCGCGCAGCTCCTCCGCCGTCGTCAGGCTCGCAAGGACGACGCCGTCCCGCGCAAGGGCAACGTCGCCCCCAATCCCCTCCGGGCAGGCACCGAGGCTGAATCGGCTTCCGTCGACGTGCGCCTCGACACCAATACCCGGCGTTTCGGTGACCACGAGACCAGGCTCGAACTGATGACATGCGGTCGGAACCGCCGCTTTTACCGCCGCTGCCTTCGGGTGGGAGCTTCGGCACGCGAGGTTGTAGAGCACCCGCAACACGCTCGGAGAGAGGAAGTCGAGCTGATTGGAATCTTCGATTCGCAACTGGCCATTCGTCAGCGTTCCCGTTTTGTCGAAGACGATTCGCCGTACGCTCGTCGCGCGCTCGAGAAAGTCCGCGGATCGGACGAGGAGACCTCGCTTGCGAAGGCCGGAGAGGACGAGCTCGTTGGCGAGCGGCGTCGCAATCCCGAAGGCACAGGGGCATGTGACGACGAGAATCGCCACCGATACGGACAGAGCAGCCGACGCGGTCGCGCCGAGCAGGAGATGCAGAACGAAGCCACCAGCCGCAGCGACGAGCACGCTGGGCACCCAGAATGACGCGATCGTTCCCTCGAAGGCCGATTTCGACGCGCTATCGCCGCCTGGAGTCGTCGAGCGCAACAGGCGAACGAGGCGCGAGGTCGAAAATGGCTCGATGGCGGTCAGCTCCACCGCCGAAGAGCCCGCGTTCGCCGCGCCCGCCTCGACCGTCGAACCGGCGGGGAACGTTCGCGCGTCGCTCTCGCCGGTCACCCAATCGAACCCGAACGTGCCACCATCGACGGCGACCGCAGCGACCGGCACGACGTCCGACGGTGCAACGAGGAGGCGGTCGCCGATCGCAATCGACGCGACGGGGACCACGCGGACGCGACCGTCCTCGACGCGCCTGCAATGAAGACCCTCGATGCCGGCGTCTTCCAGCAGCTGCGCGCGGTTCTGCTCGAGCACGCGCTCGCGGAGAAACCGCCCGACCAGCATCAACGTCGTAAAGACGATGAGCGTGTCGAAGTAGCTTCCGCCTCCGTTCCCCTCGAGAACGGCGACGACGGAGCCCGCGTATCCCAAGATCAGGCCGACGGCGATCGGCAGATCGAGGCTCACGATGTGGCCGACCAGACCTCGCCAAGCGGTTCGCACGAAGACGATTCCGCCTACCGAGAATGCGGCGAGGGCAAGGCCCGTCTCGAGATAGAGAAACACTCGCTCGAGCGCGCCGCCTTCGAGCCCCGCGTAACGCGCAATGGCGAAGATCATCGCGTTCATCGCGATCGCGACGCAAACGCCGATTCGCCAAACGAGATCGTCGCTCCGACGATCGCCGGACTTGCGATGTGGTCCGAGTCGATAGCCGAGCGCGAGGAGCTTTTGGGAATAGTCGCGGAGCGGAAACGCTCTGCCGACGAAGAGCTCGATCGTGCCGAGCGCCGGATTGGTCGTGACGCGACCTTCTGCACCCGTGCGCCGGAACACCTCCTCGATCAGCCAGACACATCCGGTGCAATGGAGGCCTTCGACGTCGAGATCCAGCCGGACGAGACCTTCTGCGCCCGCCAAACGCGCGATCGCGAGATCGATCCACGTGTCGTCGACGAGCCCGCGCGCTGCCTCGAGGCCGGGGACGCCCTTGCCCTCTCGTAGCTCGTAATAACGAGCGAGCCCTTGCCCGCGAATCAGCTCGTGGACGTGCTCGCAGCCCGGGCAGCAAAACGTCTGCGAAGGAGACGCCGTCGGACCTTCGCAATGGGCGCATATGCCCGTTTCCGGATGCGACGATTCGGACGATGCAGCACGCGCTCGCGCGTGTCCCGCCGAGAACACGCCCGGCGTTCGGGGCGCGCGCTCGGCGCTTCGTGGGGGCCGGTCCAGGCCGAGCATGGCCCGCGCAAGTGCAACCCGCGCGCCGTCGGATCAGCCCGCGATCAGCCGCATCACGCGCGAGATCACGCGCAAATGGCGCGCACACACGCATTGCTTGCGCCGATTCGAACCGCCGTCGCTACGACGATTGCGGAGATGATCGGCGCGGAGGAAACCACAATCGAACGCAGGTCCCCTTGCCCACGTCGCTCGACAACTCTGCCGTTCCCCCGTGACGGACCATCGTCGAGTAGACCATTGCAAGGCCGAGTCCGGTGCCTTCTTCACCCTTGGTCGTGAAGAACGGTTCGAACACGCGATCGCGGACCTCCGGCGGCATCCCGGGGCCGTCGTCGGCTACTTCGACGAACGATCCACCGCGTTCGGTGCCGGTGCGGACAGTGATGGTCCCACCTCGCTCGAGCGCGTCTTGAGCGTTGGCGATGAGATTCACGATCGCGGAGACGACCTCGCCGCTCCGCGCGAGCACCGGTGGTGGACTGCGCAGCTCTTCCGAGACGCGCGGCATCGCCTTGGCGCGCGAGCTCATCCGCGGCCTGGCGATCGTGAGAGCTTCGCGCGCGAGCGCGTCCAAATCGACCATTTGCTCTGCCGCGTCCGGCGACTGCCGACTGAACTGCCGGAGCCCCTCGAGCAGCTGCATCCCTCGACCGACGACCGACGCCATTTCGTCGAAGCTGCTCTCGAGCGCTTCCTTGTCGCCTGCTCGGACTTGGCGCTTGGCGAGCTGCAGATACAGCGTGATCGGGTTGAGAATGTTGCGTAGATCGTGCGCGACACCTGCGGCCATTTGTCCGAGCGCCCGCAGCTTCTCCGTTCGCTCGAGCGCCGCACGCGTCGCCCGAAGCTCCGCGTTGACGCGCTCCAGTCGCTCGAACTGCATCGCTGCGGAGAGCGAAGCGGCCGCCATATCGGCGATGCCCGCGAGCAGCGACATCGCGTCGTCACCGATACGCTCCGGAACGGACGACAACACCACGAGCGCGCCGAAGAGCGCTCCGTCCGAAATCATCGGCGCGGACCGCGCGACGACGATCCTCTCATTGATCTCCCGACATCGAAGGAGGACGGCGTCCTCCAGCTCCGGCCCGAGCGCGTCCGGGTCGAGCTGCCAGTCGTGCGCGGCCCCGTCGCAACCGTACGCAGCAGCGACGCGAGCTCGCTCACCGTCGACCAGCACGACCAGGGACGCGTCCGCGCCGACGTGAATGGCGGAGATCTCGGCGACCGTCGACAAAATCCCAGCGCGCCCCGCCGGATCCGTCACCAGGCGGCTCAAACGCAACAGGTCGGCCAGCGGTCCACTGATGCTCACGCGCCAGGGAAGCTAGCGACGGTCGCTGGTCCGCGCAATGCATGAAGCTACGACGAAAACCCGTAGCGGCACCGGGTCCAAAGGGTTACGCACGAGCCGAGGCCAACCAATGCACGCGCGATACCTGCGAACCTTGAAGTTCGACGAGCTGGAGCTCGCGAGCCGCCGCACGTTCTTCCGTGTCACCGACGAAGACCTCGCGCGCCTCGCCTCTCTGAGGTCGTTCGCCGAGAAGCACACGGAAGCGATCGTGGAAGCATTTTACGAGCTTCTGCTCGGTCACCCGGAGACGGCGAAGTTCTTCTCCGACGAGCTCGCCGTGAAGCACGTGAAGAAGCTGCAGCGCGACTATTTCCTGCAGCTGTTCGATGGCCGATGCGACCTCGCTTATGTCGAAAACCGATTGCGCGTCGGCGCGGCGCACGAGCGCATCGGCCTCGCTCCGAAGTGGTATCTCGGGGCTTATCGTCGCTATCTCGAAGTCGTCCGAGAGCAACTCTTCAAGACGTTTCCCTCGGACGAAGCCCGCGCGAGCATGGAGAGCATCACGCGGATCGTCTTCTTCGACATGTCGATCGCGATCGACACGTACATCGCGGCGAACCTGGAGACGATCGGCAGGCACCAGCTGGCGATACGGGAGCTTTCGACACCCGTCATCCGCGTCCACGAACGCATTCTTTTGATGCCGCTCATCGGGACGATCGACAGCCTACGCGCGAATCAAATCATGGACGCGCTGCTGCTTCGTGTGGTCGAGGAGCAGGCGCGGTTCGTCATCGTGGACATAGCGGGCGTACCGGTGGTCGACACCAAGGTCGCGGACAGCCTGCTCAAAACCACGGCCGCCGTTCGCATGCTCGGCGCCCAAGTGATCCTCACCGGAATCAGCGCACCTATCGCGCGTACGCTCGTGCAGCTCGGTGTCGACGTGTCGTCGATGCATACCTGCGCCCGTCTGCAAGAAGGCATCGAGCTCGCGCTTCAATTGGCCGGTAAGGTCATCGTCGATCGCGAGAAGGGCGGAGCCCCGTGATCGGCACCGTCCCGATTCTGAAGATCGGTCGAACGCTGCTCGTCTCGATTCAAATCGAGCTGAGTGACGCCGTTGCCGAAGGCATGCAGAACGACGTGCTCGCCGCGCTCGAGCGAACGAACGCCAAAGGCATCGTGGTCGACATCAGCGGCTTCGACACCGTCGACACCTACGTCGCTCGCATCCTCGCGGAGACGGCCAAGATGGCGAAACTGATGGGCGCGCGCAGCGTGCTCGTCGGGATGCGCCCGGAGGTCGCCGCGACGCTCGTGCGTATGGGCTACACGATGGACGACGTGCAGTTTGCTTTGAACCTCGACGAAGGGTTGGCCCTCTTGGGCCACGTCATTCCGAGGTAGCCGTGATCGACGTCGTCGCGCAGTACAGGCTCGAAATTCAGATAGAGGACGACATCGTCATCGTCCGCCGCAAGGCGCGCCAACTGGCGCAGGCGCGCAAGCTCGACCCCTTTGCGACCGCCGCCATCACCACCGCCGTGTCCGAGCTCACGCGCAACGTGCTGGTGCACGCGGGAGGGGGCTCTGTCGTGCTTGAGGAAATCTCCGACGGAGAGCGATATGGCGTTCGCGCCACGTTCGAGGACCACGGCCCGGGAATTGCCAATCTCGAGCTGGCTCTCGCTGGCGGCCATTCGACCTCCAAGACGATGGGGCTCGGCTTATCAGGCAGTAAACGACTTGCGGACAGGTTCGAAGTGAAGACGGAAAAGGGCGTAGGCACCACGGTCCGCATCGAGAAGTGGCAGGGCCTGTGATCGGCGCTTGGCTCGGCGCCGACGCAGACGGCGCCGTTTGCATCCTCGACGAAGCGGCCGTTGCCGAAGCCCGCGAGCTCACCCGAGCGACCGGGCGCGCGCACGGGCTCGTGGGGGAGCGCCTCGAGCGGCTCGTCGCCGCCGTGAGCGAGCTCGCGACGAACCAGCTCCGCCACGCCAAGGGAGGTCTGTTGGCGGTGA
>JABFXY010000160.1 GCA_013361525.1 Polyangiaceae bacterium | reverse complement strand
ACTAATCCTCAATCAGGATCGCAGACGCCGTCGCAGACCGAGACCACCGACCCGCCGAACAGCAGCGACGCGATCTGCGCCTGCGCGTTGGGGAGGAAGTTCATGTCGTGGTGGACATTGTTCTCGGCGCTGGGCGGCGTGTTCGTTTGCGGCGGTGCCGGGTCGTCCCACCCCTCCATTTGGAACTGGACGACGCAGCTCTCCGTCGTCGGGGCGGTGACCGTCTCGACGCCGTACGGCTGGTAGATGCTCGGCGACAGCACCTTGATGCCCATTGCGCGTACGAGGATATCGGTCACCAAATTCGGCACTTGGGAGTCGCCGATGGCCTCCTGCAAGACGACAATTCGGTCTTTGGGCGCGTCCGGCAGCGGCTCCTTGAAGAGAAGGCGCGTGACGTTCGCCGGATCGCTGTAATCGAACCGAAGCTGCGCGGCCGTCGTCAGGAACGTGAGCAACAGCGGGTCCGGATAGTCGAGCTCGAGGAACGCTTTGACGGGAGGAAAGACGATCGACCTCGTGAGCATGGTGCTCCACGAAGAGCCTGGGACGCCGAACACGGCGCGCGCGATATCGGGCGACAGCGCAATGAACGACGAGCCCTCGATCCCTCCGAGGCTCGCGCCCCAGTAGTGCACCCGTGTCGGGTCGACGAGCGCGGTGTCGGCGACCTTGACCTCGGGGTCGTCCTTCAAGTCGCCGAGACCGAGCTTCGTCAGGACGATCGCATTCACGAGCGCCTGCTGAAGCTGATCCGTGATGATCGAGATGCGGTTCAGATCCGGGGCGACCTCTGCGGCGATGCGCGGCAGGTCGCTGCTCGAAAGACCGATCCAATCGGTGGCGATGATGATGACGCCTGCATCTTGCGCAATCTGTTGAATCGCGGCACCGTCGCCACCTTCGGTGAGAAAGTCGCGACCATTGCCGAAGATCCCGTGCCCCAACACGACGAGCGGAAGGGGGCCGCTCGTCACCGCCTTCTTCGGCACGAGCATCGTGAACGGATAGCTGCGATTCGTCGGCTGGCGGACGGCTCTCCCGGCGCCGTCGAGGACGACGGCGTCGGTGTCGTCGAGGAACGTCGGCACCTCGAAGGTGCCATAGACGATCTCGGCGATGTTCTCGTTCGGGTCCGTCTCGATCTGCTCGACCGCATACCCGAGCTCCCCGGCTTCGACCGCGGCGAGGCTCTGCTCGCGCATCGAGAGGATGGGCCCGAGGAGCGAGCTCTTGCTCGCAACCTGGAAGTCGAACGCGAGGAGGAGATCGTCGCGCGCAAAATCGTGTTCCTCCGCAAAGGCAAACAGCTCGTCCATATGCTCGCGCATCGCCTCCACCTGTTCACTGGTGGTCTTCTGTCCGTCGCGAAGCGCCGAGAATGCCGCCGTCGGCGTGAGCTCTTTGCCGGCCGTGTCTTGGATACCACGGCGCAGAATGACGGCGTGGCGGTGGCCCATCTCCATGGGCTCGATCGGCCGCACGATGAACGCGTATCGATTGGGGTAATCGCTCCGGCGATTCTGGTCCATCTCGACGAAATGAAGGACACGCTTCCCCGTCTCCATATCGACGAGCGACACCAATGCGGTGGGATCGAGGGAGCCCGACGGGTCGCTCATCGACGGCATGCCGGTCACATCCACGTCGACGCCGAAATGAACGAGGATCGGCATCACCGGCGAAAATCCGTCGGCGCGGTTGTAGGGCTCCGTATCGATCTCCTCACCGCCCTTGGGCATCAGATCGGCGCGCAAAGCGACGCGCACCCCCGTTTCCGTGCTCGCGTCCCGGCTCTCGAAGAACGAGCTCGGAAATGGGAAAAGACACTCTTCCGTCGCGCCGAGCGGATGACATCCCTCGGCGCGATGCACGTCGACGACGGCCGGGTCGATCGGCTCGTCGGTGCACGAAGGCGCGGCGAGGAGGACCGCGGCGGAGACAACGAAGACGAGACCGGCGACGCTCCGTCGAATCGACATGGCCGAGGAGGTTACAACTCCACCCATCGGAACGGGAGCCGTCTGCCTCACGAATGCGCCACCGAGAGGTGACACGAATGCCAGGTGGCGCGACCTCCGGGCGAGACGAGCGCCGTCACCTCCGCCGCACCGGCGAGCCACGTGTCGCCCCGTCGCGTCAGCGCGGATGAGCCGGTGATTTCTCGTCATTTCTTGCACAATGGTCGCGCGCGTCGCGTCTAGACTCTCGCTCGGGGGGTTCCGCCAGATGCACGCGCAACGACACGCTCCTGCCGATCACGCCCAATCGCTCGCGGCCGCGGTGCGACGGGTGACCACGCGGTCTCTCCAAAAGCTCGCCTCGAGGACGAGCGGCCCCGAGCCCGCAGGCGGCTTCCCGGTGCTGGAGGGCGGCCTCCCCGTCATTGGGCACCTCTACGAGATGTATCGGAGCTTCCCGGAGCTGTGTGCCCGCGGCGCCGCCGCGCACGGCCCCAACTTCTACATCGAAGCGGGGCCGGGCGTGCGGCAGCTCATGTGCACCGCGCCGACGGCGCTCCAGGTCCTGAAGCATTCGGCAGCGTCCACCTCGTTCTATGCCGAAGGTTTCAGCGCCCTCCTCGAGGGGACACTCTTCGCCCTCGATGGTGACGAGCACCGGGGGGTTCGACAGGCGATCACGCCGCCGTTCACGCCGCAGCGGGTTCGCCGCTCCGACGTCGTATCGATCGTCGTCGACGCGCATCGCCGCCGAATCGATTCCTGGCTGCGCCGCCGCGAGTTCGACGTCGTCACCGAGACCCGGGAAATCGCGCTCGAGATAATCTTCAGGATCCTCGGCGTGCCGCCGGTGCACTTGCCGCAATGGGAGCGACAATACAATCGCTACCTGGTCGCCGGTCTCCCTGCGAACGTGCTCAAGGGGCCGCTCTATTGGTACGCCATTCGGGCTCGAACCTGGATCGACGAGCACCTCGGTGCGATGGTGGACGAGCTGCGTGCTTCCGGCGACGGCTCGACCCTCGCGGGGGCCATGGCGAACGCGCGCGGTGAGGACGGCCGCCTTCTCGAGCGCGACGCCGCCGTACGAAACCTCCGCGTTCTGGTCTTCGCAGGACACGAAACGACGGCCTCCGCCATCGCCTGGAGCACACTCCACCTCGCGTCTTCCAACGAGCTTCAACAACGCGCCGTCGCCGAAGTCCAAGGGATGGACGACCTCGGAGCGGTCGCCACCGACGGCGCACGCTTCACGTTCGCGGAGGCGATGTTCCGCGAAGCGCTACGCCTCTATCCGCCGGTGCATTCGGTCATTCGACGCGCTCGCGGCCCGATCGACCTCGACGGCGCGACGATCCCCGAAAATACGCTCGTCAACATTCCGATCGTCCACCTCCTCCGCGAGCCGGCGCGCTTCCCCAACCCGGGCCGCTTCGACGCCGACCGCTGGATAGAGCGCCCGCGTCCCGGCACGGTCGAGACTGCGATGTTCGGCGGAGGCCCGCACTTCTGCCTCGGCTATCACATCGCGATAACCGAAGGCACGCTCTTCAATCTGCTGCTCGCACGCGCGCTACACCGCAACAAGCTCGTGCTCGAACGGGTCGACGACGGGCCCGTCCCGACGCCGACCTATCTGCCACTCACGCACCCGCCACGAAACACGATGATGCGGTTCGTCCCATCGTCACGAAACGATTTCCATTCGGAGGGATTCGAACATGCCAGGTACGCCGACCAATAGAATCGTGATCATCGGTGCCGGCGCGGCCGGCGTGTTCACGGCCTATCGGCTGCGTGAGATGTATGGCCGCTTCTACGACATCGTTCTGCTCGAGGCGAACGATCGGGTCGGCGGCAATTGCTACAGCACGACGGTTACCTACGGGGGTCGCAACTACAGCATCGATTGCGGTGCTCAGTTCTTCTACAAGAACCCGCAACCCAGCTACTGCGCGTTGGTCGAGCAGCTCGGCCTGATGGACGAGGCGACGGACGTCATCTCGGCGCCGGCCGGGTTCACCGTCTGGGACAAACAGGCGAACGCGCGCCGTCTCTGGTTGCCATCGCGGCTGCTCGGCTTTCTTCACTACGCGAACACGGATTGGGACCGGCTCGCGCAGTTCGCCATTTACATGACGTATTCGGCGTTCCTCGATCGCGAGACGACGAATTGGTCGCTGTCCGTCGACGACTGGTTTTCGAAGCTGGTTTTGCTCGACTCCGACTTCAAAGAGAACGTCATCAAGCCGTTCATGTATCAGTTCGTCTCGTTGCCGCTCTCGCGTATCGGGGAGTCGTCCGCGCTCTACGCGGTCACGTACTTCGTGCGAAACGTGTTCGGCGACGCCGGTGTACCGGAGGGTGACGAGAACCCGCCGGAGCTACCAGGCCTGCCCACGTTCCAGACGTACCAGAGCATGATCGGCCTCGACGGCATCCTGCGGAAGGCGCTCTCCGCGGCGCGGGTCACGCCGACGTTGAGCAGCCCGGTGACGAGCGTCGCCAGGTCCGGCGACGTGAGCATCGTCCAGACCGCGGCCGGCCCGATTCAAGCCGATCACGTGGTGTTCGCTTGCGACCCGCACGCCGCCGCGACCATCCTCCAAGCCGGAGGGACGTCACCCACGACCTTGCTCGATACACTCAAGGGCCTCGAATACGTGGGTTTGCCCATTTCGATGCAGAAGGACGGCTCGTGCTGGATGCCGTCGAACACCGATTATTGGGAGCCGGTGAGCACGCTCGTCGACGGGAGCGCCGTGCGATTCACCGCTTGGTTCGGGCGCCTGCGACCGAGCTACAACTTCGGCCAAAAGATCCCGGTGTTCAAGACGTGGGGTGCGCCGGACATCGACGGCGCCTCGTGCCCGCACCAGTTCCTTCCCCACCGGCATTACATTCCGCTTCCGACGACGACGTTCATGACCCTCCGCGAAAGCCTGCAGGGCTTTCAGGGCAAAGACGGGCATTGGTTCGCGGGCGGCTGGACTCGGTGGTTCGACAGCCAAGAGGCTGCGCTCGATTCGGCGACGTGGGTCGCTGATCAGCTGCCGCCCACGGCGTTGCCGTTTACGGGGCGTGCCCGGATGGTCGCGCCGGATCCGCAGAAGGTCGAACGCAACCTGCGCAGGTGGCTCGAGCGCGTCGCGAGGCACGCGCCCGAGAACCGCCGCGACGCCATCGCGCACGCCATCGACGAGGTGGCCGCAAAAGGCTGATCGGGTATCGGGGGAGGGATGCCGCCATGTTCACACTGTTAAAAGAAGAAACGGACCAGCTGCTCTACCGTTATTCGTCATTGCTGGTGAACATTCATTGGGACGAGCTGCGCCTCGAGCAGCTCGCGTCCATCGCAACAGCGTGCGAGTACGTCGTCGCACGTGAGGGGCGCCTGACGAGCATCATCGTCATGCGTGGCAACGTGAACATCGATCTCTCGGCGGAGGCACGGCGCGCCGGCGCTTCGCTCACGACGAGGTTCGAGCAATACAACACCGGTCAAGCCCTCGTCATCGAGTCCGATGGGTTTCGCGCGAGCCTCGCGCGATCGGTCATCACGGGGATCCATCTGGTCGCGCGCAGCCGCGCGAGCCAGCGGGTGTTCCAAGATCCACGCGAGGCGACGAAATGGCTCTGCTCGCTGCCGAAGCAGCCGCCCGAGATCGCGAGCGGCTTCGAGAGCATTTGGCCCGCATTCGAAAAGCTGCTGAAAGAGCGGCGGCGCACGGCGCAGAGCTCGACGGTAGCGCCGTGAAGCCCAGAGCTCGCTTCGGCCGACGTCGCGACGCGGCCCGCCCTAACGGGCGAGCGGGCCGGTCGCTCGGCCCTTTTGCACCAGTCCGAGCTCTGGGTTCGTTGTTTTCGGGTCGACCCAGCTGAGCGCTGGGTCTCGCGTCCCCAGATCGTTTCGCGGCGCGTACGACCTGTCGTAAGACGCGGCCGATGCCGCGTCGTGCCCCGCCGCCTCCGCCCCCGCCCCGAGGTCGACCTCGGCCCGTCGTCGCGGCCGAGCGGACCATCGTGCAGCGGGCGGCCGCGCAACGCGACAGCTCGGATCACGCCCTCGCGGGCGCGGCCGTCGCAGAGCTGAGCCTGGCTCGTGCGATGACGGTGATCGGGCGCGAGGGAGCCGATCTTGTCCTGGACAGCCCGGTCGTCTCACGGAGGCACGCCCTCATCGTGCGGCGCGCCGACGGGAGTCACGTCGTCGAGGACCTCCGCTCGATGAACGGCACCTTCGTCGGCGCGCGCCGGATCAAGCAACAGCTGCTCCAAAAGGGCGACGTCGTGCGCGTCGGTCCCTACGAGCTCTTGTACCGCGGGGACATCGCGTCGGTGCACGACCTGCGCGGCGCGCTCCGCGTCGACGCGGCCGGCCTCGGCCGCCAGGTTTCCAAAGGTCGGTGGATCCTTCGCGACGTATCGCTTTCGATCCTTCCGCGCGAGTTCGTCGCGCTCGTCGGTGGCAGCGGCGCGGGCAAGTCCACCCTGATGCGGGTCTTGTCCGCACAGGTGCGGCCGACGACGGGAAACGTCCATTACAACGGCGAAGACGCGCACGAGGGTTTCGATCGCTATCGCGCTATCGTCGGCTACGTACCGCAGGACGACATCCTGCACCGTGAGCTGCCGGTGCGGCGTGCGCTCGACTATGCGGCCAGCTTGCGTCTACCTCCCGACACGACGTTCGAGGAGCGCACCGCACGAATCGAGCGTGCCCTGCGCGACGTCGAAATGGTCGAGCACGCGGAGAAGAACATCGCCAGCTTGTCGGGTGGACAGCGCAAGCGGGTCAGCATCGCAGCCGAGCTGCTCGCGGATCCGGCGTTGTTCTTCCTGGACGAGCCGACGAGTGGGCTCGACCCCGGGCTCGAGAAGAAGATGATGCGTACGTTGCGCGCGCTCGCCAACGCGGGGCGCACGGTGGTGCTCGTAACGCACGCGACTGCCAACCTCGGGCAATGTGATCACGTCGCCTTCGTAGCCGACGGCCGATTGACGTATTTCGGCCCGCCCAAAGACTCTCTCGATTTCTTCCGCGTCTCGTCGGGCGATATGGCCGACATCTACGCCAAGCTCGAAGGGGCGGCCGTCTCGACGAACCTCGATCGCTGGCGCGTGGCGACGGTCGACCTCCGCGTCGACGAACGCGCGTTGCGCGAGGCCGAACGCACCGGCAAGAGCCCTCCCCTCGCCGCGCTGTGGGAGGCCGCATTTCGTCGATCGCAGCTCCACGAGCGATTCGTGCGGGCGCGCCTCGCGAGCGCCCCGACGGCGGAGGCGACGCCCCCGCATCGCGCTTCGATGCCGCGCGCGTCGCAGCTTCGTCAGTTCGGCGTCCTCTCCGTCCGTTATGTCGATTTGCTCCTTCGGGATCGGAAGAACCTCTCGGTCTTGCTTCTTCAAGCGCCGCTGATTGCCTATTTGACGACGCTGGTCGCGACACGCGATTCGATCCTGGGGTCGCGCCCGACTTCCTATGATGCGAAGGTCGTCCTCTTCATGATGGCGACGGTGTCGGCGTGGTTCGGCATCATCAACGCCGCCCGCGAGATCGCGAAAGAGACACCCATCTTCGAACGCGAGCGGCTCGCCGGCGTGCGCATCGGCGCTTATCTAGCCTCCAAGTCGATCGTCTTGGGTGCGCTCGTCTCGATGCAGAGCGCCATGTTGCTGGTCGTCATCGGCTCGAAGGTGGATTTCCCCTCCAAAGGCGTCGCGTGGGCGGCGCCGGCGGAGCTCTTCGTCACGACCGGCCTCTCTGCGTTTGCCGCCTTGTCGCTCGGATTGCTCATTTCGGCAGCTGCGCGCACGACGGATCGCGCCATTTCGGCGATCCCCCTCGCGCTGGTCCCGCAAATCCTCTTCTCCGGCGTCCTGTTTCCATTGGGAGACGGACAAACGGTGATGCGCGCGATGTCGTGGCTCACCCTCTCCCGCTGGACGACCGATGCCTATGGGATCACCGTCCGGCTATCGAGATTCGCCGACGCGTCACAGAGCGGACAATTCACCTTCACGAAAGACGCGCTGCTCGAAAAGTGGGCGGCGCTCGGCACGCATTCGCTCGTCTACATCGCCTTGACCGCCTTCGTGCTCGCGCGGCGCGATCGCTCGCGATAGCCGCGGGCGTCAGGACACATCACGTGGCATCGTCAGAGGCGGCGCCATGTTGTCCCTCGAGCCGTACATCGAACAAGAGCGGCGTTTGCCGGCGAGCGGCCGGCACATCGTCGCGAGCTTCGACGAGCGCTCGGTGATCGTGTACCAGGCGTTCGCGCCCGACATCGCCTCTTACGCCGTGCGATCGCAGCGCTTCGGCGGCGACTTCAGCCTCACGCGGATGAGCTGGATCAAACCCGGCTTCCTCTGGATGATGTATCGCTCGGGCTGGGGCACGAAGCCTGATCAGCAGCGGGTCCTCGCCGTTCGTCTGGCCCGGTCGTTCTTCGAGCGCGTGCTGTCGCTCGCCGTCCCATCGAGCCACAGCGGACGGTTCGCATCGAAAGACGCGTGGCAGGACGCAGTTCACTCGTCCGAGGTACGGCTTCAATGGGACCCGGATCACGATCCCACCGGCGCACCGGTCGAGCGCCGCGCGCTCCAGCTCGGGCTTCGCGGCAGCGTGCTCGAGGAGTACGCGACGAGCGACGCATTGCTCGAAGTCATCGACGTCTCGGAGCTCGTTCGGCGTGAGCGGCCCCATCGGCATCCGCCGTTCGATCGACTGTCCATCCCGCGTGAGGAAGTGTTCCGCCCCTCCGACGACGCGGTCGCGGAAGCGCTCGGTCTCGACACGTTCACACCGAGCGCCGAATCGCCGGAGCCCGTCGAGCCCTCGCGCGATGGGCGGTTCCGCACGAGCCGCGAGGCCTACGACTGGATCCGGTGGGACCCTGCATTCGACGCCAGCGAGTTCGTGATCGAATACGACGTGCACGCCGACGAGCTGGCGGAGGCGAGCCTCGTCGCATTCGATCCTCACGGTGACATTCCGTGGCACCGAATCCAGCGCATCCGGAGAGGACGCGACGTCGTGTGGGACCGCCGTGAGCGCATCGATCGACTCGCCGACGTCCGCAACCGCCCTCGCTAATCGCTGTTTCTCGGCCCGCACGCCGTCAGCACGGAAACGACGAGCGCGCGCTTCATGCACGATGCGTGTGGGCTTTCGTGGATCGTTCGCGCCCTTCGTGCGTCGAAAGGATCGTCTCGAAAGGAAGGCCAGTTCATCCCATGAAGCGCTCGCTCGTCATGCTCGCTACGTGTTTCGTTCTCGCTGCCGCGGGGGGCTGCAGCATCCAAGGAGTCGGGCCGGCCTCGCCGTCCGCACCCGCCGATGCCGGAATCGTCGTCTCGGGTGAGGGTGAGGCGCGCGCGAAACCGGACATCGCCATCCTGCGATTGGGCGTCGAAGCGCACCGACCGACCATGGAGGAAGCTCGCACTGCGGCCGCCTCCGCGCAGGCGCGCATTCTTCAGGCAGCGAAGGCGGCGGGGGTCGCGGCCGCCGATGTCCAGACCGAGCAGCTGTCGATGGCGCCGGTCTACGACTACGGCGAAAAGGGTCGGACGCTGCGCGGCTATGCCGCGACGAACATCGTCCGAATCACGATGCGCGACATCTCGAAGTCCGGAGCGCTCGTCGACGCGACGGTCGCCGCCGGCGACAACGACGCCCGTATCGACAGCATCTCCTTCGAGATGTCCGACACGGCGGCGGTGCGCGCCGAGGCTCGACGCGCCGCCGTCGAAGACGCGAAGAAGAAGGCGGAACAGCTCGCCGCGGAGCTCGGCGTGGAGCTGGGCGATGTCCTCGCGATCGAAGAGACCGCGGTCTCCGCGCCGGGCCCGATCATGATGCGCGCGGAGTTCACCAAAGACGCCGCGACACCGATCCAACCCGGCTCGGTCGAGACCCACGTGGCCGTGCGCGTTCGCTGGGCGATCGACGCCGGCTGATCCGCCGGCCGGAATCGAACGAGCCGTGCGCTGCTTAGGACACGAACGAAACTGACAATACCGTCTGCAAATGCCGTCGCGCCGCCGATACCGGCGCGACGGCTCGGCGCAGCGGTGTCAGCCGACGTGGCCGCGCGAGCGACTTCCCTGCGCCGTGCACCCACCTGCAATATCGGCGACTGAGGCAGAACCCCACGCTGCCTCGAGGCCGCGATCGTTCCAATCGCACGGCGTTTCAAAACACTGTTACGTTGTCCGCGTGGGGGTGGGGATCTACCACGAAGTCCTTGCTTTGCTCGGGCGGCATCTCGCTCCGCTCAATGCGCGCACGGTGCTCGAGCGCGCCATCGAGCGGCATCGAATCGCCTCGCTCGACGAGACGACGCTGGCGCTCGTGCTCGCGGATCTCGAGCGCGGCGTCGAGCTGTTCGTCGGACGTGACGAAGCCGCCGGCGTCGTGCGCGAGCTCCGTCACCTCGCACGCGTCGACCCCGCACGCATCATCGCGATCGTCGCGGAGGTGGACATAAGCCGCGCGCGCAACGAAGCGCGCACGCTCTGCATCTCGATGAAGGCGCGCTCGCTCACCGTCCAATGCGTGACGACCGCCGTGAGCGAGCTCGCGCGCAACATCGTTTCGTATACGCCGGGTGGAAAGATCGCCATCGCCCCCGTCTCGTCGGCACCGAAGCGAATCGTCGTCGACGCGACGGACACGGGCAAGGGCATTGCGGACGTCCACCACGTCCTCAGCGGCCAATACAAGAGCCGGACGGGCCTCGGCGTCGGGCTTTTGGGAACGAAGCGCCTCGCGGATCGATTCCATGTCTCGACGGGACCGACGGGGACCCACGTGCACGCGGAGTTCGGCGTGTGAGCGTCCGCGTCGGCATCGACTCGCGCCCCCGCACCGGGGAGACATCGAACGGCGACACCGCCGTGTCTCGTCGCGTCGGCGGCCGTCACCTGCTCGCGGTCGTCGACGGGCTGGGCCACGGTCCCGACGCGCAGACCGCGGCCGACGCGGCGCGGAGCTGCCTCGAGCAGGCGGCGCTGAGCGGACCGATTGCCGTGTTGCTCCGAGAGCTCCACGCAGCGCTGAGACCGACGCGCGGCGCAGCGGCGTTCGTCGCGGTCGTCGACGGGCACACGCTGGTAGGAGCAGGCGTCGGCAACGTCGACGCGCGGATGCGGATCGGTCGCATTCCGCTCGTCCTGACTCCCGGCGTCCTGGGTATGCGCATGACCGAGCCGAAGGTTTTCCAGGCTCGATTTGCAGCTGGGGACCGCCTCGCGATCTTCAGCGACGGCGTGCGAGCGACGTTCGATCTGGACGAGACGCGCACGTTGCCCCCGGAGCAGGCAGCAAAAGCCATCGTCGACCGATATGGGCGTCATCACGACGACGCGACGGTGCTCGTCGCCGACTTGGAGCAATGATGGATACCGACCACCTACGAATTCCGATCATGGAGCTGTGTGAGCAGCTCGTCGTCCCGCTCCAAGGGGACGTCACCGACGAAATCGCAGCGAGGCTCCTCAGCGACGTGCTCGACCGCATTCGATCGTGCGGCGCGCGAGGCCTCGTCCTGGATTTGACGGGGGTATGGCTTCTCGACAGCCACCTTTGCTCCGTCCTGTCGCGGCTCGCCGCGGCTGCGCGCTTGATGGGAACCCGCTCGGTGATCTGCGGAATGAACCCCGACACGGCGCTCACCCTCCAAACGATGGGCATCGGTGTGGGGTTCGCGGCGACCGCCCTGAGGCTTGAGGACGCGCTCGAGGTGCTCGGCGTGCACGTGACGATGAGCGACCCCGACGACGACACGGATGGCGACGACGGCGAGGAAGGAGAGCACGCCATCGATGGCTGATCTGAACGAGGACGACCTGGAATTCCGAATATCCAACATGCTCGTCGCGCTCGCGGACGCAGCATCGGGCAACTTCGACGCGAGGGTCGAAACCGATTTACCCAGCGACGACCTGGTCGGCGCGCTGTCGCGCGCGGTCAACGAGATGATTGCCTCTTTGGGCGACGCCGAACGGAGGCGGACGCAGCTGCGCCACGAGCTCGAGACGAAGCTCGGCACCATCGAGGCGCAGACCACCGCCATTCGCGATTTGACGACACCGATCGTCGAAATATGGGAGGGCGTGCTCGGTCTCCCCGTCGTGGGAATGGTCGACACGAGACGTAGCGTCGAAATGACCGAGGCCCTGCTCGCGGTGGTGAACGCGCGACGGTCGAAGTTCGTCGTCGTCGACATCACCGGCATCGACGTAATGGACACGAAGACGGTCGATCACTTCATCCGAATGACCAAAGCGGTACGGCTGCTCGGTGCCCGGTGCGTGCTTTCCGGCATTCACCCCGACATCGCGCAGACGATCGTGCACATGGGGCTCTCGATGGATGAGCTCGCGACCCACGCGACGTTGCGTGACGCTCTTCAGAGCTACGTCACGGAGCTCGAAGCGTGACTGCCCCTCTCCTCCTGCCGATTCGCGGCGCCAACGACGTCCTCGTCGCACGCGCCGTCATTCGAGGTGTCGGACGCGACGCCGGCCTCGCGCCGCGCGAAGTGCAGTCTTTGGAGATCGTCGCGTCCGAGCTTGCCTGGAACATCTTGCAGCACGCGAAAAATGGCAGCCTCGAGGTCTCGACGCTGCCGGACGGGTCGGGGATCGCCATCGCTGCCACGGATAGCGGCCCGTGGTTTCACGACCTCGCGGTGGCGCTGCGCGACGGGTGCGACGATCGAGGACCCATCGACCCGCAATCGATCCGTCGCCGGCGAGGCATCGGTGGGGGCCTCGGCGCGGTCGTGAGGTTGACCCATTCGTTCGAGGTGAAAAACCTGCCGCAGGGGAAGCGGATCGAGGTCGTCCGGCGCGGAACGAACGGACCGACGACAACGGGGAAAGGACGGCGACAATGAGCGCTCGAAACGTAAGTGGCATGGTGATGCTCGGCGTGGGGCGGTACATCGAGGAGGAGCTCGACCCCGCACGCCGTGATCGGCTCCATTCGAAAGGGCAAATGGTCGAGCGAGCGAACATCAAGCAGGACGCGTGGTACCCGCTTCAGCCTTTTGCAAACATTTGCCGCTCGCTCGACGAGCTGTACGACGACCCGCAGGAAGGGTTCCAGGCCGTCCGTCGGGCAGGCAAATGCATCGCCGAAGACGGCGCATCCACGTATTTGCGCCTCCTCATGAAGGTCCTGACGCCGAAGCTGTTCATTCGACAATTCCCCGGCCTGTGGAAGCGCTATCACGATTTCGGCGAGCTCACGATCGACATGCAAGACATCGACAAGAATCGTGTCGTCGCCATCATGCCCGCCTATCCGTGCGTGTATGGGCTCGCCGCGGGGTGGATCGAATTCGCCTTTGCCGCCTTCAAGGCCAAAGCCGATCTGAAATGTGATTACCCGTGGCGCGGTGAGACGCCGGACCCGTTCCGATTCACCCTCACGTGGACCAGCTGAGATGGGGGAGACGACCGAATCGCTGGACAACATCTCCACCATCCTGCTCGCGCTCTCCGACGTCGCGGCGGGCGACTACACGAAGCGGCTCGAGCTCGCCCTTCCGGAGACCACGCCGCTCGGCGCGCTCTGTTTGGGCGTCAACGAGCTCGTCGACTCACTCGGTCGAGCGGCGCACCTCGCCACCGAGGCGCAACGCGAGCTCGAGGAGAAGCTTCGCGTCGTCGCGGCGCAGCGCGAGGCCATTCACCAGTTGTCGACGCCCGTCATCGAGATATGGCACGAGGTGCTCTGCCTCCCGATCGTCGGGCTCGTCGACGGCGCGCGAAGCACCCAAATGACGGAGTCGCTCCTCCACGCCGTCGTCGAAAAGCGCGCTCGCTGCGTCATCGTCGACATCACCGGCATCGAGATCATGGATACACACACCGTCGACCTCTTCATGCGGATGATCGGCGCGGTGCGCCTCCTCGGCGCGCGCTGTGTGATGAGCGGCATCAATCCCCGGGTAGCCGAGACCATCGTCCAGATGGGCCTCGATCTCCAAGGCGTCGAGACGCACCACTCGCTGCGCAGCGCCCTGCGAGCTTGGGTCAAGCGGGCGAAGCGCAACCGGAAGAAGGGGTAGCTGCCAACCGACGTTGGCGAACGCTTTGGGTCGGCTGACGATTTCGACGGCATCGGAGAGGAACTGTCACCGGTACGACGATTGCTCAGCGCGCCCGCGTGCGAGTCGCGTTGATTTGGTTGTTGGCGGTCGGCTGCGTCGAAGTCGAACAGGATGTGCCGTCGGAGGCGTGGTCGGACGAGATTATGGGAGGCAGGGGAACGAGCACCTATATTGCGGTCTTCGTCGTCGACGATCGCGCGGCCGCAAGCGATCTCCGAAGCGCGATCGCAGAGCAGACGGCGAGATCGTTCGCTCTACTGCGAGACGTTCCCAACGACCCCGCGGAATGGCGCCCCGTCGATTGGCAGGTCATCGTCGCCCTGCCCTCCCGGCAGGGCTCCGCCCGTTTCGTCGGCCCGAACCAGGTGCCCGCGCTTGCCCAAATCTGGGATGACGGACCGCCCGACGTCGAAGCGACCGTCGCGGCCGCCGTGGCGGACGAGCTTGCATCGTTGACTGCCGGCGATGACGCGCCGTTTCGGCCCCTCGAGACGATATCCGATTTGTCCGCGCTGCTGACAGGCGCGCGACCGCCCGTCGACGATAGAGAGTCCGCGTTCTCGTCGTCCCTCGTGAACGTGAAAAGCTCGCTCGTTCACGTCGTCCTCGCAGCGTCGACGGACGACGATAGCCCGTTACCCGTCGACGACTACGGACTGTCGGAAATCGAAAGGTTCAAACCGCTCTATTCCGTCGTTGCGTCCGTCCCTGGCGCCGACCAGACCGCATGTTTCGGCGACACATCCACCGCCCCGACCACGCGAATCGAGGCTTGGATGCTCTCGATGGAGAAAGTGACCTTCAACCTCCCGTGCGCGAGCTGGGACTTTGCAAAGGACGGTCTGTTCTCGATCCCGCAGATCGACCGGCTCACGGGCGCTATGTGCACGTCGCAGCCCATCGCGGAGTCGCCCGACGGTGAGCCGGCGTGTCGGGTGCTCGCGTATCTCGGGGACCCCGACGCCCCATGCGACCCGGCGCGGGGCTGGCGCGATCCCCTCGAGAATGGCGCACCGGCGGTGGACCCCTGGGGCGACCTTCGTCGGGTCTGCGAGGTCCAACCTCTCGAGGGCGCAGACCTGGCTGCCTGCCAAACGTCGACGCCGTGCGAAGGCTGCGGCAGCGGATGGTGCCGATACAAGGCGGGCAGCGAGGTCTCGAGCGAGCTCGACGAGTTTTGCGACGTTGGCGGCTATCCGTCTCGGCTGCGCTTCGTCGGCGGAGCCCATGCGGGAGCTCGTGCGTTCTTTCGCGTGATGTGCGAGCTCGAGCCCCTCGATTGAACCAAGAATTGAAATCAACCGGGCGGAGGAACCGGCGGGATTTCGAAGACGTCCCATGCCGGCGTGTGGTTGTTCTCCCCCGGCGGTTGATTCCACAAATAGAGAGCGGGATACGTGGTGATGTTCGTACCGTCTTTCACGACCGCGGTGATGTAGAGCTGGGGATTGCCGGCGGCCGACCGCGTCGACGAGAAGATGACCCAATAGTAGGTCCGCCCGCCGTGCTGCTTCGCTTCTGGCGACCATTTCGGCCAACTATTGGTGACACCGGGGCTGGTCTTCGCGGTGCACGTCGGCGGGTCGTTCGCGGCGAGGCGGACGGGCTCGCCGCCGATCGTCGGAATGACGAACAGCTCGGCGGAGCCCGCGTTGTACATGTTTTGGCCGTCGGGAATTCGATTGAAGACGGTGAGCGTGTCGTCCGGGGAGAGCGCCGGATAATACTCTTCCCATTCGGCGGTCGCCGCACCGGCGAGGGGCGTCGCCGGGCCGCCTTGTCTGTCGTTGTATTCGATCGAGTACAGATCTGCGGGCCCCACATCGAGCCTCCCGGTCAGCTCCGCGTCGGAGGAGACATAGACGATGGTTTCCCCGTCGTGGCTCCACGCGGGTGAGCCTACGCCGCGTGCGTCGCCGTCGCGCGCAAATACACCCCAAGCAGAGCCCTGGCTCGCCTGCGTCGCTTCGAGATCGACCCAGATCAGCTCGGCGTTCGCGTACGCGCCGCTCGGCGTGACCATGATGTGGTCGCCGTCGTCGTAATGGCCTTTCGAGTAGGTGTGGATTCCGAGGTCCGTCGCGGCCGTGAGGAACTGCTCCGCACCCGCCCCGAGGAAGGGCGGACGCTGTCCGACGGTGCCCTCTTCGATGGAGCCGATGACGTTGCTCCACGGGCCCTGGGCGACGAAGCTCGCGTATTTGCCGTCCGGCGTGGAGGTGTGGCAACCGACGCACGTAACCGGGCCGCCAGTGGTGGGCATTTGGACTTGTGCCGGCGCGAGAGCCGAGACTACCGATTCATCACCGACCTTGAAGCCTTTGAGCGAGGAGCCCCCGCTCGTCGTCCAGTAGACGATGGCGCCCTCGGCGGCGACCGGCGCGATCGTGATGGGACCTTGGGAGCCGATGGTCGGCTCCCCGACGATCGCCGTACCGTCGAATACGGCACCTCGAATCGTCACGGTAATGGGCTCGTCCTGGACGTTCGGCGCAATATCCGCCCAGAGCTCCTCCGGCATTGTCCATTGCGATTGCGTCGTATAAACGACGAGGTCGCTCGGCTCGCTCTCCGCGTGAAAACGAATCTCGAAGAGGTTTTGCTCGGCGCCGGGCGCGTAGGAAAAGCGCGGTCGCAACCAATTCTTCGGTAGCAGCGCGCCGAGCTCCGGCTCGTACAGACACGGACCACCGGTCGGGGCCCCCGAGCCGGGGTCGCCGAACAGCTCGGAAGCATTCGCGGGCGCGCCCGCCTCGACGATCGGCTCTTCGGGGAACACGGGCCCCGCGTCCGCGCCGCCCGCGTTGAAGGTGCCCGTACTGCCGCCCCCACCATCCTGCGTCGAGCCACCGGGCCCCGAGCCGCCCGATGTCGACGAGCTGCCCCCTGAAGAGCTTCCCGCGCTCGCGCCCGTTCCTTCGCTGTCGCCACAAGCAGCCACGAACGCAACTCCGAAGAGGCAGACCCGCAAACGGCGGTCGAATGCAAACATGAGTGCGATCGTCTCAGCCGCGTACATGCTCGTCAACCGGACACTTCCATGCGAGAACGCACGCCATGCCGAGACACCTCGTCGCACCTGCGATCATCGCATTGGCCATCGCCGCATGTACGCCTTCACCAGGGCCGGGGCCGCTCCCTTCCGCAAGCACCGGCTCGACGAAGACCGGTGAAGGCGCGCACAGCGCAGCCGTAGCGAAGGTCGGCGAGCTTCGGACGAAAGCCGACCAGAACCCCATGCTCGCGCAATGGACTGGCCCGCACGGCGGCGTTCCGCCGTGGGACAAGGTGAAGGCGGACCTCTTCCCGGGGGCTTTCGAGCTCGGGATCGCTTTGCTGCTCGCGGAGATCGACGTCATCGCCGAAGACCCCGCGCCTCCGACATTCGCGAATACCATCGTGCCGCTCGAGGATGCGGGCAGACACCAAAACCGCGCCGAGGTGCTGTTCAGCGTACTCACCAGCAATTTGAATACGCCCGACGTGCAGGCGGTCGACCGCGAGTGGTCCCCGAAGATCGCGGCGGCCTACGACCAAATCATCTTCAACGAGAAGCTCTTCGCGAAGATCTCCGCCGTCTACGCAGCCCGCGAGAACGCCGGCCTCAAGCCGGAGCAAAAGCGCCTCCTCGAGCGGACCTACGACCAATACGTCCGGGCGGGTGCGAAGCTCACCCCGGATCAGAAGAAGCGACTCGGGGAGATCAACCAGGAGCTGGCGGTCGCCTTTACCGACTTCGGCAACAAGGTGCTCGCGGACGAGAACACCTGGGTCGTTCTCGACAAGAAGGAAGACCTCGCGGGGCTCCCCGATTCGGTCAAGGCGGCGTACGAGGCCGCTGCGAAGGAGCGGAAGCTCGACGGTAAATGGGCAGTCGTCAATACCCGGTCGAGCGTCGACCCGTTCCTCTCTTCGTCGAGCCGCCGAGATCTGCGTGAGAAGGTGTGGAAGGCCTTCAAGAACCGCGGCGACAATGGTGGCGCGAACGACACCAATGCGACGATCGCGAAGATCGTCAAGCTACGCGCGGAGCGTGCAGCGCTGCTCGGTTATGCGTCGCACGCCCACTGGCGTATGGCCGATACCATGGCGGTCGACCCGAAGAAGGCAACCGACCTCATGATGAAGGTTTGGCCGGCGGCCGTCGCGCGCGTGAAGGAAGAGGTCGCCGACATGCAGGCGGTCGCCAAGAAAGAGGGCGCGAAGATCACGATCGAGCCGTGGGATTATCTCTATTACGCGGACAAGGTCCGCAAAGCCAAATACGACCTCGATCAGGGCGAGCTGAAGCCCTATTTCGAGCTCGACAACATGACGCGGGCCGCCTTCTGGATGGCCGAACAGCTATATGGGCTCACGTTCACGGAGATAAGCGGAACCGTGCCCGTCTTTCATCCCGACGTTCGCGTTTGGGAGGTGAAGGACAAGGCGACGGGCGCGTACGTCGGCCTCTTCTATGGTGATTACTTCGCCCGGGCGAACAAGCGCTCCGGCGCGTGGGCGTCCGGCTATCGCGGGCACGAGACGTTCACCGGGAAGGTCATCACGCCGCTCGCCTCGAACAACAACAACTTCGTCAAAGGCGCCCCGGGTGAGCCGGTGCTCATCTCGCTCGACGACGCGGAGACGCTGTTCCACGAGTTCGGGCACGCGCTCCACGCGTTGCTGTCCGAAGTGAATTATCCGGGCCTGGCGAGCACACCGCGCGACTTCGTCGAATATCCGTCTCAGGTCCACGAAATGTGGGTCATGACGCGGCCGGTGCTCGACAAGTTCGCGACGCACTACAAGACGAAGAAGCCGATGCCACAGGCGCTCGTCGACAAGGTGACGGCCTCGAGCAAGTTCAACAAGGGCTACACCACCGTGGAGTACCTCGCCGCCGCCATCGTCGACATGGAGCTTCACACGAAGCCCGACGGCTCGGTGGACGCGGACGCGTTCGAGCGCGACACGCTGGCGCGCATCGGTGCACCGAAAGAGGTCGCGATGCGGCACCGATTGCCGCAGTTCAATCACCTGTTCACGAGCGACAGCTATTCCGCCGGGTATTACAGCTACCTCTGGTCGGAGGTCATGGACGCCGACACGCGCGAAGCGTTCCTCGAAACGGGAAATGTCTTCGACAAGGCCACGGCCGACAAGATGCGGAAGTACATCCTCGCGCCGGGCAACACGACGGATCGCGCGGAGGCCTACCGGCAATTCCGTGGTCGTGACCCGGACGTGAAGGCGCTGCTCAAGAAGCGCGGGTTCCCGATCTCCGGCTGATCGAGGCGGCGTCGGGGTTCGTCAGCCGACGAAGAGAAGCTCCTCGAGGTTCGCCTCGGGGAGCGGCCCCTTCGAGATCATCTCGAAGACGAGCAGCGCGCGCGACTCTTCCGCGGACTCGACCTGCTCCGCGATGAACGCGAGCGGCAAGCAGGCATGCGCATGGTCCTGCGCCACCAGACAGATGTGATCCGCGTCTTGGTCGACGATGCGCGCCCATGTCCAACCGGAGGCCTGGCTCACCGCCTTGCCCCACAGCACCCCGAGCCCCGCGAGCTGCTTGTCGGTGAACGCTTGGCCTTCGGTGCGGGCGCGTCGAATCGCGTCGTCGACCGCGGTCGCCGTGGTGAGCGCCGAAGCCGAGCCATCGACGCGCGCGACGGCCTCGCCCTCGGGGAGCGCGGCAGCCAAGAACTCGAAGTCGGCGGCGGGAAGCGGCTCGACGCGGCGTTGGGTCACGCGCCTTGTATAGCCGACAATCGGGCGCCACCGAAACAGCCGAGGCCGGTCAGCCGGCGCGATCGCGGGCGTCTCTGCTACTCGATGGCAATGGATTCTCTCGCGCTCCTGGACGTCAGTCGGCGGCACCCCGCTCGTGAGCTTCGAGTCGACCACGAGCACGAGCCGCTCGTCCTTCGACCGACGAGGATGACCGACGCAGAGCAGATCGCATCGCTCGTCAACCAGAGCTTGCCCGAGCTGAAGCGCTTCATGCCGTGGGCGCACGCGCCCCAAACCGCGCTCGGGCAGCTCGAGCGGCTGCGCGGGGGCGAGGCGGCCTACAACGCCGGGACCGATCTCACGATGGCGCTGTTTCGGCAGCGCGACGGCGCGATGCTGACGATGGTCGGCCTGCATGGGCGCGTTCCGTTGAACCCGAACGGGCTCGAGGTCGGTTACTGGACGCCGACCCCACATGCCGGCCGCGGCTGGGCGTCGTTCGCGACGAAGGTCGCCCTGGTCTACGCGTTCGACAAGCTCGGCGCAGACCGGGTGCAGGTCATGTGCGACGACAGCAACGATCGAAGCAGAAGCGTCATCGAAAAGTGCGGCTTCCGCCTCGAAGGGGTGCTGTTCAACGTGACGGCCGCCCCGTCGAAGGAGCTATCCGAGGCCGGATACCAGTCGACTGGGAAGAATCCGATGTTTGCGCACGTACCGGAGTCGTTCGCAGCGCAGCCTTGGGTGAGCGACCTCCGGTCGAGGATTTCGTACGTGAACCTCGCCGGGCATGTGTTGCCTGGCTCACGGTGAACCCAGCTCAGCTGGGTTCACCAGAAAAACAAACGAATCCCAGAGCTCACACGTCGCCAAAACGCTGAGCTTCTGGCTCGCTTCGCCCAAACGGGCGAGCCAGAAGCGTCGGTCAAACGCGCGAGCTCTGGGGTTAAGTTCCGTGAATGCGGGTGGTTTCGGCGGGCTTTCGCCCGCCGGGCACCTGCACGCGCGATCGGCCGTGACTGGAACGCGTTTCGGGCGAGCAGCCGCTCTATCCGGCGGGGCCGCGTCCATAGTATCTCTTCGTCGAACTGCTCGTCGTGGAGCAGGCCTTGGGAGGAATCATGTATCGAACCACGTTGCTCTTCGTTGGTGTCCTCGTTTCGATTGCCGCCACCGGATGCAAGAGCGACCTCGAGAAGTACGCGGACGACGTCTGCGCGTGCAAAGACGAGAAGTGCTTCAAGGAGGTCGAGGAGAAGTACAAGGACAAGCTCGGAGACAAGACGAAGTTGAAGAACATCGACGAGCTCCCGGCGAAGGACAAGGAGGCGATCGGCAAGGCGCTCAAGTGCGTGCTTGAGCAGGCCGCCAAGAAGTAGTCGCGTGCAACGCGGGGCGCGCCGCGAGAGCCGCGACGCGGTTCGGAGGCGTGCCCCGGCGGTGTGACATATTCTGTCCCTATGACATTGTTCGGCACTTCGCGCGGCGCCCGATCGAGCTCAGATCGTGGGCATGCGAAAGACCGACCCCGTTCAGCTCGCCTTCGGCCCGTTTGCCCAATCGCTCGCGCGGCAGACTTTTTCGGGTTCTAACCCGCGCTCGAAGCGCCCCGCCGGCAGCGAACGGAAGATCACGGCCGCCGACGTCCAGCGCTCGCGGACGAACGCCGAGCATTGCCGGCACCTCCTCGCGACCCTCGACCTGCTCGCCACGCAGCAACGCCAGCGCGGCGTGTCGCTCGCGGAGCTCTACGCGGCGTTCGAGCGCCACCACGGCATCGGCGACGCCGCTCCCCCCACGGAGGAGGCGCGTCCCACGACGGAGCTGGAAGAGTTCGAGAGCATCGACACCTTCACGCCGAAGGAGGCAGTCGACGCGCCCGCTTCGGAGAACACCGCGCTGCGTCGCTCCGCCTGACGCGTTCGAGCGCCCGAACGCGCGCGAAGGTCATTGCGTCCGGGCATTCTGCGAAAGCGGCAGTAGGATGCGCGCCATGTACAACGAGATCTTCGGTCAGATGAAGAAGCAACTCGGCCTCATCGAAAAGTGGTTCGATGCGGCCGCGGCGCACGCACAGGCAAAATCGTTCGATCCCAACCTGTTCCTCGGCTTCCGCCTCGCCCCGGATCAGTTCGCGTTCGCGCGCCAGGTGCAGATCACCTGTGACACGGCGAAGCTCGCGGCGTCGCGCTTGACCGGCAAAGAGGCGCCGTCGCACCCCGACACTGAGCAGACGCTGGACGAGCTACGCGCGCGCGTTCGCGCCGTGATCGCGTTCCTCGACGGCTTCTCCGCGAAGGACTTCGAGGGTGCAGCGACGCGTTCGGTGACCCAGCCGCGCTGGGAAGGCAAGGTCATGACCGGCGCCGACTACTTCCTCGAGCACGCGATCCCGAACTTCTATTTCCACCTGTCGCACGTGTACGCGATCTTGCGCCATAACGGCGTCGCCGTCGGTAAGCGCGACTATCTCGGCGCGCTGAGCCTGCGCCAGCCCTGACGCGCGCTGTGGGTTAGACGTCGCGAGACTTCGTCGAGACACGACGGAGCGACGCGCGACGGCGAGGTTGCTGCGGCTCGTCTTCCGACTTGTGCGCCTCTGGCGCAGCCGATTTCTTCGGCGCGGGGGGCGGGCCGCTCATGCGTTTGGCTTTGGCGTCGGGCGCGCTCACCACCGACAGGTGGTCGGCACCATACCGATCCAGGTATTCGTCGTAGGTGCCGACGAAATCGTTGATGCCCTCTCGATGGATCTCGACGACGCGCGTCGCGAGCTTCGAGACGAACCAGCGATCGTGAGACACGAACACGATCGTGCCCTCGTAGGTCGACAGCGCGCCCGCGAGCGCCTCGATCGACTCGAGGTCGAGATGGTTCGTGGGCTCGTCGAGGACGAGCACGTTCGGCCGCTCGATGGCGATTTTGCCGAACACCAGGCGTGCCGCCTCCCCACCGCTCAGGCTGCCGAGCTTCTTGTCGACCTCGTCGCGGCTGAAGAGGAGCCGGCCGAGGAGACCGCGCACGAAGCCGGTGGTCTCGTCTTGGCAGAGGCTCCACAAATAGTCGTGCGCCGACTGGCCGTTGTGGGTGAGAAGCTCGCGATGATCCTGTGCGAAGTACCCCGCCTTCGCCTCGTGGCCCCAGCGCGCCTCCCCTCGATCGGCTTCGAGCTTGCCGACCGCGATCTTGAGCAAGGTGGACTTTCCTAGCCCGTTCGCGCCGATGATGGCGATGCGTTCACCGCGGCGGACGGTGAGCGACACGTCGCGAAGGACGTGCTTTTCACCGAACGACTTCGACAGCCCTTTCACCTCGAGCACGTCTTTTCCGCTCGGGCGTCGGATCGGGAAATCGAACTTCGGATAGCGCCGGGAAGTCGGCTGCAAGCGCTCGATCTCGACGCGCTCGAGCTGCTTCAAGCGGCTGTTGGCTTGGCGGGCCTTGGTGGCCTTCGCCTTGAAGCGCTCGAGCGACGCCTTCTTCTCCTCGATGGCTCGCTCCACGCGCGCGACTTCCGCCTCTTTGCGGTCCCGCGTCTCGACCTTGGAGGCGAGGAAGGCATCGTAGTTCCCGGTGTACTGCTGAATCGTGCCGTAATCGACGTCCAGGATGTGCGTCGACACCTCGTTCAAGAATCGGTGATCGTGGCTGACGATGACCGCGCACCCGCGGAACGCGACGACGAATCGCTCGAGCCAGCGAATGCTCACGATGTCGAGGTGGTTCGTCGGCTCGTCGAGAAACAGCGCGTCCGGCCGGCCGACGAGCGCCTGCGCGAGCAGGACACGAAGCTTGTATCCACCGGAGAGGCGACCGAGCGGCGCATGCAATGCCGCCTCTTCGATCCCCAGACCGACGAGGATCTTCGCCGCTTCGGCTTCGAGACCATAACCGCCCGTCGCGTGAAGGATCTCGTCGCAGGTGCCGAGTCGCTCGGGATCGGGATTGTCCTGTTGTGCGAGCTGCTCGAGCTCTTCGAGGGCGGCGAACGCGACCTCGTCCCCGCGCATCGCGACGCGCACGACCGTCTCGGCGTCGTCGACGAATCGATCTTGCCGCAACATGCCGATGCGGGCGCTCTTCGGCATGGAGATTTCGCCCGTGGTCGCCCCGTCGTCCCCCATGAGGATCTTCAGGAAGGTCGACTTGCCACTGCCGTTGGCACCGACGACGCCGTACCTGGAGCCTGCGTTGAGCTGAAGGTCGACATGCTCGAAGAGCACGCGGTCTCCGAACGTCTTCTCGAGATCCGTGATGGCGATCATGGCGGCGGCTCGTGTAGCACGTCGCAACGGCATTCGACGTGCTTCCTATGGAGTTTTGTCGGGTGTGCCGGGCGATCGTTTCCACGCAGGACAAGGTCTTTGGCGCCAGTGTGCCCTGCTCGACGTCTCCGCACGACCTCATGTTGCGTCCGTGCGCCGCGGCCCGTGCCGAGGTCGAAGGAGGATCGGATCATGTCGGACACGCAAACATCGGCTCGATCGAAACGGCCGAGCCTTTCCGAGCCACTCACCGTCGTGGTCACCGGCGCATCGAGTGGAATCGGTCGGGCCGTCGCCGAAGCGTACGTGCGGCGAGGAGCACGGGTCGTCCTCGTCGGGCGCGACGAGACGAAGCTCCGCAGCGTGGTCGAAGGCCTCGATGCCTCGGAGCGCACGGCGGGCGTCGCGGGCGACATTGCGGATGTGCGCACGGTCGACCGCACCTTCGAGGTAACACGCGAGCGATTTCAGCGTGTCGACGTGCTGGTCAACAGCGCGGGCATCTTCGTCGGCAAGCCCTTCTGCGATTACGAGCCGGCGGACCTCGACCTGCTCGTCGGGACGAACTTGCGTGGGCTCGTGCTCGCTTCCCAAGCGGCCGTGCGCGATTTCCGCCGCGGAGGGCGCGGCGGCGCCATCGTGAACGTTTCGGCCGCACTCGCGTTGCAGCCGTTCGCATCGATTCCGGCGAGCGTCGCCATGGCGGTCAAGAGCGCGGTCAATGGGCTGACGCAATCGCTGGCTCTGGAGCTCGCCCCCGAGCAGATAACCGTCAATGCGGTGGCGCCGGGGACCATCAAGACGCCGCTGATCGGGCCCCCCGCAGGGTACGAAGCCCTCGCGGGCGGTCAACCGATGGGCCACATCGGGGAACCGGAGGATGTCGTCGACGCCGTGATCTATCTCGCGAGCGCACGCTTCGTGACCGGCGTCGTCCTCCCCGTGGACGGTGGAATGACGACGGGCCACTGGTAGGTTCTTCAGAGCCGGCCAATCAGGGCGGGCAGCCGCTCGGCGAGGTGCGCAATGAATGCGCGCGCGAGGCGCGACGGCTGCCGGCTCGGGGGCTGGACTGCATAGATATGACCGGCCTTGGCGGCCAATCCGTCGAGGATGATGTGCAATCGTCCGGCGCGAACATCGTCCGCAACGAGGAAGTTCGGAAGCAAAGCAATGCCGATCCCCTTGATGGCGGCGTCGCGAAGCACGAGCGCGTTGTCGGCCCTCAGGGTCCCCCTTACGCGCACCTGTACCGGTTTGGGTCTTGCGTCGAAGACCCATGTTCGCCCCGCGTCCTCGAGCGCGTGGCGAAGACAATTGTGCAGCTCGAGATCGGCGGGAGAGCTCGGTTCACCTCGCTCGCGCAGATAGGCGGGAGATGCGCAGAGGACGCGCCGCGACGGAGCGAGCCGTCGGATCTTGAGCGAAGAATCCCCGGGCGTGCCACATCGGATGCCGAGATCGAACCGCTCCGCGACGAGATCGACGAACCGCTCCTCGAGCGACAGCTCGATCGTCACGTCGCGATGCCGAGCGACGAACTCGGATGCGAGCGTGCCCATATGCATCTGACCGAAGCTCACGCTCGTCGCGACACGGAGCAGCCCTCGCGGAGCACGCGACAGCTCGCCGATCTCGCCTTCGGCTTCTTCGAGCTCGCGCAACGCGCGCTCGGCATGGAGTCGGAGACGAAGCCCGGCGTCGGAGAGCGCGAGCCGGCGCGTGGTGCGATGCAGGAGCGGAGCGCCCAAGCGATCCTCGAGCTGCGCGATTCGTTTGCTGACGGCGGAGGTCGTGAGCCCGCGCCGCCGCGCCGCGGCCGAGAAAGACCCCGCCTCCACGACGTCGAGGAAGAGCGCGAGGGTTGGAACGGCGTCGAATGACAGAAGCGACCTCGAAGTCATGATTCGGCCATATCTCCATGTGGGCGCTGCATCACGGGTTCCCATGCCATTCGAACGAGCTAGCGTCTCGCGCGCATGGTCCCGCATCCGGTCGATTACCTCTTCAGCGCCTATTCCGCACGAAAGGCCATGATGTTCCGCGACGGCTGGGGCGACCCGTCGTCGATCGATCGCTTTACGCCCGAGAGCGTCGACCCCCGCGCGGTCCCCGACATCGAGCCGACGCTGGGCGAGCCGGTCGCGACCGACGAGCTCGTCGTGCGCGACGGCTGGTTCACCTCCCCCGCGAAGGACCTTCCGGAGACCATTCGGCGGGCGCAGTTTCGCTGGATGTCGCGATCGACGAACCGTGCGGCATGCCTCGTTCTCGCGGGCTCGCGGGAAGAGGGTTATGGACTTCGCACGAGCATTCACGCCCCGCTCGTCGCGCAAGGCGTCGACATGGTGTTCCTGGAAAATCCTTATTACGGAACACGCCGCCCAATTGGCGCCGTCGACGCGAATCTTCGATACGTCTCTGATCAAACCAAGATGCATCTCGCGACGATGGACGAGGCAATCGTCCTGTTGCGGTGGATGCGGGCTCGCTATGCGCGCGTCGCCGTTGCCGGTTACAGCATGGGTGGGTTCATGGCAGCGCTCGTCGGCGCCTTGTCGGGGGAGCGCGTGGCCGTCGCTGCGCTCGCGGCGGGCGGGTCACCAGCACCCGTCTATACCGCCGGCCTTCTCTCACGCTCCGTCGCGTTCGACGCGCTCGGCGCCGGTGACGAGGGACGAGCGCGCCTCGCGTCGGTCTTCGATCGCGCCGACCTCTGCCGGCTACCGCTTCCGCTCGAGCCGCGGGCCGCGAGCATCGTCGCCATGACGCTCGACGGCTACGTTCCCCGTCGCGAGACCGAGCGACTCGCCCGACATTGGCGTGGAAGCGCCCTTCGCTTCGAGCTGTCGGGGCATATCTCGGCCGTGTTCACACGGCGCCAAGCATTGAGGCGCGCCATTCGAGAGTCGCTGGATCGCCTGTCGTAATCTCGGCTGGGCGAAGTCAGGATCTTCGCCAATGCGCCGTAAAGGTGCATCCGGTGGAGGTCTGGTCCGCGAAGGTGACCGTCGCGTCGATCGCACCCGCCATTTCGATCGCGGCGCGGTACGCGGTCGTATAAGCCCGCGCGAGGATCGCCGGCACCAACCCCGGCGGGAACGTGAGCCGAAACACCGCCTCGCCCTCGACGACCTTGTGAGGACGCAACTCCGTGCCTCGATGCATTTGCCCCCAGCGGGCCGTCGCACCGCGGAGAACCGTTTCGGGAGATGTCAGCGCGAACAGGATCCGATAGACCGGGCGCGCCAACAATCGACGATTCATCGCGTAAGCATGCGCGACGAACGCGTCGTCGGAGCCCATCGCGTCGCGCAGGGCGAGGTAGATCGCCGTCGTCTTCACCTCGGCGATCCATTCCGTCGCCAGCGGCGGATCGAGGACGAGACTCGCGAGCTCGGGCGGCAACGCCGGCGCGATCTCGCTCGCGGGCGTCGGCCCGATGAACTGGCTCAGGATGATCGCCTTCTGCTGGCAGCCGCTGTACGAGCTGAGTCCGTGCGGCAGCGATGCGATGTACGCGTCCATCGACGGGGCACGTCGGATCGATGTCATCTTCGGAGATGATAACGGCCCGTCGCCCGCCGTATACGGGGCAATCACGCGTCACAATCGGTCGGGCTCTCGATTCGAACGATTCGCATCGAGCACCGAGCTACCAACGCAGCGACGGAGCAGGCTCGCGCTTCGAGAACGCGGCGGGTGTCGTCCCGACGAGGGCGCGAAACTCGCCGATCAAATGGGCCTGATCGTAGTAACCAGCCTCGACGGCGAGGGCCGACCAGCTTCGGTTCGGCGTGTCGGCCACGCGTAGAACGCGCTGCAATCGCATCATCCGCGCGAACTCCTTCGGCCCGACGCCCACCGTCTCGACGAAAGCACGCCGCAGGTGGCGCGCCGTCACACCGAGCTCGGCGGCGAGGTCATTCATCGGTGTCGATTGCACGCGGTCCGCGATCAAGCGGGCTGCGCGTCGAGCCAACGTGGCAGACGTAGACTCGCCGGTCCGGCGCGAGCGCGCGAGCAACGCCGCCTCGAGCGCGCGCAGGATGGTCTTCGTGTCGCTCGTCTCGAGCATGGCATCGAGCAAAGGCTGCGCGGCGTCGCCCCAAACGGCTTCGAGCCGCACGATTCGGTCCGTGAGCTCGTTCACCGGAATGCCGAAGACGGGCAGCGCCGAGCCGGGTTTGAACTGGACCGCGATTGCGAGCTCCGAAGGCGGCGCGTTTTTGAACAGCGCGCGCGTGCGCGGACCGGCGACGCTAACGTCCCCGCGACCAGCTCCGAGCGCGCGGAACAGCAGGCTCGCGCTGCCATCGGGAAACCGCTCGACCCGCATCGCCGGCCCGGGAACATGGCGAAGCACGCGGATCTCGTCGACGAATGCACCGAGCGCGGGGGACGCTTGAATGATCTCGACAGCGTAGGTCACCGGCGCAATGTGTCGCGCCGCCACCGAGCATTCAAGGTGCCTGACGTTTCTTCATCGAATGTCCGTTCCTTCCAATAGGAAGGTAGCGGTGCGCGCTATCCGCTCGACATGGATCTACAGCTGGAACGTCGAGTCGTCGTCGTCACGGGAAGCTCACAAGGAATCGGCCGGGCTGCCGCGCTCTCGTTCGCGCGTGAAGGTGCGCGCGTCGCCGTCACGTACAAGGACCATCGCGACAAGGCCCAAGCGGTCGTCGACATCATCGAGCGAGCCGGCGGAGAGGCCATCGCGCTGGAGCTCGATCTCGGATCCGCAGAGTCCATCCACACCGCCGTCGCTGCAGTCGTGGCGCGATGGGGCGGCATCGACGTGCTCGTGAACAACGCGGTGCAATGGGGAACGCGACTGCCCTGGAACATGCCGCCATTCGAAGAGCTTCCCGGCGATGAATGGAGAGCGCTCTTCCGAGCAAACGCGGAGGGCGCGTATACCGCAATCCAAGCGGTCCTTCCGACGATGCGGGCTCGCGGGTGGGGCCGCATCGTGAACGTGTCGAGCGCCATTGCTGTAGATGGGATGGCCGGTGCAGGACCCTACGCGGCGGCGAAGGCCGCGATGCACGGCCTCACGAAGACGTTGTCGAAGGAGCTCGGACCGGCTGGAATCCTCGTGAACGTCGTCATGCCCGGTTTCACGCTGACGGAGCGCAATGCCGCGAGAATCCCGGCGGAGCATCGAGCACACATGGAGCGCACATCGCCGATTCGAAGGATCCTGACGCCCGAGGAGGTCGTCCCGACGATCGTCTTCTTGTGCTCCGGCGTGAACGTCGCCGTGACCGGGGAGATCATTCGTGCGAGCGGCGGGATCACGTGATCGCCGACCTGGAGCGCGACTCGGCTGAACGAATCGCGGTCTGATCGCGACGTCATGCCGAACGACGCGCCGAGCCATAAAGGCGCGGTAATCGCGAGTGGTCCGCGGATTGCCTGCTCCGTTCCTTCGACGACTCAACCGCTTGTCTTCGAAGGTCCCTATGCGAGCTGCATTTCTTTCGTCAGTGCTGCTTTGCACCGGCGCGTCCTTCGCGCTGACACCGAGCTTGGCATGTGGTCCGGGCTGCCCCGGTAACGAAGAACGCGTCTGCACCGAGCGGATCGTTCCCGCCGACAACCCATTCGAAGCCGATCGCGTCGAACGTGATTGCACCTGCGTCCTGCGGGCAGCCGACGGCGGCGGCTCATGGGGGAATGGAGGCACCTCGAACGACGGCGGCTGGTCGAACGACGGCGGCTGGTCGAGCGACGGTGGTTGGAGCTCCAACGGTGGCGCCGGGGCGGGTGGCTCCGACACCGGAGGCTTCGGCGGCAGCGGAGGCGCCGGCGGCAGCGGCGGCGCACTCGGAGGCGGAGGAGCGGGCACCGGAGGAGCGTCGGTGGGTGGTGCAGGCGGAGCAGGAGGTGCGGGTGGCGGTATCGGCGGTGCCGGCACTGGAGGAATCGGAGGTGCGCCGTGACCACACGAATGCTGGCGCTGTCCTTCGCAATGGTGCTCGCCGGATGTGGACCGACGGTCGAGGGGATCTGCAACGCGCTCGAGGAGTGTGGTCCGAACGATTGCGGGGCCGAGACATGTCCGCCCGTCGGGGGAGATTGCGAGCCAGACGGGGAAGATCTCGAAGAGCTCGCCCGTGAGAACGAATGCGACGACGAGATGGATGCGTATATGGAGTGTCTCGATTTCGCGGGTTGCGGCTGGCGCGCGCAATGTGGCGTCCAGCGCGATCGCATCGACGAATGTGTGGGCGGCCTGCCCGAGTGAGACACGTCACATATCGGGACCACCTCGCCAGTGCGGCAACGGGCGATCCCCCGCGGCGACAGCGACGGCTTCTTGCGCGAGGAGCCGCGTGGAGTCGAGCGTCGGCAAAGGCGACACCTCGGGCGTCACGAGCAGAGGAATCTCGGTGCAGCCGAGGATGACGGCGCCACAGCCGTCATCACGCAGCCCTTCGATGATGCGCACGTATTCATCGCGCGAAGAGGTGGTCATGATGCCGCGACAGAGCTCGTCGAAAATGATGGCGTCGACCCGCGCTCGCTGCGCGTCCGGCGGGACTCTCATTTCGATGCCCGCGCGGGAGAGCGCTCGCGCGTAGACAGGGCCCTCCATCGTCCAGCGTGTGCCGAGGAGGCCGACGCGCGTTCGCGCATCGGTTCGGGCGCGCTGCGCGACAATGTCCGCGATGTGTAGCCCCGGCAGCGGAAGCGCGGTGCCCGGCTCCTCGAGCGCGATATGGGCCGTGTTGTCGGGGCAGACGAAAAACGCGCAACCTGCCGCGGCGAGGCGATCCGCGGTACGCCCCAGATACGCGACGATCGTCGCGAGATCCATTCGCTCCCAAGCATCGAGCACCGGCCCCATCGGGAGGATCGAGAGCGTGATCTCCGGATGCTCGTGCGCACCGAGCCTGCGCTCCGCCGCACGACACATCTCGAGAAAGCAGAGCGCAGCGCCGTCAGCGCTGTGCGCCAAGATGCCAATCGAATGCACGGTCCTCTCCTCGCGTTTCGGTGGATAATCGGGCACAGGAGCACGAACGTCATGTCTTACCGAACGTCGTCCGACGCGCCCGCTGCGTTTCGCGAATTCGCAGCTCGCTTGCTCGGCAGCATGGGCCTCTCGGCCGTCGTCGTCGCTGCGGGCGGGTGCGGCGCCAACGTCGTGTTCGACGAGCCTTCGGGTGAGGGTGGCGCGGGCGGCAGCTCCACGCACCAAGGTGGCGCGGGCGCGTCCGGCGGCGAGGGCGCAGGTGGTACGACCGTCGATTTCCCGTGCGACGTCGTGCCGGCCCCGGAGCAGAGCGCCGTCTACCAATGCATCTCGATGTTCGAGGGCACGTGTCTCGCCGCATCCACGCCGGAGGTGTATTCGGAGCTCGCGTACATCCTCGAGGGTGAAAACTGCGACGACTTCTGCTGCGACACGCAAACATTGGATTATGTCGCGTGTGGCCCCGACCCTTCGGTTATCGACCAATGCTGTTACACGGCGGTCGTCGGTTACTACTCCGAATGCATGGGCCGGCCCTTCACCGTCCTCGGTGAAGCGCGGACGGCGAGTCTCGCGTCCCGCGACGATTGGGTCACCGAGTCCGCTCGTAGCAGCGTCGAGCTCGACGAGACGACACGCCTGGCCTTGTCCGACGCATTTTCATCGAATGGGCTGATGGAGCACGCGTCGGTCGCGAGCTTCGCGAGGTTTGCGCTCGATCTGTTGAGCCTCGGTGCACCGGCGTCGCTCGTGCGCGCAGCACAACGCGCAATGGGCGACGAGATCCGTCACGCGGAGCTCTGCTTTTCGCTCGCGTCGCGGTATGCCGGCCGCGCAATCGGGCCGAAAGCGCTCGATTGCCATGACCCGAACCCGACGCAGCGAACCGCGGAAGACATCTTGGCTGCGACGATTCGTGAAGGGTGCGTCGGCGAGACGATCGCGGCACTGCTCGCGGCGCGCGCTGCCGACCAAGCAGAAGATCCCGGCGTACGTGAGGCGCTGCGCGAGATCGCCGAGGACGAGGCTCGTCACGCGGAGCTCGCGTGGCAGACGATCGCGTGGGCCCTGAAGCAGAGGCACGCCGCGTGGCGTAAAGCCATCGAACGCACTTTCGCAGAGCCCTTCGTCGTCGGCCCCGGAGCCATCGCGCCCGCAAAGGTCGACCCGGCGGCATGGCGCGCACACGGTCAGCTCGATCCGGCGAGTTACCAAGATGTGGTTGCCCGCGCGCGAACCTTCGTGATCGGGGCTTGCGCCCGCGCGCTGTTGAGTGAATCTGAGCCGGCCTCGCGCGAAAAATGCGCTATGACCGCTGAGCAATGAATCGCTGGACCATCCTGCTTACGGTTCTTTTGAGTGGTTGTGGCGCGAACGTCGTGTTCGGCGAGGACCCGGGAGACGACGGCGCGGGCGGCGGCTCGAATGACGGCGGAGCGGGCGGCGACTTCCCGACGACGTCATCGGCGAACGGCGGAGCGGACCCGGGCGGCAGCCTCGACGCGAGGGTCGTAGAGGTGAAGTTCTTCGCCGATTGTATGCCCGAGGTCGGCCCCGATCCGATCTCCGGGTCCGTGTTCATCGAGTATCGAAACGACGGCACCAAACCGGCGAGCCTCGACATCGTCTCGGCCGATATCGTGTTTGCGAACCCGATGGAGGGTTGGGTCTTTCCGATCAGCCTTTCCCCCACCTCGAGCGGCGCAGTCGGAGGGGGCTCGACGATCTCGCTCGAGCACGCGAAGGTCGCGACGCCCGGCGACTCTTCGTTCGTTTGCTCGCTCTGCGGCCAGTCCGGAACGTTCTCGGTGGATTGGAGCGACGGAACCTCGGACTCGGTCGACTTCCAGCTCAGCTGCGGGTTTTGAAGTAGCCGGAGTCGAGTCACTCCTCTCGCTTCACGATGAACATGTTGGTCGGCCCCTCCAAGACGTCGCTGACGTCGCCGACTTTCATCGTTGCGAGGGCTTCGGCGATCGGCTTCACGAAGTAGCTCGCGGCGGCTTTCGGCCGCTTCCCTCGCGCGCGATGCAGAGCGCGATCGCCGTAGTCGAGGACGGCTCGTTCGAACTCCATTCCTCCGCGGATGCGTTCGACGGCCTCGCGCGCGTCATGTAGCGCCTCGTCGCGGGAGCGCCCGGATTTCTCACCGAATCGGATGCCCAGCAGTCGGGTTTGATAGACGACGACCGGCGCTCCAGCGGCGTCGGTGAAGTGCTCCTCGACGACTTTGCCGGTCTCGTCGTGGCGACGGGTGACCTTCGCGTAGCCGAACCTGTGGTCCGTCGGTCGATCGTCGACATCGAAATAACTCGTCTCGGTATCTTGCCCGAAGCCGTCGTACACGTGCCGTTCGCGCGCGACGCGGCTGTTCTTTTCTGCGGCGAGGTGCCCGTCGGGCCCCTGCATCCACATCTCGAGCACGCGGTCGTCGTCGTCGAGCTTACGCGCCTCGAAGCTGATCGGCCTGTCTGGGTTGCCTTGCGCATCCCAATAGCGTTTTCCGACGTGGCGGCCACGGTCGTCGAGCTCCAGGCGAACTCGCGTATAGCCACCCGGTTTGTCCGGCGACCGCGGCCGACCCTCTGAATCGAAGTATTGCCATTCGATCGCCCGCCCCGTCTCGTCGCACACCCTCGCGTTCTTTGCCCATCCGTCACGACCTGCAGCGGGCTTGCCGTCGGCACCGAGCCGCACGTGCTCGGTAATGCAACCGCCATCGTCGACGGTGTTGCGCCACGCGAAGCTCTCTCGAGCGTCCGCGACCTTCTCCCCCGCGAGACCAAAGAAATCGCTGCCACGGTAGTTTCCCCACGAATCCAGCGTCCCTTCGAAACGGTGTGCGCCATACGAAGACACCGTCGGCCGACCTTCGGCATCGAAATGGCCCTGGCCGAGGAGCTGCCCGCGCTCGTCCCGATCGTCGCGTATCGTCGCGGAGCCCTCGAACCCGACCATGGGATTCAACGCGGCATCGAGGATCGTGGACTCGAGGCGCGCACCGTCGTCTCGGCGGACATAGCGCCGCGCATAAGCCCCCCATTCGTCCTGCGTCGGCTTGCCCTCGATGTCGAAGTACTTCGATGTCTCCGGAAAGCCACGTGCGTCGAACGAGATCCGCTGCTCGACGACGTCGGTATCCCAGACGCGCTTCGGCCTGCCAAACCGGTCTCGATAGAGCATGTGTTGCCCGCCTTCGTCGATATGGATGACGTAGCTGACCGCGCCGCTCTGTCGTTTGGCCGTGAGACGCGCGACGACGTCACCCTGGTATTCGACATCCCAAGTAGCGATCCCATCGTCGTCTTCGACGAGCGCTCCGCGCCCGGTCCTGCGCTCGACGCGGGTCACCTTGCCGGCCGCGGCTCGAAGCACCCTCGTCTCGATTCGATGTGCGAACGCCTCAGCAGGCAGAGGTGACCCCGCACAAACGTGGCCCTGCTTCGTCAGCACGACTTCCGCGCAATAGATCGTCTCCTCCTGACTCGGAGGCTCGGGCTCGACGGGTGGATCGCTCTTGCGATTACCACATGCGGAGAGGAACACGAGAGCGCCGAGGACAAAGCGTCGCACGGGTCGAATATACGCTGTTATCCCGCAGAACAGCGCACTTCTACGCAATACCCCACGCTACGGCGAGCTCGAGGGTGCGACGGTTTTCCGGGACGCGGGTGAGGAAGCTCTCCCGAAGTGAGCGATCTTCGATCTTGTCGGCGCGAGCGAGCAATCGACGTCGTGCGACGTCGATCGCGGCACGTGCCTCGTCGAGCTCGCCGTTCGCATGAAGAGTCTCCGCGTGCACGAGCCGAACGAGCGCCTCCCCTTCTTCGAGGCGCTCGACCTTGTCGAGGAGCGCGCGCGCTTCGGCTGCGTGCCTGGTGGCTGATTGGAGATCGCCGCTTCGTAGCTCGATGTCTGCGAGGACCGCAAGCGCGAATCCTCGATAAGGCGGCGCCGCTTCGAGGAGCTCCACCGCCGCTCGCGCTTCGGAAAGCGCCTCCTCGCTCCGGCCGGCGACGAGGAGCGCGGAGGCATGATAGACGCGCGCGCCGCCCTCCGCACGTCGGTCTCCTTGGGTGCGGAATTCCTCGATGACCTCGTGATCGAGCCGCAGCGCTTCGTCGACCCCGCCGAGGTGAACGAGCGAGCGCCCGAGGTTGTGCTTCGAGGAGGCGATGAGAAAGCGCAGCCCCATTCTCTCGGATTCGACGAGGGCTTCGCGCGATACCTCTGCACCGCGCTCGAACGCACCGAGCTCGTTATAGGCGTAGCCGACGTTGATTCGGTTGTTGCAGGCGCGACGCGTCTCGCCGCTTTGATCGAGGTACACCGCAAACGCGCTGAGAAGCTCGAGGTAACGCGCCGGCTCGCCTGCAACCAGAGCTTGATGAGCGCGCGCCGCGGTGAGCCACGAATGCGCGACGGGGTCGGGACCGCAACGCGTCGCTGCCGCATCGGCGACCTCGACGAGCGCCTCGGCCAGCTCGTAGCTGCCTGCAAAGGACAAGCTCACGGCGACGCGAGCCGAAGCCGCAGCCGTCGCGGCATCATCCGTTGCGCGTCCGCTTCGAGCTTCGGTGAGCAGCTCTTCCGCCGTTGCGCGGAGCTCGTCCGTGTCGCCTCGACGCGCATAGGTGAGCGCGACCTCCCCCGCCGCCGTGCACCAATCTGCGCCCCCGCGCGGCAGATACGACATCGCTGATTGCGCCGCGCTTGCAGCCTCGTTCGTCTGACCGAGCCATTTGAGCGCTTCGGCTTGAAGCAGGTGCAACGAGCCGAGCTCTTTATCGACGGCGCCGCACGCAATCGCTCGGCGCGCGCGCTCGACGGCAGACGCGAAATCGTTGCCCTCGAGCGCGTGCTCCGCGGCGCGGTGATAAAAGGCAATCGCACGCCCGGGCTCGCCAGCGCGCTCTCGATGGTCCGCCAATACCAGTGGATCCGGCTCACCCGCAGCCTCGAGCCAATCGGCCGCGAGGCGATGACCGAGCCTTCTATCGTCTTCGGTCAGCGTCGCATAGGCCGCTTCTCGGAGTAGATCGTGACCAAAAGCGAGCTCCGTATCTTGCGCGAACTTGCCTTCGTATCGGCGGGTCATGAGCTCGGCCTCGCAGAGCTTCACGAGGTGGCCGGCGACGCTGGTGCCGCCCTCCGTTCCGCCGACGAGCGCTGCGACGGCACCCGCCCAAAAGACGCGACCGAAGACGCTCGCCGCTCGGAGCACGCGCCGTGCTTGGGGCTCCTGTGCTTCCAGACGGGACTGCACCATTGCGAGCACCGTCTCCGGAAGATCGCGATGCTGGCCCCCGCCGACGGCGCGGATCAGCTCTTCGAGATAAAACGCATTGCCGCCGGCGCGCCTCACCAGGTCGTCGACGACGCCCGAATCGATATCGTCACCGAGAACCGCTCGAACGAGCCGCTCCGCTGGTTTTGGACGAAGCCCGGCCAGCTGAATGCGATCGACCCCGCGCTCGGACCACAGCTTCGGAAAACGGTCGTCGACGTCGGGACGACCGAGGGCGAGCACGAACAGTGGGCGGTCATGCAGGCGCCGAAGCGCAGCATCGACGAGCTTCAGGCTCGGAAGGTCACCATAATGAATGTCTTCGAGGACGAGCGCGATCGGGCCCGCAGACAGCTCCGCCTCGACGAAGTCCTCCCAAGCTCGGCGCACCTGATCGCCCATCAACATGACGTCGCTACGCGCGGCACGAAGGCGCACGCTCGCGTCGTTCGGGAACGGCGCGCCGACGAGCTCCGCGAGAAACTCCGTAATGCGCTCGCGTTCGCTCGGGGCGACGCGCTGACCGACGCGCGCGTCGAGCTTGTTGCGGCGCCGTTCGAGGGGCTCGTCATCGCGAATACCGCAAAGCCGGCGCAGGAGCGGGGCAATGAGGCCGAAGGGAGCGCCCGCGCTGACGGCATCACCACGCCCGAGCCACACGACGGGACGCACCTCGCCGTCGAGCCGGGAGAGGACTTCCTGGCGCAGCCTCGATTTGCCGAAGCCGGCAGGCGCGGTGATCAAGACGGCGCGCGCTTCGGGCTCCGAGCGGCACACCTCGAAGATGGATCCGCACAGCGCGAGCTCCTGCTCACGTCCGACACACGGGGTCGCCTTTCCGAGCAACGTGCGCGGTGTCTCGAGGCCGGCTCGATCACCCGCAAGGATCGCCCCACCATCGACCATTGCGATCTCGAACGACCCCCTGACGAGCCCGGCGACGGCGTCGTCGAGCCGAATCACGCCGGGTGCAGCTTCCCCGAGCAGCCGTGTCGCGCGCGGGATCGCGCGCACGGCCGCGACGGCAATGGACGCACGTGGTAGCGCGCATTGAATCGCGATTGCAGCTCGAACCGCGAGCGTCGCCTGATCGGTCGCGGTTCCTTCGGGCGCCACGCATACGAGGAGCGACCCGTCCGCGAGGATCGAAAGCTCACTGCCTGTCTGCGCAATCGCCGTGCGTAAGGCTGCGTAGGAGGCGGAGTCGACGCCGTCCAATCCGACCGTTGACGGGGCGCCGGCAATGACGACGCAGGAAAGGCGCGTCTCCTCCGTCGTGATGGCCGAAAACGCGGGTGGTGTCATACGTCGCCGCGCGTAAGCGGTGCCGTCCTCCAACGCCTCGATGGCTGCGAGCTCCGCGGCGACATGGGCCCCGTCGCGCGGACGGTCGGCCGGAGACTTCGCGAGCATCCGGCGAATCAACCAGTCGAGCTCATCAGGTAGATCACGAACGAGCTCGCGGGGAGCAACCGGCTCGTCCAAGACGAGCTGCGCGAGCACGGAGAGCACATCGTCGCCCTCGAATGCGTCGCGTCCCGTGACGCATCGGTACAGCACACATCCGAGCGAGAACACGTCGGCCCGCGGATCGAGATCGTGCGATCGACGGGCTTGCTCGGGGGCCATGTAGCCCGGCGTGCCGACGAGCTCACCCGTCCGTGTGATACGCGCCCAACCGCTCGCGAGGCGCGCGATGCCGAAGTCGAGAACCTTCGCGCTCGTCACGTCACCGCGATGGAGGAACAGATTGCTCGGCTTCACGTCGCGGTGAACGATGCCTCGCGCGTGGGCCGCGCCGAGCGCGCCGGCGACGACGCGCGCGAGCGTTATCGCCTGCGGTACCGAGAGCTCTTCGCGACGCAGCCGCTGAGAGAGGCTCTCACCTTCCAGCCATTCGATTGCGAGGTAGTGCTCGCCGTCTTCGGTAATGCCGTGGGCGACATGCTCGACGACGTGCGGGTGACGCAGCTCTTCGAGGATCTTCGCTTCGGCCGCGAAACGTTGAGCGTCCGACGCCCCCTCTTCGCGCAAAAGCTTCAATGCGACGACACCGCCGGTCACGAGATCGTAGGCGCGGTAGACGGTGCCCATTCCGCCCCGCCCGACTTCTCGATCGAGCTCGAAGCGTCCCCCGATGACGTCGTCGACGTGCATCCGGCGGAGCCCGTCGATTACCGCGTCGGTCAGGAACCTCAAGGCCGTATCCCGAGCACGGCCTGCGCTTCGCTGACGAACTCTTCCTCGGTCGCGGTGATCTCGCGCAGCGTGTCGAGCACGATGCGACGGAACTCCCGCCGTGCGTACGAAAGACGATTCGTCACGTCCATCACGGAGATGCCCGTCTCTTTGGCGAGCTCTGCGTAGGACGGAGTTTCACCCTGCGGCTCGAGATGCAGCCGCTCGAACAAGCGAAAGTGCTGTTGCTTGCGCTTGCGATCGCACTCTTCGCGGAGCGATTCGACGCTCATCGTGATGAGGTGCCGCATCCACTCCGCGTCGAAGTAGTCGTCGAGCGGTGCGTCGGCGGGCAGGCTCGCGCGCGCGAGCTCCGCTTCCGCGTCGGCAACGTCGAGCTGCATCGACGGGATACCGCCGCCTCGCTTCACGGCGCGCGTCGCTCGCCGGTCATCGACGATGAAGCGGTCGACACACGTGCGGATGAAGGTTCGGAAGCGCGCACGCGACGGATCGTAGGCGCCGAAAGTCCCGCGCTTGAGCGCCCGCGCGAAGAACTCTTGCGCGATGTCCTCGGCCTCTTCGCTCGTCTTGCGCCATTTCACGCGGGCGTATTTGTAGATGGGCTTGTAATACGCGTGCGCGATGCGCTCGAAGGATCGGGCACGCTCCGCCGGGTCGTCGCTCGCGAGCGCAAAGATCGCGGAGCGACGTGTGGTGGGAAAGCGGTCGCTTTCCCCTCCCTTCTGGCCATCTTTGCCCATGACTGGCGCCCGACCTTCACCCGAGCGAAGTTCGGCGCGCCGAAGCATGCCACGGCGCACGCGCCGACGTCATCTCGCGTGACCGCACATGTGGGGTGAACCTTTCATGCGGTCACTTACGCGCTCGGGTGCGATCTTCATCGATGCTTGGACACATCTGTTTTCTCCCCCGCGCAGTTTTTTCTCGCGCGCGCGATTTTTCACCCGCCGCCAGATCCGCGGGAGAGCTCGCCCGTCAGAGGTGAACCATGAGCCCGGACAGCCCATCGTTCCTCGAAGATCTCCGAATCGCGTCACCGTGCAAAGCCGACTGGCAAAAGATGGAAGGGGACGATCGCGTCCGCTTCTGCGGCATCTGCGAAAAGCACGTCTACGACCTACGGAACATGACGCGCGACGAGGCCGAGTCGCTGCTCCGCTCGAAAGGTGAAGCGTGCGTGCGCATGGCGCGCAGGGCCGATGGGTCCGTGATCACGAGCGATTGCCCCGTCGGCGCGCGCGATAAGGCGAAGCGCCAGCGGCGGGCTGCCGTCTTCGGCGGTGGGCTTCTCGCCGCTTCCGCGTTGCTTTGGAAGGTGCGCGCCGATGCGTCGGCGAACGCCGAAAGAACCGAGGACGCGACCGCCGACGCAACCTGGCAAGACGAAGCCGACGACGATCTCGGGGTCGACATGTCCGCGCGCGTCCATGCGACGGCGATCCCGCAACAGCCGGAACCGACCGCGTCAGCAGAGCAGATCGACACCTCACACCGAATTCTGATGGGGGAGGTCGCGCCGGAGCCGAAGCCGAAGCCGCTCCCGGACCCCGGCCCGGAAGTTCACATGATGGGTGCAGTCGCGGTGCCGCAGCCGCCACCGGCCGTCAGCACGCCACAACCTCCGACGAAGAAGCCGATCGAGAACCTGTAATCAACGGCGGCGGCGCAGGGACAACACGAGCGCCGCCACACCCGCGAGGAGCCCGAACGCACCCGACGAACGTGTGTTGGCTCCGCGACCCATCGCGCAATCGCAGCCGTCACTGCTGCCGCCGTCCGCACCACCATCACTGGACGCGCCGCCGCCACCGGTCGCCGGCGCACCACCATTGGACGCGCTGCCGCCGCCGCCTGCGCTTCCACCGCCGGAGCCGGCGAACACCGCTCCGCCCTCACCCGTCCCGCCGCCCTCGCCCGTCGAGCCGGGTACACAAACACCACCTTCACAGACTTGGCCGAGCGGGCACGTCGCGCCGTCGCAATCCCTTACACATGCGCCGCTCGTCGCGACGCAATGTTCGCCGTCGGGGCATTCCACGTCTTCGCAAGCGGCTGCAATGCATGC